>DATNNO010000165.1:0-17499 GCA_035601775.1 Terriglobales bacterium | reverse complement strand
GCACTCGGAACGGTACATCCCCTCGCAGCAAAAATGGGTCAGTGCGGGCAGCACGATCGTGGACTTGCACTCGCCTTACCAGGGGAGTTGTATCCCTTATGGCGGCGGTTGTTACCATCCGCCGGGGGAAGTGGGCCCGGGCGTGCTTCGGCCCGATGGCACGATGTTCGCTACCGGCTCGGCATCGACGAGCGGCGCCGGACACACCGCCATTTATCATCCCTCGACCGGAAAATGGACCGTAGGCCCCGACTTCCCGAACGGCGACAATGCGGGAGACTCGTTCGCGGTATTGCTGCCCAATGGGAATGTGCTGGTGTTGGGTTCCGGAGCTCTTTATGACTTCGATGGGACCAACCTCACGGTCGACCCGGTGGGAGGTGTCGCTCCTATCCTGGTGCTGCCTACTGGTCAGGTGCTCGTCGAAGGCGGCAGCGTAGCGGTCTATAACCCGATCGGGAAATACCAAGCGTCCTGGGCACCGGTGATTACCGCCTTCCCGAAGACTGTGGTGCGCGGCTCCACGTATAAGATCTCCGGTCAGCAGTTCAATGGCTTGTCGCAGGCGGCTGCGTTCGGGGACGAGGACGAAACCGCCACGAATTATCCCTTGGTGCGAATCACGAACAAGGCCAGCGGCCATGTGGTCTACGCGAAAACACACGACCACAGCACCATGGGCGTGGCCACCGGCAGTGCGAAGGTTTCCACCAACTTCGACGTTCCTGGGGGAATGGAAACTGGAGCCAGCAAGCTGGAAGTGGTGGCGAACGGGATTCCGTCAAAGGGGGTTAGCATCACGGTCAAATAGGAACTGTCAGAGTGATTCCCATTTATCGAACTCCCGGCGCACCCGAGAGACTTCGGGCCGGGAGTCTTCCCAACCGTGCTCAACTCCAGGTTGAGCGAGCAGTAGACTTTTGCTGCGTATCACGCTAATTTAGGTCATAGGGCGCGGTACCCAAGTGGTAAGGGAGAGGTCTGCAAAACCTTTATGCGTCGGTTCGATTCCGACCCGCGCCTCCAGATTTTCTCTTGCATTTAGCTGCAGCCATTGAGTTTGTCGTCACTCTCTCGTTTGCGCTCATTTGTGTCCGTTTTTTGTAAAGGGAGCACGGGTCACGCTGAGTCGAACCCAGCCGTCGTGCGTTTTCCCATTGATTTTTGAACCGCACGCCAAGATAGCGATTGAAAACGCCCTTCCAGGAACCGAGTGAGCTGACTGCACGGCCGGTCGTAGAGTGACCAGGTACCAGGGCCATGCAATTGGCGGTCGGGTCGAACTCTCTCGCCGTCATATTCAAATGTAGCATTTTCGCACCGTGCTCTGTGTCCGAGGCCGGAATAAGGCTTATTAAGTAGAGTGCCTCTTGCCGAATTCTGTTTCCAAAGACCGAACCCTTGCCCTTCCGAATAAGGCGCACCAAAAGAGACAACCTCATTCTTGAGGGGAATCGGCCTATCATTCCTAAGAACAATCAGTAGGAGGTACGCAGATGGCAGCGAATCAGGTAGTGCTTTACTTCGACAAGCAGGAGGATGCTCTGCTTTCACTCTGGCTGCCAGTCCGGTTATGTCAGCGGAAGAGCCGGTCCACAGCAGCAATGCGGTGGTCAAGGTTGCGGAGGAGATTTGCAAAGCCAGTCGAATCACGACTGAGGGTGTTCTGAACGTCACGTGAAGGATGGCACAATGAAGATGTTTCGAAAAGCTGCGCTGCAAGTAGGGGCGACCGCACTACTCGCTTTCATGGCATGGAATGCGTATCTTGCTGTCAATCATTTAAAACAGATGCAGAAAATTGCGGCTCTCACATTGGAAACCTCCATGATCCAGGCGGACATCTCAAGTGTTCTGAAAGACTTGACCGATATGGAAACAGGTCAGCGCGGATACTTGCTAACCGGGGACCTTTCGTACTTGCAGCCCTACACCAACGCGAAGGGCAGGATCGGAACCGATTTTGCCGGCCTTCGTGCAGGGCTAGCTAATCAGGCGGAGCGCGAACGATCCCTGGAGTCGCAGCTCGAGTCTTTGGCTAACTTAAAGCAGGCTGAGATGGAGCGTTCCATTAATTTGCGCCAACAGGGGTATCGCCACCGTGCATTCATGCTGGTGGATTCAAACGAAGGCATGGAGTACATGGACAGAGCTCGCGGGCTTCTGTCTTCGCTATCCGTTGCGGAAACCAGCAGCTTCACGAGATTCGACAGAGAGAGCAAGGCTGGCCTAAGCAAAGCTTTGGCAGAAACCATTGTTGCCAATTCATGTCTGCTGGTACTGACAGCATGTCTGTTTGGACTCATCCGCTACCACGCGCAAGTGCTTGAACAGGAAGCTGCCCAGAGCAGACAAGAGCTAGCCGTGCGCGATTTGCAGCTAGAAAAACTAATGTCTGCCCTTTCCAACCAAGCCCGCTCCAAGACCTCTGCCATCGAGGTGAACGCCCGCCTGCTGCTGCAGAACTACGGGGGCTTTCTACCACGACAGGGCCATGAATATGCTGAGCAGATACAGGAAGCATCGGAACAAATGGAGCGACTCCGACAAGATTTAGTTGGCAGCCCAGGTTCCAACGGTGATGAAAGGGCAGCTTAGCAACTGATTGGCCAGGCCGCTAGCTGCGTCTGAAGCGCCAAGCGCCTCACTGATGCGGTGAAAAGTTCTAGTAGTTACGGCTGTTGCTGCAAGTTTAGTTGACTTACTTGCAATTCCGCGCGGTCTCTCTAGCTGGTAGGGGCGTGTGCCCCTGAGGGTTCACATAAATCTTCCAACTACGCCCGCGGTTGGGAGCTCCTGAAAGATTGTCGTTGCCGTCGGCAGAGCCTTGTCTTCACTGTCCGTGCCCACTGGCTGCGCATAAAAAGGTGATCCGAGCGTTAGCCTGTTGCTGAGGCGGGCCGGCAGTTTTCTTGAACCCTGCTCTTGTGTATCGCTGTTCCGAGTACACAAGAGCAGAAAAGCAGACGTTCGAACGCGGAAGACGTCAGTGCCCGGTCAGTACCCAAGAGTCTTTTAACACGTTGCCGTTCGCGAGCTGACCACCAAACATGAGAGTTTGACGACTGGTCGGATCATAGGCCATCCCGACACCCTCGCGAGCGGAGGGCAGCTTGGTGGGGTTGAGCATGACCCAGTCCGATCCCGTCCATTCCCAGGTTTCGTTAGTGTCCCCGGTTTGACCGAACCCGCCGAACACAACCACGGCCTGCACGTCGGGATCAAAAGAATACCCAGAGCCGACCGTCGCTTGTATCTGAGTAGCGGGCGACTGCTGCGTCCAGTTGCTACCGTCCCAGATCCAGGTGTTGTCGGTACGTATAGTGTCGCCGTTGCCTCCGGTCATGATGACGTTATTTCTCTTCGAGTCGAGCCAGGTCACTCCCCAGCCCCTTGGGATGGGCGCGGTGGCAGGATGCAGCTTCCGCCAGCCGGTTCCCGTAAAGCGCCAGGTCGTGCTGTAGGCAGGAACTTTATGAGTAATATTGAAGCCGCCGAACATCATCGCGGTGCCGTTGTGCGGATCGTTAAACAACATGGATCCATACGCGGGCGGAGGCGATGTTTTCATCTTGACTTGGGTCCAGGTCGAGGTAGCGCCGTCCCACAGCCAGGTGTCTCGCAGAATTTGTCGCGTATTTGGATTGAATCCTCCAAACATCACCAGCTTATTGGAGCGCTTGTCGAATGCCATGGTGACGAAGCGGCGCGCCGACGGCGCCACCGCAGTTTTCACCTTGATCCAGGTGGTTCCGTCGAACGTCCACGTATCATTGAGATCGCCGCCGCTCGAGTCGTAACCGCCGAAAAGCACGACCTTCTTGCTTACTGGATCATAGGCCATGGCGGGGTAAGCGCGCGCCTTGGGAGCAGTCGCCGGCGCAAGCTTTTTCCATGTGGATGCGTGGCCGAGAACGGGTTGCGACGCCGCCCAGAAAGCAACGGCTGCGAGAACGATTAAAGTTTTGGTTGCCTGACTGCGAGAAAACATGGGATTCCCAATTCCTTTCAGTGAGAAAAATCGCCAGCCAAATGATGACGTGCAGAGTTCTCTTCGGCGGCGTAAAACAGAGTACTGAAGCCCGGAGTCTTTGAGGCACAGAAACTGCCAGACTCCAGGTAACTTGGGATGAAGTCTAGCATATGTGGGCGGAGTTGATGGCACCGTGGTGAATGAATTTACAACACAAATGTATGTTGCTATGTCATGTTCTCAGGCCGCCTCTTTGGGCGCGGAAGACAGGTGGTTCGCCTCCCCAGTCCCGCGGTGAAGAGTGCCGGTCTCTGGGAGTAAATTTGGTTTCTCCGCGGCAGAACATTGACACGACTTTGCCAGCAGGAAGACTCACGTTTCAGATTCTGGGCGCGGTTGCTGATTGAACGGGAGTTATTGGGTAAAAGCAGGGATGGCACAGGCACGTAGGACTGGGAAGCATATCGGGAGACCATCTCTGCGGAAATTCCATCTGGCGGATATTGAAAGAATGCGACACCTACGATCAGAGGGAGCGAGTGTTCGCAAACTGGCGAAAGACTTTGAGACAACGCAGTGGATGGTGGCGAGGGTCACCGATGCAAATGCAGCGCCCATTCAGGGCTCAACCTTCTTGAGCGACGGTTGGTGGAGTCTCACACGACGGAGTTTGGGTGTCGGATTATTATTGAAATGGCTCATATTCCATTGTTTCTTTCCAGGAGGCCAGAGCAGCGCCCTTCGCTGCGACTGTTCATCTCCTCGATAGATACAGCATAAACTTGGAAAGAATTCTGACGATTAATTTAGCTAAGTGCGGCAGCTCAGGTTGTTGTTGGGTTGATGCAACCAGCACAGCGGGGGGTCCACAACCGCCAAAGTGGTCCGATGTGACCAGACATGGGTCTTAGCCACTTCTATCATATTGCGTAGTGAAGAAGTGAGACGATGGTCAATCAGTTCAGCATCACATCAAAAGTGAAAGCGGCAGAACAAAGAATGAGATTAGAGAAGAGTGGTCCACGGGTCTTCCCGGCCCACATCGAGCTCAATCCTTGGCCCTTCCTCTGGGTGGTGGTTGGCGCATGGTTGTGGTATGGCGCCTTACACCTCGCCCACATGATCTGAAAAACTTCACGAAGGCCAAGTGGCTAGCCCCAATGTGCCGGTCCTGATTCAGGAAGAGCGGAACCGGCTAAGGACATCCAACAGCTTGCCACCCCTGACAGATAGCTGTCGTAAAACTCCCATGTCGGCGGTGTCAAACTGCTTTTCGGGCACCCTCCTACGTGCTCTCAGAGAAAATGATCTCAGGCGACGGAAGTTCGACGTGGTGGTGGTATGTGCGCCGGTTCACTCAAGGTCAAGCGATCTTCTTTGAAGCGACGGGGTAGAAAGCTGACAGTCGCTGTTCCACGTCATTGCTCCCGCAGAATGGGCAGACGACACCGCCCTGTTCGCAATCGTGAAGACTCAACTGTTTTGTGAAAGGCTTCAGGCAATCACGGCAATGGAAAAGGTATGACGGCACCGTCCACCTCTCACAGAAATTGGGAAGGCGGGGTTAACCGCCTTCTCGTGCGGAGAGCTCACAGTCCTATGCTGTTACGGGCACGGCGATCTTGTGGAAGGTCGAGTTGACAACGTCAGAGGTCTGAACCTTGGGTGTTCCCTCGATAAATCTTGCCATCGTCTTCAACACTTCGGGGTAAGAATTGGTGTTGTAAGTTTCTGCACTCGCTTTGTTGTCCCACAGACTGATCGCAGTCACATCGATTCCGCCGGGACGGCAGAATGTAATTTCGTCCTTAAAGCCGTTCTGCTTGCGAAGTAACGGAAGAATGTCCTTGTCAAATGTTCGGGTGTAATCAGAAAGCATATTAGATTTCAGATGAAAAGAGACGTTACGTGCAAACATGTCAACCTCCTTAAGGTTGTCATTCGCTAAGATAGGGAGAACTTCAGATGGACTGACTTAGTTCAGGGAACCTGAAAGAGGAGCAAGAATGCTCACTCCACCCAACCGTTGCACTTAAGTGGCCCTCCGCATCAACCGCGTAACTTGTTGTTTCGATACGTCACACAGCAGATCCGGCGCCGCACCGTCGTGTACCTTTGGCGGAAAGCAAGCACAAAGCGGAGGCCGAAACTATTCCGTCCCGCGAGGGTTCGACCTTGGTATGACGAACAAAATCAACAACTCCTGTGCCAAGTACTGCCACACTCACTTATACAGGAATCTTTCCTCCCCAAAACATTCTCCCGAGGAAGAGTGGCTCGTGTCACATACCGGCGCTAAAAGACGGATGCCCCGCAAGCTTGTATGGATCGACGAAATACGCTTTCGGGGTTTTGGTTGCTCCGAATGCGCTTGGGTGTTCAACCCTTCTGGCTCGCCCACTGGCAATTCCTTTGATGAAATGATGTTGAACTTCGAGTTGCAGCGCGACAAAGAGTTTTCATCTCATGTTTGCGCGGATCACCCAAGGAACACCAACGCCGAGATAGGCAATGGAGACCAAGCAAGCCGAAATCACATGCTTTTGACGTACCGATTGCTGCACGCTTCCTAGTACTCAAGACTCACGGCGAGCTGGATTTGGCGGGGCCAAGGATAACCGGCTGGAATATCCCGAAGCTTCCGTTGCACGGACCGAACCACCACACTGGATTCTGCCGTGATCACAGCTATCCGTTGCGCCGGATTCACCCGACGAATTGCGAGCGCCACACCGACGCCGCTCAACCCGCGATGGTGATATCCGGTCACTACCAGTGTCATAAGAGCCGCGTTTGCGATAGTGTTGGAGTTCCTTGTTGCCCGTGGACTCCAGTTCAATTTCAAAGTTCCAGTAGGCAGCAGGAGTGGCTTCACCGCTGAGTCGCCAGCGACTAACAGGATTCTCAACTGTGGGTTGGTGACGTTGGAATTAACATGCAAAAATGGACAATTTTCGGTCTGCTGGCAACAATAATTCTGGCGGTCGCTGCTTCTGCTCCGGGGCAGACTTTTACGCTGCTTGCCAAGTTCCACCACAAGTCCGATGGCGCCGCCCCGATGCACCCCTGATACGGGACAGAGCCGGGAACTTGTACGGCACCACAGCCTTCGGCGGAACTTCTGACAATGGCACCATATTCAAAATCGATCATGGCAGCGGCAAGATTACGGTGCTGCACAGGTTTATTAGCGTGGACGGCGTAAGTCCTCACGCAGGTTTGATCAGAGACTCCGAAGGAAACAGCTACGGGACCACCGACCATGGTGGCGACACGAACTGCAATCCGCCGAATGGCTGCGGAACCGTATTCAAGCTCAACAGAACAGGCAAACTGATTGTCCTGCACACTTTCACCGGACCAGACGGAGACAGTCCCGGACACGCAACGTTATTACGAGACTCGTCAGGCGCTCTTTACGGCACCGCAGTGGGTGGAGGTCCGGGTGGCGGAGGAGGAGTGGTGTTCAAGTTGGACCCGGATGGGGCAGAGACAGTGCTCCACACCTTTTCAGAGCGAGCGGATGGAAACGGTCCCTCAGCAGGGTTGGTTCGCGATGTCGACGGCAATCTGTATGGCACTACTGTCAATGGCGGCATTTTCAATGACACTACGTGTCAGGTCGTCGGATGCGGGGTGGTCTTTGAGTTGTCGCCAACTTCCTCAGGCTGGAAGGAGACTGTTCTGTACAGATTTACCGGCGGTTCCGACGGAGGCTATCCACAATCTGCTTTAGTCCTCGATCAGCACGGCAATCTCTATGGCACGACAACCGTCGGGGGAAACTTTGCTGGTCAGAATTGCACTGGGGCGGGCTGCGGCACCATTTTTAAGCTTCAGCTAAGTTCCGGCGGGTGGACTGAGACCGTGCTTTACGCCTTTAGTGACGGGCTGGACGGGCAGTTTCCTTGGGCGGGTTTGGTCCGGGACGCAGCGGGCAATCTCTTTGGCTCGGCAGTCTTTGGTGGCGATCTCAACTGCAATTCTCCTCAAGGCTGCGGAGCAATATTTAACCTGGATACCAGCCGCAAGCTCACTGTTCTGCACACTTTTACTGGGACGGACGGCGAGCTACCTGTCGCGGATCTGCTTTTCGACCGCTCAGCCCACCTCCTCTACGGAACCGCTTCTTACGGTGGCGATCTACACTGCAAGGGATTGTTCGGCCCGGGCTGCGGCTCGGTGTTCAAGCTCGCCTTACGGAAGTAGGGGCAGACGTCCTCGTCCGCCCACCCGCGCGCCGCAGTCCCTTTTCGTTCGGCATATTTCCTCTCTAATATGCCTTGACAAAAGCCGTTATGGGATGAGTTCGTTGGCATCAACGGCGGGACTCGACTGAATTTCGAAATACGCACCTCCGTGGGGCAACGGTGGCGGCGCAATCTCAGCACTTGGCGATTCGGGCATTTCCACAATGGCCATGTACGCTGCCAACCGTCCGATATACAAGAAATCTGCGATGGCGGAATAAAGCAGGGTTACCAGCAGCACGCCGCCCAGCACCACGCCCGCAGGAAGGACCGCAGCGAATCCTAAAGGAAATGCGACCACCGAGCTAGCGACTACGAATGCCGTGAGATGGGCCAGACCAAACCATGTCCCCGCTGCGAAGAGCGATCCCGAACGAGTCCGGCACAGATCGACTGCGGCTACGATCGCGCCGAACGTATCCTGGCCATCCGCAACCACGAATATCGCCGCCAGCGAAAGAAACCAGTTCAACGTGGACCATGCGAGCCACACCAGCAGGGCAACGGTCAGGATGATCAAGAGAGCGCTGCCCGGCGCGGGATCGCTGGGCCGCGACGCAGCTCCACCCAGAAGAACCGCAGCGAGAAAACCCACAGCGGCTGCGAGTGACGTGCCGAACCGGAAAAGGTTTAGCGCAAACAGAGAACGCAACTGCCAGTTCCCTTCCCCTTCTTTATGTTCCGGCGTTGAAATTTCGCTGTCGCGGAAGTAGGTCAGCAGAGCCCTGATGGTCGCTGCACGCGCAAGTGAAGCGACTACGATCCAGCCGACTCCCAGCGTCAGCACCAGCACAACGGCAGTCTCTACCACGCGAAATGCGCTGCCTCGAAAAATGTGTAACACCGCCCGAGAGATCAGGGCCGGCTGCGTGGTTCGCAGCAAAAGTAGATCGCCCTTACTGACGGGCAACGTATCAAGATATTCAAAGAAGGAAAACACGAGCAGCAGGCCGGCCGCAGCGCCGAAACTCCAGCGCCAGGCAATCTCCGCCAGTCCAAACGATGGGCAGCGGAGGATGGCACGGAAGCCTTCCAGTGTGGGCGAGCGCTGTTTCATGCAAGGCTAGGATAGCGCAGGCGAAGTGAACGTGTCGCGAAAGCGGTCTTAGCGCACAACGATATTGGCCAGTTTCCCGGGCACTACAATCACTTTCACAACCTGTTTGCCGGCAATCGCTGCTTTGACCTTTTCGTCCGACAAGGCGCGCTCCTGGATTACTTCTTTCGATGAATCCACGGGGACGACGATCAGGCCGCGCAACTTGCCATTGATCTGCACCGGGATTTCAATTTCTTCTTCCTTCGCCAATGCTGGATCGTATTTCGGCCACGGCGCGCGAAGCAGACTTCCCTGCTCGCCTAACATTTCCCAGAGTTCGTGGGCGAGGTGCGGGGCAAAGGGCGCGAGCAGGAGCACGAGATTGCGCTGCACGTCCGACAAAAGCTGGGCCGGAACTAGTTCCGCGGGCGAGGGCGCCCGCGCCACGCGTTCTTCGACAGCATAAAGCTCGTTCACCAGTTCCATGATCGCTGCAATCGAAGTGTTAAAGTGCCAGCGTCCCTGGAAGTCGTCGCTGACGCGTTTGATGGTCTGGTGAAGCTTGCGCTGGATCCGACGCGCCTGCGGCTGTAGAGACGTTGCTTGCAACGTCTCTGGTTGCGCCGACCGAGACGCAGCAAGCTGCGTCTCTACAGGAGCATTTCTTGCGACGAAGCGGTACACGCGCCCCAGGAAGCGCTGGATGCCTTCGACTCCCTCATCTTGCCAGTCGAGTTCGCGGTCGGGAGCAGTGGCGAAGAGCGTGTACATGCGAGTGCTGTCCGCGCCGTGCCGGGCGATCATTTCATCCGGCGAAACGATGTTGCCCAGGCTCTTGGACATTTTCGCTCCGCCTTTGATGATCATGCCCTGAGTGAATAGGCGCTCAGCGGGCTCGTCGTTCTTCACCAATCCCATGTCACGCATAAACTTGGTCCAGAAGCGCGAGTAGATGAGGTGCAGGATCGCATGCTCGACGCCGCCGATGTACTGATCGATGGGGAACCAGTACGCAACCGTCTTTGAATCGAAAGGCGCTCGGTCGTTGCGCGCGTCGGTGTAGCGATAGAAGTACCAGGACGAATCGACGAATGTGTCCATGGTGTCGGTCTCGCGCCGCGCGGGGCCGCCACATTTCGGACAGGTCGCATTTACGAATTCCGGCACTCGGCCCAGGGGTGAGCCACCCGTTAAGGCTATGTCGACGTTTTCCGGCAGAATCACTGGCAAGTCTTTTTCGGGGACGGGCACGATTCCGTCCTTCTCGCAATAAAGCATAGGGATGGGCGTGCCCCAGTAGCGCTGGCGCGAGATGCCCCAGTCCTTGAGGCGATAGGTAACGGTGGCTTTGCCGAAACCGTGCTTCTCCGCATGCGCGGACATCTTCTTGATTGCTTCTTCGCAGTCGAGACCGGTAAATTGGCCTGAGTTTACGAGCGTGCCGTCCAATGTGGTGAACGGAAGCACTGGTTCGACGCTGGTTTCTTCCGGATCAATGGCTCGAGGGACGATCACGATGCGGATTTCGAGATTGTATTTGCTGGCGAATTCGTAATCTCGCTCATCGTGCGCCGGCACGCTCATGATCGCGCCCGTGCCGTAGTCCATGAGGATGTAGTTCGCCACCCAGATGGGGACTCGCTCTCCGTTGTAGGGATTCACGGCGTAGTGGTGGGTATTGACTCCGTGCTTTTCGATCGCGCCGATGTCGCCCACTTCTTTGGCCTTTCGTTGTTCAGCAATCAACTGTTCTACTTGCGCGCGCAATGGATCGTTGTTCTTTGCTAAGCGAGCAACGAGCGGATGCTGCGGCGCCAGTTGGATGGACGTTGCGCCGTAGATCGTGTCCACGCGGGTGGTGAAAACCGTGATGGTGAAGTCCGGTGAATCGGTTGCGCCGTCGAGCTTGAAATCCACTAGGGCGCCTTCACTTCGGCCGATCCAGTTGCGCTGCATGGTGCGGACCTTCTCGGGCCAGTCGGCGAGCTTGTCGAGATCGCGAAGCAATTCCTCGGTATATTGAGTGATGCGCAGGAACCACTGCTCGAGTTCGCGCTGTTCCACCGGGGTGTCTTCGTGCCGCCAGCAGCAGCCGTTCACAACTTGCTCATTGGCAAGGACAGTTGCGCACTTGGGACACCAGTTCACCTTGCTTTTCTTACGATAGGCCAAGCCCTTTTCGTAAAGCTTCAAGAAGAACCATTGATTCCATCTGTAATACTCAGGCAGGCACGTCGTGACCTCGCGAGACCAGTCGTAGGCGAAGCCCAGGCGCTTCATTTGCGCCTTCATGTTCGCGATGTTGCGGAGGGTCCATTCGCGCGGCGGCGTGTTGTTGGAAATGGCGGCATTTTCCGCCGGAAGACCAAACGAATCCCAGCCCATGGGATGAAGCACGTTGTAGCCGTTCATCCACATGTAGCGGGCGAGCGCGTCGCCGATTGCGTAGTTGCGCACGTGTCCCATGTGCAACACGCCCGAGGGATAGGGCAACATTTCAAGCACGTAATACTTTGGCTTGGTCGAGTTGGGCCCGGCGGCGTAGAGAGATGCGTCCTGCTGCCAGCGCTCGAACCACTTGGCCTCGATGCGCTGGGCATCGTAGCGGTCTTCGCGGACCATGGTTGTCTCTTTGTCCTGCGGCATAGAAGGAAAGTTTCAGTTCCAAATAAACTTGATTTTACAATAGCGCCACGAGAGGGCACAGGCGCGGCATCACCGATAGATATCTTTTCGATGAGCCACTTCCAACACCAACACCGTGATCCTTTCGTCCTGGATATCGCAAATCAGGCGGTAATCGCCAACCCGATATCGCCAAAGTCCCCGTTTATCGCCGTGCAGAGGCTTGCCCCATTGTCTCGGATTCTCGGCGGATTTTAGCCGCTCACGCAGAAAGCGAACGATAGACTTTTGAGAGGAAGCGTCGAGCTTTTTGATCTGCTTTTCGGCGGTCCGGGTGATCTCAATCGTCCAGACCAAGCCTTCGCTCCAACTCTTCCAGCGTGATCGTCGGTTCGCGGCGCTCCAGCGCGGCGATGCCCTTCAGGTAGTCCTCGCGGTCTTCCAGATATTGCCGGATGGCCTCGCGAGCATAGTAACTCTTGCTGCGACCGGTCTCTTTGGCAAGAGAGTCCAGCTTTTCTTCGAGTTCGGGTTCGAGTCGAATGCCGAGCATGGTGTTAAACATGTTTAACATAACAGATCTTAGGCTACTGTACAAGCCATCTTGTGAGTTTCGCGCGCTTGACGCGTTTGCGGTGCATGAGCTTTCGACGATAGACTTGAACCTTTCGAGGTGGGGCCATGTTGGTTGTCATGCAGGCGCACGCGACTGAAGCGCAGGTGCGTGCCGTCTGCCAGAAAATCGAAGCGCTCGGCTACCGCGCCCACTCCATTCCGGGGGCGGAGCGGACCGCGATTGGCATCACTGGAAACAAGGGCGAAGTCGAGCCCGGCACGCTGGAAGAAATGTCGGGCGTGCAGGAAGTGATTCGCGTTACAAAGCCTTACAAGCTGGTCAGCCGCGACATTAAGGAAGAGAACACCGTCGTCCGCTTCGCCGGGAGCGAGGCCACGATTGGCGGGCCGGGACTGGCGATCATCGCTGGGCCTTGCGCGATTGAGAGCCGGGAACAGGCGTTTGCGATCGCTGAGCGAGTGCAGCGCGCCGGAGCGCAGTTTTTTCGGGGGGGAGCTTACAAGCCACGGACTTCTCCGTATTCGTTTCAGGGCCTGGGCGAAGAGGGATTGCGCATCATGGCCGAAGTTCGCGAACAATTTGGCATGAGGATTGTGACCGAAGCTATCGATAACGAGTCGCTGGAACTGGTGGAGGAATACGCCGATGTCATCCAGATCGGCGCTCGTAACATGCAGAACTTTTCGCTGTTGAAACGCGCCGGACGGGCCCGCAAGCCGGTGCTGCTGAAGCGCGGCATGTCGGCAACGCTGGAAGAATTTCTGATGGCGGCCGAGTACGTGATGAGCGAGGGCAACTACAACGTGATTCTGTGCGAACGCGGCGTGCGTACCTTCGCCGACCACACTCGCAATACTCTGGACTTGAGCCTGATCCCGGCGGTGCAGCGCCTCAGCCATCTGCCGATCGTCGTCGATCCCAGCCACGGCACCGGCAAACGAAATAAAGTTACCCCACTATCGCGAGCCTCAGTGGCGGTCGGCGCGGATGGCCTGATCATCGAAGTCCATCATCAGCCGGACAAGGCGTTGTCGGATGGCATGCAGTCGCTGTATCCGGATCAGTTCGATGAGTTGATGGCCCAGGTGCGGCAGATCGCGCCTGTCGTCGGCAGGACGGTGCCGGGGGCTCCCGCCGCCTTGGGGATACCAGTCGGCAGAAACGCCGATGCGTAACTTCGGCCCAGCTAGATAATCGCTTTCCATGAAGATTTTCATCCAATTCTTCTCATACGTATCGCTGCTAGTTGGCGTCTCGGTCGGCCAAGCTACGTTGTCGGCTGCCAATGTCTCTTCCGCTTTTGAGCAAATCGCAACTGCGCCCACGCAGCCAGAGCACCAAGATAGTGGTTGTAACACTTTGCCTAGAGAGAAAGATGTATTCCGCAGGGAAGATGGGGTTTTGCCGCCGAAGGTGAAGTACGCGCCCGATCCCGAATATCCTAAAGGAGCGCGCAAAGGCAAACTGCAGGGGAGAGTCTTCCTGTGTGCTACCGTGGATCCTGAGGGTAGGGTTAGCGATGTTGTGGTAGTCAAAACCCTGACGGCCGAGTTCGATCAATCAGCCGCTAAGACAGTGCGCAAGTGGAAGTCTAAGCCCGGGAGCAAAGACGGCAAATCCGTGGCAGTACAGGTCAACGTCGTCGTCGATTTTCATCCGAGCGACTAATAACCGGACTGAAAGGTCTGTGCCCGATTAAGTCTTGAGAAAACTCCTCTTCATTGTAGTTGTCATCCCCATCCTGGTCGGCCTCGGCTGGTTATATTTCCACGAACGCCAGCTGACGGATTACGGGCCGGCTTACCACGAGTATGCCTACGTCACCAATGGCAAGAGCAATACTGTTAGTGTCATCGACCTGCGCACCTTCCAGCTTGCGAAGACGATCAAAGTTGGGAGCGAGCCGACCGGAATTGCAGCGAACGGCACGAGGAACGAGATTTACGTGGTGAATGCGGGATCGAGCAACATCAGCGTGATTGATGCCGAACGCAACACAGTTGTCGCGACCATTGGGGTACACGGTAGGCCCTACTTCATCGATATTTCTGCGGATGGGAAGCGTGGATACATCGCCAACTCAGGATCGGCGAATGTTTCGGTGATTGATCTCGAGAAGCGGGTTGTGATCGGCAACATTCGTGTAGGAGCTTCGCCGGGACTGGCCAGAGTTTCTCCGGATGGCGGAACTGTGGTGGTCAGCAATCGCGGCGACAATACCATCTCGCTGATTGATGCTCGACGCCTCACGGTCCGAAACACGATTCCCTCGTGTCAGCAGCCGGAAGACATTGCCATCCTGCCGGAGAGTAACAAGGCATTTGTAGCTTGCGCGGCGTCGGGACAAGTCGCATCGATTGATCTGAAAAATGACAAGCTGCTGGCCCTGCTGGACGTGGGCAAAACTCCCGTGCACCTGGCGCTCAAGCCTGACGGCGGCGAACTCATCGTAAGCAGCTTCGATTCGGATAACATCTCGATTATCGAGACTACAACCAACGAGGTTGGTGGCAGCTATCTGATCGGCACTCATCCGGCGCGCGGACTGGTGACTGCGGATAACTCCCGTTTGTACGTCAGTAATTTCGGATCGAACACTGTGGCAGTGTATGACATTGATATTGGAAAAATGATCGCGACGCTGCCGGTCGGCAGCCACCCGGATGGGCTGGCGCTCTCGCAGAGTCAAAACTATTTGCTGGTTCTGAATTCGGGGTCGGGAGATGTGACCGTCATCCAAAAGCGTACGCCCAGGAAGAAATTCGAGCCGGGCGAATATTCTCTGCTCACTATGATTCCAGTTGGGGTTCAACCGAACAACATCGTGGTGAAATCGTTCGTGTTAGCTAAGCCGGTGTCCAAGTAAGTTGTCGGCTACGCGTTCGCGCCGCAGCACTTCTTGTATTTTTTCCCGGAGCCGCACGGACAGGGATCGTTGCGTCCGATCTTGGCCGCGCCCCGCACCACTTGTTGCACCGCTTGGAGATCGCCAGAGCCGGCCATGCGGGCCTGGTCCAGTTCGCGGCGCTTCCTGCGCTGGAAGGCTTCTTCGATCTCGTCCACGGACGTGGCTACTTGTCGTGGTGGCTTCCGCCCATTGCCATCTCCACCCATTCGCGAAACCGGCACGCCAGCTTCCGGACCTGCGCCGCCGGGACCACCACCATCCCCGGACCTGGAGGCTCCGCCTTCGCTCGGCCGCTCCAGAATTTGCATCAGATAGAGATAACGGACGGTTTCCTCCTGCGAGCGCTGCATCATGGCCTCGAACATGTCAAAGGACTCGCGCTTGTACTCCACCAGCGGGTCGTGTTGCCCATAGCCGCGCAGACCAATGCCCTCCTTCAAGTGGTCCATGTCTCGGAGGTGGTCTTTCCACTGCGAGTCGAGCACGCTCAACATGATCATGCGCTCGTGATAGCGCATGGCATCGGGGCCAATCAGTTTTTCCTTGGCGTCGTAGCGAGCTTTGAGCTTGTCGAAGATCGCGTCGCCCAGTTCCTGGCGGTTCAGGGTCTCGGGCTTGATGCCTTCCGCGAGAATATCCACGCCGAAACGGGTGAAGATGGCGTCCTTCAGGCCCTTGAGGTCCCAATCCGCAGCATGAACTTTGACCGCGCAGAACTGATCCATCAAATCGCTGAGGATGCCGGAGACGTAGTCCTCGAGGATCAGTTCTTTTTGATCCACACCTTCCAGCAATTGATGGCGCAGGCCATACACCGCCTCGCGCTGCTTGTTCATGACGTCGTCGTATTCCAGGAGATGTTTGCGGGCTTCGAAGTTTTGTGCTTCGACGGCCTTCTGTGCAGCTTCGATGCGGCGGGAGATCAACCTTGATTCGATCGGGATTCCCTCTTCCATGCCCAGCCGCTGGAGCAGGTTGGAGACCCACTCCTTGGCGAAGATGCGCATCAAGTCATCTTCGAGCGAAAGATAGAAACGAGAAGAACCGGGATCGCCCTGGCGCCCGGCGCGGCCACGAAGCTGATTATCAATACGTCGGGCTTCATGACGTTCGGTGCCGAAGATGTGCAGCCCTCCGGCGGCGATGACTTCCTCGTGCTCCTTGTCAGTTTGCTCTTTGTGGCGATTCAAAATCTCCGTCCACTGATCAGTCGGAACTACGTACTCGTTGCCTGCGTAGTACCAGACGGTGCTTTTAGTGTCGTCGACTACGGCTTGAACTTTGCCTTGTGCGGCTCGCAGCGGTTGCGCGATTCCCTTCTTCACGCACTCCTGCTTAGCCATGAACTCAGGGTTGCCGCCGAGAAGAATGTCGGTACCACGGCCAGCCATGTTCGTAGCGATCGTGACCATGCCCTTGCTGCCGGCCTGAGCCACGATTTCAGCTTCTTTCTCGTGCTGCTTGGCGTTCAACACCCAGTGCTTGACGCCCTTCTTCTTCAGCAGTTCGGAAAGACGTTCCGATTTTTCAATCGACGTGGTGCCCACCAGTACGGGCTGGTCGGTTGCGTGCAATCTCTGGATTTCATCGGCTGCGGCGAAATACTTTTCTTTTTCCGTACGGTAAACAACGTCCGGATTCTCCAACCTCAGCAGCGGTTTGTTGGTGGGGATGACCATCACTTCCAAGCGATAAATCTTGTCGAACTCGGGCGCTTCGGTTTCCGCTGTGCCGGTCATGCCTGCAAGCTTCTTGTACATGCGGAAATAATTCTGGAAAGTGATGGTGGCTAGGGTTTGGTTCTCGCGTTCAATCTTGACGTTTTCCTTGGCTTCAACCGATTGATGTAGGCCATCGGACCAGCGGCGTCCCGGCATCAGGCGCCCGGTAAACGTGTCCACGATGATGATCTCGCCGTCCTTGACCACGTACTCCACGTCGCGCTTGTAGAGTGCATGAGCCTTGATCCCCGTCTCGACGTAATGCTTCAGTTCCCAGTTTTCGGCGTCCGCAATGTTGCCGATTCCGAGCAGCTTCTCGATCGTCTCCCAGCCCCGGTCCGTGACTCCAATCGTCCGCTGCTTTTCGTCCACTATGTAGTCGCCGGTAAGATACTTGTTCTCGCCC
>DATNNO010000164.1:0-33082 GCA_035601775.1 Terriglobales bacterium | reverse complement strand
GCTGTGTACCGCGGGAATGCTCAATGGAGTATTTGGCGGAGGCGAAGACCGACATATTGCGCATTGGCGGTCGGTGAAGTTCACGAAGAGGAGGATGGCACCAGAATCGTGCATGACCGGGAGCGATTCTCGCATGAACTGCGACGTTCCCCTTTATCAGGCGACAACCTCTTCGCTTGAGGCACTGCGGTTTTACCGGCTGGGAGGAAAAGCGGACGATACCCAGGGAAGTGCGGCAGCGATTCCGTTTTTCAAGCAGGCCATCAAGCTGGATCCAAAGTTCTCGATAGCGTACGAAGCCTTGGGCATAAGTTACTACAATTTCGGCCAGGCCGATCTTGGCGCAAAATACCTGAGGCGGGCGGTCGAACTGAGCGATCGAACTAGCGCACACGAGAAGCTTGATATTTCTGCCTCTTACTATCTGTTCGCCACCCGGGAACTGGATAAGGCCATTGAGGCACATCAACTGTGGGAAAAGACATACCCAGACGATCCATACGCTCCAATGAATCTTGGCCTCGCCTATTTGCAGGTCGGGCAGTACGAGCAGTGCGCTGCCGCAAGTCGCAGAGCGATCGCTGTAGACCCAACTGCCACGTCTGCCTACGGGAACCTGGCCGGCTGCCCAGAGGATCCTCGATCACCGCGGACTGAACGGCAACTCTCCCCTCGGCGCTTTAGCGCACCTGCAAATCGGCCGAGCCTACACATTGTCCGGCGACCCGGCGAAGGCCCGCACTTCCTACCAGGATTTCCTCGCCCTCTGGAGAGATGCCGATTCTGATATTCCGATCCTGAAGCAAGCCAAAGCTGAGTACGCGAAACTACAGTGAACGGCTGTAAGCTGTCGGGGTGGAGGTTTTGTCACAAACTTTTTAGAGAAAGAATTCTGCGGCCGTTGCCGAGAAATCTTCCTAGGGTTTGCACTGAAGACGGCAGTCTGCGTTTCCGCTGTACCAAAACTGTACCAAAACGGATCGAATTGGCAGCATTGGGGCTAGCTGTGAGCGAAGAGCAGATTCCCCAAATTGATGAGAACAATAAAAGCAGGACTGAACCAATAGAGCCGTTGGAAGCGACGGGGGTGCGCCCAAGGCAGGGCAGATCTTGCCCTTTAACAATGGCAACTTATTGACAATTCAGGCTCGTCTGGTTGAACAACCATCCAACACGCCACTTTTGTCTCGCTGAGAACAGTGGAGAAACAGTGGGAACTGCACCTTGAAAATGAAAACCTGGGTGGACGCTGGGGAGAGCGCAATGGACTGTGCCCAAAATTGTGCCCAGTGGCCGCTTGGATGCGTTGAGTTCCAAGTTAGGGCGAAGTGCTGAACCCCGCATTTTTACTAGCGAATGTGAACGCATCCAAACGGCGCTAAAGTGTTGATTCTCCGTGAAACCAATCTTCGGGACCAGGGGGTCGGAGGTTCAAATCCTCTCTCCCCGACCAATATTTTCAACCTCTTACAGCAGCGGCGAGAACTCCAAAACCGACCCACATGGTTTTGCACCAGGAGCTCTAGCGCGACGACCCGCATAAATACTGAAGTGCGTACCCAGCGAAGAGTGCGGGACCGTTTACAAAATCGACCACGGCGATGTGATGAAAAAATCAGATGCCCCGACTGAATTTGCAAGCTGCTGGATGAAAGGGCTCGCGATGCAGTCATTGCAAACCACCCGGATCGACAGTCGATTCCTTCGGTACCGTGAAGAAGTCCATGGCTGCAATTGCCTCGCGATGGTTCCGGAGGAACGTCAGCCAGCGTTTGGCGGCGTCTGGAGTTTTCGGGATTCGCCGAAGCCATCGCGAGACCGTGCAATTGCAGCGCTCGTTAAATTTGTCTGATGTAAATAGGCGACCCTAATACAATACGCTTTGTGTCCGCGACTTTATCACAGTCCACCGCTCCCGCGTAAATCGCTAATCCATCCACCTTGGGCGTCTTCATGCCAGTATTCAAGCTCGGTTGTGCAACCTCCTTCCAAACATAATCCAACGAGGAACAAATATCCGGGCCTTGTCGTTGTTTGCTGGCTTGCCCCCGAAACAAAGCTTCGACTGCACCCAGAGGATCAAGGCTGGGGCTTAGACCGTACGGTGAAGTCGCAGCAGCACCTATCGCATGGACGGGCGATCCGACGAGCAGAAGCTTTGTATTGCCGTTTTGCAAGGCGACCCAGTAGGCGTTCTCTGCAGACATGCGACTGGCCTGACCCGAAAATGAAAACACCATTGGAGATTCGTCGTTCGGTAAATCGTGAAATTCTCTAATCGTAACCTCGGACTCTAGATGGTTCTTGACCGTTCTCAGTTCGGTCAGGAGATCGCCTTCGGGTTGAAGAGTAGCTCCAATTTCCAACCAGGGCGGCTTGATTGCCACGGAGATTTCTCTCAATCTCGACTTCAATGACGCACCCTTCAGCATGTTCACTTTTGTCGAGGAGATGTACCAGTACACTTCCATTTTTTCTCGCTTCGTTCATCTAAGGAGCTGAGCTACTGCAACAGCGACAAGGATCGTGTACGAAATTGCACCGCGAAGGGCGGAGATGAGTGACTTTGGCGAGGCCGAAGTCTAGGATCTTGGCATGGCCGCGTTTGGTGACGAAGATGTTGGCGGGCTTGATGTCGCGGTGGACAATGCCTTCGACGTGGGCGGCATCGAGGGCATCGGAAATTTCGATGGCGAGGTCAAGGAGGCGATCGAGCTCCATGGGACGGCCAGCGATGAGATGCTTCAACGTCTCACCTTCCAGACATTCCATGGCGATGAAGGCCTTGCCGTTTTCTTCTCCGATGTCGTGGATGGTACAGATATTCGGATGATTGAGAGCGGAGGCGGCTTTGGCTTCGCGGCGGAAGCGGCTGAGAGATTGGGGATCCTTTGCGAGGTCGTCGGGAAGAAATTTTAGAGCGACGAAGCGGTCGAGACGGGTGTCCTGAGCCTTGTAAACGACTCCCATGCCGCCGCCGCCCAGCATCTCAATCACGCGATAGTGAGAAAAGGTTTGTCCGACGAGTGAGGAAGACTCCGCCATTTTGTGCGAAACCCGTGACGTGCGAATAACTGCACATCTTAGGGTGCGCGATGGGACAAGTCAACGGAGGCAGGGTAGGCGTGCGACGGGTCATGCTCCCATTCCTTTGTACGTTACAAGCGCTTCGACTTCGCCAGGCGTTTTCCTTTCGGCACGAATCTTGAACATGAAAACCTACTACATTGGTCGGATGTGTTGTGTGGCCTCAAGAACGGCAGTGTGCACCAGGCTTCTTGCAAACGTCCAATGTGACCCGCTCCATAACACGAGGGTGATATGCAGGAAGCGTGGTGGGCTGTAGACGATTTTGTGACGGTCGGGGCACCTTCGTTCACTTTAGTTCAACAGTTTTTCACATCGTAGCTCGAAACTTGCACAATATAAATCACTTGGAACCTCCACATTTCAGTAGATTTCAACAAATGCGCAAATCGGGTTCGGGACCAGGGGGTCGGAGGTTCAAATCCTCTCTCCCCGACCATTTATTTTCAGCTACTTACAGCAGCGGCAAGAGGCTCCGAAACCGACCACTCTCGTTTTGCACCAGGTGCTCTAGCGTGCCGACCCTATGAATACTGCACGGTCTTGTTCAGAGCGAGTGCCATGACCTCCACAAAATCGACCACAGCTAGGTAACGGAAAAACCAGATGCCCTAGTGATCCCTATTTGAGAGGTGACCTGACTTACATTGGCAGAGATGTTTGTGCCACTTGGTCGTGCGGTGCCCGTGGTGTTGTAATAGAGCGCAGATTCCGATGCCCACATGAAACCGCGCTGTCCACAGATACCGCGCGGTATTGCTGTTTTCGTGTCGGTTGGACAAACTCCATCACCGTCAGTCACGATGAGCTGACCCGGAATAATCGAGGAGGAGGCATGGCCGGCCTCCTCCCTTTAGGATTAGCTATTGTTTATTGGTATGAAGCGAGACATGAGCGTCAGCAATGCGGACCTCGGTCCCTACCGCGATGCCGTACTTGTTCGCCTGGTTCACGATCAACTCAACCATCCGGACCTCGATGTAGTTGTCCGTCTGGATCACTCGGTGCAACCACAAAGTACCCAGGCCGGAAATCTTCACCTTTGTGTTGGGCGGCACGTTGTCGTGAATTCCCGGGTGACCGCTCACTTTCAGTCCCAGAAACCTTGACCCCGTATCGCTGAATGTGAACTTGATTCCGTCTGTAGTGGATGCGTTCGAATCCGCCTTGATTACCTTTGCGGTCAGAAGCTTACTCACCAGATTCGAGCCATGCACGGTTGAGGTGGTTTCGCCCACACTGGAGTCCGAAGACACTGTCCCCTGAACTGTATCCTTCACGCTTCCCGTCGTCAGAATCTTAGGCACATTCACCCCGGCTGCGGTGTTCTCCCGGAGTTCCCCGTCTGTTCCGAGGCAAGGCATGATCTCCAGTGCACTCCGACCTGAAATAATTGTATGCCCCAGGTGGGCGCTGCTACCGAAGGAAAAACCGTCCAATGCTGCATTTGGTGCGACTTGGAGCCGGCTGAGAGCGTCGGCCACTATAATCTGTGCGCCCTTGGGGATGTTTAGAACGTTAGCTTGTGTGACAAACACATGAATCATATTCACAACCAGCTTCGCCGAGGAGTTTCCTATCTTCGAGTGCTCCTCATTGAGTACTACGAAGCCAAAGCCGGGCAGCTGAATCTTGGTATTCGGCGGTGGCGTTCCCTGGATTTGTTGTCCGGCAACTACCAGGTTAGTGAAAGCCGATCCGGACGCACTCACCTGCAAGCTTCCATTCTGATCCATGGTCGTGCTTACAGCGGTAACGTCATCCGCTGTAATCAGACCGGCTAACGCGTTCGCCTGTTGTACGTGGGAACTGGCTTGTGACATCGTGGCGCTCGTCATGGCGACCGTGTTGATCGCGCCGGTCGTGAAGATAGGAGGTACATTAGCCGACGTCACTGTGTTGGTTACATGCGCCCCAATGGTAGTCGAGCAATCGCCCAAAGTCACGAACGCGCTCTTTCCTGAAAGCACCTTGGTGCCCACAAATGCGTCGGTGCCAAAAGCACTTGCACCGAACACTAGATTGGTGTTGGACTGAGCAATTGCTGTTTGTTGCGTCACGCCTATACAGAACGCGAGCGCCAGAACGGTGACGAATGTTACGAAACGGATCTTCATCGGAGTCTCCTTGTTCCGTCCAAGTACGCCACTGAGTGACGTGCCGAGCTTTGAGTTTCTAACTACGAACTGTGCGTAACGTCGGGAGCAACTCGGCGTTTTCATTGCCGCCATGTTCAAACAGCGCTGATCTCCAGCCGAGGGGATCAATAAATCGCGTCAACTACAACGGTGCCAACGGTGGAACAAACGCGCGTCCGACGCCTGAACAAGAGGCTGCGGCAAGTATTTCAACTTGAGTGAGACACCCGCCCGTCACCTCGTTTCCTCTCTGAAATAGTCTCGTTTTTCCTGTAGATCCAAACCTCTCACCGGCGCGTGGGCCAAAGCAATTCACGCTCGGTCCTCACAGGTTCCGAGCAGCGTTCGATTTGCGTACAACTCTTCGGGCGGTCTCCCGGGGCTCGGAAGCGACGCGAGACCTCTGTTCGCACCGACAGTCGAGTTGTGGTTCGCTAGACTTCCAGTTGGGTTGTCATCACGAAGAACAACGTGGAGCAGTGAACTGTGTACGTGCAAATCATCTCCAGCGCTGTAGCGGATGAGGCCCAGCTTCCTAAATCGGTTCAGGAAGAAGCTGACGCGCGAACGGGTAGCGCCCACCATTTCTGCAAGCGTCTCCTGACTCAACTTTGGGACCACACTTCCAGACACTCCCTTCTTACCGGAATCGGCCAGCAACAGAAGAACTCGCGCCAACCGCTTTTCGCTGCAATTGAAGAGTTGATCGACCAAATCCTCTTGGTGTCGGATGTTACGCTCTAGCAGATATTGGACGAAAAAGGTTGCCAAAGTTGAATCCTGACGGATTGCTAGCGTCATCGCTTTCTTTTCGATGCGCATGAGGACACAGTCCGTCATTGCAGTTGCAGACGACATGCGGGGACCCCGACCGGCAAGACCACTCTCGCCGACAAAATTATGTTCGCTCAATATGCCGAGCGTCGCTTCTTTCCCCCGCCCGGATACCACGCTGACTTTCACCCTGCCACTGTGGATAAAAAAAACCGCCTCCGTGGCATCGCCTTGAGCGAAGATTGTGGCATTCTTTTTGAACGACACAAACTGTCTACCCTCCCCAATGGTTGAAAGAAAGGTATGAGAGGGGAAATAGCGCCTCTCCTTCGCGGTCCCAAGCTGCCGTGCCATACTGCCTCCTGACCCGAAAGATCGCACCACTTGAAAGCAAGAATAGGGCACGAATGCATGCTCTATGCTTAACCAGCATTCGACAAGATGCCGCAGTCGTTTGCTATCGGGCGAATACGGTACTTAAAAAGAAAACACGCATTAGAGGAACAGCGGAAGAGGCGGTGGAATCACGGCTTGATTTGCCTCGGTGCTTCAGGTGCAATGCGCTGCTGGAGGAACGGAAAAAATAGGAGGGGAAAGACAGCGACAATCTACGTCAGGGGTATCCACTGCCGAACGGGATACCGATCAGCAGGAAACGGAGTTGCGGCAATATGTCGAGAGTCGCGGCTGGAAGTTTCGCCCACGCTGATTCCCAACGTGACCGAGGCGGTGATCGAGGTAGTGAAGCTCGGGCAGGGCGGCCGTTGGAAGAGCTGTACCCCATCATGTATCTGGACGCACTGATGGTGAAGGTGCGAAACGAGGGCCACATCCAGAACAAGGCCATCTACGTGGTGCTGGGAGTCAACCTGGAGGGACAGCGCACTGGAATCGGTGGATGTGTTCATATCCAAAAGAGAGTCTCCGACAGGCTTGTTGGAGATCGTCGAACACTTGCTGGATCTGCGTTTTCTATTTACACCCTTCGATGGTCCAAAGACTGGAGGGCGGCAAAGACGCATCGCATAAGAATCTAATATGGGCACCCCAGATACCGCATTCGGGGTAGGCGAAATCTCCTATATATACCGCACAAATTGCACGATTACCCAAGTCCCTTAGTGCATAATCCAGTGTTGCCCCCGCACAGTGTTCGGTTGCATGCAACATCACGAATCCGTGGGCTCGAACCGTGACGCCATCCTTGAGGCCGTCCGGGTTTGCGGTATCTGCCCCGGCTTCGGCCTCGAAGAGTGTGGAGCGAGGACTCCCCCAATCGACTCCTGCGTCCACATCGTAGTAGGGCGATTGAAAGCTCAGGCCGTTTGCGCCTATACCGCCGCCAGCATATGGCGCTACCTGAGCGCTGCCGACAGCGCTTGAGCATAGAACGATTGCGAGAAGCTTTAAGACGGTTCTCATCCTTAAAATTCTTGCGGCCTGGAGGTCTTGCGCCCTGGGTCGGAGCGCCCCCAATCGCGTTGATTGAATGGCTATGTCTCTGGCAAGTGTACGTATTTGAAGTGACGCTACTATTTACCAATGCAGAAGCTGAAAATGTCGCTAATCGCCAATGTTTACTGGGGTATCAGGCAACGCGCCTTTTCTAGAGACATACTGGAGACATAGATTGCTTACGTACCCCGGCTTTGGCAGATGCGTTGGCGAACTTGCGAGTGTTGCGACGCGAGGTTGGCCTATCAATAGGTCACCCCAACCGCAAGGAGCCGGAATCGCCCGCTTCGAACGGGTAGCGCGCCCATATCGCCCAATCATGATCCACGAGTAAAGACGAAAATCATATTTATCTCTGAGGTATTGTCGACTGGCCTGCCGGCACGGTCGTTTGATCTGGTTTCGGGGGCTGCGACGGCGCAGCTTGATCGGGCGCGCTCGTGGGTGCCGCCGAGGCGGCGGGCTGATTGGGAGCGTCCTGGTCAGTCTGGCCGATTGAAGAACCTGACACTACCAGCTCAACTCGCCGGTTCTGCTGCCGCCCAGCCGCCGTATCGTTCGAAGCGATCGGCTGGCTCGGTCCAAAGCCTTGTGTTGTTATGGCTGACGAGTTCACTCCCTGGCCGGACAGGTAACTGCGGACAGAGTCTGCTCTCTGTTGAGAGAGCCGCTCGTTAAACTCCAGGCTGCCAGTGCTATCCGTGAATCCGTCTATCTCCACGCGGATGTCCGGATAAGCGATCAAGATCCCGGCAACCTTTGCCAAGCGTTCTCGAGTCGTGGACTTGAGATCGGCTTTCCCTGTATCAAACAGAACGTCGGGCATACTCACAATCAGACCCCGCGCGGTGTCCTTCGTCTGCAAAACCTGATTCAGTTGCTGCAGCATGCGCGCACGCATCTGGGCTTTATCGGTTTCCGCCTGCTGTCGCGCCTGTTCTGCCTGCTGGGCCTGTTGCGCAGCCTGCTGTTGGGCTAACTCGGCCTGCTGTCTGGCTTGGTCGGCCTGTTGCCTGGCTTGTTCCGCTTGTTGCTGGGCCTGTTGGGCCTGGGCCGCTTGAGCTTGAGATTGCGCGGCTTGCGCTTGAGCTTGGGCCGCAGCGGCCTGTTGTGCTTGCGCGTCCGCCTGAGCTTGCGCGGTCTGGTCCGCGGCGGCCTTACGCTCCTGTTCGACTTGCGCATCTTGCTCGCGCTTGATGGACATTACCCGCGCTTCTTCCGCAGTCTGGGATGCTTCCCGAGCAACTGTTCCAATGGGGCCACTGCCTTGCTTGCGGCGGTAATAGTCTTCGGCCCGGTTCAGGAGATCCTGCGCCTTCTGCAATTCGGAAGCTGCATATTGATCGGCGCCGGAATCTTTGGCGATTCGCAATGCATTTCTGGCCTCGAGCAAATCGAGAGGTGTCTTATTACTGACTTCGTACACCGGCGAGTTGATTGGCTGCACTTGAGAGTTGTAGGTCTCGCGAGAAATGAGTTCGAACTTCACGTCCACTGGTTCGATCCCGCCCTTGGTGTCGTGACGAATCACGTTCTGCGCCACCACCAGGTCACTGGGCTGTGTGACCGCGAAATAAGGTTCCGCGGTTACGATCAGAGCAAATGCCTGGAAATCCGTTGTCGAGTGCACCGAACTCTTGCCGTCGTCCACAATCAGTTCACCCAGGTTCCGCGGCCGTCCTTCGGGAGTGATCGCCCAAAGGACATACGTAAGATAAGCCAACCCAAAACTGTTTGCCGGGCGCAGGTGATCCACCCCGGCTTCGATTTTTACTCCTCCAGCTTTGCCTTCCACCTTGGCTTCTCCACGCAATTCAGGAGAAAGGTCAGTGCCTTTCAGATCTACTTTTGTGGAACCTTTGTGGCGATAGTCCACAGCCTGAGTGCTGCGCGAGACCACGCTCATGTGGTATCCGGAAGCCTGATCACCGGTCACCGCCGTGCTCTGCTGAGAGACTGCCCGTGACATGAGAGCCGTGAATGTCAGAGAGACTAGGAAAGCCGTGTATTTTCCGAATTTAGTCATATGCGCCTCCAAGCGATACCAGTTCATTCTGGATCCCGCGTTTGCCGCGCCGGTTCACACCACGGGTCTGCGGCCTTCAATGATACGAATGAGCAGCACAACCACCGCTAGCACGAGCAGGAGATGGATAAAGCCGCCCAAGGTGTAAGAACTGACAATTCCGAGCAACCATAGAACCAGCAGAATCACGAAAATGGTCCAAAGCATGTCCGCGCCCTTTCTCCGCCGAGCACCGGTTTGTGCCAGGATAAGAATGAATGAATGTGACCGTCGCACCCAATAGGGGAGATACCCTAGGTGCGCAAAAAAAGTCATGGAGAAGCAGGACACGAACCGCGCCGGCTATTCCAAGAATTTGTGAGTTGGAGCGAGTGCCGAGGCGGTGTCGACGGAATGATCCGCGTTGCTCACTTTCAGTTTGTCCAACTCCCCTTGCGTTATTCTCCACAGGCGGCGGGTTTGACCAGGTCGGTAAGCAAAAAGGGATATGCAGGACACGGAAGAGCGCGAGTTCGATTGCGTCGGGCAGCGGACTGGATCATCTGGGGGCCTGATAGCGTCGGCGTGGGTATCGACCACCGTCGATTCGCTGCTACTGCGCTCTTGCCATTGTAACTACGGGATCAGCTTAAACACTGTTCCGAAGCCGTGAGCGCCGCCACCGGAGGTGGTGCCGTAGAAATTGCCCTGCGCATCCCGCACCAATGCGGCAATAGGGTGCGCGAGTGTCCGTCCCATCAAAGCTGTAGAGTATCGTCTCCTTGCTGCTTGGCGTTACTTTTAGGAAACGCTGTAGGCCGGGTTCGATGCACATAACGCAATCCTCGGGCCAGAGCGCTTCTTAAGCGGCGGAATCTAGGGTGTGGAGTGTCTCATACAATTCGGAGATGCGCTTTCTTCGGTCATCGTATTCGCGCAATTCCGTATCTGTGAGGCTATTACAGGTTTCCTTTGCAAGCGTTTCGATTTGCTTCTCGATGAGCTGGACGAGTTCGCCTCGAAGCTGTTTCAGATCACGGAATCGCATGGCCGCCCCTTTGGATGAAGCGGCTTTTTGGTGAGATGGGAAGAGGCTGCAAGGGGTTGGCACATGATCGATATCAAAAATACTGTAGATGTGTCTGGGATGGTGGCAAGATAGCTGGACGAGAATCGTGCAATGGCGCTACGCTACTGCCACATATACGTGGTCAGCCCAGCAGCGCACTATGCACTATCGGCGAGTGTCGCCGGAGCGGTATCCCCGCCCTGGATTTTTCACGCCTCGGGCGAATGCGGTACATAGGCGTCATATTCGCGGTACTCAAGTTTCTTCCTAAGCGTTTCTTGCTTCTAATCTCCTTGAGCGAACCGCCATCGGGAACGCTAATGGAGAACAATTATGTGGATGAGGTCATGTGCTGTATGTAAGGCCGTTATGAAGAAGCTCAGGTTGAGCGATCCCCTCCGCTGTCAGTGCGGTTGGGTGTGGTAGTTCAAACCTTACATAACTAGAGCCTCGAAACAGTTGCGAGAGGGAGATTTTGAACCAACCTTGACCGTTGCTCAGTCCTTCGGCCCCGTTGGTTTCTCTCCCGTACTCGTCTGTAGTTATGAACCAAGCCATGGCTAAATTTCACATTTTGATAGTGGACGATTCAGCAGGGCTCCGCCGTGCCTTGAAACACCTACTCACCACGAATTCGGACGATTGGGTGATCTGCGGTGAAGCCACGGACGGAATAGACGCCCTGAAAAAAGCAGCGGAGCTCATCCCAGATATCATTCTTTTGGATCTGTCGATCCCGCTACTCCACGGCCTGGAAGTAGCCAAAAGCCTCAAGAGAGACTTTGCTCATGTGCGCATCCTAATCATGAGCGAGCAGGACCCTTCCGCCTTGTCGCCCATCGCGGTAGAAGCCGGAGTGCGATATTGCATCTCGAAATCCCGCTTGGCAATCGACCTCATTCCTATGCTTCGATCGCTTGTGGGAGATCTCACAATTGGGGATGGAATTTCAACGAAGCCGTGAGGCCTTTACCACGCTTTGAGACCTACACTGGGTAGCGCCTCCAAGCCTCGGCTAATAGTGAAACGCGGTTCTTGATCTCAGTGGTCTTTGCAAAACGCCTTCACGTCCGCTTTCACTTCTCCATAACCTTGTTCCTGTCTCCGTAGAAACTCGGCAGGAGCAAGGTACGCGCGGGGAGAAGCAAATTACCAGAAAATCATCGCAAACCAAATCCGGCAACCTAAAGCCGGAAGTTTGAATCAAAATGGCCGTTGCCCGAGTGTAGGATTCTAAGGAAGCTTCCACAGAGAACGAAGAATCCTATGCTCCGGCAATTCCATGGACGAGGCGGTTACGGAAACGCCTAAACTTTGAAAACACCCCTACCCCGACCATCGGCTTGTGAAGCCGCCGTTTCGGGGATGGCGGCATAGCAACCCCGCATCAGAAGCCGCATCCAAAGCATGGTTAGGCGGATGCCCCTCATGGAAGAAGGTCAAACTGACGTAATTGAGCGCCTCCGGTCCCTCCTCGCGCACGCAAACGAGAGACGTGAATCGTCTATTCCCAAATTCATTCGAAGAATTATGACTCGCCTCGGGCCTCGTACAAGAAAAGCGGTAGTCGCACCAATCGAAGTTGAAAAGAAAAAAGACGTAGCTTAGTTATCCATACCCTTGCAACCCCTACACTGAAAATAATCAGAGGTCGAACGCTTCCTATGAAGAAGTAGACCGCAAGCGGGAATGGCTTTATGGCCGCAGCGTCATGAAGCTCAACATCCTCGATGGCAGCGCCCGTCCCCCCGTCCGCGCATGCGCCCGCGCCGGCACGCCGCTCTGCGCTCCCCCCGCTCCCCTCGAATTTAGTCAACTGGTACGGGCGCGAGAACTATGTATGCGCGCGGAGCCGCACGAATAACACGACGGGTTTGTGACTGGGCCGCCCCACCGGGCGCGTCAGCAGTTCCTCGATGTCCTGCTCCAAGCTCCTGACCTCTACCGTGTCAAGGTTGAGGTCACAATCCTAAAACCTTTTCCCCCATCTAGCATTTCCGCAAAAGTTCTCGACCGGCCTTGGGCTAGTGGTCGCGGGGGAAGATTGTCTGTTCGATACCGAACGCAGGGTGCGGCAGAGCAAGTTATTTCAGGCCGAGGCCGCCGTTAAAGTGCTGGATGACTCCGTAGCACTCGCATGCGGCGGTTTCGAGGCTTTTGCGGTTCAATATCTTCACCTTACCGCGCATGTTTTCAACCAGCCCGGCATTTTCTAAGACGCCCGCCGCCAAGCTCACACTCGGACGTCCGGTGCCGAGCATCTGCGCGAGGAACTCGTGGGTTAAGGGAAGCATCTGCGAATCCACACGGTCCTGACACATCAGCAGCCACCGCGCCAGGCGCTGCTCAATCTCATGAAGCCGGTTGCAAGCGGCAAGCTGGGCGACCTGCATCCCGTGCATCAGGGCGAAGCGGCTGAGTTCTGACCGAAGTGTCGAAGCGCAAAGTAGAACCTCTTGAAAGATCTCCGACCGTATACGCAATCCATTTCCCGACATTTGCATGATTGCCCGAAAGGTCCCTCTTTGCAGGCCCGCCGTCAGGGACATTCCCACCATCCCTTCCCTGCCGACGATGCCGACTTCAACACTTCGCCCATCAACGCTAAGCGCAACCAGGGAGGTCATCCCCTCATTCAGAAAGTATCCGAAATCGATTTTCTCTCCCGGCTCGTGCAGAATATCGTATTGCGGCAATTCCGCCGGCTCCAGATGAGGTCTAAGCAGGTTGTACTCTTCATCCGGGAGAGACAACAGAATTACGTTATTCACCGCCTTCCCTGCCTGATCTGTACGGGCGCCGGGAAGCAGCGGAGTTAGCTTGATCGGCCGCGCGGGCCTTTCGACAATTACGTTTCCGATTGCCAAAGTATCCCTCCTGTTAACGTTGGATTGGATGCGACGGGTGGCTTCGGCCCGGTTCAGGGAAGCTGTAGTTTGGGGTATAACTTTACTGATATCTGAAGATGCTAAAGAGCTAAAGATGGGATAAAGTTGAACTATCCACTGGACAGTGCGGTTTCAAAGTATAGGAAGATCAAAATCTTGTGTTCGGCGTGAACGAGGTCCTTTTGACGGAGCAGGTGGGTATCGTTGGTTGAAAGGAAGCAATTCAGATCGTCCCGTTCGCAAAGGCGTGGCTGTTGCGGATTAGGTAAAGGGGCAGCACCCAGGCTGCGCACCTCCCATCGCGGGATTGCCGCAGTAAGGTGGCGGGATTCTCGGAGGGAACCACCCGGCGGAGTGTACGTTAAGGGGCTAATTTCAAACACTGACCCATGGGTCTTCTTACCGTCCCCGTAGGTCGTCCCATAGAGACTGCCATGCCTGTCGAAGATCAGACCGCTACGCGGCAAGGCACCCGGGATCAATTCCGTTCCTGATAAATCCTGACCCACGCATAAATTCCTCGCTACTTGCAACTGGAGGACCAAGATTCAGCCCCGATGGCAAAGCCGTGGTTTACAGCATTAAGGAGAAAGGGGCGTGGAATCTCTGGATGCAGCCATTGGATGGCTCGCTGGGCCACCCGATCACGACTTCCTCTCCGAGCGAATCGCCGATTTCCGCTGGTCACCGGACGGAAAGACGTTGGCCGTGACGCGCGAGCAGGACACCTCCGACGTGGCTCCGGCAAAGCAGTCAGTAGAGACGCCATAATCGGTGTTTTAGTAGCCGCTGTCGGACACAATCCGCGCATTCCGACGCGGAGCTTCATCGGGATCTCCTATTTAGCAGAATTTACATGTGAAAATGCCTCGCATGGGAAACCGGGCGCGTGAGTGGAGGATGAAAATGCGAGGTAGCACAGTTCCGCGCTGGCTCGCAAAAGCCACTCATCTTGTAAAGCCTGGTGGCATACCCGTACCGTTCCGCTGCTGAGGCTCGGAAAACTCTTTAGCTGTTAAGTCATGGCAAACCGTGCATAGCTTGCCAGACTCCATCGCAGTTGATGGACACGGCTGGGGATGTCCATGCTGCGCACTTTTGCACTCGCAATTCGCCATAAAGTTCCCTTTTCTCGGTCAGCTTCCATGATACCTCTGACCCCCAAAGGCCATGCGATGCTTCCTGTGGAACCGTCCGGATTTACGTAGCCGGCTGTCACAACCCCGCTGATGCAGCAATTATCTTCAGCAGTGTTCGACATCGAACATACCCGATATGCGGCGTGTTGAAATACTGCCGGTTCACGATGAACAAAGACGAGAGCGACCGCATCCAAAAACTGTGCTCCCTGATCGCAGCGGAACGGGATCACCACAAATTCCTAAAGCTTGTCGAGGAGCTAAACCGCGTCCTTGAGGCGAAAAGGCCGCCGCCTCAGAAGCCGTCAGATTGACAATTGGAAAAGAACTGGTTCACCGGGCAATTTCGTGGGCTAAGGTAGGGGCAGAGAAAACGGGAGACGATAAATGGCGAATGCACCGATGCTTCTGGGAACGGCTGATATAGCTGATTGGCTAACCCGAGTAGTCAGTCGCGACTACGAAGTGAAAGATGCTGGGCGTGACACCATCATCCTTCTGCTACGCCTGAATCTTGCGATTGACGAACTGACGCGGACTGTGGAGAGGCCAGCAACAACGAATTAGATCAGTTTCAAGAAAAAGCCCGCGTCCCGTTCTCATCCTGCTAAGATCGTGGTGATACGGCGGGATGCCTTCCCGCTCCCGCCTTCCAGGTGATCGACCATCAAGCTGGCAGTGTCGCTCGGGAAAAAGACGCCAATGACTGACCGCCTCGCACATATTTCGCCGCTTCAGCGTGTTTTTCTTAGGAGAGCTCGTTCAGACATACCCACGCCTTTCGAGCATCTGGCTTACTGGACAAAACGGCGGCGAGAGGAAGTTGAGTCGGACCGCCAGCGGGAGGCGGTTGACAAAGAACGCGCCATCCGGGAAGAGATGCGCAAACAGGAGATCGCACGCGAAGCCGCTCGCAGGTTGCCGGCTACGCCAGCGGCTGCGGATAATCTGGCGACCAAACGTCAGCCGGGGTCCACTTTGGAGCACTCGGACGATTACCGAATCATCAGCTTCAAGGGTCAACGCCTCCACCTCACACAACGGCAGGCGACGATCATGAGAGTGCTGCACCAAAGTCCTTACTGTGAGGCGAGTACGAAGATAATCAAGAAGCAGACGAAGTGCGGCGCATTAAGCGATTCTTTTAAAACAGGCGATGGCCCCGAAATCTGGAAGAAGCTCATCGTTCCCCTTGACCACCCCAGAGGCTTCTACCGACTGAACCTCACACCCAAGAATTAAGCTTTTTAGGTGGCCGTGCCAAAAACCCCATGAATTGCAGGGCGCTAAGTACCTCAATCTGAACGCGTGAAAATCCAGGTTTCCGTTGTTCGAAAAACAACTGATTTTCGAACACTGTCAGGATCAGCACCTGTCCGCTTCCGAAGGTCGGAATCCCACAAGCGGACGCGCCTTGACGAATCGCCCTCTGACCGCTGTGCGGATTGATCGTCTAGTCATGGTCTTGTGGGTTCCGTGCGGGCACCAACGTGCAGGCGCCAACGTGCAGAAAGAGCAGGGGAAGACTCATGGAAACTCAGACAATGCGGGTCCAGCGCGGGGGATTGTAATTCGTCCGGCTACGGTGTTGCTACAAGTCTGGAATAGGACAGGCGGGTCGGGTGTTCAACGCCTTTCCTAGCGCGGTGGCATGCTGTTCCTGTGGAACCAAGCACCGTGCAGGAATGACGATTTCGACGAGCGTACCGGGATTTGCGTTGGTCACTCGCAAATTCCCGCCGAACTCTTTGGCACGCTCCCTCATGCCTGCCAGACCGATGCCCAAACTGCCGGGTCGCATCTCCTCAATCTCCCGATTGACTCCCCTGCCATCGTCACCAACCTTGACCATCACCTGATCTTCTTGCTGACTCAGCGTAATCCAAGCCTTATTCGCTTGCGAATGCCGGAAGACGTTGGTCAGAGCCTCTTGTATGACGCGGAAGATCGCAGTTTCCAGATCGGGTGTGAGCCGTGGAAAATCAGCGGGCTGTACCTCCAGCGATGTCACAATACCACTCCGCTCCGTCAACCCATCGAGATACCACCGAACCGCTGACAGCAGTCCTACTTCGTCGAGCAATGGTGGGTGCAGGAGATGGGACATGCTGCGGACTTGCTGGATTGCCCGAGTCGCCATCTCACTTGCCTCATTCGCTGCCTGATCTTTCCTGTCAACCGATTTGTACCGAGGAATTTGCGCTAATGTCATCTTGACTGCGGCAAGTTCCTGTCCTAAACCATCGTGCAACTCCCGTGCGATGCGCCGATGCTCTTCATCTTGCATCTTCATCAAGCGGCGGGAAATCCTGCGTAACTCGCCGTTCAGCCGTTCCAGTTCTCGCGTCTTCCGATACAACTCTACGAACACTCTGACTCTGGCTCGTAAAAGTCGTGGCACAATCGGAACGGAAATATAGTCCACCGCTCCCTGCTCGAACCCGGTGAGTCGGTCGATGTCGCTCACGTGCACTGCGGAGATGAAGATGATTGCCGTTTTCTCAAAGCGGGGATGCTGGCGAATCATGTGCGCCAATTCGAAGCCGTCCTGGCCGGGCATGTTGACATCCAACAGTACCACTGCGACATCGTGCTTCAGCAATTGTTCGAGGGCTTCGGGGCCGGAAGCAGCCGTAATCAAATTCTCGCCCAATTCGCTCAGAATGACTTCGTAGGTGAGCAACTTGGCGGGCTGATCGTCCACCATCAGGATGTTAACTTTTTCCGTGGCGCTCATTGTGTCCTCCGTAGTGGCAACGGGGGAGGAGTCTTGCTCCGCAGAGATTAACCTGAACAAGAAATTAATGCTCTACAGGGTTTATTGTAGACGGTGGCCGTTTAATAGGATTCTCAGCGACCAAACCTGGAGCCATCGCCACGCGCTGTTTTTTCTCCTCCAATAGTCGATCAATCTCGGCAATAAGCGCCACCAGCTTTTTCGGGTCTTGTTCCTCGGAGGCAAGTTCACAAAGCTCCATCCACCTCTGTTTTTGCTCACCAAACATTGCGAACCTCAACCGATATTGCGACGCCTGCTAGCTTGCTTTCCTAATAAGACTGCCATCAGCGACCGAGCCTGGAGCCTTCGCCAACCGTTGCTCTTTCGCTTCCAACAGCCGATCAATCTCTGCCATAAAGGACAACAGCCTTGTCGGGTCTTTTTCTTGGGAAGCCAACTCGCACAGTTCCATCCAACTCTCTTTTTTTATCCCAGACCATAATTGCCCTCCAGGCTGCGAAGACCACTTATATCACATCCGTTAGAACAAATCAGTTAGGCGCGAGATACCTTCAAATTCGGCCCAAATTGCCCACCTAGCATCAAGTCAGGCGTGACTTTGTTTGGTTCTCAGCCCTCGGGTGGGTTACTATTGCTCAGCTTGTTTCCAAAGTCGGGCCATGTGAAGGGGTTTTTTCTGACGAGCCACGACGGCACCGGAGAAGTCATTGTCCTGAACGCAACCTTGCGTGCCCCGGCTGAAACAAGCAGCCAGAAGCCCAAAACTGCCGCATGAAAAACGGCACGCTTACTCCGAAACAGATATTGGCCGTGCCCTGTCCAACCTGCGGTGCAGATAGGAACACGCCTTGTAAACTTGCTGTCACCGGCCAGCGGCGTACAGACCCGCACCGAGAACGACGGTGGGCTGCGTCCGACAAACGCCGAAGAGAGCACTCAGGGAAACGAATGGAGAAGTCGGCCAAGAATTAGGCGGCGGGTTTGACTAGATCAGCAAGCAAAAAGGGATATTCGGCGATGATGTGTTTTAGTTCGTCGTTATGTTGGTGCAACGCATCCCTGAGTTCGTGCATGATGGGCCGCAAGGCGTCCGCGTCTTTCATGGCGATAGCCTCAGCGCACAGCTCGCGGATTCGTCTGTCCAAAGTAACCACGACACGCACCCATGTCACGAAATCATGACACGAGGCCGGGGATTCTCCCATACCCTACAGTCCGTATTTTTCATGCGCGAAACCGCAGACAACCCTCATGAAGTGTGAAACCAGCACCCCCTTGTACAAACCCAGCTGCAGCGGAATGGAAACGGACGGGATAGGAAACTGCCTACGAAAGGTTTCTGAAGTCGAGCGCATCGTTCGGTCTATTCCTGACCGGGTTGACTGGAATCTTCGAATCACGAGGTCTAGCAGTTGCTTCGAGTGTCTACAGTATGTACTGTATCGAACAAAGGACCTCGAACGTGGGATTCTTGGAATGCCTCTGGCCCGGGGAACAACTCGACCGGTGGAATCTCGTCGCCTAGAGGATCGAATCCGCGAATTGTGTACCAAGGCCGTGGCCACCTCTGACCCAACAGAGTTTGACGCGGTCATGCAACACCTGAGAGAAGCTCTTCGCGAGCATGCAAAACGTCTCGGACAACTAGCTGCCGCGAAACTTGGACAACAACCTATCGCTAAACACCTGCGTCCTGAGCGACGCAAGGCCTCATGAGAATTTCTGGCCAAATACATATATGAGTTTTTGGGACCCAACCACAATGGGGATGTACTGGCGGCAGTAAGCATAGGGCTGGAGAATTTGAAAATTTCTTGACTCAAAATAAAGCTTGCCGCCTACATTGGCAGGTTGACTGATGAGGAGGCCTCTGCAGGTCTTGAGAATCCCTGGCAGGTCTGAAGGGCGTTCGCAGCTCAGGGTCGTAGCTCAGGGTTCGTTCTGCGTCGAGCAACTCGTCTCGCGCGCCGCCATGGTGTCCGATTCGCAGTGAAAACCAGATCCGCCTCGTCCTTGGCTTCATCCGGGCCGCGAGGCTCAGCGTCCGCAAAAAGAAGTCTTTTTGCTGTGCAAAAACCGCAAAAAGCACCCGCGTGAAATCAGCCACTTACATTAGGACCTGAGAGGGGCATTGTGCGGCTGCGCTCCTCGGGCAGCGGCCGCTCGATTTCCACCAGGTGGAGCAGATCAGAAGTGGAACGCAATTCTTCCCAGGAAGAGGAATCCAACAATGAAACTGCACAGCGACAGCGCCGCACCCAGCAAAATCAACCTGAGCGCGTTCGGGCTAAGCCTTCCTTCCTCGGTCGTTCCTGCCCCGGCAGCGCGCCGCCGATCATTCTCTGAGGACCAAGCTTCTTCGTAACCCCGCAAAAGCGCCAAAATCGTGAAGATCGAGAGGACCACGCAAAGGATCAAAGACACCGCGGCTACCTTCGCAGACCTGAGCACCAACTCGGCGGGGCGCCTTCCCGCCGCAACACCAGAAGACGCCAACAAGGCCACAGCTATCCCCGAAGACGTGATCAGGGTCTTAAGTGCGTCCACGTACATGTTCCGCGAGTCGGGGCGAATCCAACTCCATTCCTTCTCGCCGGCGAAGCGCCAAATGCGCCACACGAGGCAACTAGGAAGGCCAACCGCGGCCAGAACGACCACGCCATAGAAAGCGTAAGTCCAGCTAGACATGCGATCCGGATTCTAGCACGCACCACGGGGGTTCCACGTGGAACACTCGGCCGGGAGACAGTCAGGGCTTTACGATTCGGGCGTTTCTCCTTCCGTAGAAAACTGCATAGCTATGGGCGATAGAAAGAAATCGCTAGTGTTCATGCGGTCGATATCGGGGCAGGCCTCCGGAGCTGCAGGGCCCGCCGGCGAGCTCGTCGGAACACGAAAAGCTATACAACCTCCGAGCAATGTCTCGCGAGCCATGTGTCCACGAGCGCCTCGACCTGGCGCCGGCCGCCCAGGAAGTCGAGAGGCAACTTTACGCGCAACTCGGGTGTGATCTCTTCCGCGATTTGCATCGCGTATTCGGCGAGCTTGCCCTCGAAGTCCCAACCGTTGGGATCCGCCTGCAGCTCGGAGAGGTAAAAGAAAACGCGATCTAGATGCTTCTTGACCTTCGCCGCTCGTCCTGATAAGGGCCCTGCAGACCGTTGCTCTCGTCGCTCTGGAAGTAGTGTGTGGCGATCTTCGGTTTCCAAATACACGGTTTTCGACATTTCGGGTTGCGGGCGTGCAGAAAACGCCGCGCCCGCAACCATGGGATGCAAGCCGGAAAAACTGTTGAGGCAACTCTCCCGGCAAACCTGAATGTTTACCACTTACTTACTAGGACTGTACCGTTTTGTACCGTACCCGGCTTCAAACTCGGCTCTGGGCGCGGGACTGATTGGCGGACGCCATCTTTCGCAACGATGAGGTCGTCGGTTCGATCCCGACTAGCTCCACCAAGTTTTCAAGCACTCACAAACTTCCTGAAGTCAAATCTTGTCCCACTTTGTCCCATAAAACTATTTCAGGTCCTGCCGGGGTCGCCTCAACTCGAAAGGAAAAAGAGGACGACGATTAGCAAATCTCTTCCTTCGCAAGTTGTTGACGTAAACAGCTATTGAGATAGTTCACATCGAGTCCTCGCGCCACTCCTCAGTTGATGTAACCAGGCCATAGCACTCGTTGAGAATTGGCCGACCCCGTCCGGGTCAATGAGCGTTATTGATTCCATAACGATGTCGGCTCCCGTACCCGAGTAAACTTTGGTGGTGCCAACCAACGAGCGCTGGCCCGTGTGAAAAGATTCTTAACGTCAACAATGTTGGCCGCCTCCACCGGAAGTGGCGCTCCACCACCGGCGACATTGCTTTTCGGGAAGAATCGGCGGAACTGGGCCTTATGCCGGCTTGGTTCTTGACCAAGCCGGCCGCCTGTATGGCACGACCAATCCCACGGGCACCCTTATCTTCCAGAGATTTAATCTGGAATGGAAAACCCGCACCCTCTCCGTATTTAGACAGGCAGCTTGACATCACCGCTTGCTGCGTCTTTCTTTTGCTCAGGCAATCGATCATCTACACTACGGTGCATGAATTCCCGTCTGAAAAATAAGATTTCCATCGTTACCGGCGCTGGCAGCGGCATCGGACGCGCTTGCGCTCTTGCTCTGGCACGCGAAGGCGCAAAAGTTGCGCTGGTTGGCCGGCGCAAAACACTTCTCGAAAAAGTTGCTCGTGAGATCGGCGACTCCGCTCTCGTGCTCGCGGCTGATGTGTCCAAGAAAGACGAAATTCCCCGCGTCGTCGAGCACACCGTGGCGCATTTCGGCGGCCTCAATGTTCTGCTGAATAATGCTGGGGTCCTTCACATTGGAACTGCCGAGCAGATTACGGAAGAACAGTGGGACGAGACCTTCAATGTCAACGTTCGCGGCCTGTGGCTGTTCTCCCGAGCGGTGCTTCCTGCTATGCGAAATGCTGGAGGCGGTTCCATTGTTAACATGGCCTCTGTCCTCGGAATCAACGGCGCGCGCAACCGTGCTTCGTATGCGCCCTCGAAAGGCGCTGTGGTTCTGCTCACCAAGTGCATGGCCATCGACCACGGACACGAACACATTCGGGTAAATGCAATCTGCCCGTCGTTCGTCGAGACTGATCTCACTGCCGCGGTCATCAGCAAGGCTCCGGACCCGAAGTCGGTTCGTTCGGAACGAATCGCCGTACACCCCATCGGCCGTCTCGGCCAGCCGGAAGATATCGCCGGACTCGTAGTCTATCTTGCCAGCGATGAGTCTTCCTGGGTGACGGGTTCGGTATTCCCAGTCGACGGAGGGTACCTGGCAGTGTGAGCCGAGTGCGGAACTCTGCTCTGGAAACTTTCCCGGCTCCCGGGTAGTCTAATCACAAAGGGGATTTGTTGATTCCCTGTCTATTCCGTGTTCATGAAGCTCTCTAAGCTGATCCCCGCTCTCGTGCTTGTAATTTCACTTGCTGGGGTCGCCTTGGCAGACGAGGCTGCTTCCTCCGTATCCATTCTTCCCAAGCAGTTTGGTGGTTGGCAGATCTCAGGCTCATCGCGAACCAGCAACGACCCTGCGATTGCCGACCCGGTGAATGCGGCGGTTCTCAAGGAATACGGATTCACCAGTTTCGAATCCGCCACCTATACCCGCGATGACGGTCGCAAGCTGACGTTGAAAGCAGCCCGATTCGCCGATGCCAGCGGCGCCTATGGCGCCTATACCTATTACAAGACGCCGGCGATGCTGATCGAGAAGATCGGCGACGGAGCCGCGTCGATGAACGAACGCGTGCTGTTTTATCGCGGCAACATCCTGGTGGACGTTGTATTTCAAAAGCTTTCCGCAATGTCCGCGGCCGAGTTGCGGGAACTGGCGGAAAGCCTTCCCTTGCCATCCGGTAATACCCGCAATCTGCCCGGATTGCCCGCCTATCTGCCAACTCAATCCTATGTGAAGAACACCGCCAAATACGTGGTCGGACCCACCACGCTGCAAAACTTGGATGCTCCGGTTCCAGCCGAGCTGGTGGACTTCAACGCCGGCGCGGAAGTTATTATTGGAAACTACAACAGTTCCGGTGGCGAAGCTACCTTGATGCTGATCTCCTACCCGACGCCGCAGATTGCGGCCGATCATCTCCGGCGGATCGAGGCTGCGCGCCCGCAGGGTTCGCAGTCAGCCAGCGGCGCCGCTGCGGCGAATGCGAATCCTATTCTTCTAACACCAATCTTTGATAAGCGCACCGGTCCAATCGTGGTAGTGGCGGCCGGTCCGCTCTCGCAAGCCGAAGCCAAGTCGCTGCTGGCTTCGGTGAATTACGATGCCAACGTCACCTGGAACGAGAACACATATTTCACCAAGAGAGACAACCTGGCAAACCTTTTGGTGAACGTCATCATTCTCTGTTTCATCATTATTGGCTTCGCTCTGGTCGCCGGAGTTGCCTTCGGCGGCATTCGCATCCTCGCAAAGCGCCTGTTTCCGGACCGCGTATTTGACCAGGCTCAGAACCGGGAATTCATCTCGCTGCACCTCTCGGAAAAGCCGCCTGAGCCGTGAATGGCTACTGTAAACCCATCAATCAAGGCGGTTTAAGGTCGTCTGGCGGCGCGATTGTCTCACAATGAGCAACTCACGGGGACTATTAACTTATTTTCTAAGTCATTGAAAATAAAGATGTTTATTTACGAGATATTTCTTGACACCCCCCTTTTTCGGCTCATAAGATTTCGCCAGAAAGTTTTGACGGTTTGATCTCCGTTAGAACTATTCTCCCTTGAAAGAAAAGGCCGCCTAGTTGCCGGGTGGCCTTTTCATTTTCGACTCGCGGGAGCGCTCGCTTCGTTTGATCAACCGTCCCATCGAGTAGGTGTTCTGCGTTGGAACGGACACTAGCTACAGTTCGTATCTGGTGTAGGGAGCGGCCGCGGTTCAGCCGGGAGGAATCATGTTTTGCGATAAATGCGGTACGGCGGTACAGGCAGATCAGCGTTTCTGCAGCCGATGCGGAAGAGAATTCACCGGAACGATGGTCGTGGGCTATCCGCGCCGCAGCCGCGTGCAGGAACATATTCGCCTGTTGGGCATTCTCTGGTTAGCCCTCTCTGCCTTCAATGCGGTGGGAGCAGTAATCTTGTACATCATCGCTAACACCTTGTTCCTTCACTTGCGTGAGACCAGCGGCCCGCCCCTATGGTTGCATCCCTTTCTGAGTTTTATTGCAATCGTGGTAGTGGCGAAGGCTGCGGCTGGCTTCGTCGTCGGATGGGGTTTGCTCCAGCGCGAACCCTGGGCGCGCATCCTGACTATCATTCTCGCCTTCCTCGCTTTGTTCAACATCCCATTCGGTACCGCGCTCGGCATCTACACCCTCTGGGTCCTGCTGCCCGCCGAGTCCGACGTAGAGTACGAGGAAGAGGTGCGGAGCGTCACCGCCGCTTAACCGAGCGAAATTGAGATTGTGTAGGGATGGCCGAGTCTGTGTCACAACTACTCTTCCGCCCCGCTGGGGCTCGACGGCTTGCCACTTCCGACCCACGGCTCGCCCTGAGTTGCATTCTTGCGCCGCTTCGCGGCTGTTGCGGGCGATCCCATTCCACTTTTTCGGAGGCAGGTGGTTTGCAACACAGACTCGGGCACCCCCGCCTGTCCAGGCGTAGCAAAGATCCGCAGTGCATTTGGGTGGGGCAGGACTTCAGCGGCGCATGGAAAGCTCTGAAATAGAGTCACACCCACCTCGGAAACGATGACAAGCTCAGAACAAGCCGGGCAATGAAATGGGGAGATTGGTCGCGCCCTTTACCTGGCGCTTGACCGAGAAGTGTTCCCAGTCAATTCGTGACTCCAGAGCGCGGTCCACGGTCTGCAGAAGTTATTGCAATGCGATTGAACATGTAGACCAATCAGGTCGGCGTCCAGCAACCCGTCCAGCATCTCCTCCAAAAGAGCCACGCGCGACGTTCCTCCCTGTGCCGCAGCTGCGAGCCACGGAGCAAGTGGACTGCCAGTGCTACAGAACTTTGGGAGATATGAGTATGAGTTTCCCTTTTGAAACGACTTGCGTCGTTCGCGGTGGATTTCGAACGAGATCAAACCATTGCATGCGTATTTTGGGACGCGGGAGTGAGGAAAGGCACAGCGACCTCTACAAGTGTGCCAGGATCGGTGTTGGTCAGCCGCAATTCCCCGCCAAATTCTTTCGCCCGCTGGCTCATTCCTCCGATGCCGACGCCAATGCTGCCCGGCCGCAGCTCCGCGATTGGGTCTTCGATCCCTTTGCCATCGTCCCGTATCATGACCACTGTATGACTTTCTCCTTGGGTCAGCGTAACCCACGCTTTCTGTGCACCCGAATGCCTGTAAACATTCGTCAGAGCCTCTTGAATGATACGGAAGATTGCGGTCTCTAGCTCCGGCGCAAGTCGGGGGAAGTCGGACGGTTGCACATCGAGTGAGGTCTTGATGCCGCTGCGCTTGGTCAGTCCGTCCAGGTACCACTGAAGCGCCGAGAGCAGCCCCACTTCATCCAGCAAGGGTGGATGCAAAAGATGAGACAAACTACGGACTTGCTGGATTGCACGATCAATCGTTTCACAGGCCTCCATGGCGGCCCGCTTATTCGATTGGACTGAGTTTTTTCGAAGAATGCCGTCCATCATCATCTTGGCGGCGGCCAACTCCTGCCCCAAACCATCGTGCAGTTCCCGAGCGATGCGGCGCCGCTCGTCATCTTGCATGGTGATCAGCCGGCCGGAAAGGCGCCGGAGGGCGGCGGTCCTGTCGTCTACGATCTTCTCCAGTTCGATTGCGCTGTCGCGAATCGACTGTTCCAGCAGCTTGCTGTCATGGATGTCGGAGCAGGTTCCGTACCATTTAACGATTTTTCCTTCGAAATCGCGAATGGGAACGGCACGAGCCCGGAACCAGCGGTAATGTCCATCCTTCCCGCGCAGGCGGTATTCGGATTCATAGTTGTCCCCCGACTGGACGCAGTGCATCCAGTGGGCCATGCTCCGATCCCGGTCCTCGGAATGCAAGAAATCCAGCCAACCGAAGCCACTCGCGGAATCTGCAGGAGCGCCCGTGTACTCATAGAACCGGTCGCTAATGTAGTCCCTGGATCCGTCGGCCTGTCGGCTAAAGATGAAGTCCGGAGCGGTGCGCACGATGGCGTCGAGCTCCTGGTTCTTACGGGCGAGTTCACTGTTAACCTGCTGCAGGGTCGCCGCTCTTCTTTCCAATTCTTCTGTGCGCTCGGCGACACGCTCCTCCAGTTCACGATTGAGCGTTTCCAGCTGGTGCGCCTTGCGATGCAACTCGGCAAATATGCTGACCTTTGCCCTCAAAAGTTCCGGAATGACTGGGACGGAAATGTAATCCACCGCCCCACGCTGGTAGCCTTTAAGGCGGTCCAAGTCGGTCAGGTACACGGCGGAAATAAAGATGATCGCTGTCCTTTGAAAGCGTGGATGCTGGCGAATCATGTCCGCCAATTCAAAACCGTCGAGATCCGGCATACTTACATCCATCAGTATGACGGCGATATCGGTTTTCAGCAGATGTTCCAAAGCCTCCTTCCCCGAGGTTGCTCTGATCAGATTCTCCCCAAGTTCGCCAAGTATTACTTCATAACTGAGCAACTTGCTTGGTTGGTCATCCACCATGAGAATGTTGATCTTTTCATTTGCAGTCATTGTGCTCTTGTGCCTCCCGCTGCCGTCGTAGCGAAACCACTCCGGACCATCAGTACGAATTATCTGTGAAGCCACATGCGAAGCGCAGAAAGTAGCTGCTCGGTATTGACTGGTTTGGCCAAGTACTCGGACGCGCCGGCTTCGAGACACTTCTCGCGATCGCCTTTCATGGCCTTCGCGGTCAGTGCGATGATGGGCAGCCGCCGGAACGAAGCTTTCTGACGGATCACCTGCATAGTCTCGTATCCATCCATCTCCGGCATCATGATGTCCATCAGCATGATCGCCAGATCAGGGGTCGACTCGAGGGTTGCGATCGCTTCGCGTCCCGTTCCGGCGGTCAGCACTGTCATCCCACGACGCTCAAGCACGCTGCTGAGGGCGAAGATGTTTCGCACATCGTCGTCCACCACCAACACCTTCTTTCCCACTAGGGCGTCATCTGAACGATGCAGCCGGTCTAGCATTTTCTGCTTCTCTGGCGGGAGATCGGCGACGACGCGATGCAGGAACAGCGCAGTCTCATCGAGGAGCCGTTCCGGTGACTCGACGCCTTTCACGACCACGCTGCGCGCCAGCGTGTGCAGGCGGGCGTCTTCTTCCGATGATAGCTCCTTTCCCGTGAACACCACGACCGGCAAGTCCATAAGCGATGGAGTGTCGCGGAGACGCTCCAAAACGTCGAAGCCCGACATATCTGGAAGGCGCAAGTCGAGCACGGCGCAGTCGAACGGCCGCTCGCTAAGGGTGGCGAGCGCCTCGCTCCCGCTAGCTGCGACGGACACGTCAATGTCGTCATAACCCAGCAGTTCGCGGATACTAAGCTGCTCCGCCGGGTTGTCTTCTATAACCAATAGCCGCTTCCGGCGCGGCGTAGTGTATTCCTTGATGCGGGTCAATGCCGCTCCCAGCCCCTCGGGGGTGGTCGGCTTGGTCACGAAGGCGAAGGCACCGCGGGCCAGGCCGTGATGCCGATCTTCGTCCAGCGTCAACATCTGGACTGGAATGTGGCGAGTGGCCGGATCCTGTTTCAGGTGGTTGAGCACGGTCCAGCCCAGCATGTCCGGCAAGAAGACATCTAGCGACACGGCTGTGGGATGGAACTCGCGGGCCAGCGCCAGAGCCTCTGCGCCCCGCATAGCCACGAGTACCTTGAATCCTGTATCGCGAGAAAGGTCGCAGAGCACGCGGGCATAGTGCGGGTCATCTTCGACAATCAGCAAGACCGCGTCGTCGGGCTGCAGATTCTCGCGGTCGTCGGGGACGCGCTCGATCGCGACCTCCGTCGTCCGGACCGCGGACAACTGAAGGGGTGGGGCGGTTGACCGAGCCTTCTGGTCCAACATCGCAACACTAGCCCCTGAGGGACCCACATAGGTTTGAGGCAAGTACAGGGTGAAGGTGCTTCCCTTACCTGGGGCGCTATGCAATTGAATCTCGCCTCCCAGCAGGCTGGCCAGCTCTCGGCTGATCGCCAGCCCCAAGCCCGTTCCGCCGTATTTGCGGCTGGTGCCGGCGTCTGCTTGCTGGAAAGCCTCGAAGATGATGCGTTGCTTTTCCGACGGAATGCCAATACCCGTATCGGCCACTTCGAAGGCCACGACCGACGCGGCCGCATTAAGGACCGGATGGTCCTCACTCCAGCCGCCCGCGGCAACCGATACAGCCAAATGCACGCTTCCTTGCTCGGTGAATTTAAATGCATTGGACAGCAGATTCTTGAGTACCTGCTGCAGGCGCTTCGAGTCGGTGACCAGGCTGCGCGTAAGGTGCGGATCGGACTGCACCTCGAACGCAAGCCTCCTATTCTCGGCCTCGTGACGGAACGGCCGGGCGACCATATCAAGCAGGCTGGCAAAGAAAACTTCCTCGGCTTCGACCGAAACGGTTCCGGATTCGATCTTCGACAGGTCGAGAATGTCGCTGATCAGGTTCAGTAGATCGGTTCCCGCACCATGAATGGTTCGAGCGAACTCGACCTGCTTTGCGGTCAAATTGCCGTCGGGGTTGTCAGTAAGCTGCTGGCCAAGCACCAGGATGCTGTTCAAAGGTGTGCGCAACTCGTGAGACATGTTGGCCAGGAACTCGGACTTGTACTTGGAGGTCAGGGCGAGTTCTTTAGCCTTCTCTTCTAACGCCCCGCGTGCCTGCTCAATTTCCTGGTTCTTGCGTTCCACCTCCACGTTCTGCTCGGCAAGCTGCTGGGCTTTTTGTGCAAGCTGCTCGTTGGTTTGCTGCAATTCTGTTTGCTGCGTTTGCAGCTCGGTGGCCAACTGCTGCGACTGCTTCAACAGGCCTTCGGTCTGCATCGTCGCCTCAATGCTGTTCAGCACAATGCCGATGCTGGCAGTCAGTTGTTCGAGAAAGGCCAGATGCGAAGCGGTGAAGGTGCTCAACGAGGCAAGCTCAATCACCGCCTTGACGTGATCCTCAAAAAGCACAGGCAGCACTATGACATTTCGCGGAACGGCTTCGAATAAACCCGAACGGATGGGGACTGTGTTTTTCGGCAAGTCGGTAATCAACATGCGCTTCTTCTCTGCGGCGCACTGTCCGACCAGGCCCTCTCCCAACTTTACGCGCCGCAGATGCCCGTCCTCTCCGTCGGCGGCGAACGCCGAGAGTAGCACCATGCCGGCGGATTCCTCGGTCTCCATCTGGTAAATGACACCCTGTTGGGCGCTCACAAGCGGCGCCAACTCTGAGAGCAGCTTTCGTCCCACGGTGGTCAGATCGCGCTGGCCTTGCAACATGCTGGTGAAGCGCGCGAGATTTGTCTTAAGCCAGTCCTGCTCAGTATTGCGGTCCGTGGTGAGCCGCAGGTTATCGATCATGGTGTTGATATTGTCTTTCAAATCGGCGACTTCACCGCTCGCTTCGACCTGGATCGAACGGGTCAGGTCACCCTTGGTAACGGCGGTCGCGACTTCCGCGATCGCACGCACTTGATTGGTCAGGTTATCGGCGAGCAGGTTCACGTTGCCAGTGAGATCCTTCCATGTGCCCGCTGCGCCAGGCACGTTGGCCTGGCCACCCAGACGGCCTTCCACTCCGACCTCGCGCGCTACCGTCGTTACCTGGTCGGCGAAGGTGGCTAATGTGTCGGTCATGTTATTGATGGTTTCGGCCAGAGCCGCTACCTCGCCCTTGGCATTCACGGTTAGCTTCCGCGTGAGCTCGCCGTCGGCGACGGCGGTTACAACTTTGACGATACCGCGCACCTGCTCGGTAAGGTTGGCGGCCATCACGTTGACGTTGTCGGTAAGGTCCTTCCAGGTACCCGCTACTCCAGGCACCTGCGCCTGACCTCCAAGCTTGCCTTCGGTACCCACCTCGCGGGCCACGCGCGTCACCTCGGCCGCGAAAGCGTTGAGCTGGTCGACCATGGTATTGATCGTGTTTTTCAGTTCGAGAATTTCGCCCTTCACATCCACTGTGATCTTGCGCGACAAATCGCCGCGCGCCACCGCCGTAGTCACCTCGGCGATGTTACGAACTTGCCCGGTAAGGTTTCCGGCCATGGAGTTGACGGAATCCGTAAGGTCCTTCCATGTGCCGGCCACGCCCGGCACGTTCGCCTGTCCGCCCAATCGGCCTTCTGTACCCACTTCGCGCGCCACACGCGTCACCTCGCCGGCGAAGGCGTTAAGTTGGTCCACCATCGTGTTGATAGTTTCTTTAAGCAGAAGGATTTCGCCGCTGACGTTTACGGTAATTTTCTTCGAGAGGTTGCCGCTCGCAATGGCAGTAGCGACTTCCGCGATGTTGCGGACCTGCCCGGTCAAGTTACTGGCCATCGAGTTGACGGAGTCGGTGAGATCCTTCCACGTGCCAGCCACACCCGGCACCTGCGCCTGGCCTCCCAACCTGCCGTCGGTGCCGACTTCGCGGGCCACGCGTGTTACTTCCGAAGCGAATGACCTCAACTGGTCCACCATTGTGTTGATGGTGTCTTTGAGTTCGAGGATTTCGCCCTTCACATCCACGGTGATTTTGCGCGACAAGTCGCCGCGCGCCACAGCCGTTGCTACTTCGGCAATGTTACGCACCTGCCCAGTCAGGTTGCTTGCCATGAAGTTCACGTTGTCCGTGAGATCCTTCCACGTGCCCGCCACGCCCGGCACTTGCGCCTGACCGCCGAGCTTGCCTTCGGTGCCCACTTCGCGTGCGACGCGCGTCACCTCGCCCGCGAAAGCGTTTAGCTGGTCCACCATGGTGTTGATCGTGTTCTTCAGTTCGAGAATTTCGCCTTTTACGTCCACCGTGATCTTGCGTGACAAATCGCCGCGAGCCACCGCAGTGGTCACTTCGGCGATGTTACGCACTTGCCCAGTGAGGTTTCCGGCCATGGAGTTGACGGAGTCGGTAAGGTCCTTCCAGGTTCCAGCGACGCCCGGGACGTTGGCCTGACCGCCCAATCGACCTTCTGTGCCCACTTCGCGCGCCACACGCGTCACTTCACCGGCGAAGCGGTTTAGCTGATCCACCATGGTGTTGAGAGTCTCTTTGAGCTGCAAAATTTCACCGCGCACATCCACCGTGATCTTGCGGGAAAGGTCGCCACTGGCAATGGCCGTTGCCACTTCGGCGATGTTACGCACCTGCCCGGTCAAATTGCTGGCCATGAAGTTCACGTTATCGGTGAGGTCTTTCCAAGTACCGCCCACTCCAGGCACCTGGGCCTGACCGCCCAGTTTGCCTTCGGTGCCCACTTCACGCGCTACCCGCGTCACTTCTCCGGCGAAGGCGTTGAGTTGATCCACCATCGTGTTAATAGTGTCCTTGAGTTCGAGGATTTCGCCTTTTACATCCACGGTGATCTTGCGCGACAGGTCGCCGCGCGCCACGGCGGTAGTTACCTCGGCAATGTTGCGCACCTGCGCCGTGAGGTTTCCGGCCATAGCATTGACGGAGTCGGTGAGGTCCTTCCAGGTGCCGGCCACTCCGGGGACAACCGCCTGCCCGCCGAGTTTTCCGTCGGTGCCTACCTCGCGGGCTACGCGCGTCACTTCCGACGCAAATGACCGCAACTGGTCCACCATCGTGTTGATGGCTTCTTTAAGCTGGAGGATTTCGCCACGCACGTCCACGGTAATTTTGCGGGAGAGATCGCCGCTCGCCACAGCGGTAGCTACCTCGGCAATGTTGCGTACCTGCCCGGTTAGGTTACTGGCCATGGAGTTGACAGAGTCGGTGAGGTCCTTCCATGTACCGGCCACTCCGGGCACCTGCGCCTGGCCGCCCAGCTTGCCGTCAGTACCCACCTCGCGGGCTACGCGCGTGACCTCGGCCGTGAACACGCCGAGTTGCTGAATCATAGTGTTAACGATGTTGGCCGAGCGTAAGAACTCCCCTTCCAGCGGTCGCCCGTCCACGTCCAGGCGCACAGTTTGGGTCAGGTTGCCCTGGGCAACGGCCGCGATGGCGCGGGTAACTTCCGTGGTTGGGCGAAGCAGATCCTCCACAAGGGTGTTGACCGAGATTTCCATCTCGCCCCACGCGCCCCTCGACTCGTGAAATCGTGTGCGCTCGCGGGTTCTTCCCTCCTTGCCTACGACTTGCCCTACACGCTTTAACTCCTCCGCCATTTGCTGATTGGCGGCGACAATTTCGTTAAACGTGTCTGCGATTTTGCCCGCGAGTCCCGTCCACGAGCCCGGGAGCCGCACCGAAAAGTCTCCGTCGCGCATGGTCTGCAGGCTCGCGAGTATCGCCGTGAAATCAGCAGATACAGGTTCGGCTGTGACAGTCGAGTGCCCATTGCTCTTTACGCTCGCCTTGGTTGCACTGTTTATGGTTGCGGTCGCCGCGTTACGGTCATTTCTCTTCATGGTCGTCTCTTAAACGAACGGGGAGTCAGCTGTTTTGTGCAATCTGCTTTTCTTCCTGCCTTTTCCCATATTCCTGCGGATCAGGCCAGTGCCGCCAATTGGCGGTTCTGGGCCGGGAAACCACGGCCGGTTCTTCATTGGAGCCAAGCTCAGGCCGTACTTCCCGCAAGCACCCCAGTCTAAAGTGCAAAACAAACGAGTGGAACTTCGGCCTTGGACGATTTCTTATCACGAAAGCTACCGCGTTCGCTCTAGGGTGTTTCCTGTAGGGACCTGGGGATGTTTGCTGTAAGAACAACTGCAAGAACTTAGTCCAAGCGGGTTGATCCACGACTTACGATCGACCCGGAGTCAAGACCGTCTAGGGCGGAGACTCGGAGGCAAAAAAATCCCCTAGCAGGTTCGCTTGGGGGATTCGGCCGCTTACCGCAAACCACGCCTACGATGCGCGACGCTTTTCAAGCTGCTCGGAACCCTCTTCACCATCGCGCTGACGGGAATCGTCACCGTGCGAAGGGTTCTTCTTGGAAGGATTCTGCTGGTTCGGGCGTAGCGCCACAATGCGATACAGCAACATCTGGAAACGACTACAGGCTGCACTTGATAGACCATTTTTGCTTTCGACTCTACTCTTTCAAGTGTGAATGCGACGAAGCTCAGTTTCGTTTCGTCAGACACGAACTGGACTTAAGACTTGAAAGGAGACTCCGGTGGACAGCGACTCTGGCACAGTTCTTCTGGAT
>DATNNO010000163.1:0-34861 GCA_035601775.1 Terriglobales bacterium | reverse complement strand
CGATGGCTTCCATGCCCACCAGCACTGGTTTCGGCAAGCTGGCGTAAAACGCCCGCCCCTCTCCGTTTTCGTGCTCCAGTCGCCGCTCCACCAACTCACCGGTCTCGGTCTCCATCATCGCGATCTGCTGATAGCGCGGGTGAAAATCACATCCTATAATCATCATCGCTCGGCTCCTTTCCTCCGAGCCTTGGTCGCTTTGAGCGCTTCCAAGTCTACTCGCTCGTTAGGAGCCGACACGGTTATCTCATCAGGCGCTAAGGATCAGGTCGACTCAGGGATTCCCGCCGCGACGCCGAGAATCGTTCCATTCCTTACTTTAACCCCAATTCAGCGATCCATTGTTCCAGATAGGAGCGGTCCAACGATCCCATCGCATTCTCAATATTCCTGCCACGTCCTCGATGTGCCTTTGCGATTGCGCCAGCCTTGACCATTCGAGCTTCGAGACCACTACGTCCTCGGCACTCGCTACAAAAAGAGGGATAGCCCTGCAGGTTGACCCGCTGGCGACGGCGGAACTCTTCGCTGAAGGCGCGGGACTTGCGGATGATTAGGTCGATCTTCCAACCTGTGGCCAGGTCAATCACGTGGAACAAGGACTGCCGCTTGCTAGGGCCGACCAATTTTTTCTTCTCGCAGCTTAAGCCGCCGTGCCTGTTGAACGCCGGGTTGCGGCTATGGCTCGATCACGCTGGCTGTAGGCGAGGCTTTCGTGCCGGCGGGCTTCGTACCAGAGCGCGAGCTCTACCCGATTCCAGAATCCAAGTTTGTCAAAGATGATGCGAAGGTGGTTTTTCACGACGTGCTCGGTCGTGCCGATGACTTCGGCTACTTCGCTATTTTTGAGTCCTTGGGCGACGAGCTCGATGACCTGCCGCTGGCGTGGGCTGGGGATGCGGGTTCCGTAGAGGCCGCTTGCGGGCATGGCCTCGCCCGATTTTGAGGGCTGCATAGTGCACTCCTAATTCAGCCACGTGCGGCCACACGTGGGCTTGGAATTGAATGTTCCCGAGGGTTCGATCCGTTGCTATTCGATCCGTTGCTAAGTGGCGCTTCTTCCAACGCTTCGATTGTTGAGAGCCAGCGCATGGACGCGCTCTCGAGCAAATTGTCGAACCGGAACCCGGGCGAGTTCAGCGTAAGTTGTCACAACTGGGTGTGATGGGAATCACACTGGCGGGAACTGGCGCGGTAAAGGCCAGAATCGAGGAGCTTTGAGCCATTCCCAGAATGGTCGTCCGGGAGAATTGATTTAGTCTGTGGTTCGCTTAGAGCTGTTGGTCGGTGCCGAGGCGCTCAGGTGCTCGATGGCCCGGTCGATGACCGCCTGCATCTCTCGCGCATACTTCACTTCCCGGCCTTTGGCCAGAATCTTTCTGGCGTCGTCAGGGCTGTACCAGGTCGGGTTACGCTCGGGCTCATGGGATAGCTGGGTCTGCTCGATTTCCATTAAGAAAGCTTTGATCACAAATTCGCGCACTCCTGGAGGTTTCCAGAAGACACCCTTGGAATGTAAATAGCGATGAAAGTGCCGTGGCTCAATGTGGCCGCGCACTCCAGCTTCCTCCCACGCTTCGCGCTCGGCGGCATGGCTGTGCGACATCGATGGCTCAGGATCGCCCTTTGGAAAAGTCCACTTGCCGCCGCCGTTCGTATTCACCAGCAGGAACTCGATCGATTGCCCTTGCCGCCGGTAGCACACCGCGGCTACCTGCAGCGGAAGAGCAAATCGTGAAAGCCGGGGCGAAGCCACCTGCCACTCCTCAATCGAATGTCCTAACTTTTCCATGATAGTTGGAGAATATTGCAGGAATGTTAAATTGCAGCAGAAAAGGTGCAGTGGCGAGGGTTACTAAGGTGCCGATCACGGAAACCGGCCGGCTTCAGAGCCCGCCGCCGTAAACCGGGATGACCGCTCCATTCACGTCTTTGCCGGCTTCGCTGGCCAGCCAGGCAATCAGGGACGCGACCGAGCCAGGCTGCACCCATTTCGATGTGTCCGCACCGGGCATGGCTTTGCGGTTGGCGGGAGTATCCATGGTCCCGGGGAGAATTACGTTGGCGGTGATGGCGAGATCTTTGTTTTCGAGGACAACGGTTTGGATCAGTGAGACCAGAGCCGCTTTAGAAGCGCTATAGGCGCCAACCCCAGGCCCAGGATTTTCGGCGGCCCGACTGCCAATCGCAATGATGCGGCCGCTGCCAGCGCGTCGCATGTGCGGGATCACGGCGCGCAGGACATAGAACGCGCTGTTGAGGTTAAGGTCGAGCATACGCTGAAAAGTGGCGTCATCGGTTTCGGCAATCGTTTTGCCGCCAGCGAACCCGCCCACCAGATGAGCCAGAATGTCGAGCCTGCCGAATCGAGCCGCAATTCCGTCCACCAGAGTCTGCGCTTTTTGCGCACTGGAAAGATCCGCGGAAAGTGCGATGAAGGAAGATCCGTCAAAGCTCGACTGCTGAATTTTTCTGGAAACGCCGATTACGGTGGCTCCGCTATCCAGTAGGGCTAGGGTAACCTGAGTGCCCAGACCGCCATCGGCGCCGGTGACCAGCGCAATCTTATTTTGCAAGGCTATTTCCACTTGAGTGTTTGAACCGCTAGACGCTTACCGGAGCGCTCTCCAATGTGTGCATGGTATTCAGAATTGTGGAGATGACGTTCTCATTCCCGACGGCAGTATTGATCATCAGGTGATAGAGGCAACGCGTTGGCCAGTCGGCCCCGAAATAGCGCTTCACAAACGTGATTCGATCGCGGTCTATGGTGTCCAATAACTCTTCCGCTTCTTTCTCGCTCTTGCCCACGTTCAGCAATCGGTTGAGCTTCTGCGCGTGGGGCGCATAGAGAAAAACGTGGAAAGCGTCCGCGCGTTGACGCAGAAAATAGGGCGCGCCCCGGCCCACAATCACGCAATTGCCGGCCTCGGCAGTCTTTTCCATGACCTGCTGCCCCACAGCCACAAAGCGGTCGGTGTCAAATGGCTCCGCGCCGGACAAGGGAATGCTTCGCTCATGGCTGCCACGCCAAAACACTTTGACCAGACGTTGAAATGTACCGTCCACGCGTTCCGCGCAGCGTTCGACGGTTGAACATTCCACGTTGGCCAGCTTGGCGATCTCTTCCGTCAAAGCGTGGTCCCAGAGCTCCCAGCCCAGCCGTTTGGAAAGCTCGCAGGCAATCTCGCCGCCTCCGCTTCCGTATTCCCGCTCGACGGTAATGATGCGGTACATCAAGTCTCCCTAATCTCTGCCAATGTTCATTTTACCCAGATTTTGGGTTCAACCGACATCCCGGGCCGCAGAACGTGCTCTTTGGTCTCTCCCGGATCGAACGTGATCTTTACCGGGATGCGTTGCACCACCTTGACGTAGTTGCCAGTCGCATTCTCCGGAGGCAGCAAGCTGGTGATGGCGCCGCTCGCTCCGGCAATGCTCTGCACGTGTCCGTTGTAATCTTTGCCATTGGTGTCGACGCGAATCGTGGCTCTTTGGCCGACTTGCATGCCCTTGAGTTGGGTTTCCTTGAAGTCGGCCGTCACCCAGATATCGTCGAGGTTAATCACTCTCATCAACTCCTGGCCGATGGAGACATTTTGTCCGACTTCCACCGTGCGATTGGTCACGACTCCGTTGACGGGAGCCACAATGACCGTGTACTGCAGATTCAATTTCGCCTGTTCCAGTGCGGCGTTCTTGAGGTCAGCTTGCGCCTGGGCGGATTGCGCACGCGATCGAATGGTGGCGACTTGCTGTGGACCGGTAGCCGCTGCACGGACATTCGCCTGGGCCTGCTGCAGCTTACTTTGCGCTTGACGCACTTGGTGGTCCGCGGCTGATGCCGAAGCCCGAGCTGCATCCACCGCCGCGGCGCTCGCGTTGGCTGCGGCCACAGCCTGCTCGTACTGCTGCTGCGAAATTTCCTGTTTATCTACTAATTGTTTGTAGCGCAACCGATCGCTCTGCGCCTTCACGTTGTTAGCTTCGACCTCTGCCAATTGGGCGTTGGTTGCCGCATATTGCTGGCGGGCGGCAGCGATTCCGGCGTTTGCGTTCTCCACATCCGCTTGGGCACTCGAGGTTTGGCTGCTCGTGTTGACCGAAGTGATGGGTACGTTCACCCGCGCGGCTTCTGCCAGGGCAAGGGCGTCGGCGTAGTCCGCCTTCGCTCGATCCATCGCCACCTGATAATCCCTGGGATCAATCTCAACCAGAGGAGTTCCCGCTGGCACGTACTGGTTGTCTTCGACCAGAAGCTTCAAAACATGACCGGAGACCCGGGGGCTGATCGAGTTCATGTGGCCGTCGATCTGCGCGTCGTCCGTATCCTCATAGCTGGCAAAGTAGCGCCAAAGAAAGAAGCCGGCCACCAGCAGCACAACGATTCCTACAATAAGAAACACGCGGAATCGCGGGTTGCCTGCTCGAAAGCTCTTCCAACGGAGATCTCTGTCCGACGCTGGCAAGGGAGCTGGTTGATTTGCAGGCCGCTGGACTTGAGGCTGATTGTCCCGCACCATCGTGTCTGTATTTTCTGCCATGATTTACTTACCCGATCTACTTACGCTGGAGGTATTGCCTCACACCCTCTTCGGCAAAGCCAACGGCTTTCGCTAGGGATATTTTGGCCACATTGTGGGCGTAGAGACTGGAAATGTAGCTTTCGTTGGCCGATGCCAGAGCCTCCTGCGCCTGAACTACCTCTAAGTTGTCCGTGACACCCGCCACAAAGCGGTCCCGCGCTTGCTGCAGCGTCTGATTCGCAAGATCAACTGAGCTGCGTGCCACCTCTACCTGATCCGCCGCGGCGGTCAGGTCCAGACGCGCGCTGCGGACTTCGTAGTCGATCTGGCCGCGCAGGTTCTCCAATTGCTGGCGGCTTTGGCGCAGGGAAGCTTCCGCCTCCAAAACATCTGCATGGGTTTTTCCGCCCGCAAAGATCGGGATAGTCAACGTGGCTCCCACTTCAAACACGCCGTGCGAGCTGCCCGGACGGATGCCCGCCACTCCATAGTTCCCCGCCATATCGAGGCTAGGATAATGCTCCGCGGTCGCAGCTCTGCGAAATTCTTCCGCGGATCGCACCTGCTGCGCCGCCGCCAGGTAGTCCGGCCGTGATGCGTACGCACGCTGCAAGTCCTCCTCCAGGGTAGAGGTTGCGAATGGTTCATACGGAGCTTCGGTCGTCAGGGTAAATTCCTGTCCCGGGGGTAACCCAATGACACGCGCCAGCGTCAGCTTCTCTTTCGCATAGTCATTGCGGGCAACAATCAACTGCTGTTGCCGGCTCTGTAGTTCCACACGCGCACGAAGGGTATCAATCGCCGGGCTCACTCCGGCCTTCTGCTGGTCGGCCGCCTTGCCATGCAGTGCCTGCGCCGTCTGTAGATCGGCTTGTGCCGTGTCCACTCTGGCGGCTTCGGAGAGCGTCACCAGGTATGCGTTTCCGACCGCGAGTACCACCAGCTCGCGAGCAGTCTTCAAAGAGTACTGCACCGCCTTCTCGTTGTATGAAGCGCCGCGTTTGCGCTCGATAGCATGATAATCGAACAGCGACTGCGTCAGGTACGCGCCGGTTTGGAAAACTCCGATCGGGCCGATGACCTTAGAGATGCCGGGAAGGCTGAAGCGAAATCCCAAAGCCGCCAGATCGATTTGTTCGGCACTCTCCGTGACCGTGGCATTCAGGTGGGGAAGCAGCGCGCTGAGTTCCTTCCACCGCTCTCCCCGGGCCGTCAGAGTGCTGTCACTTTGCAGCAGGATGCCAAGGTTGTTTCTTAGTCCGCGATCGATTGCATCTTTGAAGGAAAGCGGCAATACCTCCGCAGTCGCTTTGCCTTCGGGGACACTGCCTGAAAACGGGCTCTGGCTAAGGATTGCGCCGGGGTTGTTGGACGGGCTGGAGTTGCCAGGTGCGTTGCTGTAGGAAGACGAACTAGGTTTCGCGGTCGGCCCTGGCGTCAGAGCCTGGCCCAGCGCGGGTCGGCAAAGAAGAAGAAAGGTAGCAGGAACGTACAGAACCGCCAGACCAGGGAAAAACATCCTCTTGTGCCGAAATTGCTTCCTCGGGCTCAGGTCGTCCATAGATGAAAAGGAGGGGCATAAGCAGCCCAACAACGTTATGTTGATTCAGGCCACCGCCCTATAGATGCAAACCATTGTAGTGTTTTGTCCGCAAGTTCGTCGCCCAATTAGAGCTGTCATTCTGACAACTCGAAGCATCTATAGCATTACGGATTTAGTCGGAAAGTGAGTAAAATACAGGATACCCAGCCTGCGGTGGCCAATGTTCGCACAACTCCATCCCGCCATTCCAAAACGTCAAGCTGCGTCGCTGAGCGTTTCCTTGGCGGTGCATTTCGTATTTCTTGGGTGGCTTCTGCACAGCCCGGCCCCAATCTTCGTAGCTCCCTCTTCGGTGGTGAAAGGCCAATCCGGCAACTCACTGACTCGCATTTATTTCGGGGGCGACTCCGGAGTTTCGCAGGAGCAGCCGAAGCCGCGCCTTACCTGGCAGCGCTCCCCCAAAAAAGCAAACGCACATCGTTTGGAGCCGCCTCCCGCAAAGCTGGAGGTGGGTAACGAGACTGCGTCCATTCGACCGAGCGGTCCCGCGGCCGGCTCTCTCTATGGATCGCTTTCGTACGGGACGCTAATTGGCCCAGAAATTCGCCCGGCCCTGCCGGTTGTGTCTCCCGATCCAGTGTTCGGATCGGACTTGGCCGGCATCGAAGGCGACGTCATCGTAGAAGTCACGATCGACGAGCAGGGAACCATCGTGCAGAAAGTAGTGCTTCACAGCCTCGGTCCTGCGGTTGACGACCGGGTGCTCGCAGCGCTGGAGAAATGGCATTTTGCGCCGGCATCCAAGAATGGTGTGCCCATTCCCTCCAAGCAGGACGTCTACTACCATTTCCCACGCTGAAAAATAGTGCGGACGTTTAAGTCGACAGAACGGGAACAGACCAGCATGAATGTTTATAAACCCCGACTCCTGATGTCTCGCTGGCTATGCGCCGGACTCCTGCTGCTTACGATTGGCCTGTGCGCCAAAACCCTCTTGGCCCAGGAGATGACGCTCGAACTCGATCCCGCAACCACGCGGATCGAGTTCACGCTAGGGGCCAGTCTCCATACCGTGCACGGAACCTTTGCGCTCAAGAGTGGGACGATTCACTTCAACGCATCGACCGGCGCGGCTAGCGGCCTGGTGGTCGTGGACGCTACCAGCGGCGACAGTGGAAACAAGGGTCGTGACCACAAAATGCACAAGGAAATCCTGGAAAGCCAGCGCTACCCCGAGGTCACTTTCACGCCTACCAAGTTGTCAGGCAAAGTCGAGCTTCAGGGAGACTCCAGTGTGCAGGTTGACGGCATTTTCAGACTCCACGGGACCGACCACCCCATGACCCTGACCTTGCCGGTGCAAACGAAAGGAAACAACCTTAGCGCCCGAACCCATATCGTCATTCCATACGTCGCTTGGGGGCTGAAGAACCCCAGCACTTTCATTCTCCGCGTGAGCGATAAGGTGAATATCGACATCACTGCAGCGGGCCGGGTGCTGCCGCAGGGAGCACAACCAGCTGAGGATCACTGACAATTTGCTAGCCGCAACTTAATTGGGGCTTCCCGTCTGCTTTTGCTGTATCATTTGCTCAAGCCGCAGCTAGACAAACCTGAGGTGCGCAATTGAAAAGGGAAAACCCTATGCGTCGGATTTTGTGGGCTGTCCTCCTGACGTCCATCTGCAGCGGCTGGACCTGGGGTCAAACCCTTACTACCCGGCCCGCGGAGCCTGTTTCGCCGTTGTCTGATGCGGTTCCGTTACCCGCGCCGGCGTTGCCGGAAGTGTCCAATTCCATTCCTTTGACGGTGCCCGCCGGTACTCCGCTGAAAGTGGTTCTGGATCAGGAAGTGCGCATCCAGAAAGTCGGGCAACCGGTTCATGGAAAGGTTGTCGAGCCCGTTTACTCCTTCGACAAAATCGTCGTCCCGGCGGGCAGTGAGGTTACCGGCAAAATCGCAGGCATCGACGGCGTCTCGAGAATGAAGCGCACCGTCGCCGCCATGAATGCGAATTTCTCTCCGTACCGGCAAGTTCGCATCGAGTTTGACGAATTGGTACTGGCCGATGGCCGCCATCTTCCGCTGCACACGGTCGTCTCTCCCGCATCCCAGGGGGTCTTGCAGTTCGTCCCCGCGAATGCGAAGGAGAATACGGGAGCAGCCGCCGAAGCTAAGCATGCCGCATCGCGAAAGATCAGCGAGGTCCGCCAAGAGGCCAAGCGAGAATGGGATGCCGCCAAGCAGCAACTGCATGAGCCGGGAAAGATGCACCGACTGGAGCGACTCGGCGTGGCCCAGCTTCCGTATCATCCGCAGTACATGGATGCCGGGACAAGCTTCAACGCGGATCTGCAGACGCCCCTCGATTTCGGAACTGAACCGTTGAGAGCCCAGGCGCTAACCGCCATCGGAAGTGCGCCTCCGTCCGGCAGCGTCGTGCATGCCCTGTTGGTGACGCCACTGAATTCTGCCACTGCGAAAAAGGGTGAGCCAGTCGAGGCCGTCATCAGCCAGCCGCTCGTCGTTTCCAATCAGTTGTTTCTTCCCCAAGGAAGCCATATCAAAGGCTCGGTGCTGCAAGTGCGTCCGGCCCGCAGGCTGAATCGCAACGGGCAGCTCCGGATCGTGTTCCACCAGGTGGTTCCTCCCGATGGAATCGAACAAAAAGTGGAAGCCAGCCTGGAAGGCGTAGAGGTCGCGAAGGGCGAACATCTCAGCCTCGATGCCGAGGGCGGCGCGCAGGTCACTACTCCACGGACGCGATACCTCACCACGGCCATTGCCGTGGCACTTGCCAGTTCTTCCATGGGTTCGGACCACGACCGTCGCTTCCACGGCGGAGATGGTGGCGGCGACCCGAGCGGAGGAGCCGCCAATGGCGCTTCCGGATTCGGCGTCCTGGGGACGATCGTGGGAGCGTTCGCCCATTCGAGAGTCGTGGCCTCAGGGTTCGGCTTCTACGGCGCAGCGATGTCGGTGTACTCGCATTTCCTGGCCCGAGGACGCGATGTGGTTTATCCCAAAGATATGTCCATGGTGATCGGACTGGGAACTCGCGAGACGCGACCGGCTACTCCGGCCCCGTCCGCACAACTGGCTCCGCATGCCGGCGGTTCACAGTAACATTGGCGCGGAATGTCGGCCATTGGCGCACACACTGCGTTGATCAGGCGAAGGCTGCGACGGCACGCGAGTCCTCATCCGTTCGATCCTGATCAGCGCGCAGTTCGCTACCTGCTCCAGTCCTCGATCTTCAAACCCTTCACTCGCTGGAAAACGGCATCACTCGATACCAGTACCAGTCCCGAGGCGAGGGCTTGTGCGGCGATCATCAAGTCCAGATTGCCCATCGGTTCCCCGCCGCCCTCCAGCGTGGCGCGTATCCTCGAATATTGCTGTGCGGCCCCGGAGTCCCAGGGCAACACCTCCACCCGCAGCAAAAACTCCTCGACCACAGTCTTCAGTTTCGTCGCATCGGGCCTTCGCGCCAAACCAAAGAGGAGTTCGGCTTCAGTGATGACACTGATTCCAACTTCGGCCATGGCCACACCCAGCAGCCGCTCGCGCACGCGAGGACGATTTCCCTTGATGATGTAGCTGACGGTGTTGGTATCGAGTAGGTAGCGGGCCGGCACTCAGAACAAGTCTCGCTTTTGCGGCCGCGCATCTTTGCGATCACTGAGAAAATCCTTTGGCACAGCTCCGCTCTTGGTCAATACGAAAAAATCCTGCCAGGATTCTGGCCGCCGGGACAGAATGACGTCCCCGGTGACCCCGTCGCGGCGGATGTAAACCTGCGAACCTTCAAACCGCAGGTCAGCGGGCAGGCGGACGGCTTGGCTCCGTCCATTGCGAAAGAGTTTGGCGATCCGAGGCATGGTATATACTATGGTATATTACATCCCGTTGTCAAATGACTCGCCTAAACGTTTGAGGTCAAGCTGCCTGTGAGTCAGGCCTAACGACGCCAGAAAAGCGTGCATCCTCATCCCGTCATCGCAGATTTCGCGCCGCCATGAGAGCCGTGGTCTAATACTTGTGAAGTGACGGTTTTCGATGGAAGAGATCAAAATCATCCCGACTAGCTACAGAGCGAAGATCCCCAAAACTCTTTCGTACCCGCTGGGCACGAAGACAATTTCTGAGGCGCTCGCGGGTGTGCCGCAATTCGATTACCTGAATATCAATTTTCGGCGAAGCCGATTGGCCGGGCACCCTGCGACCAAGATTCCTTATCAGGTTATGGAGGCTAGATACTCGGGGCCATCGCATTCTTTCTCAGCATCCAAGAGCATGATCGAGAAGGGCTACTACAGTCCAACCTGGGAAATCACAGTGCTCACGGTTCCTCGTTCACTAAGACACCTGCTCCAAGGCAAGCTCGTCGCAGAAGCCTTGCCTGCAATTAGGGAGTGGCTCACTACAAACCCTCATTCAGGCGAACGAGAAGGTGGCCACACCCTCACGTTCGGCTTCGACGAACTGAAGAATGAGTTGACATGTAACGAGGAATCTTCAATCGAGTGGCAAACCGCGAGAGAACGAAAGTCACCTTGAATTGACGCCATGATTCAGTTGTCCTCTGCCGGAAAACGCTACGGTCACAAGCTTCTCTTCGAGGGAGCTGACTGGATGATCACGTCCCGGGATCGCATTGGCCTGGTGGGCGCGAACGGTACCGGAAAATCCACGCTGATGAAGATTTTCGCGGAGCTCGAGACGCTCGACTACGGTTCCATCAGCACGGCCAAGGGCATCAGCGCAGGCTACCTTCCGCAAGACGGCCTCGCACTCTCCGGACGCACCGTGTTCGCCGAGTGCATGGCAGTTTTTTCCGAACTGCACGCCATGGAGCAGGAGATGGAAGACCTCACCGCCCGCATGCCGGAACTCGACCACTCCTCTTCAGAATACGCACAGGTCGCGGAACGCTATCAGCGAATCGAGCACGAATTCCGCACTCGCGATGGATACGCCATTGAGGCGCAGGTGGGAAGCGTGCTCATGGGGCTCGGTTTCCGCAAAGAGGATTGGCATCGCCGGACCGAAGAATTCTCCGGGGGCTGGCAGATGCGCATCGCATTGGCCAAGCTGCTGCTGCAGGAACCAAACCTGTTGCTGCTGGACGAACCCACCAACCACCTCGATCTGGAAGCCCGCAACTGGCTGGAAGAGTATCTGACGCATTATCCCAACGCGTTTGTGCTGATTTCGCACGACCGCTATTTTCTCGACGTCACCGTCAACAAAATTGCCGAGATCTGGAACAAGCGCATCCATCTTTACCCTGGCAACTATGAAAAGTACCTGGCGTCGAAGACGCAACGAATGGAGCAAGTCGAGGCTGCGTATCGCAATCAGCGCGAACGCATCGAGCAGTTGGAGGTATTCATCAATCGCTTCCGCTACCAGGCGACGAAAGCCAAACAGGTGCAGAGCCGCATCAAGGAACTGGAAAAGATCGAGCGCATTGAGCTGCCGGAAGAAGAAAAGGTAATCCATTTTTCCTTTCAGCAGCCGAAAGCCAGCGGCAGGATCGTGGCCGAGTTCTCCGGCGTGGCGAAAGCCTATGGCGAAAAGGAAGTATTTCGCAATGTCAGCTTCATGATCGAGCGCGGCGACCGCATCGCTCTGGTGGGCGTGAACGGCGCGGGCAAATCAACCTTGATCAAGTTGCTCGCGGAAACCGAACCTCTGACCAGCGGCCAATACCGCCTGGGCCACAATGTGCTGGCAGACTACTTCGCGCAGGATCAGTACAAAGAGCTCAATCCCGACTCGCGCATTCTGGACGATATCGGCGAGCTCTCGCCGCGCTCCACGCAGACCGAACTGCGCAGTCTGCTGGGCTGTTTTCTCTTCTCGGCGGACGACGTTTTCAAGCGCATCGGCGTGCTCTCGGGCGGCGAGCGCAACCGTTATGCTCTGTTGCGAATGCTTCTGCATCCAGCAAATTTTCTGTTGCTGGACGAACCCACGAACCACCTCGACATGCGTGCCAAAGACGTACTGCTCAAGGCGCTGATGGATTACACCGGCACGGTTGTCTTCGTGTCGCATGATCGCTATTTCATCGACAAACTGGCGACACGAGTCTTCGAAGTGGGGGAGGGACGAGTGGAAGTCTATCCCGGAAATTATGAGGACTATCGCTGGCGAAAAGAAGGCGGCGCTGAAAAACTGCAGGAAACCGTGAGCCGCTCGACGATTATTGCCCAGCCCGCAAACGGCAACAAGAACGAGGTCGTCGATTCTGACGAGAGCAAGTCCAAGCGCCTGAATCCAATCAAGCGTAAGCAGATGGAAGAACGGGTGAAGGAACTCGAAGCCGAGATTTCTCGCGCGGAAACAGCCATCGCCGAGTGCGAAGCGGGGCTGCAAACCTTTGTCAGCGCCGACGAGACAACCCGCCTCACTCAAGAGCTGGCCAGTCATCGTGCGGAACTGCAAAACCACATGGCGGAGTGGGAAGAGTTGGCCCAGGCACTGGAGGCCTAGAGCTAGGCTCACAAATGGCCCGGTAGGGTACGCCAAGAATTAGGTAGTGCAAACGCGGTGTCGCTGCAGAGGTGGCATTTCGGGCGCGTGCGACGTGGGTTGCGGCGCAGCATTTAAACTTCCGCCCAGTGTTCATAGGGAGTGGACGTATACCCTCCGGCACGAGTTCACTGGTGAAAGCGCTGGTGACGATCCAAACGGATCGCTGATCTTTGATCGAGCGGGGAATCTTTATGCCGCCCAAGTCGAGAGTGACCCCGGCGAGAGAATTGAAACCGTCGTTAGTACAGCAGGCCCAAAGTTGTGAAGCACACTCTCAGTCCACCGGCCGCCTGATCCGGGCCTTACTTTGAATACTGTTTCCCAGCTCTTAGTACCACCCATGCGACCCGAGGGGTCGGCAAGATGCCCGCCGGACAGCCGGAAGGATGCTGGCGCTACAGGATTAACCCGCCCTGTTGTATCCTAGGGCGTTCGCTCTCTGCATTGAGCTGTGTTTGTCTTCGGCGAAGAAGATGCCTAATGAGCAGAAAATCCGTGTACTGGTCGCCAAGCCCGGCCTTGACGGGCATGACCGAGGCGCCAAGGTCATTGCGCGTGCGCTGCGCGATGCCGGCATGGAGGTCATCTATACGGGTCTGCGCCAGACGCCGGAGATGATCGTGAGCGCGGCAGTGCAGGAAGACGTGCACGTCATTGGGCTGTCGATTCTTTCGGGCGCGCACAACGTCATCGTTCCGCGTGTGATGGACCTGCTCAAACAAAGCAAGATGGACGATGTGATCGTGGTCGTCGGCGGCATCATTCCTGATCAGGACGTGGCCCATCTGAAACAAATCGGGGTTGCCGCTATTTTCCAGCCGGGTACCGCCATGGACGCTATCGTTCAATTCATTCGCGCCAATATTAAGCCGCGCACAGTGCCGACGGCCGGCTGATGACTGAGATCAGCACCTCCCGTCTGCGCGATATTCTCGCCCGCACGATCGGACCCACTCCCTGGTATTGGAAGACTTTTCCTCAAGTGAATTCCGTCTCCGGTCAGCGCTTCGCGTGGACCCACCACGGAAGCGAAGGTCCGCTGGGCTATGTGGTCTCACTCGGGCTGGTGCAGGAAGCGGAGAAATCGCGGGTCGCCCTGAATACGTATTGCCGTCCATTCTTCGTTCCGCCTTCGCACCTCGGCATCTGGTGTCCGGAGGGACGGAGCATTCGCCTGACGTGCTTTGATCCTGACCAGCTCAAGGCTTTCGATCTCGCGGAAATTGCGGGATGGTTCAAGCAATCCTCGGAACGCATTTATGCCGCTACTGCTCCGGTTGCGGACTTTGAGATCCCACTTGGACTCGAACCTGGCATGCACAAGATTGACGTCCCGGCGGAGCTGAGATCGGTGGATGAGTTGATTGTCCCCACGAGTTACCCGGCCAAGGGAAACGATGATCCGGCGTTTGCGCTGTACGTCTTCTATTTGCAGGCGGGGCTGGTCGAGGTGCTGCCGCAGAAGTGGTTTACGGCCAGCCAGTATCAGGTTGGAAAGCAGTGGATCACGCGAGCGGCGCGCGATCCCGAGTCGCATCGCATCTTTGGTGAGTGCTTCGGGGTGGGAAGCTTCCTGTTGGAGGAGGATGGCGGCACGCTAGATCAGTGGATAGAGAAAAGCTCTTAGCGACTGGCAATTAGCTCTTGTCAGTTCCGGCAGAGCCTTGCTGGGAATCGGTGCGAATCGTAGTGGCCAAATGCTAAGTGCCAACTGCTAATTGCTCCGCAATTCGGAGGTTCGATGCAGGGGAGACTATATTGCAGCTGTCGTTGCCCTTGGATATTAGATTTGTATCGTTTTTCTCCCTGCCTCGTGGTGAAAAACGAGGCCAAGTTTGCGCCGCAACGCTGCGCTGTTATACCGTAAATGGTTCCTGGTTGTTCCCTTCATGCCCGACCGAAACGAATTCAGTACGCCCTCGAGTTCCAGCGTCCTCGAAACGCACGTGGACGCTACCTCCCCGCGCTTTGAAGCTAATATGCGTTTCCTGGCTGACATGGTTTCCCAGGTGCGCAATGAAGAGGAACAAATTCGAGAGGGGGGCGGGCTGAAGGCCGTTGAGAGCCAGCATAACAAGGGCCGCCTGACGGCACGCGAACGCATCAACCTGTTGGTGGATGCCGGTAGTTTCTTTGAAATCGGCTCCTTCGCAGCCTACGGCATGTATGAAGAATGGGGCGGAGCGCCGGCCGCAGGCGTGATTACCGGGCTGGGCCGTATTCACACCAGGTTGGTGATGATCATCGCCAACGACGCGACGGTAAAAGCTGGTGCATTCTTTCCCATGACATCGAAGAAGGTCATCCGGGCACAGAACATCGCCATCGACAATCGTGTTCCGACCATGTATTTGGTCGACTCCGCTGGCGTCTTTCTTCCGTTGCAAGAAGACGTATTCCCGGACACCGATGACTTCGGGCGCGTCTTCCGCAATAACGCAGTGATGTCCGCGATGGGCATTCCGCAGATCGCCGCGATTATGGGGATGTGCGTTGCAGGTGGTGGATATCTTCCCGTAATGTGCGATCACGTGCTCATGACCGACGGCAGCGGACTTTTTCTCGCGGGGCCGGCTCTGGTGCAGGCGGCGATTGGACAAAAAGTTTCCGCCGAGGAACTGGGTGGCGCGGCCATGCATTCGGCGATCAGCGGCACAGTGGACTTCCGCGAGCCGAATGACGAAGCCTGCCTGGCGCGGATTCGCGCGATCGTCGAGAAGTGGGGCTATCGGCGGCAATCTCCGTGGGACCGCAAAAAACCGGAAGACCCGGCGCTGGCTGCGGAAGAGATCTACGGGATCTACGATTCTTCCCCCGCGCGCCCTTACGATATGAAAGAGATTGTTGCGCGCATCGTGGATGGCAGCCGCTTCGACGAATATAAGCCTGAATACGGGAAGACTTTGGTCTGCGGTTATGCACGCATCGGCGGATTTGCGGTGGGGATTGTCGCCAATCAGAAGTTGCATGCGCAGGCAACGGACCACGAGGGCCGCAAACGAATCGAGTTTGGCGGCGTGATTTATACCGAATCCGCGGAGAAAGCTGCGCGCTTCATCATGGATTGCAATCAGAACCTGATTCCGCTGATTTTCTTTCACGATGTGAATGGATTCATGGTGGGGCGCGACGCGGAGTGGAGCGGCATCATTAAAGCGGGCGCGAAGATGGTAAATGCGGTTTCAAATTCGGTTGTTCCGAAGATTACCGTGATCGTTGGCGGATCATTTGGCGCCGGACATTACGCCATGTGCGGTAAGGCCTATGATCCCCGTTTTCTGTTCGCCTGGCCAACGGCGCGCTATGCCGTGATGAGTGGGGATGCCGCCGCAAGCGTATTGGTAGAGATCAAGCTCAAACAACTGGAGCGTGGCGGGAAGAAGTTGGGCGAAGAGGAAAAGAAAGAGCTTTACGAGGTAACGAAACGTACCTACGACGAACAGACTGATCCGCGGTATGGCGCGGCCCGGCTGTGGATCGACAAGATCATCGATCCGATCGAAACGCGCGATGCGATTACGCAGGCGCTCGAAGCTGCAGCCCTGAACCCCGACGTGCCAGAGTTCAAGGTAGGAGTGCTGCAGACGTAGGTCACTTCTTTGCCGCGGATTTCACGGATCAGCGCAGATACAGACAAGAGTTGCCGAGCAACAATCTGATCCGTGAGCATCCGTGTTGAGCTATGGTCAAGGTATTTGAAGAATGCCGGAGTCTATCAAACTCATTGAATGTCCGCGGGATGCCTGGCAAGGGCTGAGGGGGCAAATCCCTACGCACATCAAGCTGGAATATTTGCGCACTTTGATCAGCGCTGGATTCAAGCACATTGATGCCGTATCCTTCGTATCTCCCGCAGCAGTGCCCCAGATGGCCGACTCAGAGGAAGTTCTGAAGGAACTCGACCCTCCGGATGATGTTGAGATTATTGGCATCGTCGTGAATGAAAAGGGCGCGCAGCGAGCCATCAATACAGCTGCCGTGCGCACCCTGGGATTCCCTTATTCGGTCTCGCCGACATTCCTAAGCAACAACCAGCATCAGACGCTCGACGAAGCAATCGACGAACTGGAAAAGATTAAAAGCAAAGGCGACGACGCGGGACTTGATACAGTGGCCTATATCTCGATGGCGTTCGGAAACCCCTACGGCGATCCATGGAATGTGGGCGAAGTCATCGACGCAATCGATCTGCTGGAATCTTACGGCGTGCGCATGATTTCGCTGGCGGATACGGTTGGAATGGCGGGACCCCAGCAGATTGGAGAACTGGTTTCCGCAGTGATTTCCAAGTATGACTATCTGGAAATCGGCGTCCACCTCCACAGCCGACCCGATCAGGCCGCAGAGAAAGTAATGGCCGCGTATGATGCCGGCTGCCGGCGATTCGATTCCGCGTTGGGCGGCCTGGGTGGATGTCCGTTCGCTCAGGATGCTTTAGTCGGCAACATTGCGACGGAGCAGGTGGTTGCGGCGTTGACGGCACACGGTGCGACCCTGCCATCACTGAAGCCGTTCGATGTGCTCCTGCGGGCAACGGCTGAGATCGGAGCGCGGTACACCGAGTCATCGGCGGCGGATTGAAGTTACGCGGAGCAGCGTACCTATGCGAGCATTGCTGCGGGCGTAGGGATCCTTCGACTCCGCTCGGGATGACAGAATAGATAACGAATGTCTTACAAAACACTCCATTTCGCGTATGATTCGCGCATCGCCACCATCACGCTCAATCGACCTGACAAGCGCAACGCGATCAGTTACGAATTGATCGAGGATTTATTGGCCGCACTGGACGAAGTTGCCAATTCATCTGCGCTGGTGCTAATTCTCACGGGGGCAGGAAAAGCGTTTTGCTCGGGCATGGACTTGGAAAACCTGAAAGCGCTCGAGGGCCGCTCGCCTGAGCAGAGCCTCAAAGACTCCGAAACCATGGCCCGCTTATTCCGCTCGCTGTACGACTTCCCCAGGCCGACGATCGCGGCGGTGAACGGGCCAGCGATCGCTGGAGGCTGTGGGCTCGCTACGCTGTGCGACTTCACGCTGGGCGTGCCCGAAGCCAAGTTCGGTTACACCGAGGTACGAATCGGCTTCATCCCGGCGATCGTTTCGACTTTTCTGCTGCGTCAGGTGGGGGAGAAACATGCGCGCGACCTGCTGCTGACCGGCAGGCTCATCGGAGCGGATCAGGCGCACCGCATCGGCCTGATTAACGAAATCGTTCCCGCGGAAAAGCTCAGCCAGCGGGCGCGGGAATTGGCGTCGCAACTCATGGAGAATAGCCCAGCATCGCTGGTGTGCACCAAGCGTCTCCTCAGCGATCATGCGCGGGCTGAACTTGATGCGCAGATACGCTCCGCGGTGCGGGAGAATGCGGCGATCCGCGCCACACGCGACTTTCGCGAAGGCATCTCGTCGTTTCTTGAAAAGCGCAAACCGCGCTGGAGTGGCGAATGAGCAAAGGAGGAAACCATCATCGCGTGATCAGCGAGACTCGCATGCGGGTGCGCTACGCCGAGACGGACCAGATGGGCGTGGTCTATCATGCCAACTACTTCGTTTGGTTCGAAGTCGGCCGGGTGGAATTGCTGCGGCAACTCGGTCTTTCTTATCGTGACATGGAGCAAAAGGATGGCTGCGGCATCGCCGTAATCGATGCACGCTGCCGCTATAAGGCTCCAGCGCGCTATGACGATGAGGTCATTGTGCGCACGCAACTTGAATACGTTCGCGAATCCATGGTGCAGTTCAGCTATGAGTTGGTGCGCGCCGACGACGGAACGCTGCTGGCTGAGGGCGATACCACGCACATCGTGGTTGATCCGGAAATGAAGAAAGTACCGCTACCGGAAAAGTACGTGAGCGCGTTCCGGGCGGCGGCGGGAACGGAAACCTGACACCTGAGAACTGTAACTAATATCTGAAAGCTGAGCGACAAATCCCTTGCAGGCACTTCACATCAACGGCAACGATCTGACTTTGGAAGCGGTGCGGGAAGTCGCCGTCGAGCGGCGGCCTGTGCTTCTCGGTCCTGATGCTCGAGCCGCAGTGGGCAGGGCCCGCGCCGTAGTGGACGCATTGGTCGCCGGCAACAAACTTTCTTATGCGATCACAACGGGCGTTGGCAAACTGAGTGACGTCCGCATTGCGGGCGAACAGATTCGTGAGATGCAGGTCAATTTGGTGCGGTCCCATGCCGTCGGCGTGGGCGAACCCCTGGCGGCGGCCGAGGTTCGTGCGATGATGCTGCTGCGCGCCAATTCCCTGTCCAAGGGTTTCTCCGGCGTGCGCGCCGAGATCGTTGACGCACTTTGCGAAATGCTGAACCGCGGTGTCACGCCGTTTGTTCCGTCGCAAGGCAGCGTAGGGGCAAGCGGCGACCTGGCGCCTTTGGCCCATCTCGCGTTGGCTCTGATTGGCGAAGGCGAGTGCCTGGATGACAAAAGCACTCGCATCTCGGGAGCTGAAGCTTTGCGCCGCGCTCAAATTAAACCGGTGGTGCTCGGGCCGAAGGAAGCAGTTTCGCTGATCAACGGGACGCAAGGGATGTTAGCGGTCGGAATCCTGGCTTTGCTCGCGGCGGAAACGCTGGTTGATTCCGCGGACGTGATTGGCGCACTCACACTCGATGCGTTGCGCGGCACGGATGCGGCCTTCGATGAACGCATTCACCAAGCGCGCCCGCACCGCGGTCAGTTAAAGACAGCAGAGAATCTGCGGCGCATGCTCGAAGGGAGCCAGATTCGCGAGTCGCATCGCGAGTGCGGCCGCGTGCAGGATGCGTATTCGCTGCGCTGCATCCCGCAAGTACACGGTGCCGTACGCGACACGCTGGCTCACTGTCGCGAAGTAATGGAAACTGAGGTCAACTCGGCGGTGGATAATCCGCTGGTTTTCGTGAAGAACCCAAGGCAGGCAGACAGTGAAGGCGACGTTATCTCAGGGGGGAATTTCCACGGCGAGCCGCTGGCGTTCGTTCTGGATTTTCTCGGGATCGCTCTAAGCGCGCTGGCTGGTATCTCCGAACGGAGGTTAGAGCGGCTGGTGAATCCGGCGCTGAATGAAGGTCTGCCGCCGTTTCTCGCTGCGGGTGCGGGACTGAATTCTGGATTCATGATGCCGCAAGTTACAGCGGCGGCGCTGGTGAGTGAGAACAAGATCCTGGCGCACCCCGCGTCGGTGGATTCGATCACCACTTCCGGCAACAAAGAAGATTTCGTTTCCATGGGAATGACGGCGTCGCTGAAGCTGAAGCGGATCGTCGAGAACACCCGCAATGCTATGGCGATCGAGGCTATGGCTGCCGCGCAGGCGCTGGATTTCGTGGCACCGCTTAAGACCGGCAAGCGTGGGCTGGCCGCCTATGCAGCCATTCGGTCGGTGTGCGCGACGATGGATAAAGACCGCGTGATGTATCAGGATTTTGCGCGGATTGCGGAGTTGATAGCGAGTGGGAAGGTGGCGGAGGCGCTCGTCTAAAACAGACCATCACAAAGAAACACATGAACCCAGAGAAGAGCCGAGTATCAATTGAAATACACCTCTATTCCGGTGCTCGTTCTTGCTGACGCGGGCATACCCATGATCGTGGTCACCCTGCCGGGAATGCTTGCTCTGCTTCTCCCGATCATCCTGATTGAGGCTTGGCTCTGTCGCAAATGGCTCGGCCTCCCGCCTTGGGTTGCGTTGAAATCGAATGCCGCTGCTAACCTTGCGTCGACGCTGCTAGGCGTACCTGCTGCCTGGTGTCTGGCTTTCCTCTTCGAGTTCTTCATCTTCGGAACAATTTCGGACCTCCCCTCAATTCAACGCTGGAACAGTCCGATTGCACACATAGTTGAGACTGTCCTAGCGCCAGCTTGGCTCGGGCCGGCCGAGAAGAATCTCCCCTGGATGATTCCTTTGGCCACAATCGTTCTACTCCTTCCGACCTTTTTCGTCTCTGTAGTGATCGAAACCTTCGTTATTGGTCGCATGTTGGGTACCGCGGAGGAAGACCCTTCCAATCTCAGCAGTGATCGCATTGGGATTGCGGTTCGGAATGCCAACATTGCAACTTATGGATTGCTGATCGTCGGCAGTGCGGTCTGGTTGTTGGTTTCGCTGGTAAGGCATCCACGGTAGTCAGTGCGTCCGTAGCCTCGCCTTCACTGCGGCGAGAACTAGCCGAGCTTCGCTCGGCCCGGACGGGTCAGAGACCCGTCCCTACACGAGCAATGCCTAGGCCGATTTCGTCGCGCTGCCGTCCAGCCCCAGCTTGTCTGCGATCGGCTTCAGAGCTTCGATGCAGAATGTGATGTGTTCTTCCAGGTCGACGCCCAAGTCCGCGGCCCCGTTCACGATGTCGTCTCGATTTACTTTGCGCGCGAAGGCTTTGTCTTTCATCCTCTTTCGTACTGACTTTGCGTCTACCTCAGCCAAAGACTTTCCCGGCTTGATCAGCGCGACCGCGGTGATGAATCCAGCCAGTTCATCGCAGGCGAAGAGTGCTTTCTCCATTGGGGTGTCCCGCGTCACGCCGGTGTATTCAGCGTGAGACATGATCGCTTTGCGGATTTCGTCCGAGTAGCCACGCTCTTTCAGAATTTCGTTGCCCTTATAGGGATGGTCGTCAAGGCTGGGGTACTTCTCGTAATCGAAATCGTGGAGGAGACCCACGATTCCCCAAAGGTCTTCTTCCGTGGAACCCACTGCAAATTTTCGAGCGTACGCACGCATGCAAGCCTCGACCGACAAGGCATGTTTGCGCAAACTTTCTGACTGGGTGAACTCAGTTAGTAAACACCACGCCGCTTCGCGATCAATCATGTTTTCCTACCCGTTCCATGCTGGATTTCGCCATTTTACTTTGTTTTCTTTTAGCACACTTCGAATTTGCTTCGCAGATTGTGCTTGACATCCACAGGGGTTGTGCCGCAGATTACGCTGCAGGTCGGGAACCGTATCTAGTTTGGTTCACTCGGTTCCAGGAGAAGCCCGCTCTGGCCCTCCCACACCTTAGATGGCCACCACTCTTGCCCCAGTAGATTCAAGGGAAGTCGTTCGTTGTGATCGCTGCCTGCTGGTTCAATTCCGTACCAGTAACGATCTTTGCCGCCGCTGCCACGGCTCGTTAGATGAAGACGAGCCAGAAGTGGTCGCGGCTCCGCCCCCGCCCCAGATGATGCCAACCAACGGGCACGGCCGCGGGCATTTGCACCTCGCGGCATCGATCCGCTCGATGCGTCTGCGCAATGGACTCAGCCAGCGGCAACTGGCGGCGCGTATGTCCGTGCCGCGGACTTACGTTTCAAAGATCGAAAACGAGAAGGCAACTCCGACCCTCTCCTCGCTGGAGCGGCTGGCGCGGGCACTAGAAGTTACAGTGCCTGATCTGCTCAGCGGTGGCGAGCGCAACCGGCAGGAGGAGGTCCGCGAACTGATGCAGGATCAGTTTATCGCGGAGATGATGCCCTTCGTGAACCAGTTGAATGGGATGCAAATGTCGAGCATCCTGACCCAGGTGCGGGATTTGACTGTGCGTCCGCGGAGAAGCGCGTAGGCTTTGCGAAGGTTTCGCGTTGCGCCCGCGATTATGGGCACGAGACGGGCGGGAGCACAAAGATGGGCGGAGACGCCCGTCCTCCATCGAAACAGTTTTATCCGGGCAACCAGCCAACTGCAGCCGGGGTCGAAAGATCCCGGCTTTTTTATCTAGCTTTCCAGCCGGCAGCGCGTTTCACCAAAAAGCCGGCGCGAAACCGGTCAGTTCACCGTGACGACCATGGATTCCGTAGTGCCGCTCCAATCATCTCGGCGCTTTGTAACCTGACGTTCACGATGGGTGTATCTCGCTGGACGATCCCGCACAGATCAGGCGACGAAGTCTTCGCCCGGCGGCACTGGAACCGGCTGTGCCTGCCGGTCGGTCACTTCCGCGAGGCTCGCCAGCCGCTCAGCCAGGTCGCGTGTCAGTGAGTCCGGCTCATAGCGCCAACGAAAGTTACCGGTCTTTACGCTTGGAATGTTCAAGCGGGCTTCACTGCCCAGCCCGAGCGCATCCTGGAGAGGAGCGATGGAGAAGCTAGCCACGGAAGCTTGGGCCGCGCGGATGAAGGCCCAGTTGATTCCGTCTTCACAATGTCCAACGTAAGCTTTCGCAGCCCGGCGCTCGTACTCGGTTGCGCTTGAATTCCACCAGCCCAGGGTTGTGTCATTGTCGTGAGTGCCAGTGTAGACCACACGATCAGAAGTGAGGCGATGCGGCAGATACGCATGCGCACCGGGGTCGCCAAAGCCAAACTGCAGCACAGCCATGCCAGGAATCTGATGGCGCTCGCGCAGTGCGTGCACGTCTGGGGTAATGTAGCCCAAATCTTCGGCAAAGAATGGCAGCCCGCCTAATTCCTCGCGCAGCTTGTTAAACAGCTCGTCGCTGGGGCCATCCACCCAACGGCCATGTATTGCGGTGGGTTCGCTGGCAGGAATCTCCCAGAACTGCGCGAAGCCGCGGAAATGATCGAGGCGGATGAAATCACAGGTCTGCGTGGCCCAACGCAACCTCTGCACCCACCACTTGTAGCCGTGTGAACGCATCGCGTTCCAGTCGTAAAGAGGATTTCCCCAGCGCTGGCCCGTGGCGCTATATGCGTCCGGCGGCACGCCGGAAACAGCCTCGGGCTCCAGGTCGTCTTTCAGACGAAACAATTTTCGATTTGCCCATACGTCGGCGCTGTCGTAGTCCACAAAGATGGCAATGTCTCCGACCACGCGGACGGACTTTTGCGCGCAATAGAGACGCAAGGCGCGCCACTGCTCATAGAAAAAAAACTGGATGACCCTGCAAACAGCCATCTCCGAAGCGAGTTCCGTGCGGGCAGTTTGTAGCGCCCCTGCTTCTCGGCGGGCCAGGCCGAGTGGCCAATGCTTCCAGCATTGCTTCCCGTAGCGTTCTCGCAAGGCGTCGTAGAGTACAAAGTCTTCCAGCCACCACTCATTCTCGGCTCGGAATCGTTCGAAGCGGGATCGTGCGCCTCCGGAAGCAGCGTCGAGAAACTTGCGAGCCCCTTGCATCAGCAGGGGCAGCTTGTGTTCGTGAACCTGATCGTAGTCGATGGGACCGGTAGAATTGGGAAGTTTAGTCAGCTGCGAAGCGTCGATCCAACCGCGCTCGGCCAGGCGCTCCAAGCTAATCAGCAATGGATTGCCGGCAAAGGCCGAAGTCGAAGAGTAGGGAGAATTCCCGTTCGCGGGCGGTCCCAGCGGCAGCACTTGCCACAGCCCCTGGCGCGCGGATGCAAGGAAATCGAGGAACTCGTAGGCAGCTGGACCGAAGTCACCGATGCCGCCACGCGATGGCAGCGAGGTGGGGTGGAGCAGAATTCCAGTCAAGCGAGGGAGTGACATATGACTACTGTTCCATTTGAATTATGAGGCTATGATCAGGACCGAAGCGAGATTGGTTCCCCGACTTATTCGTACTTCTCGCTTAGATAATTCTCTACAACGTAGAATCTACCGGGTGCAAACTTCGACCGTCATTGCAACGCGAGGTGCGATTTTTCTCTACGTACCCGCTATTCGCCCTCTTCCCCTCCGGCCTGCTGCTTGGTCAGGCTCTTCATCTCTTGTTCATTAATTTTGATCTTTCCCGACTTTTCCATTTGCTCGCGCAGGTTAGCCATGAACAGGCCGAACAATTCGGATTGCTTACTCTGCACCAGCGAATCGCGGATCTGATCCTTCTTGGCGGCGAAGTCCGAGTCAGTAGGCGCTTGCTTCTCCAGGATTGCCAACACAACACCGGTATTGCCGCTGTCAACCGGACCGCTGATGTCGCCCGGTTTGAGGCTGAAGGCGACGGAAGCGGCTCCGGACATCGAGCCGATATCGGGAACCTGCCCATCCGGCAGCACGAAATCGCTGGTCTTCATGGTGGCCCCCAGCTCTTTGGCGGCCTTCTTCAAATCGTGATCGGCCTTGGCACGGTCGGAGAGTTCCTGGGCCTTCTGGGTCAGCAGAGTTCCGGACCGCTCGTTTTTGAACTCCGTTTCCACGCGGCTGTGGATCTCTTCAAATGTCGGGGTAGCGGGCGGTTTGATGGCTACTAACTCAAATATCGCAAAGCCCTGCGGCACCTGTACCTGATCGGGCGGAGACTTTTCGGCCGCGCTGAATACCGCCTCCGTGAACTGCGGCGAACCGCCGATACCCGGCAGCGAATCGGTGCGGCTGATAAAGTCCGTCGCAACCACCTGCATGCCTTTCGCGGCAGCCGCTTTGTCGAGACCTCCAGTCCGAGCCTGGGAAAGCAGCGCGCTGGCCGCGGAATCGGCGGCCTGCTGAGCTTTCTGTTGCTTGAGGATGGGCTCGATCTGATCCTTAACTTCGGCCAGCGTCTTGAGGTGGGCGTCCTGCTTGTCCTCCACACGAAGAATGACGAAAGCGTAACCCGCATTAATCACGTCGCTGGTTCCGCCCTTTGCCAACGAAAAAGCTGCTTTGTCCACCTCGGGGACGGGAAAGCCTCCCCGCTTAATCCAGCCTACCGACCCTCCATTTTTGCTGCTCGGGTCCTCGGAATACTTCTTGGCCAGATCTTCGAACTTAGCCCCAGCTTTTAGTTGCTTGAGCGCGTCTTCCGCCTTCCTGCGTGCCTCCTCGACACCTTTCGGATCAACCTTGGTGTCGGGGCCAGGCAAGGGAGTCTTGATCAGGATCTGGCGAACATTGACCTGCTCGGGCACGCGAAACTCGTCACGGTGCTGATCGTAGTAAGCTTGCAGATCTTGCTGGCTGACTTGAGCCTCGCCCTGAAGTTTCGCGGTATCAATAAGCACGTACTTGATTTTGCGCTTCTCCGGAATCGAGTTGTTGTAGGTGGCTTTGTTGCGATCGTAGAAGGCCTTCAATTCGGGGTCGGTGGGATGCAGCCCTTTGAGAATGTCATCCTTGCGCAGCACCGCATAGTCGAACTTGATCTTGGTGTTCTCTTTCTGGAATTTCTGCCGAACTTCGGAGTCGGTAACCATGGCGCTACCTGCGATCAGGCTGCGCAGCTTGTCAATCAGAATTTCTTCCTTCACTCCCCGCTCGAAAAGGGGAACCGTCAGATCGTGCTGTTGCAGCAATTCCTCATAGGCTGCCTCCCCGATGAAGTTGCCTCCCGGAAAAAACGTTCCCGCATAACGGCCATGCTGCAATTCGTCGCGCACATCCTCGTCCGTCGCACGCAAGCCGAGACGATCAGCTTCCGCAATAATGGCTTGCCGCTGGATCAATTGCTGGGCCGCCTGCGAGGCAAAAAATGGCAACAACATGGAGGCCTGAGCCCCACCCCGCGGGAATTGCTGTCGCACCATCTCCCGGGCCTGACGCTGAACTTCCTGGCTGGTGATATCGGTTCCAGCCACCTTGGCCACTACCCCGCGGGCGGGAGCGCTGCTGCCAAAAAAGTCGGTGCTGCCAAAACCGGGAACCAGGGTGATCACCATGAAGATAGAAATAATGGTCAGCAGACCGCCAAGAACAATTTTCTTGATCGGGCCAGGGGTTTGCAGAAATCGAATCATTGTCTTATCACTCCGGGGTACAAGGCGAGTTACATATTATAAACCACGGCAGGACCGGCGGTGGAATTGAACGGATGGAACGTAGCGTGATTGGGTAATTGAGCAATTGTGTAATTTAGGAATTTTGCCCGAAGCGCGAGATAAGCTCAGCCTCGCGATTCCAAATTACCCAATTACCCGATTCCAAATTACACAATTCTCTAGACATGTTCCGAAACCGACAGAATATTACCATCGGGGTCCTTGAACCAGGCTACCTTGTCGCCTGTGGGAGCCGTCCAAATCCCAAGCTTGTCTTGTTCGAAGAAGCCAAATCTCTCGAAGTGAACCCCTCTCTCCTGGAGTGCGGCGACAACTTTCTCGATGCCTGAAACCTGCCATCCCAGAATTGTGAACTGTGCCGGCTTGAATTCCGGGGCTTTCGCAACTCGGACCATGATCCCATTCGCATCCAACACCAGCGCAAAACCGTCATCTTTGACAAAACGAAGTCCCAGAACTCCCTCGTAAAAGGACCTCGCCTTTGCAGAGTCTTTAGTTGGAACGAAGGCGACGATATTGATCGAACCTAACATCGAATCCTCCCTGACGGCCTACGCTATTCGATCAGAAGTCGTTCAACTCTCTTCCGGCGGAAGCTCGAAATCCACCAGGTTGCTGCGGAAACCCTTCGTCTTCCACGCTCCGAAGGCGATGCCGACCACCATCCAGATCGTACCCGCGATTTTAGCGGGGCGGCTCAGGTTCAGCCAGAGCAGCAAACAAATCAAGAATCCTGCAATCGGCGGAATCAAATTCGTCAGTTTTTTTTCTTCGCTGCGGAGATAGTAGCGCACAAACGCCGCGGCATTGACGCCCATGAAAGCGATCAGAGCTCCGAAGTTCAGCATCTCCGCGCCCAAGCCGTAGCTGAACAGCCCATAATTGACCAGCAGGGCGGCGCCCAGCGCCATCGCTCCCACGAAAAGCACATTATTGCGAGGCACGTGCCGCTTGGGATCTACCGCTCCGAAGAACGATCTGGGCAATGCGTTGCTGCGTCCCATCCCATACAACAAGCGGGCCGCGCCCAATTGCGATCCCATCCCGGATCCGAAATTTGCCACCAGCAGCGTGAATCCGACGATCACGAGCAAGGGCTGCCAGGCACGCGCGGCAATGAAAGTAAACGCTGCATCGACGTTGGGGAATGGCTGAGAGGCCGGCCATATCAACTGCCCGGCATACACTTCGATCGCGGAAAGAATACCGATCACCAGGCAAGTAAGCACAGTGGCCAGCAAAATGTTGCGCCGCGGGTTCTCGGCTTCCTCCGAGAGCGTTGAGATGCCATCAAAACCAATGTAGGTAAGCACGGCGATGGAAGTGCCGCCCAGCACCGCTTTCGTGTTCCACATCTGCGGATCGTAGAAAGGGCGAGTCCAGAAACCAGCATCGCCGTGCGGATGCCCAAAGACATATCGCGCCGCGGCGACGAAGAAAATCACGATCACCACACCCATCGCGGCGGCCAACCCGGTGTTAACGCGCGCCGAAGTTTTTACGCCTTGGATATTGAGGCCGGTGAAAACCAACGCAAAGAAGACAGCCCAGATGCTATAGGAAACGCCGGGAGCAAACACGTGGGCCTGCTGACTGCACCAGACTGTGCAGATCATCGGATTCAGCATGTAATCCATTACCATGCTCCACCCGGTCACGTAACCCAGCGCTGGATTGATTTCCTGACCCACATAGGTGAAGGCCGAACCGGCGCTGGGATAGGCGCGTGCCATGCGGCCGTAGCTGATCGCGGTAAACAGCATTGCCACCATGGCAATCAGGACAGTGGTGACGACGTGTCCGCGGCCGCGATCGCTGAGCACGCCGAACACGGACAAAGGTGCGACCGGCTGAATCACGATGACCCCGTAGAGAATCAGGTCCCAAAGCGTCAGGGTTCGCCGGAGGCGAGCGGCGGCAGGTTTACCGGTGGAAGCGGATGCCATGTGCGGGTATTGGATTATGCCGCAGCGAAACTGTCAACCATTAAAACGATTTCATTGGGGCGAATCGTCGTGGAGTTAGTGGGCTGTGGCGCAGCCCACAACGGGTTACTGGTTGTAGAATTTTCCGCCTAAGGCTTTGTCGCAACCGCCACCGCGGCTGTTCTCCCAGTTCATCTGGATCAGCCAATTGTAGGTGCCGAAGGTCTGGTTGTAGGCGCCCTGGCCGAGCACACCCGTGAGCGGGCCGAACTTCCAGGCACATTTGTCCTCGTTCTCGTTGCCGGCGGAGTCATACCAGGTGTTCAAGTCTGGATCGCTCACCGTTTCGGCGGCTTCGTGCGCCATCACGGAAGCCATACCATCGGCGCCACTGTCGCGGTTCGGGCTCACCGCTTGCATTTCGCAGGAAGCTGGACAGCGGTCGGAGTTGCCCACGAACGCAAACTTGATGTCGGTTCCACCGATCGAGTTGTGAGTATGCCAGCCGCAATACTTGGTGCAGAAACCGGAAGTCTCATTAACATCCGATGAGCTGAGCACGAAGTACAGGCCGTTCGCATCCTTCGGCAACGACCCACTGCTGATGGCGCTGCTCACGATACTCTGCACGTCGGCGTCCGCGAGCTTCTTTCCGCGGCTGTAGTTGTTGGTGGTAGACGCCACCAGCGCGATGTTTCCGGTTGGATGACCAACAGTATCGCTATAGGTCGTGTTGATCTTGAAGTAGCCGGAACTACCGATGCCGCGGGTCGGTCCAAACAGAATGTTCAGCAGGTTCACGGTGGTCCGACTATCGGAAGGCTTGGAACCGTTCGTCCAGTTGCCGTACCAGATGAAATATACATGGACCGAACTGGCACGCATCACCGGACCGCCATGGTAGCTGATGCCATTGGTCGTGGCTGCTTCAGCAGAAGCGGTGCCTGATCTCTCGGCGACCTTAACCCCCCATCCTTTGCCGTTCGGCGCCAGGTGGATGGCTTGTTTCATGGTCTGCGCGTGCAAACCCGCCAAACCTCCAACCACCATTAGAAGAGTTATCAGTACTTTCCGCATTCATTCTCCGGATCTAACCGCTGCTTTGTGGAAGTAACAAGCTGTCATGTTTATACGTGGGTAGCGAAGGCAGGACAACTTACCCTGGGGTTCGGAGAATGGTTACCTCTGAGGCCGCAAAAACCCGCAAATTAGGCCGTTCCCGCGCTGAAAGTTGAACCCCATGAATGGCAGTTTTGCATCACCGTGGCGGAGGGTAGTCGAACCGGTAGCCTCGCGGCTCATTCCCCGACATGAAACGGGTGTTGTATTCCAGAATGTAGTTCAAGTGCGCGTCATCGAGGGGAAATGATTTGTCCGAAGGATACGGATACGTTTCCATGCCGCGGAACGGAAGTGGATCGACGCTGCCAAAGTCGTATGCATAGAAATCCATGTCTTTCTCGTAGCCATTGGCCACGAAGAAGTAGTCGCGGACCCAACCTTTTGGCAGGGCCGGCAGTCGCGACGGATCGAAGTCTAACGCGACCTCATCACCCGATCCAAAAACGACAAGCTGGTCATCGAGAGAAGTAAGCAGTGGGAGCACGTCACCGTAGCGTGTATAACTTCCCGCGGGACGCGTGTACGGCCCTGTGGGGCTGGCTTTTTCATACACGTACATGACCTTGCCCGGCGGCTTGCCTTCAATCTTCAGCGGAAATCCGTGAAAGCGCAGATCGGCCCGAGCAAGCGGAAGTGGCGTAAGACGAACGTCCTGATCCTGGCGGGTACGGTCAATCAGGATGCTGTTCCAATAGATCTGCAGGTTGGTCGAAATTCGAATGCGCCGTGTGCCCTCCGGCAGACGGCCGCTAAGGTCGGCGGTCATGGTACGCGGCCCGCCGGCGGGGAAGCCCATGTCGTCCATCACGCGGACCCACTCCCCTTTTGCGTCGAGCGCTTCTACGTAAGGCGCGATGCCGTGAATGCCGGCCTGGTCAGCCGTGTACATGCCGGTCGCGCTGAAATATTCGATCTCGCCGTGCAGGAGCAACCATAGCGGGCCACCGTGGTAGGGTTCTCCAAGATCGAGTTCCAGGCTGTGCAGCTTGGTGAAACCTGCAAATGGCAACAGTTTGAAATCGCCGAAATAGCGATGAGCCAGCAGATCAGGCAATACGTTGCGACCGTGCTCATCCCAAGCGCCCGCTGGAGGACGGGCGTCGCGACTGTACACCACCTTGAAAGGAGGATAAGGCGGGTTGCTTGCGAAGTATTCGTTGGGATAAACATCAAGATCGGCAGGATGATCGACAGCCACCAGCTTCACCTGGTCGAGATACACCGCCTCCTCTAAGGGCTCCATGAAACGAAAACTGAGCTTGCCGTCTTTCTCGCGGATCGTGCTGCGGTCCAGTTTAATGTATTCCGTGGGGCGTGGGATGTTGCGCTCGCCGGGGCCAACCCAGTGTCCAACCACGCCGGCGCCGAGCATGTCGCCAACTAACTTGTACCGTTCACCATCCCAAACAAAAAGAGTTGGGCAGGAACTTCCACGGCGGTCGATTTCCATGTATTTCTGTTCGCGATCGGCCGCGGCTTCGACTTCGTCCTGTAGAACACCAGTCGGCCACAGCAGGCGGACAACGTCAGCCTCGGTCGATTGTCCGAGGCCGACGGTAAGGTAGGGCGAATTCTGTCCGAGATAGCCGGACGATCCCGCGATCTCGAATTTCTGCCGATTCCCTCCAGCGAAGACTTCGACTTTGGTCCCGATGGCGCTCTTGTTGTCGGCAAGCCCTTTCAGATTGAGGCGAAGCCAGTGGTTCTTATTGCCGCCGTCATTTCGCAGCAAAACAACTGGGCCGTGATTCTGCGTGATGAGCAGGTCGGTCGCGCCGTCACCGTCATAATCGCCAGTGATGATGGCGCGCGGATCTTTGAGGACAATCTTGTCGAGGCCGACGTCGGCCGTAACATCCTCGAAACCGTCAGGCCCGAGATTGCGGAACAGGCGCACTTCTCCATGCCCATCAGCAGTTTCACCAACTGCAACGAGGTCGATCCAGCCATCGTTGTCATAGTCGATGGCGGCCACACCCCAGCCGCGAACCCAATTCGTGGTTGGAAGCGGAACCTCCTCGAAGCTCTTCCCGTGATTGTTGCGCCACAGGCTCAAGCCGGGTGCGCCCCAGTGCGTGAAGGCGAGATCCATCCATCCGTCGTGGTTGAAATCGAGGACAGCAACGCCCACCGCCATTCCCGGCATTTGCGGGGGCCAGAGCTCACGAACAACGAACTTACCTTCACGAGGGTTCTCCAGAACCGTCGGAGGAAACAGCCACGTATTTACGATTAGATCAACCGCCCGGTCGTTGTTGTAATCCGTCCCGACGGCTGCGAGGCTGGGCGATAGGCGATCCAGGCCAACAGACGTCGTCACATCAGTGAAACTCCCATTTCCGTTGTTACGCCACATGAAGCCAAATATCCCGGACAAACTGGCGCCGATTCCGCCAGAATGCTGTATTCGAGGATCGAAGCCCTCTCCGGAGCGGTACGTACTAATGAACAAATCTAGGTCTCCGTCGTGATCGTAATCAACGAAGGCCACCCCTGTGTTGAAGTTGCTGCTTTTGATGCCGGCAGCCTCGGTGACATCTTTAAATGTTCCGTTCTTCTCGTTGTGGAAAAGAACCACACGCCCGTTAAGACTTACGGCGAGATCGGTTGCACCGTCGTTGTCATAATCGCCCGCGGTACAGCCGATGGCGTGCAACGTCGGATCGAGGCCAGACTTCTTGGTTACATCTTCGTATTTGCCGTTGCCGAGATTGTGGAACAGCGACATTCCGCCTTCCTTGCCGTTGTCGGGCAGAAAGATGTCGGGGCGACCATCGTTGTCATAATCAAGAAAGCACGCGCCCGGCCCGAGGTATGAAGCCAGGTCCTTCGCGGCCGAGGCCGAGGGTTTTGTCGTCAGCCCAGCCGTTTCGGTTACATCCACAAACCGCACCGGAATCTGCGGCGGAACTTCTTGAACCATCTCTGGAAATTCTTCCGCAAGCGAGTACTTTCCCTGTTCGCCATAGGCCAAGCTGATCGGCGTACCCAATTTGTTTTGTGTGATGTATTGGAAGCGGGTCAGATGTTCCCGCGCGTGGGTGAGGTCAGCCGACTGCTGATAGGCGCGGGAGAGTCCGAATTCGGCGGACGCGTGCAGGGGATTTAGTTTCAGTGCATGCTGGAAAGCGTCAATCGCTTCTGGATGTTCTTTGTTCTGGGCGTATGAGGCGCCGAGGAAATACCAGGTATCCGCATCATTCGCATCAATTTCAGTGACTCGGCGGAATGCCTCGACCGCGGATTGCGAATTCCCGGAATTCTTCTCCAGCATGCCGAGGTTATACCAGGCATGAGGATCGCTGGAATTCTTCTTTACCGCTTGCTCAAGGAACTTCCTGGCCGCATCAATACTCCCGAGGTTGAGCAGCGCGATGCCCTGATTCATTTGCGCGATCTGGGATTTGGGATCGAGCGTGGCAGCCTGTTCAAATGCCTTCAGCGCTTTTTCGAAGAGCTGCTGGTTCATGTAGGCAGCGCCCAGATTGTTGAGACGAGCCGCTTCGGTGGACTTGTCGGGCTGCTTCGCATTATGCGCATTTTGCGCGGGGGCTGCGAAGATCGCAATCGTTACGAGAACGACGCCGGCACAAACGAGGGGAATCGTCTTAGTCATGCGAAGAACAAGTTAGCAAACCGCTGACCGCCGACCCCGGACCAGGCGTCCGGGGCTACGTGTCATAGCCCGGCGCTCTATTTAGCCGCGGCGAAGATCCAAGGCTTGCTGTAGGCTTTGTTCGCCACTATGCCCTTTCCCTCCTGAATCGTGACGGTTTGATTTCCGGCCACGTTCGAGAGCTTGTCGATCTGCCCGCTGGGCCACTGCACTTCAATCGAATCGGCTTTTGTTTTTTCGCCCATGCCGAACGTCAGCACCAGTTCGCTTTGGGACAAATAACTCGATCCGCTATGAACCGTCTGCCACTGCTGATCCTTTCCGGAAGTCAGGCGCACTACAGCTCCAATACCATCGCGGTTGGACTTCGTACCCACCAACTTTATGCGTAGGCTATGGTTATCGCCGCCGTCATTGTGAAACAAGTAGGCTCGGCCACCATTGGTGGTCATCAGCACGTCGAGCGATCCATCGTTATCAATGTCGGCGTAAGCAGCGCCGCGAGCGACTTTTGGGCTGGCAAATGCGGATCCGAGGGAAGCCGTCACTTCTTGAAACTTTCCGCCGCCGAGGTTGCGAAAAACGTGCGGCGGCTCCGCATAGCTTACCCGCTTCTGCACGCGCTCGATTTCGTTCTCGATGTGTCCGTCGGCCACGAAAATATCGGGCCAGCCGTCGTTGTCGTAGTCAAAAAAGAAACAGCCGAAGCCCAGAGTCACCAAGGTCGCGCGCCCGACCTCCGACTGCGGCGCCTCATCCACAAAGAGGCCGTTGCCCTCATTGTGGTAGAGCGAAAGCATCTGGTTGGCAAAGTTGGTGATGACAAAACTGGGACGGCCGGACCGATCATAGTCGGCAGCGTCCACGCCCATGCCAGCGCGGGCCACGCCGTCTTCGCTGAATGCGATTCCAGCAGAAACAGCTTTTTCCTCAAACGTCCCGTCGTGCTTGTTGAGGTAAAGCTTATTCGGCTGGGTGTCATTGGTCAGCAGGATATCGGGCCAGCCATCTCCGTTGTAATCGACGATTGCCACGCCCAGGCTCTTGGAAGTCGGATCGTAGAACTTGCCCTTCTGTGTAGCATCTTCAAACTTTCCATTGCCCAGGTTGTGCCACAGTCGAGCTGAGGAGCCCTTGTAGGATTCCGGTGTGCAGTAAGACTTGTGCGCGCCGTCGAGGGTGCAGTACAGATCGCCCGGGATCGACCACTGCACGTAATTCGCGACCACCAAGTCCAACTTGCCGTCGCGATCGTAATCCACCCAGGCGGCACTGGTGGAGAACTCATTCGGCCCCCACAATCCAGCGGCTTTCGTTACATCGGTAAATGTACCGTTGCCGTTGTTGTGAAACAGATGGCTCTGGCCGAGAGCGCTGATGAAGAGGTCGTCGTAGCCATCGTTGTCGTAATCTCCGACCGCAACTCCCAACCCAAACATGGCGACCGCCAAGCCCGCCCGGCGGGTGACGTCGGTGAACGTGCCGTCGTGGTTGTTGTGATAAAGCTTCAGTGTGGAATCGGCACGCTTGTGTCCCGGCCAGTCTTCTCCGTTCACCAGCAGAATGTCAGGCCAGCCGTCGTTGTCGTAATCGATGAAGGCGCAACCCGACCCCATGGTCTCGGGCAGATACTTTTTCCCGAAGGCGGCGTTGTTGTGGACGAAACGGATGCCAGCTGGCGTGGTGATGTCGCGAAACTGAATGCGCTGTGCGCATGCGGATGAAGTTACAAATGGAACCAGGAATCCAAGAGTCATTGCAGCCATGCGGCTTCGTAGAAAAACCCGTTTCGTATCAGGGCACGCCTTAAGGCGTGCCGTAAGTGTTGATCCATGAACAAAGGCTTCAGCCGCTGCGACAGCAGCGGCTAAACAGTTTGCTGAAAAACTCATTTTCGGACTCTCTGTTGCCAGTAACGAGTTTTCCAGATTCGGCCCCGGTTGCGGGTTTCCCACCTGTTGCCGAAGATCGTTCTGTTGCCGAACTTGGTATTTTTCAGC
>DATNNO010000162.1:0-34077 GCA_035601775.1 Terriglobales bacterium | reverse complement strand
ATCGGCGGTAGCGTGGGCAACCGCGCCTTGTCCGAGATCCATGGCACGGGACACAATATACAATCCACCCGCACCAACGTCTCCGACAAATCCGAGGATATCCAGGATGTCGCCGCCATTAGGCCGATACACGCGTCCCTGCATCGCCAACCCCAGCAGGAACATGATCACAATTGAGCCCATGAGGAGCAGGCCCCTGATCCAGCGTTTCTGGATCAGATGTCCGGCGCCAGGAATTAGCCAACCTATCGCCGGTGCGACCACCGACATCACAGTTATGGGTTGTGTCGCCGCGGTTTCTTTAATTGTCGAGGGATTTGCCATTCAAATGATTACAATCTCGCGTTGAATTTTACCTGTAACTTCGGCCGCCTTTGGCCGCACCAGGACGTTTACTTCGCTGCGCACGCCAAATTCGGGTAAGTAGATCCCCGGTTCGATCGAAAAGCACGAATTGGGGAGAATCCGGCGCTCGTCGTGAATCTCCAAATCGTCCATGTTGGCGCCGTTGGAATGGACCTCGGTTCCAATCGAGTGCCCCGTCCGATGAATGAAGTAGTCGCCGAAACCAGCTTTCTTGATGTGATCTCGCGTTGCCCGGTCCACTTCCCATCCGCACATCGTGCGACCGCTGGCGATGCCTTCCTGCGCCGCCTTTACGCCGGCGTCCCGCGCGTCGCGAACGATGGTGAAGATTTCACGCATTCGATCCGAAGGCGCTTTGCCCACGAAGCCGGTCCAGGTGATGTCGTAATAGACGGCTCCAGGAGTATTTTTCTTGGCCCAAACATCGAGCAGAACGAAATCGCCTTCTCTGATGGGTGCTGAATTTTCTGCCCGAGGTTCGTAGTGCGGATCGCCGCTATGGGCGTTGACTCCGACGATGGGAGGATCGTCGGTTATCAGATTCTCACGGCGGAAGGCTTCCATGAACCACTGCTGGATCTGATGCTCGGTTGTCCCCCCGTTGCGCACCCGCCGTCCAATTTCCGGAAAAGCTGCTGCTGTGATCGCATCCACTGCATCCCGCGCCGCGAAGTGAGTCTTGATCTGCTCGTCAGTCCAGGTCGCTTCGAACAGCGCCACCAGATCACCCGAACTCACCACATTTTTTCCCAAGCCCCGGATCAACTCCAGCGTGCCGCCGTCCACCAGGGAAATGGTGAACACGATATTGTTCGGCGAATACTGCATGGCGACATCGCGATGCGATGACAACAGAACCTTCACCTGATCGAACAACTCCTGCCAACCGGCATACTGAAGCTTCTTCCCAGGAAGGGGGTCGAGGTGGCGCGACTCAATCTTGTGCACGAGCTTTGTGGGCTCGCCTTCCGCCGGGATCAGGTAGAACCACCGCCGGGTAACCATCAACTCTGGCGACAGCCCCAACACCCGGTAGGCAATAGGGTCACGGTGATGGTGATCGTAGAAAAGCCATGCGTCGATATTCCGCTCGCGCAGGGCAGCCTGAATGGCAAGAAGGTTCATGGGCAAACAACTATTCTAACAACGTCGGCGGCTTTGGGCGAATCGTGCTTCTTGAAGATAACCCACAAATAGAAATGGCTCCGGTTGCCGGAGCCATCCAAAGCCTGCGTAGTGTACCTGGCACTCTATCCACTACCAGTATCGGTAACGCCGTACACCCTTGTCAAGTTACAGGGGAGATTATCTCTATGTTTTCTCCCCAAATCATTCTCCATTCGGAACCTACCAGAAAGGGAGAATGGACTCGACGGATTCGAACCCGCATCTGCGACTTGGATAGAGTGCCGTGTTACCGTTACACCACGAGCCCAAAAACAGTGTGCGGAAGCCTCCACTCTCGCCGCAAGGTAACCAGTAACATTTGGTTGTGTCGGTGTGCCAGATCGGGAAAGTTCGCCTCAGTGTTTCGCCAGAATTCTCCTCTTGGAGTCCACTGGCAGCGTCTCGCATGCCGTCCTCAGCACCAGACGCGGCGCATGCTCGCGGATGCTTATCAGATAAGGCACCGTCCGCTTCGCATCGGCCTTGGCAGTTTCTCGCAGCAGCCAGCCTAGTCCCTTTTGAACCATGTCATCCTCATCGGAAAGAAGCAGATCGGACAAGCGCTTGATTTCGGCAAAAAACATCTTCCGGCGTGTCCCCTGGATCAACGCGACACAAGCCGCCCGCCGATGCCAGCGGCCTCGCGCCTTTGCCCAGCGAAAAACTCTGCGGGTTCGATCTGGCTGGGCCGCAACCATCGGTGCGATCAGATAGTGCACCAGCGCATCGTGGTCAGCCCAACTCGAGATCCGAGACAGCCAAGATTCAAACAATCGAAACTCAGCGTTACTGAACTCCTCAGTTAGCTTCTCCAGCAGGAATACGGCAAAGATTTTCTCTTCCAGAATTCGCCCGACGAAAAGCTTGTCTGCGACTTGCAGAAGGAAGTCGAGACCTAACTCTCTTTGAATCCTCCCCCGGAAGCGGACAGCTACACTGCGTAGTTTGGCGGTGTACCATCCGTGCGACTTGACCTCTTCCTTGAAGAACCACTGCACACCTTCAGCGTGCTCGGCGGAACCTCCGTCCCGGAGCAGATGCCGGATCTCAGCGGTGACAGTTGCGGGGGAAGGTCTGCGTGTGGTCATAGTGTGAGCTATTGCGTGGGAGCGGTGTTTGTTGCCCCGAGAGTCTTGTCATAAAGCCAGAGCAGAGCTGCAGTAGCCACGCCTACCGCGGTCACACACCACCAGATCCGCCCAGGCTGGTGCATGACTTCTCCGAAATGATGGATCAGCATTCCGCCAAACCACCCGCCAATCAGCGAGCCGATTCCGATCGGAAGAAACGCAAATCCCATGTACGTCCCCTGCTGGCCCGGAGGCGCAAGCCGAGAAATATATTCGTAGTAACGCGGCGATTGCGTAATCTCGCCCAGCGAAACCGCGAACAGCGTAAGAACCGCCATCGGAACCGTGGGATGCGCGATCAGAATGATCCAGGCGAGGCCCGAGATCAGCGTTCCCAGCGTGATTGCGCGAAACGCGGGCAGCCGTTGGGTGAGAAAACTGACCACCATTTGCAGCGCGATCACCGTCAGCGGCCCGGTGATGAGAAGCAGTTCGGTGTCCGTCTTCGGATTGATGTAATCGTGAATGTAGAGCGGCAGAATAATGAATTCCTGCCAGTACACGACCCAGTATCCGGAGAAAATCAGCAGAAAAAGCATGAACCGTGGATTGCCGATGACGGTTGCGAAATTCTTTGCCGCCTGGCCGAGGCTGACAGTTTGCGTCTCGCCCGAACGACGTGGCTCTTTGAAGAACAGCAGCACGGCAAAGAACATGGCAAACACGCTCAACGCCGCCACGCGAAATACATTTTCAACACGCATGTGCTGGTGTACCCATGAGGCGACGTAAGGCCCTGCGGCCCCGCCGATGTTCACCAGCGTGTAGTAAATCGAATAGCCAATGGAGCGAACGTTCTCCTTGGAAGCCCGCGCCGTGGTCCCGACCACACAAGGCTTCACCAGCGCGACGCCCAGCGCAGGAAGCATCAACACAATGGTCACCAGCACGCCGAGTGGCATGGCATTGCGCACGGGAGCGAGCCAGGGCGATCCAATCGACCCAAGCAAGAAATACGAGCAACTTAAGATCAGGTAGGCGAGCGAAAGCGACCGGCGGAATCCCAACCGGTCCGCAAGAGTTCCGCCGAACGCGGCTAGGAACCATACCAGTCCTCCAAACAGTCCGGTCAGGCTGCTGGCCTGCTCGACGCGAAAATTCAAGGTTTCGTGAAGGTACCGCGCCAGAGATGCGAAGGCGGCATAGTAGGAGAGCCGCTCGAAGAGTTCGCTGATGTTGGCGACCCAGAAGGGCCGCTCGAAGCCAGTACGAATCTCGCGCAAGCGTTCGGAAAACGTCAAAAGCCGCTCCCGATTCTCGTCATCTCAGACTGCCACCCCTGCGCTGTACGAGTCGATCCACCAAGGGAGTGAACCATCTCAATATCATTCCAGTAACGAAAAAGTCGATCCCGAAGGACAGCAGAAGCAAACGCGACATGAAGGCTTGTGGCCAAGTTATCCAAACCGGAAACCAAGCGCAAAAAACTGCGAAGAGCTGCAATATGGCGATCAATACCCACCGTCGCGGCCGCCGTTCAGGACGCAACCAATGATAGACGCGACCGTGGCACAAGACGGAGGCTGATGTCCAGACAGTGCAGGCTGCCAGCGCGAAAAGAGCCACGTACACTCTTATCGAGGCGCTGTCGCCCTGTTTCGCGGCGCTCCAAACGGCAGCCACTAAGCCGCCGAACGCTACGGGAATTCCAAGCTCGCTAATTGGTACTCTTTGCACTGTGGACGCCAAGTCGTTTCCTGATATCGTCTGCCGACAATCCCGCAACCCGAATGACTTTTCTACGACTGGTCTCGCCGGACGCTATGGTAATGGAAGAACGCGGAACCTTCAAAAGATTTGCGAAGAATTCAATGCAAGCCTCATTCGCCCGACCATCGACCGGAGGCGCGGTCAAAGCCAATTTCAGTGCGCCGCCGAGTGCGCCGGTAATGCCGTTCTTCTTGGCCCGTGGCTGGACTTTGACTGCGAACGTTGCGCCAGCGGGAGTCTCGTGGATCGGAATCATCGAATACTTACGCCTTTGTTCTTTCCCCAAAGATTGCCGATCCCACGCGCACGCAGGTCGACTCTTCTTCGATCGCAACTTCGAAATCGTGCGACATCCCCATCGAAAGCGCGTTCATGTTAGCGGCGGGCAGTCTGCGTGCCCCAATCTGGTCACGCAATTCGCGCAGCTTTCGGAAATACGGCCGCGCCTGTTGCGGATCGTCAGTAAACGGAGGGACTGTCATCAGACCACGAAACTCGAGATCCTCTAACTCCGGCGCTGCCAGGAGAAGCTCCTCCAGTTCGCGCGAGTCCGGGGCCACGCCGCTTTTGGCTGTCTCCCCGCCGACATTGATCTCGATCAAAACTGTAAGCTTTTTCCCGAGTTGTTGTGCGGAGGCATTGAGCTTCTGTGCCAGACGCAACGAATCGACCGAATCCACTGCGGCGAACAGTTCGGCCGCCTTCGCAGCTTTGTTGGTTTGCAGATGGCCGATCAGGTGCCATTCGGCTTTGTTCAGTTCCCGAAGTGCGTCAATCTTCTCAGCGAATTCCTGCACGCGATTCTCGCCGAACAACCGAAGTCCGGCGTCATAGGCCTCCCGGATGCACTCTGTGGGAAAAGTCTTGCTAACCGCCATTAACGCGACGTCTTCGGGTCGGCGTCCGGCGCGCCGCGCTGCAGCATCGATCCGCTCACGTACCCAGGCAAGATTCTCTGCAATCGACATGAAAAAGCTTTGACCACAGAGGACACCCTTCGACTCGCTCAGGGCAGGCTCCGGTACACAAAGGAAACCTGAATTCGTTGTGCTCTTACTTCGTGAATCTTCGTGTCCTTTGTGGTTAAGAAGAATTTACATGATCGCCGTCGGCGGCGCCGGTTCATCCGGACTGCCGGCGTTCGAGAGCGGCAATTTGATCATGACAAAAACCAGCACCGCCATACCGATCAAGCCGGAGAAGGAGAAGTCTCCAATATCGATATGCCACAGCTGATGATTGCTTCCCACCACGCCTGCGATTACCAACCCGCATAGGGCCTCTCCAGCAATCAGTCCCGATGCAGTCAGCACGCCCGCGTTGTCGACGCGCGCCTTCTGCGCGTCATTGTAGCCGCGCCGGTCGCGGAGCTTGTCCGTAAACCAACGAATCACTCCGCCCACGAAGATGGCAGAGGTCGTCTCCAGCGGCAGGTACATACCGACGGAAAAAAGCATGGGACTTTTCACTTCCACCAGAATCATGGCGAAGCCCATGAGGATGCCTACCACCACCAGGGGCCAAGCCATGTTGCCGCCGACGATGCCTTGGGCAAGCATTGCCATGAGGCCGGCCTGCGGCGCCGGCAGGGCTGCGCTGCCGAAGTGATAGGCCTTATCGAGAATCATCAGCGGGAAGAACAAAACCAGCGAAGCCACGATGGTTCCAAAAATGTCGCCGATCTGCATTTTTGCCGGTGTGCCGCCCAGAATGTGGCCAGCTTTCAAATCCTGCAACATCTCGCCCGCAACCGCGGACGACACGCAGACCACGGCTGCTACTCCTAGCACAGCGGCCACGCCGCCTACCCCGGAGACTCCCAGCGCCACCATCAGCAGCGCCGCAACCACCAGCGTGCACAGGGTCAAGCCGGAAACCGGATTGTTGGACGAACCGATCATGCCGACCAGGTTGCCGGAAACCGCGGCAAAGAAGAAGCCCAGAACGATCATGACGGCTGCGGCCACCACAGCGCCGGCGACGACCTTGCTCGAGCTCAAGTTATGCGCGCCCGCGATGAAATAGTAGTACAACCCGATCATCGCGATGAACACCAGTCCTACGCCCAGGAAGACAACTTTCGCATTGAGGTCACGGTCCACGCGGCTGGTCGCCTTATGCGCTTCGGCGGATTTCTTCAGATCAGAAACCGCGCGCTTCATGCCGGCCAGCAGTTGCTTGCGCATGCGAAAAAGCGTGAAACTGGCGCCGACGAGCATGCCACCCACCGCGATCGGACGCACGATCGAATACCATACGCTGAACGCGATGCCTCCCCAATATGCGGCTGGGTTCGCGCCGGCCGCCATTGGGGGCAGGGTCGGTCCGACGAAGTAGATGAGGAGAGGAACCAACAACCCCCAGGCCACCACGCCGCCAGCGAAGTTCAGCGACGCCAGCCGAGGTCCGATAATATAGCCCACGCCTAAATAGGCTGGACTGACTGCGGGCGAAGTGAATTGCGTCATTCCGCCAGTCGCCAGCATGGGCGAGGCCGTGCTGCGCCCCAACCGCAACCCGGTCGCCATCTTCGGGATGTTGACCAGAATATTCTTCGTGTACCAGAAAAGGTTGAGCTGCGACAGAAAGTACATCAATCCGCCAAAGCCCATGTTGGCAAACAGGATTTTCGCCGCCTTGGACCCCTGCTGTCCGGCCTTATGAATTTCCGCCGCCGCCACCGACTCGGGGAAGGGCAGTTCCGGGTCTTCCACCATCACGCGCCGCAGCAGTGTGACGAACAAAATGCCCAGCAGGCCGCCAATCACCATCAGCGCTACGGATTGCCAGTACCTCTCCATGCCGAGGCTGGGCCAGAGTCCTGCCAGAACAAACGCCGGAATGGTGAAGACCGCGCCCGCAGCCACCGATTCCCCAATCGCACCCACGGTTCGTGCGATGTTTTCTTCCAGTAGCGACCCTTTCATCAGCCGCAGGAGCGACATCCCAATGACAGCCGCGGGATAAGTGGCGGCGATCGTCATCCCGGCCTTTAGGCCGAGGTAGGCGTTGGCGGCGCCCAGAATTCCCGTCATCACCAACCCCAGCATCACGGCGCGGAAAGTGAACTCCCGCATCTCCATGTTCTCGGGGACGTAAGGTTTGAATTTCTTGGGGGCTTCGGTTGCATTCACTGTGCTTTGGGGGCTCATGGGCAAAATCCTCGCAAATGGTCAGGGCTGATCAACATAAAGTAGGACGGCGCACGTTAGCACGGGCACCGCCTGCTTTACAAGTGGGTTTGGCTAGTTTCTATAAAGGACCCGCTCGCTGAGAATGTCCTAAATCAGTGAGATGCGCGATTCTGAGCGGTTGCGTTAACGGTTATCATGACGCGCGTAACTACCCGCTGTGGCTGCCCTCGTTGCTTCCAGCGTCCAGCGCCGCTATACTGAAAAAGATTCGTCCGGTCGGAGCCCCCGGTAGCAGCGGCTGGGTGAGGGAGGATCGTCTTCAGCAGTAACGGGACCCCAATTCGGGCCACCGGGACCAGGGTTGTTGCGCAAGATAATCCATTGGTCTCCTGGGCCAGCGGCATCGCCGCGGGCCTGTTCACTACGCTGTTCCCCGCCGATTGCCGTCTCTGCGGCGCTCCCCTGATTAACATTTCCCGGCTGCCAGTTTGTGAAGACTGTCTTGGAGCAATGCGGCCGATTACGGGCGGACTCTGTTCCATCTGCGGCGAGCGGCTGGTAAGCCCCTTCGCATTCTTTGCCGGACCTTGCTCAGATGAAGCTTGCTCGACTGAATCCGGCGAGGCTCGTTGCGGACTATGCCGTCGTCTTGCACCTCCATACGTCAAGGCCACGGCCTACGGGAGCTATGAGAGCGGCCTGCGCGAGCTGATTCATTTGCTCAAGTACAACCAAGTTCGACCGGCGGCCAATGTTCTGGGACGCATGCTTGCGGAAGCAATTGAGGATTTGCAGCCTCTTCTCGCTGGAAGTGAAGTTCTGGTTGTACCTGTGCCCTTGCACTCCAGAAAGCTGCGTCAGCGCGGATTCAATCAGTCCGAATTGATTGCTCGTGCCGCCCTGAAGCTGAAGTTCGCTGCCAGCAGGTTCCAACTGAGCACTGCGGCATTGGAACGCCGCCGCGAAACTAAATCCCAGATCGGACTTTCCCGGCACCAGCGTCGGGAAAACATTCGCGGCGCGTTTGTGGTGGGGAAGCCTCACGAAGTGGCTGGGCGCGAGGTCCTGTTAGTGGACGATGTGTTCACGACTGGCACCACAGTTTCAGAATGTGCGCGCATCTTGCGGCGAGGAGGAGCGTCGAAAGTGTACGTAGCTACAGTGGCGCGGACGTTGAAAACCGAAGCCCAGCACGCTATACGGGAGTCCGAGACGGAAGCCATGGCCGCCGCCGGGTAAGAATCACGTGGGGAGAGTTGCCCTCGGCTGTCCAGAGCGAAGCTCGGCCGTTCGAAATAGATTGCATGTCAGGGAAGTGGAACAATTCGATGAGTGGCCTGGGACGGGCTCACATGTCCTCTCCCATCGCTGCGGGCGTACGTTCGGAAAGCGAAGGCCCACACGTACTGCACGCGCCGGTGCTGGTGCTGAACGCCTCGTATGAGCCCATCAACGTGTGCGCCGCGCGCCGCGCCATCGTCCTTGTGCTAAAGGGCATTGCCATGACCGAGGAAGAGAACGGACACTTCCTGCACGCCGCCCGCCTCGCCATTCGTTTGCCGTCCGTGATCCGGCTGCTCGAGTATCGGCGTATCCCGCACCAGACGCGGGCTCTCTCCCGCAAGAACATTCTGCTGCGCGATCGCAATACCTGCCAGTACTGCGGCGAAACGCTTTCTTCAGGCGACCTGACGCTCGACCATGTCGTGCCCCGTTCACGGGGAGGCGCTTCCACATGGGAGAACCTGGTGGCGTGCTGCCATCTCTGCAATCGCCGCAAGGGCAATCAGTTCCCGGCGGAAGCCGGCATGAAGCTCATGCGCGAACCGCGCGCCTTCAACCTCCACACCAGCCGTCACATCATGCGCCTGATGGGCCGGTCCGATGACAAGTGGCGGAAGTATCTTTTTTATTGAGCCGTCAGCACTCGGCATTCAGCACTCAGCCAAGACGGGGGCTGCATGCCGACTGCTATTTTTGCGGCTGCTGCTTCGCGTCTTTTCCCTGATCGTTCTTCGGAACTTCCTTCCCATCATAGGTGATCTTCACGTTCGCTCCGAATTTCTTGTAATTCGTGTACTTCACGATCTCGCGAATCTTCACGTCACTCGTGGAAAAATGCAGAGTGTCCTCGGCGCGAGTGTAGACGGGGAACCAATAGGGTCCGTCTGAAACCTGCTGCCGGTAGGTGGTAAACTTGGGAAACAGATTCTCGTTGTCTTTCTTCTTGCGGATATCGGGGACGGTTTTGCCGTAGGTTTTCACGATCTGCAGATCGTGGTCATCCACCCAGATGCGTCCCTGGAAATAGCGTTGCTTACCTTCAATCTGCTTGGGCGCGACGTCGAAGACATAGCAGTGCAGATCATCTTCCTGCTGCTGCCCAACGTAGAGAATACTGTACTTATTGATCTCGTCACTGGTAAGGACGAAAGGCAGACGGTTCTCGATGTCGTCGATGTCTTCGCTGGTCATGGAAATTCGCTGCAGCGTGGATTGCGGAGCGAAAACCACGTTCTTGATCCTTTTTCCCTGATTGTCGAAAGTAACATCGAAATCTTCCCGGTACTCGCCGTCCACGGTATCGCCATCCAGTGTGTTCACTCTCACCGTTTGGCGATACGTGTACTGATCGCGCGCCAGTTTGAACTCTTTCTCCTTAGCCGCGAAGCGCTGAATAATCTCGTCGGTCGTCACCCCTTTGGGCTGGGCGGGATCGAGCGGCCCTTCGTCCCCGAACGCCTTGAGCGATGCCGCGCCGCACAAGACTATGGTCATGACCACCATGAATGCAATCCGCATTAGTTTCATAACACCAGTGTAGCGAAATCGGACAGGGAAAACCTACCAGGTTAGATTGCAGGCTGAGACGGAAAGTTGCCGGGAATGGAGACAAGATTCTCTCCTTACGATCACTCATTGTCCCGCCAATCACCATCCAAAAGCACCAGATAAGCGCTCAGCAGTCGGTAGCTGTTGTAATAGTCGTCAAAATGAACGGCGCTGTAGTTGTCTCTGGAACTGTGCAAAACCAGGAGGGTTTCCTTGGTCAAAGAATGGATAGTGATCGTCGGGACCTTGCGATTAATAAACGATTCCTCGTCAGACTGTCCAACCCCGTCGACGTTTTGGCCGGTGAGAGGTAATTTCAAGGCACGTGCCATTCCATTGAGAGCCCGTACGAGTTTCTGATCCGAACGGCTTACCCACACTTCGGTCGGGCCCAATCCGAGCGTATCCATATTAACCATGGCATCGATCTTCTTTACCTGGTCCGATGTGAGGCTGTTTACGTAGAATCGGGATCCCACCAAGCCCTTTTCCTCCGCGGCAAAAGCCACGAAAACGAATGTGTGTTTACGTGGTCCAGTTTTCAGCGCCTGGTACAGGCTTGGTAACATGGAGGCGCCACTCCAGTTATCGACAACTCCATCGCCTGCATCCACGTGATCGAAGTGTGCACCCACCACGATCACCGAATCAGTCCTGCCCGGTAGAATACAGATCACGTTGGGCGGTTTCGACCCCTTCACCGGTTGTTCAATAAGTTTCCCTTCGGAGCAGCCCGCCGACTGAAAAAGACTTTTCACGGTCGCCTCTCGCTCGCTGTCGCTGCCCTTGTAGCTCTTCAGTCTCTGCTCGACAACCTGGGAATTCACCGTTTCGAAATGAAGTTGGGCAACCAGGGTCGCGCACGCCGTAGCCACTACAATCACGAAACCGAAACTAACTGACCGAATTGCTCTCATCTCCGTTTGTGGCCTCCAGCGAGATTCTATATCGGGCAGCCTTGTGGCTATACGTTGTAAGATGACGTTGGTCAAATCATGCCCTCCACTCCGCGCGCGGAAGTGCCGCTAGTGCCCCCCACGGTCCAGCAAGAGATCGCGCGCCTGGCTGCGCTGCCGGAAACCCGCACGGCTTTCGCCTGGCTTCGCGCCGAGGAAGCTCAATTCGCGAGCTGGCAACTGGAGATGGCGCGCATCCCCGCTCCTCCGTTCGGAGAGGCGGCCCGCGGAGAATGGCTTCAGGAACGCTTTCGTGCGCTGGAACTGGAAGATGTCCACACCGACGACATCGGCAACGTGTTCGGCATGCGTTGTAATCGTGCCAGGCATCCGGCCAAACATGTTCCAGCCCAGCAATACACTGCACTCAGTGCTCACATCGATACGGTTTTTCCCGCTGGAACTCCGCTCAACTTACGTCAGCAGGGCAATCGTCTCTACGGACCCGGAATTTCGGATAACGGAGCCGGAGCCGCGGCGTTGCTGGCTGTGGCGTCCGCCCTCCGCGCGGCGAAGGTTGCGCTCGCCGCACCCATACTTTTCATTGGCAATGTAGGGGAAGAGGGTGAAGGCGATCTGCGTGGCATGCGCCACATTTTTTCCCACGCCCGCTGGAAAGACTCGATCCGCTACAGCCTGGTACTGGATGGCGCCGGTTCCGATACGATTGTGTCCGAGGCCCTGGGCAGCCGCCGCTTTGAAATCATCGTGCGCGGCCCTGGAGGACACTCCTGGAGCGATTTTGGCATGCCCAACCCAATTGTGGTTCTGGCGCGGACCATCCAGACTTTCTCTCAGACCTCGCTCCCATCTTCTCCGAAAACCACTTTCAATGTCGGAGTGATCCGGGGAGGTACTTCGGTGAACTCTATTCCCGAGTCAGCCAGCATGCGCGTTGACATTCGATCCACCTCGATGGTCGAGATGGAGCGCCTGGAAGCTTCCTTGCGCCGGGCGCTCGAGCAGGCGATCGAAGAGGAATCGCAGGCCAGCGACCGGCGCACGTCATCGCAGCGGCGCTCGTCCGGTCTCAGTTACGAAATCGTGCCCATTGGCAATCGTCCCGCCGGCGAACTCGATGGCACCGCTCGAATCCTGAAGGTGATCCGCGCCGTGGATACACACCTGGGCAACGCCGCGCAAATCCAGCGCGCCTCCACGGACGCCAACATCCCATTGTCGCTGGGCAGGGAAGCCATCGCTATCGGCGGCGGCGGAGTCGGCGGCGGAGCCCACACCCTGCAAGAGTGGTTCGACTGCGGCGGACGCGAACTGGGACTCAAGCGGATATTGCTGACCGTGCTCGCCCTGGCCGGCGTGGGCGAATGATATTAGCGCGATCCTCAGGGTTTGCATCTTGATTCCGATCTCCGCCCGCCGAAGAATTGTTAGCTCCACTGACGCGCATATCCTTTACAGTTACCCTTGAACCAAGCGCACTAGATTTCCGCCCGCTGAATGGAGGGCGACTATGAGATCAGTTTGCTTTGCCTGCCTGTTCACGATTTTCATCAGCACCATCGCGCTGGCACAGTCCAATGCTGTGCCGCTGGTCAATCAACCGTTGGTTCCGGCAAGCGTCAGGCCGGGCCACAAGGAATCTACCCTGACCGCGAACGGGACGGGTTTTGCGTCCACAGCCGTGCTCAACTGGAACGGATCATCCCGTCCGACCTCGGTGCTTTCCAGTAACAGCCTGCAAGCGATGATCAGCGCCGCCGATGTGGCGAATGCGGGAACCGCCTCGGTGACTGTAGTGAACCCAGGAAAAATTGTTTCCAACGTTGTTTTCTTTCCGATCAGGAAACCCTCAAAGTCGATCGCGATGGCAGGGAAACAAGTGTTTGACAATTGCACTGCGGTCGCCGTGGGCGATTTCAACGGTGACGGCATCCTCGACGTAGCCTGGGCTGGGACCACCTTAAACGTCTCGCTTGGCGACGGAAAAGGCGGTTTCCAGGCGCCAATCTCAAGCAGTACACAATATGTGCCAGGATTTCAGATGATCGTCGGTGATTTCAACGGAGACGGCAAGCTTGATGTGGCGGGAACAGATAGCGTAGGGACTGTGGGAGTCTTCCTGGGGAACGGAGACGGCACCTTCAGCCAAAAATGGTCGTACCTTTCTGAGAGTGTTGGCAGTTTCATCGCCGCCGCCGATTTCAATCAGGATGGAGTGCTCGATTTTTATGTCAGTGGGCATAGCCTGGGTGTGCAGTGGTTCCAGATATTTCTGGGGAGCGGCGACGGAACGTTTTCTCTTTTTCAGACCTACTACATCAATGGATTTGCCATATTCGCCGGACTCCCCGGCGTCGGCGACTTTAACGGTGACGGAAGACTCGATCTGGCCGTTCCCGAATCAATAGGTTCTTCAGACCAGCTTTATCTCGGCAATGGCGACGGAACTTTCAATCCGTCTACTATTTTTTCGGGAGGCCAGCAGTCATTGGCAGCCGCCAACATGAATCACGACGGGAAACTAGACTTGATAGCGGATGCTAGTTGCATCCTGTTGGGCAACGGCGACGGAACCTTCACGAACGGTGGGTGCGGTAGTTACGGTGGCGCGATTGTAGGCACCGCAGACTTTAACGGTGACGGCAACTTAGATGTTGCACTGGTGTCGAATCAGGGGTCCTTCCCGGTACTGGCGATTCTTCTGGGCAGGGGCGATGGCACGTTCCAGAACGCTTTCGCGTTCCCCACGGGGAGCGGTTATGGCTTGTTCGGGGGCATTGGAGACTTCAACAACGACGGCAAGTTAGAAGTGATTGCAGGCAACGGGTTCCTCCTCCTCCAGACCACTGCCAGCCTCTCGACCACCAGCCTTGCATTCGGAAACCAGAATGTAGGAACTACCAGTCAGCCACAGATCGTCACGCTCACGAATATCGGTACCTCCGTGCTCGTCATTAAACACATCGGTATCAATGGAATCAACTCCAAGGACTTTGCTCAGACCAACAACTGCGGAACAAGCCTGCCAGCGAGCGCCACTTGCAACATCAGCGTGACGTTCACCCCAAGAGCCGCGGGAGCGAGAGCGGCTTCGCTGAACGTGAGCTACAAGGGCGTTGGCAGCCCACAAAGTGTCGCGCTCAGTGGAACCGGCATCGCACCTTCCACCGTTTCTTTGAAGCCCTCCAACTTGACCTATGCGACGCAACTGGTGGGCACGACCAGTTCGCCTCAAACCGCGACCTTGACCAACACCGGCGACCAGGCCGTGAATATCTCCGGCATTTCGACGACTGGACCGTTCAACCAAACCAACAATTGCCCGTCGAGCCTCCCAGTCGGCCAAAATTGCCAGATTCAGGTGACGTTCACGCCCACGGCAGGAGGACCAGCGAACGGACAGCTCTTGGTCACCGATGATGCCAAAGGCAGTCCACAAACCACCCGCCTTAGTGGTACCGGGACGGTTGTCAAGTTCTCACCCATTGGCGTGAATTTCGGCAATCAGAAGGTCGGCACCAAGAGCCAGCCTGTGCCGGTCACGCTAACAAATGTCGGGGCGACTACTCTCAACATCAGCCAGATCGCATTCACCGGGACCGACCCAGGAGACTTCTCTCAAACCAACAACTGCGGAAACAGTGTTCCCGCCGGAGGCAATTGTACGATCAAGGTGAGGTTCCAGCCGCAAGCCAAAGGGCAGCGCTCCGCAAACCTCGCAGTCAGCGATGACGGGGGCGGCAGCCCGCAGGCGATCCCGGTGGTAGGCACCGGAACGTAAATGGATTTCTGGGTTCCGCTTTTAGATGCCCGATCTGCGCATGGGCCGGAATGGAATCATAACCACAGCCTGCAGCGCCACGGCATCGCCATTCCTGGTGGCCGGACGGAAGTGCCAACGCAACAGAGCGGCACTGGCATACTGATCCAGACGATCGTCGACTCCGCGTAGAATTCGTACCTCGCCTACCGATCCGTCGCTGCGAATCACAGCCGAGAGCATGACTGTGCCCTGCACATTCTGCCGCATCAACTCCAGCGGATACCCAGGATCCACTTCCTGTGTGGCCACCGGAGCCACCAACTCGCCCTGCTTTTCGTCCTCCTTCAACTCAGCAAAATGCATGACCCAACTTCCGCCCGCTGAGTTCAGATTGGGCACGTTCAGAGTCATCGCATAAAACTTCCGGTAGCCGAAGACCTTGCGCTCGAGTTCATTCGCGGCATTGGCCGGCATCTCGGAAGAGCGCCGGGGAACAGCACTAACCCGCGGCGGCGTTGCGCTCGCCAGCAGTGGGGAGTTGTCGGAGGGCTGTGCCTTCGCGACTCCCTGAGGTCCACCCGCAACAGCAGAGTTGTTCCCCGGGTTGGGGCCGGTGCCCACAAAGAGTCCCGGCGGAACGCCGCTTGTACTGCCGCCGGAACCCGCCGCATCTCCGCTGCCGTGGCCGCCGCCCATACCAATTGCAGCAGCGTGATGATTGTCAGCGGGAATGTCGGGCGTTCCCGCCGCACCGGGCTTGCCCTCCGGAGTCGCTGCGAAAGTCCCCCGCCGGTTGCCTGCGGGAACATCGACCGGTCCGCTGGGCGCCGTGGGATGAATGTTCAGTGCGATGAGGCGTCCATCGTTCAAAGTTCTGGACAGAGTCCCGGACGAAGCTCCGGAACCCTGAACGGAAGGCGGAGGCGGCACCACTGCGGCGCTGGTATTTCCCAGAGCAGCAATATTCGCCGATGCCCGTTGCTCGCCCATCGGCAACTGCGGCGCTGGCGCCACCACTTGCGCGCGCCCGATGTTGATATCCGTTAATCGCCGCGAAGCACCGTTCTCAACCTCGGTTGGAGGCTCGACAATTGCCGCTTGGGGAGCGCTGACAGCTCGCCTCGAAATCGCGCCATCGACCTGCGGCGCGGGCGCTACCACCGGCTCCGCCAGAGCCGGGGTTTGCTTCAGCACCCTCCTTACATCAGGTGGCGGCGCGACTACGGACGTTGGCAGCGAGGGCAGCTTCAAATCCGAGGGTGAACTTGTGATCGCCGCTGTCGGAATCGTTGGCTGCGGACGTGCCCAGGCCACGATGTTGGGCAACGGCACATCGCGTTCTAACTTCAGCTTCGGAGGAGTGACAATCGTCTGCGTGCGATTGTCCGCCTCGGGCGGCACCGAGATGATCGGCTGCGCCGCATACTCCGGTTCGCCCTTCTTGGCCAATTGGACGTGTGTTTCGCCGGTGTTTAGCGGCGCCAGGTACTCAGAAGCTTGGTAATAGATAACGTCTGAGCTATGAAAGACGGGCCGGTCCAAGATGTGCGGCCGTTGCGGCCAGAGCTGAGACCATCCCCACAATGCCGCGATCACTGCGATGTGACCAAGAGTGGACTGCAGGAACTGGGTCCAAGGCAGGCGGGTGGGCACGAAAACGTCCGGCCAAAAAGACGCGGGCTGGGACACCAGCCGCAGCGGCGGTTTTCGCCGCAGCCACAACAAGTCCCCCAGGTTGCGAAGAAACACTCTATGCCACGGCGCCAGCGTGACCAGCAACGTTGGCACGGGGACCCGGTTCGGCTTGCGTTTACGCGAGGTATCTATCAGCAGAGGGCCCTGTTTCATGCTCCACTTCGAGTGGCGGGAGTAATTCATTATAGCTGGGCGGGCGGCATCCACGGCCGACTCACAAGTTCCCGAGGGCGAATTTCCGTGCTCTAATACCGATATGAAACTGGCAGGAGTGCTTCCTCTGATATTGCTTACCTGTAGTTCGCTGCTGGCCGGGCAAAATGCCCCGCAAAACTCCTCCGAAAAGTCGGCCGAGGACTACTCGGGAATGTACAGCTTTCTGCAAGACGGCGAATTCGTGCAGCTCACCATCGAGGATGAGGGACGAGTCACCGGCTTCGTTTCGCGCTACGGCGATTCCGAAAGCGATCGCGGCGCCTTCCTCGATCAGTTCTTCAAACAGGGCAAGCTCGACGGAACCAGACTTACTTTCACCACCGACACTGTGCACGGTGTCTGGTACGAGTTCAAGGGCACAGTCGAGCGCGGAGAAGGCAAAACTCCAGCCGACGAGGCTTATTACATTTTGAAGGGTACGCTCGCGGAATACCGCTCCGACGCCAACAAGAAAGTCTCTTCCAAGTCCCATGAAGTGGCTTTCAAGTCCTTCCCCCGAGAAGTGTAGAGCGGACACTCCTGTCCGCTGCCGTAGACCTTGATTCTTAAGCTTAAGAAATCAACACCAAAACCAAGATCAAAAGCGGCGGACAAGAGTGTCCGCCCTACACAGCGCGCCTGAGGCTACGCGACGTGCCGCTTTTTCTTAGATTTCTCTTGATGTGCGCCCTCGGGAAGCTCCAGGTGGAGCGGACGTGTGATCACGACTCCATTCTCCAGCACTACTTCAAAAGTTTGCGCGCAACTTTCACAAAGCCAGAAGTGCTCAATCTTGCGGATTGGTGAGCCGTTGCTTTCAGAAGAGGCTGTGCCCGTCTCGATGTTGAAGATCCTGCCTTCGTGCAGGTAGTGAAAGCGAGCCAAACACGCCGGATTCGCGCACTTGGAGAGCACGGGGAAGCCTCCTGATCAAGTCGCGGGCTGCTCTCCAACAGCCGCCGCGATTAATTATAGAACTCGAAGGCCGGAACTCAAACACTATCGAAAATGCATCAGCCGCTTGGTGCCAGAGCTGGTTTCATAAATGCTGTCTTGGGGAGGGCACGGCTTTCAGGTATGCCGCAGGTGAAGTCTTTTCAACCTCAGCCCTCTCGGTCGCCCCAGCAGGCAAGTTTGTTCCGATCTCGTAACAAACACACTTTCTTATTTAGCACAGCCACCAGAGGAGTCATAATTTGGGCGATTTCTGTAACCGGGTCCCTGCTGTTTTCCCAAACCTCCACATCCAGTCAACCCACCCTGACTTGCACGAAAAGGAGGATTCAACATGAGGTCTTCAACTAAGCTTTTGCTAACGCTGTTCTTCTTCGGTGTGGCGCTTGCGCCCGCCCAAACCATTCCCGCTGGAACTTTCAAGCACATCATTATCATCGTGCAGGAGAACCGCACGCCTGACAACCTGTTCGGCGCCGCCCCGAGGATTGGTGGCTGCAGTCAGGAGGACCCGTTCGAGCCGGGCGTCGATATCGAGAACGGCGGCTACGTCAAGGGAACGCAGCAGCCGATCTGTAACGCCTCGCTGCCGATGAACATGGGATTACAGTTCGACCCAGGCCATCTCAACGGGGACTGGGTTGACGACTACGACAGTGGGCATATGGACGGTTTCTGCGATAGATACGCCCCCCCGACCTATTGCCCAACCTATTCGTACGTGCAAAAGTCGGATGTGCAACCGTACTTCGACATCGCAACGGGCTACGGATTCGCAAATTACATGTTCCAGACAAACCAGGGGCCAAGTTTCCCGGCGCACCAGTTCCTCTTCACGGGAACCTCGGCACCTGTCGCTCCCAAGGACCCCAACAACTACTATCTGGATTTCATAGCGGACAACGCTGGATTCACCGACAGCGGATGCCCCTACGATGGCATAGCTAATGGTTGGCCGGGGTGGGTCATACCGAATGGCACGCCCGAAGAGGACCCCAGGACGAACAAATCCGAGTGCTACACCCACGACAGCTTGGTTACCAATACCAACGGCGACAAGGGTAAGAGCTGGCGCTACTACACTCCAACCACCGGTATCATCTGGGACGCGCCAGCAGGAATCCCAGAGGTCTGCTATGGGCACAACCAAGACGACCACGGCCCATGCACCGCCCATGAATTTACGGATCACGTCAAACTCCCCACCCAGCAGAATGGCGCGCCCATATTCGACGACATTGCGAATTGCACTCTGCAGCAAATTAGCTGGGTGATTCCTGACCACCGTTGGTCGGACCATCCCCAATCCGACGGTACCGTTAGCCCTCCTTTGGGCCCGTCCTGGGTGGGCGATATCGTCGACGCCGTCGGCTCTAGCTACCAGAACAGCCTTGGCAACTGCGACTATTGGGGCCATCCCGCCCATTCCGGCACAACGCCCGAGCCAACTGCCATCTTCGTGGTGTGGCTTCTACGACCACGTTCCCCCGCCTGCCGTCTACGAGGGTACGGCGACAACGTGTCCCACCACCGTTCAGCAGAATGGCTGGGGCTGCGGCTACGTTTACGGGTTCCGGGTGCCGCTGCTCGTGGTTTCCGAGTACACCAAAGCGGACTACGTCTCGGGCGCCTGCACCGGGAGTTGCCCAAACAAGGTTTTCCCCTACGTGCACGATTTCGGAAGCATTCTGGCGTTTACGGAATACAACTTCGGGATGCCCAACATCGACCAGAGCGGCGACGACGGATATGCGGACTACAACGCGCCCGACTGGTCCACCGACCATAAGACGGTCGTTCCGTTGTCGGACTTTTTCAGCTTGAGCAACCAGCGCAACTTCACCAACATTTTAACTCCGTATCCACCCAGCAAATTCACTGGTTTCTACAATACACCCCAGAATGGCGTCTACCCGATGCCGACCGGCCCGGACGGCACTTCCGGGGAGGAGGACTAATAAGAAGAGCCAGCAGAGCCTCATTGTGATATAGTAATGGGCGGCGAGGAACACCCTCCTCTGCCGCCCCCCTCTGCCGCCCCCCTCAACGAGCCGGTCGGTTCGCCGCAAGGCGGTGTCAAGTGAGATTAAGTCTTCGAATGATCCTAACCGGACGGGCACTGGCGGTCGCGCTCGCGGTGGCCACCCTCTTGGGTCCCTCAGCTTTGGGGGCCAGCAAATACAAAGTCCTGCACCATTTTGGCGCTGCTAAGGACGGGGCTGTCCCTTCCGGCGCGCTACTGTTGGACATTAAAGGCAACCTCTATGGCGTAACGGGCGGTGGACCGGGTCAATATGGCTATGGCTTGGCATTCGGGCTGATGCCCCAGGCGAACGGGAACTGGAAGGAGACGATCCTGCACACCTTTGCCAGCGCCGATGGGTCCCCTTGGGGCGCCTTCATCCGTGATCGGGCAGGGAACCTCTATGGCACAACCGTAGGAGGGCCAATCAGCAACAGCGAGGTGTTTGAGCTAAGCCCCACCTCCCGCGGCTGGAGCTACAGCATTCTTTACACCAACGGTGCCGGGCCAGGCTTGCTCATGGACAGGGTTGGAAATCTCTATGGTGCAATAGGCGGGGGCAACTATTTCGGCATAGGAGCCATTGGGGATCTCTCGCGTGGTTCCAATGGCTGGGCCTACGCCGACTTGTTCAACTTCAACCCCACGGTCGGTTACGCACCCCCGGCTCCGCCGATTTGGGATGGCAAGGGCAACCTTTACGGCACTACAAGCGATGGCGGGATTAGCCAGCCAGCCTGCTGGACGAGTTTCGGTTGTGGAGTCCTCTTCAAAATGACGCCCAACGCGGATGACACTTGGACCTACCACATCTTGCATCGTTTTGCATCGTTCCGTACGGATGGCCAAACCCCAGACGGCGGGCTGGTTCTGGGCGCGTCCGGTGGCCTCTACGGGGTCACAGGTCTGGGAGGCGTCCATAACCAGGGCACGGTCTTCAAGTTCGCTTTCATTGGCGGCCACTGGAAGCAGACTGTGTTGTACGACTTCCCCAACTGCGCGGACGGCTGCTTTCCTGGACGCACGCTGGCGTTCGATAAGCTGGGCAATCTTTACGGCGTGAGCGACGGCGGCTTGCAGGATTGCGGTTACACCTGTGGAGTGGTTTTCAAATTGACGCCACAGACAAGCGGCACGTGGACGTATAGCGTGCTACATAAGTTCACCGGCAAGGATGGCGCCTTCCCTTGGGGTGTAATCGTCGATGACAAAGGCAACATCTTCGGCACGACTGAGAACGGCGGCACCTACAACTCGGGCGTCGCCTTCGAAATCACGCCCTAAATTAATGTCCCCTGCCAACCAGCCCTTTACTTCTCATTGCCAGCAAGATATTGTGTATGCATACGCATTAGCTTGCTTGAAAAATTAACCCTAATCGCGCCGGTGGCGTCGGGATTCCAAAGTGGCTGCTAACTCCTTATTCCGGAATATTTTACGTATAAGTCCTTATTCCTCAAAGATTTTGGTGGTAGTCTGGCCGTAACCCCATCATTCCAAAAGACCAGGGGGGAGGGGGGTACCTCCTTCAAAATCATTTCCCACACCGGGACATCGCCACTCAGGTGGAATCGGGTTCTTTTGCGTCAAGAAGCGAACGTTGCCGCTCCTCGCGTTTGCCAACTCCCATCCACCGAAACAGCCCATGGAGGACGTTCGCCACTCTTTCCGAATCAAACGTCGAAGAACTGTAAGAACTTTTGGGAGCGTGCCAACGTCGGAGCCGCTTTCCTCCCTCTCACGATGAAAAGGTATAATTGGCAAAGCACTAATCCTACTGGAGGAAGTTCTATGGACCCGCTTGCCAGCGGTTTCTGGGCGCGCCTGAAGGCCAACCGCCCGGCATACACGCTCACGATTTTGGCCACATTGACGGTCGGCATTCTCATCGGAACCCTTGTTTCAAAGGGAGTCAAAGGCCAGGAGAAGAAGGCATCGGATGCGACCCCCCTGACCATCCCCTCGCCGCAGCAGCTCTCGAATCAGTTCTCGCAAATCTCCAAGCAACTGGAACCGAGTGTGGTCAACATCAATACCGAATCGACCATCAAGAACCCGCATCGTCGGCGCGGAGGAGGGAATCCTGACCAGCCCGATGATCAGAATCCTTTCGACGATTTCTTCGATAAGTTTTTCGGTGGCCAGCAGGGCAATGGTCCCATTCGCGAGCATTCCCTGGGTTCTGGAGTCATTGTCGATGCCAAAGGCTACATCGTCACCAACCGGCACGTGGTCGAGAAAGCCGATCGCATCCGGGTGAAGCTCCTGGATGATCCGCCGGGAGTTTTGCACGATGCCAAGGTGATCGGTTCCGACCAGGAAACCGATCTGGCCGTGATCAAGATCGTCTCCGAAAAGCCACTGCCCGTCGCCAAGCTGGGCAACTCCGACGGCATGGAGGTAGGAGATTGGGTGCTGGCTGTGGGCAGTCCTTTTGGACTGTCGGAGACGGTGACCGCAGGGATTGTTTCGGCGAAGGGCCGCAATATCGTGCCCAACCGGCAGTTCCAGTCGTTTATTCAGACCGATGCCGCCATCAATCCCGGCAACTCCGGAGGCCCGCTGGTGAACATGGCCGGCGAAGTGATCGGCATTAACACCGCGATTCTCACCGATACGAATGCCTACGCCGGCGTTGGCTTTGCGATGCCATCGAACACGGTAGTGAGCGTCTACAACCAACTCATCGCCCCCGAACATCGTGTTGCCCGGGGCTCTATCGGCATCATGTTCAACGCCCAGGAAAATCCGGCAATCTCGCGTGTCTATGGTGCGGGTGCAGGCGGTGTAACTGTGTCCGCCGTCACCGCGGGGAGTCCTGCCGAGCAGGCGGGGCTCAAAGTGGGTGACACCATTGTCTCGGTGGACGGCAAGCCGGTAAAGAACGGCGATGAACTTGTTTCCGATATCGCCAGCCGTAAGCCCGGCAGCAAGGTGCCCCTCGGCCTCGTTCGCAACGGCAAGAAACAGGAAGCCACGGTCACGGTTGCCGATCGGGCCAAGTTGTTTGCCGCCCGCCTCGGTGAAGATGATGAAGGCGGTGACGAGGCAGCGCCCAAAGAGAGTAAGTTGGGCTTGACGGTTCGCGCCGTCACTTCTGAAATGGCCGACCGGCTGGACATTCCTGCCGGCAAGGGCGTGATCGTGCAGGATATCAAGCCCTCGTCCTTCTCCGACGACGTCGGGATCACGCGCGGAGACGTCATCCTGGAAATCAACAAACAGGCCGTGAATTCCGAGGACGACTTTAGCCGAATCTCTTCATCTCTGAAGAGCGGACAGGATGTAGTGTTCCTGGTACGCCAGCGGGGCACGGGCCGCCAGGACGGCACCATCTTCCTGGCCGGTACACTTCCGTAACCTAGCTAGAGACCATGAGACTGGCACTGAGAGCCCCGATCGGGGATCATTACTCAGTGCCGGTTTCGGTTTGCGAGGGTAATTTTTGCGTTTGCTTGACCCCTGCATCATAAGACTTTAGATGACCAGACTTTTGATGACAAGACTTTCGGCGGTCGGCTGCATCACGCTTCTTGCGGCCACACTGTCGCCCGCCCAAGACAGTAAGGTGGGGAGCGAGCCCCCGACCAAGTCCGCCGTATCCGACTCTCGTAATTCCGCGACTTCCCACTCGAAACGCGCCAAATCCACCGGCACTTCGGCGCACTCGACCGCCAAGAGCACCAGCAAGAGCAAGAGATCGCGGAAATCCGCCGCTAATCGGCGTTCTCACGGACAGCAGAAGATTGACCCGAAGCGTACCCTGGAAATCCAGGACGCCCTGATCCGCGAGCACTACCTGGACGGGAAAGCTTCCGGCGTGTGGAATGACGCCACGCAACGGGCGATGCAACGTTATCAGGCGGACAACAGTTGGCAATCCAAAACCACTCCCGATGCTCGCGCGCTGATCAAACTAGGATTGGGGCCGGATCATGACCATCTATTGAATCCTGAAAGCGCCATGACGAGCCAACCTCAGGCGGCACCTGGCGTCTCAACCCCGGCCGGCACGCCTAATCCCGACAAACAACAAAGATAGAGCCGAGTGTGGGGCGGACACTCTTGTCCGCCGCCTTTGACGTTGATTCTTAAAATCCAGAAATCAAAACCGACCTAAAATCCAAGTCTCAAAATCAACGCCCGAATCAAGGGCAGCGGGCAAGAATGTCCGCTCCACACTCAGCTCAATCGGGGTCAGGCCTTCCGGGTCCTGCAGCTAACTCTTGGTCACCGGATCCGGAAAATACGGCAGCGGTTGCCCGCTGACAATCGCGCGCGGGTTGCCATCTACCAATGCACGCGCCACCTCTTCTCCGCAGATTTCCGCAGCCGCGTTGCGCGCCGTGGAAAGCACCGGTGGACGATTCTTGGTGTCATGCGCGTCGGTAGCCAGCACGTGGACGGCATCGCGTTTGAGCAGCCATTGAGCGGTTTGCCATGCTGCCTCCCCCCATCGGCCGGTCAACGCCGACCCGGTCACCTGGATCACGCAGCCGAGTTCCACCCACTGCAGAATCCGCTGCGGGGTCCGCTGCACAATCGGATTGCGCTCCGGATGCGTAATCACTGGAGTCAGTCCCTTTTCCAGCAGTTTGCTGAAGTGTTCCTCAATTTGAACCGGAACACTGTAATTGCTTAGTTCCGCCAGCAAGTAGCGGCTGTCTTCGATGGTGTAGCGATCCGGAAACAGCATCACGTCCTGCAGGTTTTCGTACGAAAGATGGAAGTCGCAGCCCAGGCTGAGGCGGGGCGCATCGCCAATCCGTTGCCGGAGATAGTCGAGCACCCGCGCCAGGAACTCGCGATCATAATGATATCGGTCGTTGGCGTGCGGGGTGGCGACAATATGCTCGATGCCATCCGCAACCGCCATGCGGCACATCTCTTCCGCCACGTCCCAGGATTTGGGGCCGTCGTCCACCTCGGCGAGGATGTGGCAGTGGATGTCGATCACGTGGGATTTTCCGGGCTTGATGCGATTTAAGCAGATTTTGCGACAAACACCAAACTGGTCGCGTAATTAGTCGATGAACCTTAGCGGCTCCGGGTTGAGCAGGCCCGTGTGGGCCGGACACTCCTGTCCGCCGGCTTTGATCTTGCCTTTGGGGGTTGGTTTTGATTTTAGTCTTTGAGAATCAACATCAAAGGCAGCGGACAAGAATGTCCGCTCCGCACTGGAAGCGGCGTTCTGCGCAAGCAACCTGAACGAAACTCGAAATTGAAGGGCTGGCTGGAAAACCAGCCAGCCCTTTTCTCTTGCATTTAGCGCTTAGGGCGCGCCGGTATCTTTTGCATTTTCGGCGCGTTCGCCGGTGCCAACCGGAGGTTTTCGTATCCGTTACGCAATGCGGAAATGCGATAGTCGAAGGCTACATTCGACTGTCCGCCGTTTAGTTCCCGCACTTCGAACGAGTTCCGGTCCTTCTGTGACACGTACAATCCATGGCAGTCGCCGTTGGGTGTGACGAAAACGTGATAGGCCAGCTTGGTGTTGACCAGTTGGGCAAACTTTGACTCCAGCCTTACCGTGGCTACGCCGCCAACCAGACTGGCGCTTCCAAAGTCCTCGAACCACACCTTGGTTGATTCCTGGGAATATACCTTCACCATTTTGCCGTTCTTCAGCGGAACAGCGGCACTCTTGCTTCCGACCGCAACGGTATCGCCGACACTGTCCCCATAAAACTCTGCGTTACCATTCAAGTCGAAGAACGCAAACTCGAAGGAAGTACCCGCCGTGGAAAAAGTTTGTCCGCCCACGGGGTAACTGGCGCCGCCGTTGTCATTGGTGGTGTTGTAGGTACCCGAACCGGTGGTGGTGTTGAAGAACCCTTCTCCGGAATAGGTTTGACTTAGACTCTCAAGGAAGCCACCGAAAACGCCGGTGGTGCCGTACACGTAGCTGCCGGTCGAAGTGATGGCGCCCACGGCGTTAATGTTGCCGGATGCATCGACATCGCTGGAACCGCTGATAACACCGACGGCATTGATCCCGGCTCCGAAATTCTCATTGCCACTACCGTCCTGCTTGATGTTGGAATTCGCGAGCTTCTTGGCAAGAAGGTATACCGGAATGGTGCCTATTGTGCCAGGGCCCCTGAGATAGACGCTGTCGTTGTCCACAGGTGGCTTCTGTGGCGCCTGCGCAACTGCCAGGAAACTGCAGCACAGGAATGTGAGCAACAAAATGCTAGCAAACTGTTTAACTCTCATGTGAAGATTCTCCTTTTATCGTTTTCAGAGACGCCGGTCATGATGCCGGAGCGGGCTGCTGTCCCGCAATAGTGGGCGCCTGCCGACGGTCTGCAGAACCTTATCCTCCTGCTGCTGGCTTGTCAATCTGCAAATAGTTGCACTTGTAAAGCGGGCTGGCTTATGAACCGCCCGCGTGGATCGAACGATTCTGGACGGATCGTCACCCCACTCGGAGACTATCCCAGCGTCTTGCGGCTCCTTCTCAGACGGCACTTGGTCGCGGAGTCGGCACATCGAAAACTGAGTCCAAAATAGTTGGTTTCGACACCGTGCGCGCCGGGCGAAGCTGCTCAATATTAAGGGGTCAGGAGCGGTTCGGAATCCTGAAACGAAATCGACGCCCGCGACACTATGCAGACGAAAATAGTAAGTGTTCGATGTGTCCGGCCACACAGCTCCGCGAGCTGGCGCTCGACTGTTAGTTACGCAATTGGCTTTCCGGGAAAACAAGCTCTCGGGGGAGAGGTTTAGTTTCCCGGATGCAATACGGCCCCAGGCGCTCCCGTCCCGGGGCCGTCATTCTGAATCGGAGATAGTCCTGGATCTCTGATGTTGAGGGGCGGGAGTCTAGGATCACGCTCACATGTGGCAGTCGCCAGTTAGCAGATCCACCGAGCAGTTTTCTGTGTGGTGTGCGCCCCATAGTTGGTAGTCTCTCCGCTCGGTACTAAGACAGTCCTCGCGGTTGGACAGTCGAGTTCGTCGAGTGACAATCCGCCCCATTTCCATCTCAGAACTCGGCCCCAACTGTTTGTCACTATCTCCTTGGCTTCACTTAAGAACGAAGATTAAGAACGACGAGAGAAGCTGATGGCGGCAAGTGATCGTCATCTTAGCCTGCTGTTTGTAAACAAAGCCCAGCGAACCGCGCTCAACCACACGGAGCCACACCCGCCCGGAGGTCAGGAGCGTTGGTAATTTGCTCGCGGCTCCTCGCCTCACTAGGCTAGGGAGTCGAGAGGGGCCTATGCAATCAAAACGATGGCTGCACATCTGTATGGCGGTGATATTCGCGTTGTCTGGCATGGCGCTGGCGGACAAGCACGGCCATGGCAAGCATCATGACGACGATGACAATGACGATGACCAGGGGAGACACTATTACAGCGAGCACGACCGCGACCAGATGCGTGGATGGTATCGCGACCACGATGATCGCCTCCCGCCGGGCCTTGCAAAAAGAGATGAACTGCCCCCTGGACTCGAAAAGCAGTTACGAGTGCGCGCGACATTGCCTACAGGATTGCGCATGAAGATGATGCCATGTCCGGAGGAACTGGAGCAGCGTTTGCCCCCGGCTCCCCAGGGTTACCAGCACTTCGTAATCGGCGGTCACGTGGCACTGGTGAATCCAAGCACGTACTTAGTACTGGACATCTTCCACTTCGAACGATAGAGAAACGCCAGGCTGGGCGAAATTATTGCTCTCTGCTTCACCTCGCCCCGATCTTTTCCAGAAAGCCTTGCAACTCCTCGGGCAGCGGCCGCGCAAACGACAGCGCCTCGCCGCTCCGAGGATGCTGCAACTGCAGCGCAGCCGCGTGCAGAAAATTTCTTGGCAGGGAGATACCATCACCGTTCCTGGCACTCATCTCGCGCGGCGCTCCATACAACGCATCGCCCACCACTGGATGCCGGAGCGAAGCCAAATGCACCCGGATCTGGTGGGTCCGCCCGGTATCGATCCGCACTTCCAGAAGCGTGAACTTTCCATACCTCGAATCAATCCGCTCCTGCACCGTGTAGTGCGTGATCGCTTCTCGCCCGCCGGAACGTTTGGTCGTCATCCTCGTCCGCCGCACCCGGTCCCGGCTGATGCTGCTGCTGATCGTCCCCCGATCCTGCTTCACCCAGCCGTGCACCAACGCGATATAAGTTTTCTTTACCACCCGCCGGGCGAACTGCGCCGCCAGCTTTCGATGGGCCTCGTCGTTTTTCGCAACCACGATCAACCCGCTCGTGGCCTTGTCCAGCCGATGCACAATTCCTGGCCGCAACTCTCCACCCACGCCCGAGAGCTGCCCGAACCGGTGCAGCAACGCATTTACCAGCGTCCCGCGATTGCGCTCGTCCTCCGTGGCGCCCGCTCCAGCGTGCACCATCATTCCCGCAGCCTTGTTCACCACCGCCAAATCATCGTCCTCATAGACGATGTCCAACGGAATTTCCTCAGCCATCGCCCGCAGAGGCGGCGATTTCACATCTCCAAGAATCGCGATCCGTTCTCCCCCCCGCAATCGCAGCGATGCTTTCGCTGCCTCTTCATTCACCAGCACTTTCTTTTCGTCGATCAATTGCTGAACGCGAGCACGGCTGGTGTCGACAATCTGGCTGACCAGGAATTGGTCCAGCCGTTTGCCGGCATCCTCTGTCTTCACAACAAGAGTTTTAGGGAATGTGTCCACGCACGGTGAAAGTAGTCCAGGCCAAGAATACCAGCGGACACCAAGGCGTGAAGAATAAGTGTCTTCTCTGTGTCTCTGTGACTCTGTGACTCTGGGTGAAAAGGGGTTACCGCGCAGCCTGCGCCGGAACAACCTTCAACCCCGGCCGCAGCCACCAGATCAGCCCGCCCATCACGACCAATCCAATCGAGATCAACTGCGTCCCAGTCATGATTCCGCCAAACACCGATCCCCGCCCAGGATCGTCGCGCAGGAACTCAAGAAAATAGCGCGCCACTCCATAGAGGATGAAATAAGCCGCAACCACCTGGCCATCGAACTTCTTCCGCTTCAGCAGCCACATCAAAATGAAGAAGTTCGCCAGTTCGACCGCCGACTCAAAAAGCTGCGTCGGCTCCAGCGGAACCCCCAGCGGCGTACCGGTCCAGGCGTTGGCAATCGGATTGGTGAAAGTCACACCCCAAAAGTGGTCCGTCTGCTTGCCATAGCAGCAACCGGCCGCGAAGCAGCCGACCCGCCCGAGTGCGTGTCCAAACGCGAGTCCCGGTGCAAATGCATCCGAGGTGGCGAGCGCGGGCATATGGCGCTTGCGGATATACCACGCAGCCGCCACAAACCCGGCAATCAAGCCGCCGGAGAAAACTCCGCCCGCTTGCAAAGTTCCTAAACTGAAAATTTCTCGAGGGTGAGCGGCGTAAGTGCTCCAGTCGTAGGCGATATAGAGAATCTTGGCGCCCACAATTCCGCACAGCACCACCAGAATGCCCAAATTCCACGCATCGTCCGGGTTGATCCCCTGCTTCTCCGAATTGCGCACGCTGATCCACAGTCCGATCAGCACGCCCAGCGAGACCAGAAGTCCGTAGGTGGGCAGACTGAAGTTGCCAATATGAAAGAGTCGAGGCAGCACGATTAGTTAGATGCGGAGCACTTGAAATTAGTAGCCGCCAGTGTAGCAGGGAAAGGCAAATCCACTCGCAGTAGAAATCAAGCCGACCCACCTAGCCGTGTGGTAGGCCGAGAATGAACCCGTCGTTAGACAGTGGGAACCCGCCGCGACCCTTTAGGCATCTCCGCATGGCGGAGCATTGCACACCGGATCTAATTTTACGAGTCAGGCCCCCGTTCATTCGGTGTTGGTTCAAAAATCGGTTACCACCATCACCAACTTCGCAGGTCGGCTTTCACTTCGAATCCTAGGGAAATCCCGCCCAATTCGCAAGGGGCACCACGCAAATAGTTGGCACTCGGGTTGCCAGCAACTTTCGTAAGGGGGATGGAAGTCAGAACCGACCAGAACCGCGTTGGAATAGCCGCCCCCGGCTTGACAAACCGGCGGGATTCCACACTACCCCGCCCGCCGCTTCTCCTCCAGCACTTCATCCAGAGCATCAGAAAGATGATGCGCCCGCTTCAGATATTCCACCGCTCCACCATCCTGGTTCCGCTTCAGCAGATGATATTCATCGGCGATATTAAGCGCCGCCAGCACCGCCAATCGCACCGTGTCTACGGTCTGCGTCTGCTTCGCGACCGCCCGCATCTTGGCATCCACGTACTCGGCCAACTTGATGATGTACTCCGCATCCGACCCGCGAAGATTGTAGGCCTGATCGAAGATTTCCACTCGCACGCTGTTGTCATCAGCGTTCTTCGCCGCCGGCTGCTTCGTGGCGTTCGCCATAGCTTATTCCGCTCCTATTGACTCCCGCATGGAGCCCCGAACCAGCGCGCAACTCAGCTCGCAGCCTGCTCTTCCGCTAAAGTGTCGATCTGCTGCAGCATCTTCTCCACCCGGCCGCGAATCTCCTCGCGCTCCCGGCGCAACTGCACCATTTCGCGGCGGAGGCCTTCGACCTCCTCCTCGCGCTCTTCCAGTTGCTCACGCAGGCGCTGCACATCGCGTTCCGCCGCGGATCGCGCCTCCCGTGCCGCCTTGTACATTTCAATAGTGCGATAAACCTTCTGTTCGAGAGCCTGAAAATCGTCAGAAGGAACCTGCGCCGATACCTCTTCAGCCATTCTCACCGCCATGATTGCACGTCTTCTCCAAAAGATTTCGATCTTCAGCGCAGTATACCGCACAACCCTGTGGACGGATCAGATGTCTGGAGCCACTGTTGCTTGTGTGGGGACAGCCCCCCGACTGTCCGGCCGAGCGAAGCTCGGCTAGCCTCGACAGCACTATCGATCCCGCAACTTCCGCAACCTTCTCCCCGCCTCATCCAGCGTTTCATCCCGCTTGCAGAACGCAAATCGCACCTGCTTCGCTCCATCCCGCGGATCATTGTAGAAACTCGATCCCGGAACCGCCGCCACCCCAATTTCCTTCACCAGATACTTCGTAAACGCCACATCATCCGCGAATCCGAACTCACTGATGTCGGTCATCACGTAATACGCCCCGCGCGGCCGGAAGCAGCGGAATCCCGCCTCTGTCAACGCAGGCATCAGACGATCCCGCCGCGCCCTATATCCATTCGCCAGGTTTTCATAATAAGCGCGCGGTAGCTCCAGAGCCGCAGCTCCCGCTTCCTGCAAAGGAGCCGGAGCCCCCACCGTGAGAAAATCATGAACTTTGCGAATCGCATTCGTGATCGTTGCCGGCGCCACTGCCCACCCTACCCGCCATCCGGTCACGCTGTAACTCTTCGACAAACCATTGATCGTGACCGTCCGCTCACTCATACCTTCCAGCCGCGCCATCGAAATGTGTTGCGTGCCATCGTAAAGAATATGCTCGTAAATCTCATCTGTGATGGCAAGAACGTTGAACTCGATGCACAGATCGCGAATCAACTCCAGTTCGTTGCGTGTGAAAACCTTGCCAGTAGGATTGTTAGGCGTATTAAGGATGATCGCTTTGGTCTGATTGTGAAACGCCGCCCTCAGCTCACCTTCATCGAAGGTCCATCCGCCATCCGCCGTGGTTGGCGGACGCAGTTTCACGAACACCGGTTTCGCACCCGACAGCACCGAGTCCGGCCCGTAATTCTCGTAAAACGGCTCGAAGATCACCACTTCGTCGCCCTTGTTGCACACCGCCAGCAGCGTCGAAATCATCGCCTCGGTCGAGCCGCAACACACCGTTATCTGCGTCTCTGGACCGACCTCGATCCCCTGCCATTCCTGCATCTGCCGCGCAATCGCATTCCGCAAACTCTTCGCGCCCCAGGTGATCGCATATTGATTCACATCCGCCGCAATCGCCTCTTGCGCCGCCCGCTTGATCTCCGCCGGAGCAGGAAAATCAGGAAAGCCCTGCGCCAGGTTCACCGCCCCATGCAGCATCGCCTGCCGCGTCATCTCGCGAATGACGGACTCAGTAAAATGTTCGACTTTGTCGCTGAGAAAATGCTTCGGTTGGATGACCACATCAGCCATAATTGGGTCAGACTAGCACAGGAAGGAGAGGATTCACCGCTTAGAGCTGCGTAACTCGTGTGGGGACGGGCGACTCGCCCGTCCAGGCCGAGCAGGGCTCGGCTAGCCTTCACTTGTCGGAGTTCCAAGACTGATTACGAAGCCCGCAACGTCCCGCCCAAACTCTCGAGAGCCTTAACGATATCCTTCGACCACCGCCCCACTTCATCCTCGCGCAAAGTCCGCTCCCCGGATTGAAATGTCGCTCGAAGCAGCAAAGAATACTTGCCCGCAGGAATCGTCCCGCCCCGGAAAATCTCCACCGGAACAAAACTTCGCAGATCGCCCAAACCCAATCCCGCCACCGCCTTCTCCATCTTCGCGAACTCGATCGAATCATCGAGGATAAAGGAGAAGTCGCGTTGCACGGCCGGATATCGCGGTAACGCCTCATACCGCACCGCACGCAGACCGCGCTTGAACAGCCGATCCAAATAAAGCTCGGCAACAAAAATGTCCTGCTTGAGCTTGCGCCCCGCCGCAAGTTCCGGATTGATCTGCCCGAACTGAGCCATGACCTCGCCGTCCATCACTGCGCACGCCGAACGCCCAGGGTGGTAAAACTCCGCGCCATCCGCCTTGTACTCAAGCCCGACATGCTGAAAGGCGGCCAGCAAGATTTCCACATCCCCTTTGAGATCAAAAAACGACATCGCCCTCGCCGCCTGATGCACGCTCGCGTTCAAAGCGCTCCCGGTCGCGCCCATGCAGATGCGCTTGAATTCCGCTGTCTTCTCACCCGCCGCCTCGAACACATTCCCAGCTTCGAACAAGCGAACATTGTCGCTGCCCCGGTTCAGGTTGTAGGCCAGCATGTTCAACATGCCCGGCACCATCGAGGTGCGCATCACGGAAGCTTCCTCGCTCAGTGGGTTCGCCAACTCAACCACCGGCACCGACGAAAATTGTTCCGCATCCTGGTGCGAGATAAACGTCAGCGAAATTGCTTCGTCGTAACCCATGGCCAGCAGGGAAGTCCGCAGCCGCTTGTCCTTCTCCGCATCGGGCAGTTCGACGACCGATCCAACATATGCAGGCAGCGTGTTGGCGAACTTGTCGTACCCGTGCAGTCGCGCGATCTCTTCGATCACATCGATCTCGCGTTCCACATCGAGCCGCCAGCTCGGAACCTGCACCGTGAACTCAAGTTCTTCTCCGGGTTCCGGAATCAACTCGAAACCCAGCCGCCGCAGAATGCGCAAGATCTCCGCAGCCTCCAGCTTCTTGCCAAGAATGCGATGCACTTCGGAAACACGCAACGCCACGGGAGCCTGGTCCAGCCGCCGCGCGATCACATCAACCGGCCCAGCCACCAGTTCACCACCGCCCGATTGCAAAATAAGTTCGGCTACGCGATTACAAGAAAGAAGCGTGGACTCATAATCCGCGCCGCGCTCGAAGCGATGCGATGCATCCGTGTGCAGCCCGTGCCGCCGCGACATCTTGCGAACCGTCACCGGATCCCACCACGCCGACTCAATCAAAATGTTGCGGGTCTTCTCCGTAATCATCGTGTCGACGCCGCCCATCGTTCCCGCTAATCCCACCGGCTTCTTCGCGTCAGCCACCACCAGGTCTTCGGAAGTCAGCTTGCGCTCGACTCCATCCAGAGTCTTTAGCACCTCGCCATCCCGCGCTCGCCGTACAACGATCTTTCCGCCTTGCAGCAAATCCAGGTCGAACACGTGCGTCGGTTTGCCCATTTCCCACAGCGTGTAGTTGGTCGCGTCCACGGCATTGTTGATAGGTCGCTGATCCAGCAACCCGAGCCGCCGCACCACCTTCTCCGGCGAGCGCTGGATGGTCACATCTCGAATGATGCGGGCCGTGAACCGCGCACAACCTTGCTCATCCTGAATGTCGATGGAAAATGGAGGCCGGGCGTCCCCGCCCGGCTGGACGGGCGAATGCGCAACCCGGGAGGGCACGACTTCAGTCGCGCCGCTAAAAGCCGCAGAAGAACCGGCTTTACAGTTTGCTGAAAAACTCATTTTCGGACTCTCTGTTGCCAGTAACGAGTTTTCCAGATTCGGCCCCGGTTGCGGGTTTCCCACCTGTTGCCGAAGATCGTTCTGTTGCCGAACTTGGTATTTTTCAGCAAACTG
>DATNNO010000161.1:0-18438 GCA_035601775.1 Terriglobales bacterium | reverse complement strand
CCGGGCCATTACGATCCTCCCCGCTGTCATCCTGAGGCAGCGGAGTCCCCGGCAACGCCGGGGACTCCCAACGAAGAGCCTGCCCCGAGCCTGCCGAGGGGATCTCTGCACTCCCAAGCGCCGCCAAACATGCCGGGCAGCCAATCCTGCCAGCATGTTCTTTCTTCCCCAAACCAAACCGCGGGGTGCCCCATCTTTGCGTCCTTTGCAAAGGTGGGAGGCGATGCTGCCAACGTGATCCGCCCCCATGCTGCGACCCTGCCACCGACACTACGGTTGTGGGAAGGGCCCGGCTTCAGCCGGGCCGCTACGTTCCTCCCCGCTGTCATCCTGAGACAGCGGAGTCCCCGGCAACGCCGGGGACTCCCAACGAAGGATCTCTGCACTATCACGCGTGACCAATAATGTCAGCGGAAGCCGAGATCACCCGCCATAAACAGTTTTGAAAGGGCCCGGCTTCAGCCGGGCCGTTACGATCCCTATGGACACTGGGCTTTAGCCCCTGAGGGACCTGCCTGCGCGACGGGGGAGATGAGTGCGGCGGAAATCGAATCGCAGTGGACGGCGCGTCGCCGGGAGCAGGCTGGCGTCTTCCCCACCGTACGGACGCGTCCAGCCGAGGAAAATCCCCGCCCAAGCGAAGCTTGGACGGAGCACCCTGAAGAGTAGAATGAAGTCCGGGGCCACCCGCCGACCAAGCCAGTAGAGGCAGGTAACATGAATGTCGCAGAGTATGCCGAGGTTCTGCGTAATCCCGCCCTCAGCCCTTATGAAGATAGTTGGTACACAAGCCGCACGACGGGGAGGCAGGGGTACAGGGCGGTATTCCGTTTGGGAAAAAGGTGGTACTGGTATTCGGTTTCCAATATGACGGCCAAGGTTTCGCCGCTTGAAGTCGCCGATGCAATAACATCCCCATCCGCAACAATCGACCGGAGTGGACCTTACAAGGAGGCTGGATTCGAGGCTACGGTGAGATTCGACGGACACTCATACATGCTGAATGAGGGAGACGGCAAACCCTAAAGATGAGGAACTATGCTCCGTGATATGGACTTGTTTCGCAATGTCTTGATTGAGGCTGAAAAACTACCTCCCAACACTTGGTCTCACGTCAGGATTGAGGGACGCACTAATGAGGAAGTCTGTTACCACGTCAAACTGGCGTCCGACGCTGGATTTGTAATCGCAAAGTTCCAACCGGGACCGCAGAATTCGCGGTGGAGCGACTCACCTATGCGGGACACGAGTTCCTAGATTCGGCACGGCAAGATACACTCTGGGCAAAGGCGAAAGATGCAGTGCAGAAGGCAACGGGAACACTCACGATTGATGGCCTGAAGGTTGCCCTCGGGGCCCTGATACATCAAGCCATCAAAAGCCAACTCGGGCAGTGACTGCTGCGACGAGTCGGAGCAACTGGTGTTGAGCTAATCAGAGCAGTGACATTTTATTGCCGGCTGCTCGCAAATCCCACAAAGAGTCACAGACCGACGACGGTTCGGACCGAGAAGCTGTCTCTCGCGTTCTGCCAGATCCCTTGCGCGTCGGTTCTGTTCCGCATGCACTAAGAGTTTTCGGTGAATCTCAAGTTCGATTTGGGCTTTTTTCCAGAACGTCTCCGCTTTCGCGAAGGCTCGGTCTGGCGTTCCACTCCGGCAACTGCTGCAACATGATGCGTCCTTGAACCCAGTCCCCTGGGGAGCTTGATAGGGGCAATCGAGATCGTCCGGTGTCAAACCGTAGAAGCCTGCCTGCTCGCTCCCGACGCGAAACACCCGTCGTGCGCAAAGCACGCAGTGATTTCCCTTCAGAGAGGGATATCCTGCGAGTTTCTGGTACTTAGATATAGCGTGGGGTTTTATTTGGACTCGGGTGTGCTGCTCAACTAGCTTAGCGATTTCTGTCCGAGCCTTCTGCCAGCGACCACGGGCATAGAGGTTCGGGTCGGACGCCATTCGTCGTATTGCTTGTAGAACGACTTGCTTCCTCTCACGACGGGACATTGCTGCGAATCCTATGTTTTTCCACTCAGCCGGGGTGGCTGGCCCCAACTCCGGTTTCACCAAATGCTCATGGCCGGTTTACTGAGATAGTTCTAGGATGAACGGCTTCGACGTCGGTATAACGGGCAAAGTCCCTCTCGTTGAATGTCAGAATCCGTTTGACGCCGTGGACCCGCATTGCGGCTAGCAATCGCGCATCGTGAACCTGAGCGCCAGAAACATTGTGGATAACGAGCAGCCTACGCCATTCTTGATGGACGGCCAAACTATCCGGCAGCAGTCGCAGATTGTCTTCAAACAGCCTGGCACGGCGGTCGGCTTCCGCGGGAGTCAGCCCGTATCCATTGCGGTCGAGTGGACGGGTGCAAGTATTCCAGAATTCCGCAACGTTTTGCGACGTGTAGCAGAGCACAGCATCGCGCCGAAGGATGGCATCGATTGCGGACACGATGAGGGGATAATCGTGATCATCCGGTTTTACCCAGCGGAGCAGGACGTTGCTATCAACCAGGTATGGCGTGCCTGCCATCTAGCTGCGGCCCTCGTAGAAGCTGTCGCGTGTGAAAGTCTCGGTCGGCAGATTCGGCAACTCCTCGGAGCCAGATGCAAGCGATTTCAGCATCGCATGGAACTTGTCTACCGACAATGTCCCTTGAAGGAAAGAGCGCGAAGCCAAAGCCTCCTGCAAAAGGCGCTCCGCCACTTTCTCCAAAGGTAGGCCTTGAGCGCTGGCTTCGGCAGCGAGTTGCGCCGCTATTTCCGGGTTGAGTTCGACATGGATCGTCATTGTGACCTGCCTCTGCGCAATAGCTTACCCGTGTTCCGAATCTAATGCCATCCCTCAGGGGCTAAAGCCCTCGATTTATAAGGGTCTGGGCGGCACGGCTGAAGCCGTGCCCTTCCCAAAACCGATTCTTGACAGCAGATCTACGCAAACAGAAATTCCTTAGTCCGCAATTCCTTGATCGTATCCCTCAGCTTCGCCGCCTTCTCAAATTCGAATCGCTTGGCGGCTTCGCGCATGTCGCTTTCCAGCTTGCCGATGTAAACGTCGAGGTCTTCTTGCGACCGGAATTCGGGGATGCCCTCGGTCTCGCCGCCGGTGAGATCGGTGTAGTCGGCCTCAATGATGCGGGCCAGCGACATCTCCAGCGGCCGCACGATGGACTCGGGCGTGATCCCGTTGGCTTCGTTGTAGGCTTCCTGGATGGCGCGGCGGCGGTCGGTTTCGCCCATGGCCTTCTTCATCGAGTCGGTCATGCGGTCGGCGTACAGGATGGCCCGGCCATTCAGATTACGGGCGCAGCGCCCCATGGTCTGGATGAGCGCGCCGCTCGAGCGCAGGAAGCCTTCTTTATCCGCATCGAGAATCGCCACCAGAGAAACCTCGGGCAGGTCGAGCCCCTCGCGCAGCAGGTTGATCCCGATGAGCACGTCGAACTCGCCCTTGCGCAGGTCGCGCAGGATCTTCACCCGCTCCAGAGTCTCGATCTCGGAGTGCATGTAGCGGCACTTCACGCCCACTTCGCTGTAATACTCGGCCAGGTCTTCCGCCATGCGCTTGGTGAGCGTGGTCACCAGCACGCGCTCGCCGCGGCCGACTCGTTCGCGGATTTCATGCAGCAGGTCGTCAATTTGCCCCTTGACCGGACGCACTTCGACAGGAGGATCCACCAGGCCCGTGGGCCGGATGATTTGCTCGACCACCACTCCCGCTGACTTGGTCAGCTCGTATGGACCCGGGGTCGCCGAGACATAGATGATCTGGTTCATGCGATGCTCGAACTCTTCGAAGGTGAGCGGGCGATTGTCCAACGCCGATGGCAGCCGGAATCCGTACTCGACCAGCGTTTCCTTGCGGGAGCGGTCGCCGTGGTACATGCCGTGCAACTGGGGCACGGTCTGATGCGACTCGTCGATGAACATCAGGTAATCGCGCGGGAAGTAGTCGAGCAGAGTCGGGGGTGGCTCACCCGGAAGGCGTCCGGTGAAGTGCCGCGAGTAGTTTTCAATGCCATGGCAGTAGCCCATGGATTTAATCATTTCAAGATCAAACATGACCCGCTGATGAACGCGCTGCGCCTCCACCACCCGGCCTTGCTTTTCAAGCTCCGCTTCCCACCACTTCAACTCTTCTTTGATTGAATCAACAGCCTTGGATCTGGTCTCCGGTTTCATCACGTAGTGGGTCTTCGGATAGATAGGCAGCCGCACATATTTCTGCTTCACGGTCCCAAACAGCGGATCAATCTGCGAGAGCGACTCAACTTCGTCCCCCCACAATTCGACGCGATAAGCCATATCGTCATAAGTAGGAAAGATCTCGATCACATCCCCACGCACGCGAAAAGTCCCCCGCCGAAAATCCCCATCGGTACGCTCGTAGAGAATTTCAACCAGCTTGCGCGTAATATCCTCGCGCTTGATCTTCTGCCCCTTCTCCAAAAACAGCATCATCCCGTAATAAGCCTCAGGCGAGCCCAACCCATAGATGCAGCTCACCGAAGCCACAATCAAACAATCCCGCCGCTCAAACAGTGACCGTGTAGCCGAGAGCCGCAGCTTATCCAATTCATCATTGATGGTGGCCTCTTTCTCGATGTAAAGGTCAGCCGCCGGAACGTACGCCTCCGGTTGGTAAAAATCATAGTAAGAGACGAAGTACTCTACCGCGTTGTGGGGGAAGAAGTTTTTGAATTCGTGATAGAGCTGGGCGGCGAGGGTTTTGTTGTGGGCCATGACGAGCGTTGTGCGGTTCAACTGCTCGATCACCTTGGCTGCGGTGTACGTTTTGCCGGAGCCGGTGACGCCCAAAAGAACCTGATGCTGTTCGCGATCGAATAGACCTCTGGTCAAAGATTCGATGGCGTTGGGTTGATCGCCCTTCGGTTTGTAATCGCTGACTAGTTTGAAGTCCATGGGGAAGCTTCTGGCTTCTGGCTTCTGGCTTTTGGCTTCTGGCTTCTGGCTTTTGGCTTCTGGCTTTTGGCTTTTGGCTTTTAGCTTTCGGCTCTCAGCTATCAGCGGGCCGCACAGAGGATCCATTTTTGGCCAACACTTGCAGAAAAGAATTTCAGCGAGTGGGCATCTCTTCATTATAGCGTGGTGGAAGAGCTGCATTCAGCGGCGCGATTTGCGAGGGCGAGTCTAAAACAAAACGGCGCGAGGTATTGAATCCTTGCGCCGCGCTTAAACTTTGCGCTGAACCACGCGCTTACGGAAGCTTGAATTTCACTGTGATCTGGGTCTGAATTTCCACGGGCTGATCGTTTAAATAGTAGGGCTTGTATTTCCACTGCTTGACCGCATCGATTGCGGCGTGTGACAGGACCGAATCGCCACTGAGCAGCTTGACTTTCGTGATGCTGCCATCCTTGCCGATGTTGGCCAGAAGCTCGACCGCTCCCTGGATGCGCATTTGCTTGGCTAGTGAAGGATACACGGGCTCAACGCTTTTGATCAGCAGTCCCTGCGATACCCCTTGCGATACCTTCAGTTGCTGAACAGGCTGGGGCAGATTCACCGCGGCCGTGCTCATTATTCCAGAGATGACCTGGTCGTTGTTTTTTTCCGAAGCAACTCCCAAAGTTCCGGGAGCAGGCGGTTGTGCCGATTCCTCAGGCGCGGGGCTGGGCCGCACCCGTTTAGAAGCTTCGTTCCTGACCACCATGGGTGCTTGCGCCTTCGCATCCGAGGGGGTTCTGACTACGGTGTTCGGCGCGACGATAGAAGGTGACTTCTTCGGCGCCGGAGGACGCGTCTCGACCGTAGACAGAGTGATATCGGGCCCTTGCTCGACGGGGGATGCAGTGGTTGAGTTGGCTGGCTGCGATGGGGTTGGTGTGGCAGCTATATCCTGCGCCGGACTCGCGGAAGGCGGAACTGCTGCCGGAGTTGGAGGCTGAACCTGAAGCGGAGCGGTCTGCGGGGGCGCAGTCACCTCTTGCGGGACGGGAGTCTCATTGACTGGATGCATCTTCGTCCAGCCGACATAGCCGACGGCGGCTGTAAGCAGAATGACGGCTGCGATCAGGATGGTTTTCTTACCGCCGCCGGATGCAGGCTCACCGGATGTACCGCCAAGCGAAGAAAATGTGGGCGCCTCCATTTGTGGCATCTGCGCCTCTTGGTGTGACTTCGGCGATGCTTTGGCTCGGGCGGTGGCCGCCCCTTGACCGGATGCCAGGCTGCTGGTGTATGAACCGCCGATTGATATTGGAGCGTCGGAGACACCTGCTGCCGAGGCGGTTTTGCCGGTCGCGGAGGAATCAACTTCCGACCTTCCAGCGGCTTCGGCTGCACGGCGGAGAGCTGTGGCCATGGGTCCGGCTGCTGGCCTGGCAATCGGCTGCCACGGATATTCTTTTGGAGTGCCAGGTGTGGCTATAGGATCTGCCGCCCGGTTTTTATTCCCGAGCAGGTTGGGCATGGATTCGAGCAGAGCCGCTTCTGCCGGTTCCGGTTTGGGAGCGGGGTCCTCTTCAACGTCGAAAACGGAAGCCCGCACCGCTGGAATCGGAGATGGAAGCGGCTGCACGGGCAAAGCAGTGGGCGGACGCTTGGCATCGATATTGGCGACGGCGGGTCGCGGCGATGGGAGCGTGGCAGGCATCGCGCTCGCCGGTTTCGTTGTGTCGCTTTTCCGGAGCAGGCCGCGGGCGACCCGCAGCGTGCCCTTGGATTGTTCAACATTAATGGGCTTCGTCAGAACCAGGTTGGCGCCGATCCGGAACGCCTTGGCAACTCCACTTTGGCCCTCGACAACGGCGACGGCGAGCGACGCTTGATTGGATCCCGAATTGTGTGCGCTCTTGAAAAGCAAGGCCGCATTCTGCTCGTTCTCACAGTCCACCACGATGGCATCAAAGTGTTCCGCCATCAACTTCTTAACTGCCGCGAAAGGCTCGTTGCAGGGCTCAACCCGGAACTCCAGGTCGCTCAGAACCTGCGTGACTACGCGAGCGGTTTTCTCATCCGGGCAGAATAAAAGGGCCTTGTAGCTCATACTAGAATCGTAGGTACAGTGGTGCGCACCATCAAGTTACGTAGGTAATGGGCGGCGGGGGAGAGAGTACAAGGGCAGCAATGAGGTGCGGGTTATTGTCCTGTGTTAGGTTCAGCCTGAAATGGCCACCCCGCCCCGTATAATTTCACAATAGAGCATGATTGAAGTCAAAGCACAACAGAGTGGCAAACTGGATTTATTCATATCGGTTGCTGGGCCAGCGGTCTACTTGGACAACTTCGCAATAAAGGAGTTAGCCAAGGGCGACGCTTCGCGAAGACGACGGTTTCTTGCTGCTGTTAATCGAGGTGCTGAGTTATTGTTTTCTGTTGCAAATGCCGCTGAATTAACGGGTTTCCAGGGCGGTTCGTTTCGGGAAGTAAGGGCGTTCCTCGAAGAAATCGGTCCACACTGGTTTCCTGTAGAGCTTGATCCTCACATGGTTGTTAAGCGGGAGTTGTCTGGAAAGAAGGCAGAGGAGAGCTGCTTTTCGGATAAGTTCATGAGGGACTACCTACGACGTCGCGCAGGTAATAAACCGCTCAAGCAAAACATCTCTGCGGAGTTCTTTCGCTTGGGCCCAATAATGGACTTATTAGCTCCGCAACGAGACTCGATTGCCAGGGGAAAGGCCGAATTAGACGATAAACTCATCAGGAAGATTAAAGAGCATCGGGCGAAGTACGAGGCTGATCCGCAATGGTTGGAGAAGGCCTTTCCGTTGGCGGCTTACGAAGCTCCTCCTGCGACCTTCGCGTATAACAACCTGATCAGAACGCTGATTCTAGAGACAAAGAGTTACCACTTAAAACGTAATGACGGGATTGATTTTTGCCAAGCCGTGGTAGCAAGCGCTTTCACTAGCTTTGCGACGCTCGATAAACCGTGGAAACGACGAATAGAAAGCCTGCCCAAGCCGAACAAGATGGCGCGTATCTACTACGCGCAAGAACTCGACAGCATGGTTGCTGACGTCGACTCAGCCTTGAGTCGAATCGCCCTCGCGAGAGGTTTGCAGTTAACAGCTTTGACCCCTCAATGACCCGCGGGGGGCTGGCCTACCAGGTCATTTGTGTCTTGTCGCAGCGTCATCGCGCGGGATAGAATGCGTGCTCCAGCAACATTCGGCAGCTTGCGTTCTACTGATCGCGGTGCCAGGGAGAATGGGGCGTGACCTCGCGTAAACTAGAAATCACATACTCATCCGACCTGACGATCAAGGACCCTGAGCTTCTGGCGACACTCTCCGTGTTCTATGACAAGGTCTATTTACCTTATCCGTACAACTGCGACCCGGATGCAGAGCCCCTAATTGGAATGCTGAATGTCTTTAAGCGGGAAGTATTGTTGAAGGAACCCGACGTACGGGAATACGTTTCGTGGAAGAGCAAATATAGAGTATTGTTTGACTGCGGAATACTTGAGAGTGTGCCTCCGGCGGTCATCAGGCATTCACCAGGCTGGACCGACGAGCAAGAACAAGAGGTCATGTTGGCTCTTGGAGCCGCTGCCTTAGCGGCGGATCAAGCAAATAGTTCATCAGAAGAATGGGGCATCAGGAGCTTGATTGCTCGAACAATACATGCTTCGTTTACGAGGAAACCATGCGCTGAATTTTTTAGCGCCGACAGCACTGCTGCTCTCGCAGGCCTGGTTGCACACCCACTCTTTTGCTATAGGCTCCCCCGCCTTGCAGATCTCAGCGGGGAGCAAATTCTTGAAATCCGCGCGTTAGTAAAGGACACCCGAGAGGGGTTCATCGGTTATATCTTCGAGTGTACGGATGATCTTGAATCAAGGCTCAGAGATAGCGCCTCCCACCCCTCGGATGCAGCAAGTAAATTAGTCGAACGCAAGCTGATACCAAAATATGAAGAGTATCGTAGGCAGCTTGACGGGAACAACACAAAATTTGGTTCGAAACTGTTCGCAATGGGGGCAAACGCGATGCAGATCGACGCAAGTCCTCTTACCCCTAAGTTCTACGGCCAGATCTTCCAGATTCTTCTCAAAGCGTTCGGAGACGTTGCGACAGTTGAAGCCAAACACAAGACCAATGCCGGTCAGGCTTTTCAGTACCTTTCCAGGCTGGGAAGCCATTCGTAATAAAAGAAATGTGGGGTGGCCCACCCTTTTCTCTTGTGGAAAACCGGCGACAGACGGGACGTTTACCGTATTCTTGCTCCGGGAGAATCTGGCAGGAACTCATGGAAATGGGCCGGGTGCGCCGCTCCTTGCGTTTTTTGCAAGGGGCGGGAGGGTCAACGCCCTCATCCTCGGCTTACGTTTGCTCTTAGCACATGCACCCGCCCCTTGCAAAAAACGCAAGGAGCGGGGCACCCAAAACCTTTTGTTCATCTGCCGAGGTCTGGGGCACCCGGCACTCCCGTCTTTAAGACATCATCAGTAACCTCCCATCGTTGAAAGTGAAGCTCTTAACCTCCCTCCCATTTTGATAATGACCAAAACGAACGTAGGTTCCGCCGAACGCCGTTCCATAAAACATTGCTTCGATGATCCAAATCTCATCGACATGCGCTAGGTCGGGAAAAGAGGAACTGCGTTTCTTGATCTCATCAAGCATCCGGTCGGGATACAGGTTCATGTGCTGGCGTTCGAGCAGAAGAATGCGCTTATCAGCCGTCGTGTTGACGAGCTTTGGAAGTTTCCTTCTCAGGGCCTTTTCAATCACTGCGTCGAGGTTGTCTTCAACCTGCTGCCTACGAACGTGCAAACTGCCAGCCTCGGCAGTCCTACCAGTTTGCAAGGGATCTACCCTGACGTTGAGCGAAACATCGAAAGGGGGTTTGCCGGGAATCCCCGTAATGGTGCAACGATGTTCCGAAATTCCCTCGGTGAGGACTAGTCGATTCGCTTTGATCCACGCGTGGACAGACCGGACTATCAACTCTCGTGCGATCTTGGGTTGATTCTGCAATGCGCCGACAGGCACAAACACTTGAATCCAGCGTTCAGGGACCAACAAGGACGTATCACGTTCGATTTCAAGGAACGCAGCCTCGAAAGATGCGAAGTCAGCCTTCTCGCCGACAAACGGTTCGATGATTGTGTGTTCAATAGCCAAAGTCTCGCCGTCAGATTTTCTCTTCGCAAGCCAATCGACTGCTGGCTTGGTCCTCTCAATCTTGTCTGGCTGCCGATGGAGAGCATCTGCCCATGAACCATTCTCATACGCCGAAAGGAAGAGGCTGATAAAAGTGTCCTCTCGAGAACTCGTTGGCATATTCCGAGTTTGCCACTGTACGGCTTCAATGCGCTACCTCCGAGAGGCCAAAGTTCGCCAAGCGCGCAGCCATGAGAAGTTAGTTGGAAGGTACCTTTCGTTCGCGCCTGGGAGTTCTCGGCCGTGGCGAAAGAGGTTTGCGTCAAACTTTCTGGCGTCCATGCGGGGCCTCAATCGTCTTTCTGTCCTTACCCAGGACTTACGTCCTGGGCTATTATCGGTCGCCCCTTAACGGGGCTGGTGCTTGGTAGCGCGGTACTTTCTCTCCGCTCGGAATGTTCGTGGCAGGCGAGCGGGCTGCTTTTTCAAACCCTCTACACGACTGATCTGATCGTTCGCGCCTGGGTTCTCGGGCGTGGCGAAAGAGGTTTGCGTCAAACTTTCTAGCGCCCGTGCGGGGCCTCAATCGTTTTTCTGTCCTTACCCAGGACTTACGTCCTGGGCTATTATCGGTCGCCCCTTAACGGGGCTGGTGCTTTGTAGCAAGGTGCTCTCTCTCCGCTATCTTTCATCGGAGCATCTTTTTTTCATTGTGCAGCGCGCGCCGACGTTCAGCCAGATCGACGATCAGCAGGGCAACAGAGAAACTCAGGAGCGGGCCTGCTATGTTGAAGATCGGCCTTGCCGCCGCGGGTCCCGCGTCTGGGGCGTCATTGTGATATGCCGTGAAACCCAATGCGACTAGCGCTGTTAGGAAGGATGCCATAACCCATTCGCGGGGCAGATGTTTCAGCCGCCACAACCCAAGAGGCAGTAACCAGGCAAAGACATACCAGAAGTTGAGGTCTTTGAGAGCGGCCGCTGCAGTCGCCGGGCTGGCGAGGCTCGATCTCAACATGCCGGCATAGGTCGAAGGAAAAAGCAGATATCCATTGGTGGCGGTCAACACGGCTGTTAGCGAGATCGCGCCTGCCAATCCAGTTGCCACAAGCCACATCACCCGCTTCCCTAGCGGTTTCTGCCGCCTGTTCATGACCATCCAAGTTGCAGCAAATACCAGCGAAAAGGGAAGAAATGTCTCCTTTGCGAGCGAACCCAATACGGCAGCGAGAGGGAGGAGAAAGAACCATTCGGCGGACAATGCCCACACCAACGCCATCAAGAAAAATGCTTCTCCTGAGTCGACAAGGCCCGCCAGCAGGAGATTCGGAACGGCAAAATTGAGCAGGAATATTGCTGAGCTGAGCAAGGCGATGTTCGGACTTCCCATAATCCGAGACACCACCATGAACAGCAGGAATGCCGTCCCGGAAACAAACCAGCTATTTACGAGCAACAGCGCAAAATAGGCGGGGTCCCATGAGCCCACCCGACCAGTGGCAGCGTGGAATATGGGGCGGGCGAGGTAGGGAATCAACACGCGATGCCGGAAATGAGTCGGAACGCCCTCGTCACTGCGCACCATTTTCGAGTACTCCGAGGCGTCGGGGTTACGAACACCGGGGTCATAACGATTCAAGGTTGGGTAACCGAGCCCGATGCAGACTGCGAAGAAGAAGCTCCACAGCGCCGTCGCAGTTGCGAGTGACGAAAGCGATTTGTTGAGTCGTAGGGGTCCTATGTGCACGATTACTCGCTAAGATATTTCCGTCGCGATCAGTAGTAAAGGCATATTAGCTTTGGCGGCCCTTGAGCGCAAAGATGCAACTCCCGGTAGTTTTCTGGGCGGGTACAATGGCGGACATGCGCATCCCCCTTTGGCTCAAGGTTGGCTGGAGTGTGTGGGTGCTGGTTTGGATGCCGTTTTACTGGCATCAATATGGATTGCAGAACTTCTTATATTTTTGTGACCTGGGGAACTTTTTTATTGCGGCGGCGCTGTGGTTGGAGAGTCCGTTGTTGTTTTCCTGGCAGGCTTGCGGGTTGTTGCTTTTTCAAACTCTCTACACGATTGATTTGATCGGGGAGGTGGTTAGCGGTCGGCACTTGATCGGCGGGACCGAGTTTATGTTTGATCCGCATGTGCCGGTGTTGATCCGGCTACTCAGTTTGTTTCACGTGGTGACGCCAGCGCTGCTGCTGTGGGCTATTTGGCGGCTGGGGTACGACAAGCGCGGCTGGAAATATCAAACCCTGGTCACTTGGATTGTGGTTCCGATCAATTATTTCTGGCGGCCGCAATACGACGTGAACTGGGCCCGCGGACCATTTTTCCGGGAGCAACATGTGGTGCCGGGGATCGCATATTTAGCGGCTTACATAGTGGTTGTGCCGGTGTTGGTGTACTGGCCTACACACTTGGTTTTGCAATTGTGGGTGGGCCGTCTGGGTCAGCCTCCAACTCCAAGGCGTCATCCCGAAACCCGGCGCAGTTCAGCCGGGTGAGGATCCCACGTGGGGCGGCAACTTCATGCGGTGACTACGAATGGGCAACGCCGCAGCCACTTCGCGCCAGATCCCTCGCCCCGCTGGTGAAAGCGTGGGCTTCGGGAGGACGCCCTTTAGACAAGGGCCGAACTGACCCACTACCTGAATTTTCGACTGGGGTGCGCACACGGGCGTGGACGCCCGCGTCTACGTTGGCAACTTAATCAGAGGGTCCCTAGGAGTGTGAAATAAAATGTGGCACTGGTATTCTCCGCGCCCTCGGCCCATACCTGGCCTCCGTGACGGTGGACGATGCGTTCCACCGTGGCCAAGCCAATGCCGGCGCCAGGAAATTCCTTGGCGCCATGCAGGCGCTGGAAAGCGCCAAACAACCGGTCAGCGTAGGCCATGTCAAAGCCAACGCCGTTATCCCGGACAAAATAGGCGACTCTGCCGTCGGTCTGCGGCGCGGCGCCGAATTCGATGCGTGCGGGGACGCGTTTGGCAGTGAACTTGTAGGCATTGTTCAGCAAGTTTTCCAACACCCTTTGCAGCAGCCGAGGATCGCCGTTAGCGGTGATGCCTGCGGCAATGACAAATTCCACCTTGCGGTCGGGAGCGCTCTGCTGCAGGTCAGCAGCAACCCGGCGAACCATGGCGGTCAGATCTACGGGTTCTCGTCTGAGTTCGGTACGCGAGAAGCGGGCTACCTCTATGAGGCCGTCAAGCATGGCCCCCATGCGTTCGGCGGAAGCGCGAATTTTCTCGATGAAACGTTGGCCTTCAGGGTCCAGTTTGCGGGCGTAGTCTTCTTCCAGGGCTTGGGCGAAACCGCCAATCCAGCGCAAAGGCGCACGCAAATCATGCGAGATCGAATAGTTGAAATTCTCCGCCTCTTTATCGAGGACTTCCAGTTGGACAGTGCGATCCTGCAAGCGTTGTTCCAGTTCGGCATTGAGGTGGCGGACTTTGGCTTCGGCCTCCTTGCGCCGCGTGATGTTGCGGATGTTGCATTGGATCACTTTCTTGTCACCGACCATATACACGTTGCTCACGAACTCCACGTCGACGCGCCGTTCGTCGCTGGCCTCGAGCGGCAGATCCTCATAGCGGATATAGCCTTGGGTCTGCAATTCCAGGAAAGTAGATTTTGACGCCTCAGTGTCTTTGAAGGTGCCGATTTCCCATAGTTTCTTGCCGATAAAGTCTTCTTGAGGGTAGCCCAACATCTTGACCAGGTACGGGTTCACGTCCGTGATCTGGCCTGTGTCCGCGTCAAGGGTTAGTATGCCGTCCTGGGCCGTTTCGAAAAGCCGCCGGTAACGAGCTTCCGAGACTTGCAGTAAGTGTTCCGTCCGTTGGCGCTCACGTCCTACCTCGACCTCGCGCATTACCTCTTCGATGGTTGGGACCAGACGTTCCAGTTCTTCTTTCCTGATATAGTCCCGCGCCCCGCTTTTCATTAGCGATACGGCAAGACTAAGGTCATTTTGGCCGGTTACTACGATGAACGGGGCGTTGGGACGTAGTTCCTTGGCCAGTGCCAGTGCGGCGGGGGCGCTGAACTTCGGCATGGAGTGGTCGGAAGTGATTAGATCCCAGTCTTTGTGTTCTAGTGCCGTGCGCATGGCGGGCAAAGTGTCCACGATCTCATAGGCAGGCTCGTAGCCCGCAGGGCGCAGAACACGCAGGAGTTGGTCGGCGTCATCTTCGGAATCCTCAACAATCAGCAAACGCAGGGGCTGGCTCATAACTTCTCCTGGCTCCGACCGTTGACGGTGGGGCGATCGCAGGCACAAATTGTCGCCCTGCACGTTCGCTCGGTGGGGCTTGTCCTCAACGAATTGTTATTCGGAATTAAGTGTAGGTGGAGGGAGTTGGCGCTGTCAGTGACGGATGTTGTATCGCGAACTGTGGAAAACAGGCTGGGCGCAAGATCGGCTTGTCTGGATTTCCGGGTGAGCACCCACTCATCTCACCAGCCGCCCGGGGCGGGCAGCGGGTTAGTCTGATTTGGATCAGTCAGATTTGGATCAGTCAGATTTGGATCAGTCTGATTAAGAGGCTTGCGTCTCGGTTCGACGTCAATTGTGTCCCCCTGGTGGAGCTTGGCTTCGCCGCCCTTTTGAAAGATGATGAGGGCCGCAGAAACAGCAGTTGCGACGTACCGGGCTTTAGTCGCTCCGATGGCGCCGTCCACGGCGTCGTCGGCCAATTTCGCTGCCGCGAGTGAGCCTCCCAACTTGAGCAGACGCATCTTATTTCCGGCACGAAATACTCCTTCACGGTCTTTTGTAACTGGCACTACGGGATCGTCAAACACCAAAGTCATTGAGCCACGCCGCAGCAACAGTTGCGCCGGATGCGTGACCAAATGCCCGTTGTAAATCTTTCCTGCGGCATCCCTGGCTGTGAACGCAGTCCCGGTGGGAAACTTCGAGCTCAGATCTTCCAGAAGAGTCAAGGTTACGGTCTGGGCCTCGGCGATCGTGCCCAGAGCGATGACGCATGTCAGGAGGAATCCGAGTCTCCACATGAGACGATTCTACGCGGCGAGTGCTTTGAGCAGCAACCCTTTGTCGAGCGTCGCCGATGTCTTCAACACGAGCTTTTCTCTCCTTCAGCCTGCTAACGGAGTCGGCCTAGAAGTCGTCCAATCTTTTCAGCGCCGGGTTACATGCGCTTCAAGGGCTCGGCCTCCCTCTGACGAGAAGGCCGCCAGGTAAAACTCGAGAAAGCGGAATGGCACCAGTCGGCCGTAGATGCGGCAGTGAAAAACATTCTCCAAGGAGGTCGTGTGATATCTCGTGCTGTGATTGCTCTCGTTATTCTGCTTCCGCTTTCGCTCTTAACTACGGATGCCGCCGCCGTCCCCGCCAATGCTGCCGGGGAATATTCCAAGCACTTTGGCGCTCTCAGTGAACTGTCAGTGGCCGTAGCACAAGCCATGCCGCCTGAGCAGTATGGTTTCCGCCCTCACCCGGAATCCATGAACTTTGGCGAATTGATGTCGCACATCGCGACCACCAACTACCAATTCTGTGCTGGCCTGAAGGATTCAGCTCCCCCGGCATTGCCTTCACCCACCGACAAGGACGGTGTGGTCAAGTTCCTAAGCGATTCCTTCGACTATTGCTCCGCCGTGATCCCAAACCTTACTGACGAGCAGCTCAACCAGACGCACAACTCTCCCGATGGACGCCTCCTCGGGCGAGAAATCCTGCTCGCGATGTACGTTCACGTGGCGCATCATCGTGGCCAAGCTGAAATCTATCTCCGGGACAAAGGCATCAGACCGCCGTCCTACCGGATTTGAACCAACGGGCGAAACGGCGTATGGTGAGGTTCTTTCGTCCCGCTGGGGTTTTTCTGTTTCCCATTTTCCCCCACGGCTGCGTCCTGCATTTTGGCGCCGCTTCGCGGCTGGAAACTTGCGGCTTTGAGGCGACGCACGGACGGGACGCCCGCGCCCACATTGACGAATCGAGTTTCCCCTAAGCTCAGTTCGCTTTCATCTTCTCTTTCACACTATGGGCCAGCTTTTCGATCTCTTCCGCCTTTCTTACGACGTCCAGGGAGAGAGTATTTTCATTGGATTTGTCCACGTACTGCTTTAACTCGGTGGCAAGCTTGAGCAGGTTGTCAGTATCGCGGTGCAGTTGCGTCCAGCGCTCGCGGTTCGCCTTCTTGGCCATATCTTTTTCGATTTTTGCGCGTATCTCGTCTTCGCGATCGTCGGGATTGGGCCCCGGGTTGGGGTTTAGGCGTGGAATCTGCGCGGGGTTCTGACCGAACGACGGTTGCGACAACACAGGCGTGATCGGCAGGAGCAAAATAGCCAGCGCGAAGGACTTGAATCGCACAATCACCTCGGCAACAGCGGGAATAAGGAAATTATACGGTGTTCATGAATTCGGAAACCAGTTGCCATGGTCGAAGGAAGCAGGATTCAGTAGAGACGAATTGATTGGCTTTCTGGAATAGTAGATTGTCCGCGCGAGAACAAGCAGGCGGGCGAGGGCGCCCGCCCTACACAACGCAGCTACAACGAGCTCATGTTCGCCAGGAACTCGCCGTTTGACTTGGCCTTGTTCAGCTTGTCGATGAGCAGTTCCATGGCTTCGACCGGCGACAGCGGATTCAGTACCCGGCGCAGCACCCAGATGCGGGTCAAGTCTTCCCTCGGGATCAGCAACTCCTCTTTTCGGGTGCCCGAGCGCTGGATGTCGATGGCCGGGAAGGTGCGTTTGTCCACCAGTTTACGGTCGAGAATGATTTCAGAATTGCCAGTGCCTTTGAATTCTTCGAAGATCACGTCGTCCATGCGGGAACCGGTGTCGATCAAGGCCGTGGCGATAATGGTCAGCGATCCACCTTCTTCAATGTTGCGGGCCGCGCCGAAGAAGCGCTTGGGGCGCTGCAGGGCGTTGGAGTCGACGCCGCCGGAAAGCACCTTGCCGCTGGGCGGAACGATGGTGTTGTAGGCGCGCGCGAGACGAGTGATGGAGTCGAGCAGAATGACTACGTCGCGCTTGTGCTCGACCAATCGTTTGGCCTTTTCGATCACCATTTCCGCGACTTGCACGTGGCGGGCGGCGGGTTCGTCGAAAGTCGAGGAGATCACTTCGCCCTTCACCGAGCGCTGCATGTCGGTGACTTCTTCCGGGCGCTCATCGATCAGCAGGACCATCAGCACCACTTCCGGATGATTGGTGGTGATGGAGTTGGCGACGTTCTGCAGCAGCATGGTCTTGCCGGCGCGGGGCGGCGAAACGATGAGGCCGCGCTGTCCCTTACCGAGGGGCGTGAGCAAATCCATGACGCGGGCGCTGACGTTCTCGCGGGTAGTTTCGAGCTTGAGGCGTTCCTGCGGATAGAGCGGCGTCAGGTTGTCGAAGAGAATCTTGTTGCGCGCCTCGTCGGGCGACTCGAAGTTGACGGCTTCAATCTTGACCAGCGCGAAATACTTCTCGCCCTCGTGCGGAGGACGAACCTGTCCGCTGATGGTGTCGCCGGTCTTGAGGTCGAACTTCCGGATTTGCGACGGCGAAACGTAGATGTCGTCTGGGCCGGGCAAATAGTTGTAGTCGGGCGAGCGCAGGAAGCCGTAGCCGTCGGGCAGGATTTCCAGCACGCCCTCGGCAAAGATGTGGCCTTCTTTTTCGCTCTGGGCCTGAAGAATTTTGAAGATCAGGTCTTGCTTGCGCAGTCCGCTGGCGCCGGGCAGATCCAAGGATCGGGCGATCTTGGTCAGCTCTGTAATGTTTTTTTCTTTCAGTTCTGCGATGGTCATTATTCAATTCACCTGCGAAGGGAGATTTTCAAAGGGGGGTCACTCAGACAAGACTTGGTTAATCGCGGGCAGGCGGCGGGGCTGGTTTTACGCAGCCCGCCGTTGTGCCTCGGCGAAGTTTTCCGGTTCCGACAGAACCGTCTGCCGTTCCGAGCTTGCAATCTTATCCAGAACCTCGTTCATGGTTTCCTGGATTCTGGTGTTGGGCTTGTGAAACTTACGGGTTGCCTTCGACGCAAGCTGGCAAAGCATATAGCGGTTCCGCAAAGTATGTAAAGCATCAAAAACGCGATCAGACCGCATGATAAGTCACTCTCCTATCCCAGCAAACTGGCCGCGCGCCCATCTTTCCTGGCAAGACAAAACCTGACCAGAGTGTCTAACCTACTCAATTCAGATGGGTTGTACGGGAAATCTCTGGTTACTGTTATAGATGCTCCGCTCGGCCCGAAAGTTTCTCGGTTTATGGATTATGTCCGGCTGCCCCGCGGAGGTTTCGTCCGACCAACTGAATGAGTAAGCCTTCGGAACTGTACACCCTACGTTAGAATGAACGTGACGTCAAGTGTTTCTTGCAATACCG
>DATNNO010000160.1:0-149725 GCA_035601775.1 Terriglobales bacterium | reverse complement strand
TGGCCAAAAGGAGGGTGGCCGAGGTCGTGAACCAGCGCGAGCGCCTCCACCAGATCGGTGTTCAGTCCAAGTTGCCGGGCGATGGTGCGCGAGATCTGCGCGACCTCAATGGTGTGCGTCAGCCGGTTGCGGAAGTGGTCGGAGTAGCGCCGGGTGAAAACCTGTGTCTTCGCCTCCAGACGGCGAAAGGCGCGGGCATGGACGACGCGATCACGGTCGCGCTGAAAGTCGTTGCGGTAGGGATGCCGAGGCTCGGGATAACGGCGTCCGCGGGATTGCTCCACCCGCACGGCGTGGTCGGCGAGCATGGAGAAAGTCTAGCAGAAACAGCACTCAGCAATTAGCATTCAGCACTTGACCAGCCGAGGTTGTGTTTGGATGCCACGAAACCGCTAAGGGGCTGAATGCTAAGTGCTGAAGGCTGCACCACCTACTTGTTCCCTGAATCTTCCTTGGCGAGCTTCATCTTCGCAGACTCGAGCTTCTGCGTCACGGTGGCTACGTTGTCGGTGTCCACTTCCGCGGCCACAGTCTTGTTCCACTCGTTGAGGGCCCGTTCCCAGTGCGCCGCGGCCAGTTTCAGACGCCCCGTCTTTTGATAAAGGTCGCCGAGATGGTCCTGGACGGTGGGATCCGCCCCCATATGCTGGGAAGCTTTCATCAGGTTATCTTCCGCCAGCTCGTACTTCCCCAGTCTGAAGTAGGCCCACCCCAGCGAATCGAGATAGGCGCCGTTCGCAGGCTCGAGATCGATAGCTTTCTTGATAAGAATGAGCGCTTCGTCCAGCTTGGCGCCGCGATCGGCAAGCATGTATCCGAGATAGTTGAGTACGGCGGCGTTCTGAGGGTCCGTGACCAGCACTTTGCGAAACACGTCTTCCGCCCGATCGTATTTCTTCTGGCGCTCGTAGGTGGATCCCCGCAGGAAGTCTACGTATTCCTTGTCCTCATCCTTGATAGAGAGCTGGGCCGCCTTGTCAAGAGCCGCTTCGGCCTCTGGCCAGTGCTTCAACCGGGTGTACATCTGAGCCAGCGTGATGTAGACGTCGCGATCTTCAGCGGTGCCCTTGAGCAGGGACTTTACCTGCTCCAGACCGGAGTCCACCTGACCCATGTCGGCGAGTTGCGCGGCGTAAACCATCTTCAGGCCGCGATCATTGGGCAGCTTCTGGGTCGCTTCCTTGGCCGCCTCAGTAGCTTTTTGCCACTGCTTAGCTTCCCTATAGGTGTCGATAATCTGCTGGTAGCCGCGCTCGGCGTTGTCGTCGCCCAAGGCCAGCATCTTGCGGAATGTCTCTACCGCCAGCTGTTCGTTGCTGTTGTCGCGATAGACCGTGCCCAGGCGCTCTAGAAATACGGCCCGGTTATTCTTCTCGCCCTGGCTGTAGCTATTGTCTGGCTTGTCGGTTTTCTTTACCAGGTCTTGCAGAATTTGCAAGGCCTCGTCATAACGGCCCTGCGCCTGGTAAACGGCTGCAATGTTGTAAGGTACTTCCATCGAGTCCTGCACCATGGACTCGGCCTTCTTTAGATTCTCCAACGCCAGGTCGAACTTGCCATTCTTGCGGTAGATCTCCGCCATACGCAGGTAGGTCTGCGCGTCCTCGGGATTAGATTCCGCGATGATCTTGTACTGCTCGAGCGCGGCGTCGGTCTGACCATCGTTCAACAGATTCTGAGCCAGACCGCGGATGGCGTCGAGATTGTCGCGATCGAGTTCAATCGCTTTTCTGTAAGCGCCAACGGCCTTCTTGTATTCCTTCCGCTGCTCGTAGGTGTAGCCCAGAGCGGAATAAAGCTTTGCGGAACGCGTTGCGTCCGGAACCGAACTCAAAGCCTCGGCTGCACGAGCGGTATCGCCCTCTTCGTTGTACAGGTAAGCCAGAGTGGTAACCGCTTCCTCGGAATCGGGTTGCAGCTTTACCGCCATCTTGAATTCGCTTTCCGCCTTCTGGAGATCGTTGTTCAAGCGGTAAAGCCGGCCCAAGAGCAGATGATTGTCCACATTGTCGGGCTCGATCTTGATGATTTCCTGGTATTGCTCAATGGCCAGTTTGAGCACGCTGTCGGAGCCGCTGCCGCTCTGGACATCTCCCAGAGAGCGCAGGTAAATGCGGCCGAGCAGCTTGTGTGCTTCGAGGTTGTTGGGGTCTTTCTTGAGAATGTCCTGGGCTTCAAGAACGGCATCACGGATGCGCCCGGTCTTGGCATAAAGTTCCGCTAGACCCGAGGTCAGGTACTCGGAAGTGGGATCCGCGTCGATCGCCAGCCGATACTCCTCGATGGCTTTCGTCGCAAGATCGCTGCGGTTGTACACCGCAAACTGATCTTCATACATGTGAGCCACGGCGTAGTGGTAGTAGGCGGCCGCGCGGTCCGTTTTTCGGGGAGCAGGCGCAGCAGCCGGCTTTGAAGTTGAGGCGGCAGGAGAGGACGGCGAGGAAGTTTGCTGCGCCACGGCGGTAGCAGCCAAAAACAGCACAAAAACAAAAATGGACCAGCGCATGCTTTTCATCGAGGACCTTAGGATTCCCAAACCCATAGCGATTGGATGCCGAACCGCCATAGGTGGGTGCTCTGTCTTATTGTAAACCTTCGTCAACGAGGATAGCGAAAAAGCGCCTGCGGAAACTGGGCCGAAAAGATTCGGAGGTACAGGGACTGTGGACTTACGAAGCCCGGTCTTTCGGGAAAGCCTGATGTTGCGACTCGGTTTCCGGGTTTACCGGCTCCCAGCGCGCTACCAGGCATCCGTCTGGGTAAACTTTTGCTTGATAACGAATCGGTACACGCCGGCCATCCTTGGCAAGAAGGTTGTACTGGCCCTCCAGGCCACCCTTGGCTATATATTGGCGAAAGGTTTCTGAGACTTGCGAGCGCAGTTCCGGGGCCGTGATGTCATCGATGGTCTTGGCCAGTAATTCTTCTCGGCGATAGCCCAGAAGTTGGCAAACGCCGTCGGTAACTTCCACATACCGTCGATTGGCGTCGACGAACACTACGTATTCGCCACCGATTTCGGAATGGGAGTGACCAATCCGCTCCGCGGTCGCGGGTTTATGGGCCTCCAACTCTCTTTGCAAGACGCGCAAGTTCTGTCGCGCATCCTGAATCGCGTTTAGTTCTTCGGTACTACCGGCTAGCGAGAGTGTCTGAAGCCGCGCCTGGATTGCATTTTCAGTGACTCTAAGGCGCTCGGGAAGCTTTTCATAGTCCACTTCCAAGAGCGCGGAATGGTAAAAATCGACCCATCGCGGCGGCTGCTCATCGGGTTTCATGGTACGACCCCACGGAAAACACAAGATGAAAACTCTCATGAAGTGTATAGCACAAATGCCCTACCGTTCATGTTCGATGACGAACCGAGCGATTCGCGCGACATTCGAACGGGATCGAGACGTGCTGGAACGCCTAACGCTCAAGACTCTAGTGCCTGAAATGCCTGACCCCGGTGAAGATCATTGCGAGGCCCAACCGGTCAGCGGCTTCGATTACCTCCGGATCACGCACCGACCCGCCGGGCTGGATGATCGCAGTGCCGCCAGCCTTGGCGATTTCTTCCACGCCATCGGGAAACGGAAAAAAAGCATCAGAGGCTGCGACGGTACCCTTCAGCGCCAGCACCGCCTTCATCGCTCCGATCTTGCAGGAATCCACGCGGCTCATCTGCCCGGCGCCCACGCCCACGGTCTGTCCATCGCGGGCATAAACGATGGCGTTTGACTTCACGTGTTTGCAGACTTTCCAGGCGAAGAGCAAAGCCCGTTCCTCTTCCGCTGTGGGTTGACGCTTGCTGACGACTTTCAGATCGCTTTCCGCGAGCGGGCGCACATCGGCATCTTGCAGCAGAATTCCGCCGGAGACGTTCTTCAAGACCCACTTCTGGCGAGCATCCGTAATTTCCACAAGCCGCAGGTTCTTCTTGGACGCGAACTTCGCCTTTGCGGCTTCGTCGAACACTGGAGCGGCGATTACTTCGAGAAAGAGCTTAGCCATTTCTTCGGCAGCGGCGCCGTCCACCGGACGATTCACACCGATCACGCCCCCGAACGCGGAAACCGGGTCGCATTCAAGGGCCTTCTTGTAGGCTTCGACCAGAGTCTTGCCCGTTGCGGTTCCGGCAGGGTTGGTGTGTTTGATAATCGCGCACACTGGTCCTTCGAATTCCTGGGCCAGATCCCAGGCGGCTTCGAGATCCACGATGTTGTTGCAGGAAAGCTCCTTGCCTTGAATCTGCCGTCCATTGGCCACGCCTTTGCCGGAGCCATCGGAGTACATGGCAGCTTTCTGGTGCGGGTTCTCTCCGTAGCGCAGGTCCATCACCTTGCTGAAGGACAGGCGCAGCGTTTGCGGGAAGCTAACTTCGTCATGAAACTCGAAACGGCCGTTTGCATTGACTCGTTCGAGCGTTGAAGCAATGGCAGAGTCGTACGCTGCGGTGGTCGCGAAGGCCTTCTGTGCCAAACGCCATCTCGTGGCTGAGGACAATTCGCCGCCCGACTTAGCCAGCTCTTCTGCAATTTGATCGTAGTCGGCGGGTGAGGTGACGACGGCAACGTCGTGAAAGTTCTTGGCGGCGGAGCGAATCATCGAAGGCCCGCCAATGTCGATGTTCTCGATCAGTTCGTCGAAGTGTACGTTCGGTTTGGCTGCGGTCTTCTCAAAGGCATAGAGGTTGACGACCACCATGTCGATGGGCAGGATCCCGTGTTCGGCCACTGCCGTACGGTGGGCGGGATTCTCGCGGCGGTGCAGGATTCCTCCATGAACCTTGGGATGCAGAGTCTTGACCCGACCATCGAGCATTTCGGGAAATCCGGTGAGCTCCGAAATATCTTTCACGGTGATGCCGGAGTCGCGCAGCAGCTTGGCCGTGCCACCGGTCGAGATCAGTTCCACGCCCAGTCCGGAGAGCTGGCGCGCGAACTGGACGAGTCCGGTTTTATCCGTGACACTGAGAATGGCGCGCTGGATCTTTCCTGGGCTTTCGGACATTGCGGGCCTCTGGTGTAGGAGGATGGCGTAGCTAGAAAGTTTATCAGCAGAGCGCTTGCGCGGGTGAACACAGCCGAGCCTGCTCGGCCCGGACGGGCAAGTCGCCCGTCCCCACACGAGTTAGGTTTTGGCTTTCGCTTTCAGACGCACCTGGCCGTCCTGCATCTCGACTGTGTATTCCACGGATTGGCAGCCGTGCTGTTTCCTGATCTGGTCGGTCTTCTTCTGCACAAAAGATGTGAAACTTTCGATGTTGCCGGTGACCGACTCGCCGGCTTTTTTCTTTGCGTCGGTAAGCGCGTTGTATAGTTTCTCCACCTGATCATGTTCGGTGCGGGCATCAGAGCACTGCACTGTGAGCGGCCCCTCGTTTACGCTGGCCGCAGTGGCTCCTGCCGCAGCGGCCGCCGCATGCGCTAATCCGTATACCGGATGGTGCTGCGATTCATGTTCCTCAGTGGGACGCACCCCTTGCACCGAGAGCAACGCGTCCTGGGGACGACGGTACCCTTCTTCGCGAATGCGGCCCTTCTTGCGCCACAGGTCGCTGTAGATGGCGTAGCGCTGCGCCATTTCGTTGTAGCGGAAGCGCTGTTGGAAGCTCATCCGTCCGCCATCACTGAACTTGCGCAGCAGGCTCAGCACCTTCCACTCGATATCGGTGGGCGGCTTCTTGGTCGGATTGCTGAAATAAACCTCGTACTCAATCTTGAGCCGCCGCAATTGCGACTCAAGCAAAGTCAGTTCTTCGTCGATAGTCACCGAGAGTTCTCCAACTCACAGTGTAGGGCGTATGCAACAGGCGGGCGAGGTACCCGTTGGTCACCAGAGGGATGGAACGAAAGTCACTCACAGGCAGCTGTCAGCTCTCAGCATTCAGCTATCAGATTCCCGATCACCTGTTTCGACGCGCACTAGAGACAAGTTGGGATGAGAATGGAAGTCGTGTTTCGTGAGCTGAAAGCTGACGGCGGATAGCTGAGATCTAGTTATTTCGCATTCGAAGCCATCTTCTTGACCATCGCCAGCACCAGCTTGCGATCGCTGTCGTTGAGGCTCACTGAGTAGCGGCGGATCTGGCTCAGGAAGCGGACTTCATCATCGGAGAGTTGGGGCAATCCTTTAGCTCCGTTACTGTGCCCGGATTCGGCGAAGAACTGCGATAGCGGAAGCTCCATCGCCCCAGCAATCTTCGAAAGCGTGTCGAGAGAAGGAATGGTGTGGCCGTTCTCCACTCGCGAGAGATAACAGCGCAGCAGCCCGGTGCGCTTCTCGATGTCGCCCTGAGACATACCTTTCCCCAGCCGGTAATTTCTGATGGTCTCCCCGATGTTCATAGAGAAAACGGCCAAGTTAAGTTCTCCCGAGATGGTGAATAGTAACCAGAGTAGTACCGTCTGGCAAGTGGAAATTTCGCTGCACAATCGGCGGTGCATTCGAAACCCAGCACTCGGCATTCAGCAATCAGCACTTACCCATGGGATCGTTCTCGCAGGTACCGCAATGCGCGGATGGGTTTGATCGATGAATGCTGAATGCCGAGTGCTGACTGCTTACTTTCCCAGTGTGTCAGCAAGGAAAGTAATTGTCCGTTTCCAGGCGTCCGCGGCATCGTCCGCTCGGTACCCAGTCTTGTTGTTGGGATTTTCAAAGGCATGGCCCGCATTCGGGTAGATCACAACCTCGACCTTCTTGCCCAGCTGCTTCAACGATTGTTCAAATTTCTTCACATCTTCCGCCGGGATGCCGCGGTCCTGACCTCCGAACAGCCCCAGGATCGAGGCGTTGATTTTCTTGAGTGACTCAGAGTCACTCGCCAGGTGGCCATAGTTGATCACAGCCGCCGTGAGTGCGGGATCCTGCAGCGCCACATTCAGTGAATAGCCGCCACCCATGCACCAGCCAATGGATGCGATCCGCTCTTTCTTCACATTCGATTGCGACTTCAGGAAATCCACAGCCGCGTGCAAATCGCGTGCAGCACGGTCTTCCGGCACGCCGCGCATCAGTTCGTGAGCCTCGTCCGGCGTGGTCGCGACTTTGCCTCTGTACAGATCAATGGCCAGCGTGACGTAGCCCTGATCGGACAGTTTCGAGGCCTGTTCTTTGACCCAGTCGTTGAGTCCCCAATATTCATGGATGACGACAATGCCCGGAAACGGCCCTTTCCCTTCGGGCGCATAAAGCACAGCCTGCACGGTTTCGTCCCCGCTCTTGTAGGAAACGTTTTTGGAAGTGGCCGCGAAAGCACCCAGGGTAAAAAGCAAAGTGAGAGCCAAGCAAAATAATTTCAAGGCAGATCCTCCGTAGCGCCGGCGTCTCGCCGGCTGTCGTGAGGGCGTCCGCGCCCTCCCTTCAATTCTAATCCGGCACTTCATTGTGCCATAACCCTGGTGTGATTCTGGTTTCTCCGCTTCGCCAATCCTCGGCGTAGGTGAGGGCAAGATGCCTCACGACATCCCGCGAGCCGCCGCTACAATTGCAGTTCCATGTACATCGCTCCGGCAATCGGATTGGGACGATATGGCGCGATCTCCCGGAAACCTAGTTTCCTGTACATCTCCACCGCGTCTTTCATAATCGGCTCAATTGTATCGAGCCGCATGTATTGATAGCCAATATTCCGAGCGTCCGCCATAGCCTTTTCTGCCATGACGCGGCCCAACCCTTTTCCTCGGAACGGGGGACGCAGGTACAACCGTTTCATCTCGCAGACCCCGGGCTCCCATTGATGCAAAGCTACGCAGCCCGCCAACTGCCCTTCGTATTCCGCCAGCAAGAGACGGCCGTCGGGTGGGGCATAGTGGCCGGGAAGCCCCGCAAGCTCTTGCTCAAAGTTCTGGAAGCAGAGGTTGACGCCGAGCGATTGCGCGTACTCCAGGAAAAGTTCCCGCGCCTGGGCGACCTGCGCGGGAGACTCGACCTGCGCAAGTGCAAGTCCCGGAATTGTCCGCGCTACCCCATGAGCATGCCACCGTTCACACTTAAAACGTGTCCCGTTATATAAGAAGCTTCTTCCGAAGCTAGGAATGCGACAGTGTTCGCCACATCTTCCGGCGTTCCAATTCGCCCGAGGGGAATCGCCTTTAGCGCGTTCTGCCTGAACTCATCGGAGAAGCCTGAGGTCATGGCGGTTTCGATGAAACCAGGTGCGACTGCGTTGCAAGTTATGTTGCGCGACCCAACTTCGCGCGCGATGGCCATGGTCAATCCGATCAGCCCGGCTTTCGACGCCGCGTAATTGGCCTGCCCTGCCTGACCCATCTGACCGAAAATCGACGTTATGTTGATGATCCTCCCCCAGCGCTGCTTGAGCATCGAACCGATCACCTGCTGAATGCATACATAGGCGGATGTCAGGTTCGTATTGAGAACGGAATCCCAGTCGGCACGCTTCATGCGCATCACGAGCTGGTCACGAGTGATTCCGGCGTTGTTGACCAGGATGTCGATTTTGCCGAACTGTCCCAGGGCGGCCTTGAACGCGGCCTTGATTTGCTCTTCGTCGGCCACGTCAACCGGAAACGCCGAAGCCTTTCCGCCAGCGGCCTCGATCTGCTCCACCAGTTCCATCAGCTTCTCCTGGTTGCGCGCCGCGACCGCCACGGTCGCGCCTGACGCCGCAAGCTTAACGACAACCGCACGACCAATGCCCTGGGACGCACCCGTGACCAGCGCGACCCGGTCTGAGAGGGTCATGATTTTCTCCTAAACGATTGAAGCGAGATTATAGCCGCACCGGAGCAGCGACGGCATGCTCATCGTGCTGCTGCTGCTCACCGCGAAACCAAGATGCGACGCAAGGGCCAGATGAGCACTTCCAGGTCTTTCGCGAAGTGCAGCATTGGGCGGTCCTGCGGAAGAGAAATTCCCGACGCCGACGCCATGGTGTTGGCGTGAATCTCAGCTTCCGCATCCTGCAGAGGCCATTGCCGGTGATGGATCTCGGCGCGGTATACGTAGCCTGATCTTGTCGTGTAGAGGCAGTAGCGTTCGGTTAGCCAGTGCTCCAGGCTGCCCTCCTTCCGAAATTGCACGGGAGCGATCGGACGATAGCGCCCCCGGAATTCGACCTGGTCCTGATTTCCCCGAGGTTGATTTTCAAGCGAAGGCCGACGGCGGCAGTTGTAAGCGATCCAATCGTCTTCGATCTCCACTCGCATCCGGGCGTGGAAATAAGGAAGCAGATAAAGTGTGCGGGCTGCCCAGACAGCCGGAAGGTTGCCGGCGTCGAGGCTAAAGAAATAGACACCGGGATTGCCTCCAAGAGTCACATAGGTGCGCACGTTCAACTCGGGGAAACGTGAGAGCCCTGGAACCGCGGGCAGGCCCCGCAGGCGAATTCCACTCATGTGAAACGGAGCAACTCCTACCCAGCAGTTGCCATTGAACGTGTCCAAAGCGAGTTCGGAAGGTACCAGACGGCGCAAAGTTTCAGATCGGACCGGCCAATGTGCGAACAGCAGATCATGCCAGGTCTGCGCCATGATCCACGGGCCCGAAGGCAAAGGCCAAGGCCGGTGGGCGACGGTTTCGAGAACAGGATGCACGCAACCCATTGTCGGTTCTTGATTGTTGATTGTCGAATTCTGATTACAGCGCCGGAATCCGCTGCGCAGCCACCGCAGTATTGGCCATGGTATTCGTGACTGGCTCGTAGTCGCGCTGGTAGACGTCGACGATGGCGCGGCCGACGATGCGAGCCCTGGCTTCCGAGTGGATGTGTACCGGGAAGGTAAACGGACCGATATCCGCGTAATCCTGAACGAAATCGATCTTCTTGATAAACAGCGATGGCGATTTAACCGGCCTGCCCTCGGCTCGCACCAGGCTGCCGGTGTAAGCGTCGACGTAAATCCGGCCCTTGAACAGGCCGGCACGTTTCTGGCGTGGCTTTAGCTGGTAGACGTGTAGCAGTCGCCCTTCCAACTGGCTCGTCCCCTTATAAGAGAATCTGTAGTTCGCGGGACTGATCGCGTTCTGCGCAGGGTCATCCTTTTGCACATGGTCCACTTCAGACTGCAGCAGCCGGATAATGACATTGGTCTTTACGAAGGCGTCGCCCGTGAATCGCAACGCTTTGAACGCGAGCGTGCGAGGCGCCAGGTAATGCCGTTGCACTTCGTATTCGCCAGACTGCGACGTGTCGGGCAGCTGAGCGCGAATCAGAGTCGTCGCGGAATAAGAAGCCAGTTGCTCGGTTTGTATCACCGAGCGTCCGCGGCACACCTGGAGCGCGAGTTCCGGAGCCATGCGAGGAAGCACGACGGGAGCAACCAGTGGCACGGGGCCGTGGTCCATTGAAGGAATGAGGACAGGTATCGGGACCGCACCGCCAAATCCCGGGATCCCAAAAGACGAGACAGATGGCGGCGTGTCGACCGCAGCACCGGGCATCACCAACAGCGGAGCCTGGGCAGCCGCCAATCCGGTTAGCCAAAAACACAAATACAAGAACTTAAATGAAGTCCGCCGCATGAGATAAATCAAGTACATACTTTATATCTGATTCACCCCACCCAAGGAAAGATACATCCGAGGGACTCCCTCGCCGGTTGACATAAGCGCAACAAAATGCAACTATTCCTGCGCTGCAAGTAAACCGGAAACGAGAAGTCGATTTAAGCGTTCGCAACCGAGATCTGCTGGACGGGCCAGCACTCGTGATTCTTAGCCGCGCGTCCATCAGCCTGGGGCGCCGGGAGCCAGCACTTCACTGATGGCGGAGGAACATCGATGCAACATGTGATCGCTTTCGCAGCCTCATGGGTAATGCCCACCCACACTGGCACAGAAGCTTTGGCGCTCATTCTGCGCTGGTTTCACTTTATAGCCGGAATCACTTGGATCGGATTGCTTTACTTCTTCAATCTGGTCAATGTCCCTTTCATGAAGCAGGTGGACGCTGGGATGAAACCCAAAGTGTTCCAGTATATGACTCTACCGGCTCTGCAGTGGTTCCGCTGGAGCGCGCTGCTGACGGTCTTCGTCGGCTTCTGGTACTGGGCGCAAATCTATGTTGGGCCAGACGCGGCACGTATGGGTGTCAGCCCGTTGAGTACGATTGGCCTGTTCCTGCTCGTCTGGATTGTGGCTTGGGGAATTCTCTACTTCGTGATCTCGAAGGCGCCGAGCGGATACGTCCTGGGCGCCGTCACCGCTGCTGTCGGCATCTTCGCCGGCTGGCTGTTTTGTAACTATACCCCGGTCGGTCAGGACGACAACCACGTGCTTTCCATCGGCATCGGTGGTGGCTTCGGCATCATCATGTTGTTCAATGTTTGGGGGATCATCTGGCCTAACCAAAAGAAGATTATTCAGGGGACGCTGGCCGGGACTCCGCCGGCTAACGCCGCGGTTCTGGCCCGTCAGGCGTTTTTGGCGTCGCGAACGAATTTCTTTCTGTCGGTGCCCTTGCTTTTCTTCATGGCCATCAGCTCTCACTATGGGATGTTAGGCCGGTAGGCTTCTCGATCGTGCTCTCTCGACCTCGCGCCCCGGCGCGAGGTTTTCTTAAAACTGTAGAGACGTAGCTTGCTACGTCTTCTTATGCCTTCTGTTCCGCCAGCTCTGTGCCAAAATAAAGTGTGGATTCCGACAATTACCTGCGGGGAATTAGCCTATTCAACAACGCCGAGTTCTTCGACGCGCACGAAGCCCTCGAAGACATCTGGCGCGCTGCACCACCCGAAAACAAAAAGTTTCTCCAAGGACTGATTCAGGTTGCCGTAGCCTTCCATCACTACTCCACGGGGAACCGGGTGGGTATGCGATCCGTGCTCGAGCGTGCCATACGGAATCTTGCCGAGCCTTCGGGGAGCTTTGGACAAATCCATTTGGCAGCCCTGCTTCAATCACTCGTTCAATGGCGCGAAGCCCTCGACAATAACGCGCCGGTTCCTGCACTGCCACGCATCGACGAAAGCCTTTAACTTGCGAACTCCCCAGTCAGGTCTTGCTGAAAGCTGATAGCTGATAACCGATAGCTGACGGCTCAGTGTTAGAATCGCTCTTTCCGTGACCCAGTCTTCTACTGCAAAATCGAGCAAGCGGCAATCCCCGGCGAGAAAGTTCGATCCCATCCCGTTGCTGGACTTGCACCGCCAATACCGGCAGATTCGCGAAGAAGTGCTGGCGGCGGTGGAGCGGGTCTGCTCGTCGCAGCAATTCGTTTTGGGCTCAGAGGTCGAGGCCCTGGAACGCGAAATCGCAGCCTTCAGCGGCGCCAGCGCCGCCGTGGGTTGCGCCTCAGGCACCGATGCACTCTGGCTGGCATTGCTCGCCGCCGAAGTAGGCCCCGGCGACGCGGTGGTCACAACCGCCTTCAGTTTCTTTGCCTCGGCTAGCGCCATCGTGCGCGCCGGAGCCCGGCCCGTGCTGGTGGACGTGGATCCCGACACGCTCAATCTGGATCCGGACCGCGTGCAGGCGCGGCTCCGGGCAGGAGGGTCGTACAAAGTCCGCGCCCTGCTGCCGGTGCATCTTTACGGCCAGTGCGCCGACATGGATGGGTTGCAGCAAATCGCGGACGAATTCCAGCTGTCCGTGATCGAAGACGCGGCGCAGGCCATTGGAGCAAAATGGCGAGGCCAGAACGCCGGATCGCTTGGCGTGACGGCCGCATTCAGTTTCTATCCCACCAAGAACCTGAGCGCCTACGGAGACGCTGGACTGGTGACCACCCGCGATTTGAATCTGGCCGAGCATATGCGGAACCTGCGCAACCACGGCAGCCCGCGCCGCTATCACCACGAAGAGCTCGGCTGGAACTGCCGCATGGACGCGATCCAGGCCGCCATTCTCCGGGTAAAGCTGCCGCATCTCGAAACCTGGAATCAACAACGCCGGCAACGTGCGGCAACCTACGATCGTTTGTTAGCCGATGCGGGTCTTGTATCGAAAACTGAGTCGCGGGTCAGGCCGCTGCAGACTTCTCCGCATGCATTTCATGTCTTCCATCAATACGTGATTCGGGCCCATCGCCGCGATGAACTACGCAAGTTCCTTGGCGAGAGGAAAATCGGCACAGAGATTTACTATCCAGTCCCGCTGCATCTGCAACCTTGCTTTGCTTACCTGGGTTACAGCGCGGGAGACTTGCCAGAATCGGAACGCGCCGCCCGCGAAGTGCTGGCCCTCCCAATGTTCCCGGAATTGACCGAAGCAGAGCAGAAATGCGTGGTGGAAAGTATTGCGGAGTTCTACTCGTAGGTTTCCGGGTCCCGTCGCTTTTTCCCTTATTGGGACAGAGTTTACTGTTTAGTACCTGGGGGCCCCCCCCTCCCCCCTTTTGTGTGCAAAATCTAGAAAACAAAGGATCTAATTTACGACTATGTGCTAGATCTTTGAGTTTCCAGGACTTACACGCAAAATCTAGAGAACATGGGAGTTATGGCGGGCGCGACGGTCTTGCGTCCCATTTTGGAACTGGGGCGGGTTTTGGAGCGGGGTCTAGAAGCCACACCATTGCCTGGGTCAGATTGTCAAAGATCGACCATTATCTTGTAGATAATGTACGTTATAGAAGATTATCGGATTTGAAGCATGCCGTCAATGATAAAGCGCGCTGCGGAACTGAGGGCTAGGGCTGAGTGCGCCGAGGTAGCGCGACCACGATCCGACTGGCGACTGAGGAAGTGATGAGCGCCCGCCCTTCAAAAAACGAAGGGCGCTGTCTTCCCACCATACGAATGCGTTCAGCCGGAGGAAAACTCCCGCCCAAGCGAAGCTTGGACGGGGCACCCTCGAGAGTAAAATGAACGCTATAGTGTGGGCCACCCGTCCCTCCGCCTCCTTCAGGATGGCGATGATCTGTTCTTCGTTAAAGCGACTCTTGCGCACGACTCCTCCTCTCTGGCCCTGGCGGGCCATCGTAAATGGAGAAGTCACATTTCCGCTGGACTACTTTTCGGGGGGCAGGTCAACACAGTGGATTGTGGCTAGGGTCTGGCCTCTTGGAGGCTGTCGCCCCGACATCGTCCGGAACGCGTACTTGAGTTCTCGCCAAAGTGAGCACTTTTGAGCAGACACGCCCCGAGAAAGTTTTTACTCTTGCTGGGTTGGAATTCCAGACTGGAAGCTCCTCGCTAACGTCAGCCACTCGGGAGCCCAAAAAATAATTCTGGCTGATGTCGGTATGTTCTGTTTCCCGATAGCTTCGTCAGAGTTCCAGCCTGGGAGTGGAGTGCGGCCCAAGGTTTTTGTCGGTTCCCTGGATTGGACTCGACCGAAGCGGAACGACTGTCAGGCGAGTCACGCCATCCACTCCTGCCGGGCCTTTCTGACGGTGTCTTGCTGAAATCTACATAAGGTCTAAAGCGATAAGGAGAAACCGAATGAAGCAGAGCACAAAGGACGAAATCAAAGGCACCCTCCACGAGGTGAAGGGCACCGTCAACGAGAAGGCGGGCCAGGTCACCAACAACCCCAACCTGATTGCTAAAGGCCAAGATGAAAAGTTCGCCGGCAAAGTCCAAAAGAAAGTAGGACAGGTTGAAGCGGTGTTGGAGAAGTAGTTGATCCCGGCGCAGTGACCCTCATTGGCAGCATCGTTCTCTATCGTATCAGGCAGAGAGCAATGCCTTCCGCAGCAGCCGGTTTCCGTCTTAACGTTCGCAGGAAAGGAAGATCCATATGTTGATCCTGATTATCATTTTGGTGTTGGTTTTAGGGGGCGGTGGAGGGTACTACGGCCATAGCCGCTGGGGTTATGGCGGGGGTGCAGGCATAGGGCTGGGCACCATATTGTTGATTCTCCTCGTAGCCTACATGTTGGGGATCTTCCACTGAGGCGAAAGCCCCCGTTCCACAAGGACGATGAGGATCGGGTAAAAGGAGCATGGAATCTTACTTTCAGTCCACTCCGACAACTCGGATCGGACTAAACGAGCAAAGGAAATCCTGGAGCGGATGGGCGCTCAGGATGGAAATTGCCCCACAGTGAGGGAAGCGTCCTTTTGTGATTTGGTCTCATCGCTAGGCTGGCCTCTCTGTAACGAGTTCTTAAATACGCCGCACTTGCAGGCCAACCGTGCCAGGCCTTTTTGTGCAACTAACGTTCGCAACCACAATTTAGCCGTCGCACTCCGTAGCGCGATGCTCAAGGAGAATCACATGACAGACGAAATCAAGAAGGATCAGGGCCAGAATCCGGGACAATCGGGTGAGCAATCCGGACAACCACAACAGAAACATGAGGATGCCTCGAAGAAGAACCCTACTCAGGACCGAAATCAAGGGCAGGATGACAAGCAGCAACAGGACCAAGGCGGCCAGCGTCGCGCTTCCTGAGTTCTCATTTGGGCCCCGGCCTAGACTGGCTGGGGGCCTTTCTTTCGTGTGGAACAAGAGGGCCGAAACAAACACTACTTCAGGCTAGTTGGAGGCCTGCGCCGCCTGAAAGGCGGCGCGTTTAGGCCGGAGCGGAAGGCGTCCTCCTCCCCGAGGCGTGTTCGCCGGAGCGCGCGGCAGGTAGGGACCGAACCCTGGCGGTCAGGCGGCAGGTGGGGGGCTGGCCCAGCCTTTCTTTCTGACCTTTACTCACGAGGGCGTTGGGGACAGGCCCAGTCTTTCTTTCTGATCTTACTCACGAGGGTGCCCTGCCCTTGTCTCTCCGCCTTTTGGACAGACAGGGCGGGGTTTTCGTTCTGAATGACGATTGAACTGACCCGGCCTTGTATCTTCGCTAGAGAACGCGAAAGGCCGGGCCCGCCCGCCCGAGAGTCCGCAACTGTTATTCGAGGCAAGACCTGAGGATTCGCGCTGCAAACAGAATGCATAGATCCTTCGCTTTGCTCAGGATGACAGCGTGAACTTTCGGGACGCTACACTCGTAGAAGCTAGGTTCTAGTGATGCCGTGTCTTCTTCCTTGGCGCGGAGGGTTCCTTTGCCTCTCCCGGGGCTAGGACGCGACGCACAATCGGGGTGTTCATCTTGTACTTTCGCTGGCTCAGGTTGCCGTTGTCGTCTTTCACCTGGAGAACGAATATCGGCAGCGTGCCTTCTTTGTCGAAAGTTTCCTGCGCAACCTTCACCGGCAAGACTCCATTCAGATTGTGCTCGCGGTAGGCGGTTTCATAGCGATGCCGTTTGACATTCCAGGTGAAGACACGGACCTGGTTGTAGTCGAACGGCATCCCGTCTTTGGGCTCGGTGAGAACCACCAGATACTGGGAAACTTTCTTGTCTCCGTCGGCCACTTGGTTCAGCACAAAGAAGGCCACGAGCCGCTGGCCTTCGGCATACTGCGCAATTTCGAGAGGCACATCCAGATCGACCATGCGCGCCAGCACCCAACCGAGGTGCCCGTCAGGATCGCGGATGAGCCACCAGTCTTCCATTAAGGGCATCACGGGCATCGGCTTGGATGATTCGTTCTTGCTTGCACTCGTGGGCTTGGCCATGCCACCCGGCACAGTTTTCTCGGCAGTGGCGCGCTTGAGGATGGAGACTTTGGATCCCTGGTTCAGCTGATAGAGATGTTCGGTCTCGCGGCCCGGGTCGAGGTGAATGTTGGTGTCGTTGCGGGTCGTGCCAGTGGCTTGGACTGGGGCGTTCTGCTCCTGTTGTGCCAGCTTCTGAAATCCGTCGTAAACCGACTGCGGAACCAGAGAGCGCTGCTCGATCCAGCCTTCCGCGCCGCTCGCCGTGCGCACGCGGGCGAAGCGTCGTTCGCGCTCGAGGATCTGGACGCGATCGCCGTTTTTCACTACGCCAGTCTTGGTGAAGACCGCCGCCACGCGGTCGCGAAGAATGGCCTGCGGCGCGGAGACGTAAGCGATCTCCTGCGCCCGGCCTCGACCCCGACCGCAGCCGGAGAGCAGGAGGGCCAGCATCAGCGAGAGCAGGAACCACGGGGATCGCCAACTTTTTTTCACGGAGACCACAAAACAATATAGCGCAGGGTTAGCTCAAAAACCTTAAAGCGCAGAGGACGCGGAGAAATTTCGCGGAGAAGTACTCGGACACTTTTGAAAGTAGTGTTGTGCCCTGGAAATATGTGACTAACTCCGCATCGTTCTAAGAGGCTAATGAAAAAGTGATATTTGCGCCCGCAGCGCCTGAAGGCGCTACTGATTTCGCAGCAGTTACGGCATTGCTGAAGCGATGCCCTGATACGAATCGAGCATTTTTCAACGGCGATGCAGCGCGTAAGGTTTGGCGCTGCAAGCAAAGTGCATAGATCCTTCGCTACGCTCAGGATGACAGGGTGAACTAAGGGCCGAGGGGGCTCAGGGTGACAGACTTAGCTTTCAATCTCCAAAGCTGATCCCAATCGCGCGGGCGGTGTTCACGATTTGTCCGTGAGGGTCCACGGTTTTCAGTTGGCCAATGGCATCGGCAATGCTCACCGCTTCGATTCGGGCATTCTGCAAACAAACCATCTTGCCGAATCCTCCCTCGGCGATCAGATCTACCGCGGCCACGCCGAAACGAGTGGCCAGGATGCGGTCGAACGGGGTCGGCGAACCGCCGCGCTGGATGTGCCCCAACACGCTGACCCGCACGTCTTTGTTCGTACCCGTGGCAACGGCATCGCCGATCCGATTGCCGACTGAGCCGGTCCGGCGGTTTTCCGTCCATTCGACGGGCAGCGTGATGCCTTCCGCTACCACGATAATGGTAAAACGTTTGCCGTAGGATTCGCGCAAGGCTACGTGCTCGCAGATTTTTTGAATGGTGAACGGAATCTCGGGAATCAGGATGACGTGGGCGCCCCCGGCGATGCCGGCTTCCAGCGCGATCCAGCCTGCGTCTCGCCCCATGACTTCCACCACCATGATGCGATGGTGCGACTCGGCTGTGGTGTGAATCTTGTCGACCGCGTCGGTCGCCGTCACCAGCGCGGTATCGAAACCGAATGTGACTTCCGTCGCGGAAAGATCGTTGTCGATCGTCTTGGGCACGCCTACGATGTTCATGCCCTTTTTGAAAAGCGCTAGCGCGATCGTCTGCGAGCCATCCCCGCCAATGCTGATCACGGCATCCATTCCGAGCTGGCGCGAGTTGGCGATGACTTCGTCGGAAATATCGCGGATAACTTCCACGCCGTTCTCGATGGTGCAATAGTGGAAAGGATTGCCGCGATTGGTAGTGCCCAGGATGGTGCCGCCGCGCGGCAGGATGCCGCTGACGTCCTTGAGTGTGAGGGGGCGCGATTTTTCCGGCCAGATCAGGCCATCGAAGCCGTCGGGAATGCCGATGACCTGCCAGTGGTACTTGAGAATGGCAGACTTGACAGCCGCGCGAATGACTGCATTTAGGCCGGGAGCATCGCCGCCCCCGGTGCAAATGCCGATGCAGCGGATGTCAGACATGGTGGCGCGTTATGGGATCGTCGTGATCGTCACAGGAGTCGCCGTGATCGTGGTGGTGCTCACATAACTTACCGAAAGCGTGGCCTGCACACCAGGGTTCGCGGTTATCGTCGTGACCGTCACCGGGTCTCCCTGGGTTATCGAGAAATTAGTAGTGTCGGACAACGTCCAAGTTGCGGTTGACGAGACGTCAACCTGGTTACTGTCTCCGGTCACAGTGGCATACGCAAAGAATTGTTGGCTTCCACCATTCGCTTTAATGCTTACGTTGCCCGCGGGCTGGGTCTTGAGGGCGGTCACGTTTCCGAGGTTGACGGTGATACTTGAAGTGCCGTTGGTCGCCTGAAATGCAGCCGTGATCGTGGCGGTGCCGGGTGAAGCACCGGTCACTAGGCCTGAACTATTTACTCTAGCCGTGGTGGTCGAACTACTGCTCCATTGCACACCCGAGCCGAGCGTTTTCGTGGATCCGTCATTGTAGGTCCCAATAGCGCTTTCTTGCACGGTAGCGCCCTGGTCGATTGTCGCCGTAGGACCCACGGCTATGGAGGTCAACACCGGGTCAACGAAAAACCCGCTGCAGCCCACTCCCACAGCGAACAACAAGAGGGTCGCAAATGCAGCCACGAGTTGAAGTTTCTTCTTACTGCTCAGCATGTTAGGAAGCCCCCGGGAGCCGCGTTTCGCGGCCCGTCCACAAGCGGCGCTGGTAAATTGTAGCAGAGAAGATTCCGGCCAGCGCACACACACGTGCACGGCGGTACCTGTCCTGTTACGGTGCGCCAAAGTAAAGAACGCCAATACCCGGCAAGAGTTGCGGACTAAATTTGGGGCCTCACGAGAATGTGCTGCATAACTTCACCGGCGGCAAGGACGGGTATGAACCGCTGGCCAGCCTGATCTTCGATACCTCCGGCAGTGTTTACGGCACGACCTACTATGTCGGCGCTCACGGCTTCGGTACAGTGTTCGAGTTGACACGCAAGGCAGGCGGGGGCTGACGGAGAAGGTACTGCATAGTTTCAACAACTACGACACGGACGGGGCCAATCCCCAAGCCGGCCTGGTCTTCGACGCCTTCGGCAACCCTTCCCAAAACCACGGATGAACTAAATTACATACGCCGGGCGCCGCACCACTCGGACGTGAAGCGCGATTAGCGAGCATCGGATTCGAGGGCGCCTCAATTGCTTCCTTTTACGGCGAATGCGAGCCCTGGTGTCGTCTGAAAAGCTTTCCAGTGGTTGCTGGTCCCGGGGTAGGTCGCGACCGTCGCGGAATCCAACTGATTGGTGTCGTCGACACTCCACACATCCACGGTGTCCAATTCGTTGCTGTTGGTGCTCAGAACGATCCAATACTGCTTGCCGGCGCTGACCGGTATGCCGGACTTGTCGGACTTCACCACCAGCGTGCAGCAGGTGCCGAAGCGAGGCAGGTTCGAGGCACTCCAACTCCTCAGTGCCTTGCCGGGAATGCCGTGGCTGTCGCGGTTGAGACTGAGGACAACGCCATTCGTTCCTTGTTGCGAATAGCCGACAGCGACTTCGATTCTGGTCACCGTGTGATTGGCGCCAGGCGTGAAGGCAGCCGCCATCCATTGCTCGCCGACACCAGAATTCGAGCCCATGACGTTGTAGCCCGTACAGCACCAGTACTCGCCCTTCGGATATGTAGCGGCGAGATTGCTGAAGATCGTGACCAGACCCGAATCGTTGAGGTTCGTTGTCGTGAAGGATGGGGCCGGCTCGGTCACGACCGTCATTCTCGCGTGTTTGCCCCAAACAGTCGTTCTGTGGCCCCTCAAGGCGACGTCATTCTGGGCGGCTGCGATGGCCGTCGCGCCGGCGAACACGAGCGCGATAGAAACCAACAATTTCTTTGAGAACATTGCTTCTCCTTGGACTGAACAGTGTGGGTTGCATCGGTCAGTTTGGATTTCTCCGATAGACCGCGATTCACCGCATGATATTCTAAGCCGCGCTCGGCGGGCAACCGCATGCGCGTGAATCCGAACTCTTTAGCGCTAATTAAGACTCACCACAGTATTCTAGGTTCGCCGCAGGCCAACCTTTGCCGGGCTTTTTCTCTGCCCTGCGGCCTTGGCTGGATAGATGTCGCAAACAGGCGTTTAAACTCAGAACCGGTTCTGAGTGAACTGGCGATTTTTCGCCAGCCATCCGAGCCCGCGCGGGCTCAATCAATAGGTTGCCGAGAAGCCTTCCAGCACCCCGCTCTTGTTGGTGTACGCCCCGACGACAATGTTATGGTCATTGATCCCGTAACCGAAAGTCCGGTCGCCCTTAGGGACGTGAAACTTGTAATACTTGCCCCCGTGCCGCAGCGCGCCGCCATAAGTGTTGCCCGATCCTTCCCAGGAATAGACAATATCGCCCAGATTGTTGATTGCGGCAGCGTCCGAGTCAGCCTCGCCCGGGACATTAATCGTCTTGTACGTCTTGCCATCGTAGAGCGACGATTCTGAATTAGATCCCGAATCAATCCACACCTCGGTCATCAGGCCGGCGTTGTTGATCCCTCCGCCGAGCGTGAACGCAGCCCCGGGCACGTCCAGCGTGGTAAGCGTGGTATATGTGCCTCCCTTCAGCAGGAACCCATGCGAGCCCTTCGAGTCTCCGAAGTTACCGTTAATGTCTCCATGGTCGTTGATGCCAAGCGCTTGCGAGCCGGTCGAACCCGCCGGGCTAATGTCGCTGAACTTTCCCTTCTGGTACAAAAAACCCTGAGCGCTATGGCTTGAAGTGGCGTAGTAGCCCACGATCGCTCCCGCCTTGTTGATTGCGAAACAGTAGGTGTCCGTGCCATTCGGATCGTCGATCTTTTTCACCTTGCCGCCGGAGAGCCTGAAGCCGTGCCGCACCCCGCCGCCGTCGACGTACGATCCAACCATCGCGCCCGCGTTATTGATGCCATAGATAGCCGTGCTTTGTGCTCCTGCAACCGTGATGGTTTTGAATTTGAAGGTTAACGTGGGAGTCTCCGCCGCCGCGGCTGCGGACAGTAGTGCCATCAGCAGTACGAAGCGGCCCAGACTTGAGCTGCCATGTCGCATGGATCTCTCCTCACCACAAGGAATAGTTGACCACTGTTACAAGCGCCAAGCTTCGCCTGAAGTTCCGGGAGTGGCCGAGCACGGAATTTCGGCGTACGAAACTATATGTGAATCGAAGCTCCTGTGAATAGAGCCTAACTTCCCTAGCCCGAACCCCAGCCAAACAGACGAATATCGAGCCTCCCTCCCACTCGCTCTTGGGTTTCTTTAGCGCGCGCGCATCAGCCGCCCTCAAAGGCTTCAGATAGTCCCACCGTTTACGACCGTGATTCGTGCCGCCAGGGGTTCATCAGCCGGACAATCAGCCCAAAACTCCACCGCAAGCCCAGCCCTCACCATCGCAAACCACGACCATCACGCGCCCAGGAATATTCTCAAAACTGTGCAATTCTGAACAGCCCAGCCCTCCCCAACAAGTTGTATGATCCGGCCTGCAAGAAAAAGGCCGAGAACGAACGGCCCTCCCCCTTTGGGCGGTCATGGGTTAGTGTTCGATTGACAGTATCGACGTTCGACCCTCACGACCGTCCGCTTCGCTGTACCGACAACACGCAAACTGCATGGCCGGACTCGCAGGGTCCGGCCCTTTTTCGCTGGTTAAAAGATGGCAAACCCATACTCATCACGTGAAAATCCGAACTTTTAAGAAGGAGATACAAAATGAAACTGAATTGCATATATAGCGCACTGCTCGCAGCCGCTATCGTCGCCCCCAGTTCGGCCCAAGTTTCGGTATACATCGGATCCGCGCCACCGCCGATCCGCTACGAGGAGCGTGGACCGCTCCCCGGTCCGGGTTACGTCTGGATAGAAGGGTATTGGGCCCCCAATGGCCGCCACTACCGCTGGGTCCAGGGACGCTGGGACCGTCCTCCCTACGAAGGGGCCTACTGGAGCCACCCTCACTATGACCATTACCAGGAAGGCTGGCAACTGCACGAGGGACATTGGGACCACGAAGACCACGGCAACGGACACGGGCGTGGTCAGGACCACCATGGCGAGGACCACCACGATCAGGGCCACGATCACTAACCACTGAGCGTTAAAGGGGGCCGCGTGCCCCCTTTCTCCCCACCCAATCAGCAACAACGCCACTCCCCATACCGCCCCGGTTTTCCTTTTGTCATCTTGAGGAAGCGGCACCTTCGCGAAGCGAAGGTGGCCAACGAAAGATCTCTGCACTTGAACAGCCTGAGCCAGAATTGGTCTGTGGGAGGGCACGACTTCAGAGGTGCCGTAAGCGACAGAGCAAGATTCAGGCCCCGCACGGGCGCCACACAAGCTCGCACACACCACTCTCCCAGCGCCACATAAATTGCGTCACCAAGGCATGCGCTATAAATCTCGGACGATCCCCCTTCCCCGAAGGGAGCCGCACCACGCGCGAAATCGATCTCGCGACCGCGATCTCGGAAATTAAACAGGCCCGCGAAGAAACCGAGGATGGCAAGTCTCCATTCTTCGATCTTTCAAGAAGCTGATTCAAGGCAAGAAGCAGTTCTCCACGGACGGCTTCAGCGGAATGAAACCAGCAAGAATCAGCCCCGGAGGGGCGGCAGATAATAGCCCAGGGCGTAAGCCCTGGGTAAGACGAAACAAGATTCAAGCCCCGCACGGGAGCCACAAAAACTCGCACACCCACACTTTCAGCGCCGCATAAATTGCGCCACCAAGCCATGCGCTATAATCTCGGACGATCCCGCTTCCCCCGAAGGGAGCTGCACCACGCGCGAAATCGATCTCGCCACCGCGATCTCGGAACTTAAACAGGCCCGCGAAGAAACTGAGGACGGCAAGCCTCCATTCTTCAGCGTGGTGGGCGCAGGCCCCTTGGCCTCCGCAATTGCCCCAAGAGTGCAAAGCGATAGCACCGGCCCGATCTCGGTGAGAAATTCAGGCAGGAACAGCCCATTGTGGGCGAAACGCGACGAGGCGATTCATTGCCCTATCGAGGCTTCGGGAATTCAATCTCGCAACCACTGGATTCCAACTTTCGCTGACAAAGCCGCCGAGCCGGGCGTTGTAGTTGGGCCCGACTTTACTCGTGCTGTTGGGCGGTGGACAAATATCATCGCGCACTTGTTTCTTTCGAGCCCTGCGTGCCAATTGAATTAGTGCCGCCTTGGGATTGGGCAAAGCTTCGACGTCGCCAGGTACCCTCACGACACTGATACCGAGAAAATTTGCGAAGCTATCTCGATCAGCGAGTACCCAAGCCTCTGCTTCTTTGACCGCAACTCGGATCAACAGATTGTGGTGTTTTGGATGTGTGAGCCAATCGTTGATCAAAGCCGAGGGACACTCGTACCTATCTAGATCAGTTCCCACCAAGAACGGTGTTCCCTTCGCGGCGTTATTGAAGCCATTTATTGTGCGCCTAAGATATCCGTAGCCACCGCGGTTGTAAATCGTCTGGGTGGCGTATCCGGTTGGAATTGTCTTAAGGATTTTAAGCGCCAGCGACTCGGTTAGCGCGTCTTCAAACGCCAAATTTAGGGGAATTGGAGTAGTCATTCAAAAAGGTCCAACTGAAGAATATTGCTCGGTACTGTACGCGGCAGCGCCGCGTCAGCGACCGTTAGACCACCCTCTAACAACTCTCTTATCTCCGTAATCGAGGAGGCTAGTTCCACTTTCGTGCCCTCTTCGCTGGGCGTCAGCAGCAGTACTTCCTCGCCCCCGATCCCCGCGTCAGAAAGCAGATCGGAGCTATGGGTACTGATCATAATCTGGCGTTTTTTCTGCCTCTGGATTCTGTACATTAACGCTGGTAATTTCCGAACGATCCCGGAATTGAGAGAAAGCTCCGGCTCCTCCAATAGCAGCATCGAGTCACCCTCGAGCAGGGACCACAGGAGCCCGATGAGCCGCAGAGTACCGTCCGAGAATTGGTCCTCTCTTTGTTTTGCCCCTTGCGGACGCCAGTGCTGGTACACCACCTCCAAGTGGGGAATACCAGTGTCATCTTTGACATCGGTGAGTTCTTTCAACTGTGGGACCGCTATTCGTAGAGCCGCCTCGATCTTCCTTAGCCGAGTCTTTCGCGTGCCCTCCGAAGTTCTGGCCACCCTCTCAAGAAACCCTCGACCGTACGGATCGCCCGGGATACCCGGTCCAGAGAAGGCCTCGGGGTGCCGCAGAAGTTGGGGCACCAAATGGAGGTAGCTGACCGAATCAAAAAACCGCCCCAAATCCCTGAATTCAGCGTTCGCATTTATCTGTTCGAGATGGGTTTGAGTAAGACGTAGGGGGTCTTTTAGATCGAATTCGTCAGGTCGTTCCAACAGAGGCCGGCCCTTTTTTGTGACCCTCTCATAGGCTAAGATGGGCTGACGGTAACCGCGAGCCTCTTGTTTGATGCCGATCGCATAAGACCACTCGTTTCCATTGTCAGCGAGATGAACTTCGATCTCAACATCCGGGTATTTTCTCGCAGCGAGACACCGCAGCTTCGAAATCCCCCCCCGCTCAGTAACCGCGTTCTGCAGACCACCGCTAGGCTTCGCAACGTCTTTGAGGAAGGTGAAGACATCGAGCAGGTTAGATTTGCCGGAGGCGTTCGGTCCCGCGACGAAGACTCTGAGACCCAGTTCCACGTCGACCGAGCGGAAATTCCGCCAGTTTTTCAAGATAAGTCTGGTGACAAACATCGGCTGCCTCGATGCACCCTATCATAATGGCGTTCCACTATCTGGGCTAATTTTTTGGATAAGCATCAACACCAATGGCGAGCGGCCATAGCACAGAGAATCGAGAATCAGAACCTCGAAACCACTTTCCCCGCCACCCGCACGAAAATTTCCAGCGTGGCGGAACCCTCATCGCCCATACTCCGTAATCTCACCATCCACCGCCACGGCCACATATTTATGCGTCGCCACCTCCCGGAACTGCACCACCCGATGTTTTTCGCGCGCCAGTTGTCCCCACCGGCTCGGCTTCACCCGATTCTGCTCGATGGCCTCAAACATCCGTCCATTCAATTTGAATTGCACCATCCGCAACCCCCCGCGCCCCACGCGCTTCACCCGCAGCTTCTGACCATCCTCATCCAGCGCGACTTCCTCTCCATTCATAAGCTGCATGGCCACCGATTACAGCACCTTTTGCTCCCCCGTCACGAACATCTCCCACTTCCCCTCGAGAAGTCGCCACAGAGCGACGCATGAATACTCGATCAACTTGCTAATCTGAGTTCACGGTCCCACAGTTTACTACCCAGATTCTTGCCAATCTGAATTCCACAATCTGCGCTCCCGCAAAAAAAAAAGGCGGCCAAAAGCCGCCGTGACCATGACCAGACGATCAACAACCAAAGACGAACGACCAACGACTAACGACCGCCCTTCAACATCCCCACCACTCGATCAAAATCCTCCAACGTCGCATACTCGATCTCGATTTTCCCTTTTCCCTTGCGATCGCGAATCCGCACTCGTACTCCCAGCGTTCGTTCCAACTCCGTCTGCACATGCCTCACATTCGGATCCACCCAGCGCGCCGTTCCCGGCTGCTTCTCATTCTGCAACGGCACGTTGGTGTTGAATACCAGGTCTTCGAGTTGCTCCACCGACAAATGCTTGCGCACCGCTTCATCGGCAATCTTCGGAATCATGTTCGGATCGAGCAACGTCAGCAGCACCCGCGCCTCGCTGAACCCCAGCCGCCCCTCCTGCAGATATTGCGTCACCGTGCCCGGCAGCCGCAGCAGCCGCATGTAGTTCGAAACCGATTCCCGCGAAATCCCCACCCGCTGCCCAATCTGCTCTTGCGTCAGTTTGAAATCCTGGCTCAACTTGGAGAACGCGGCCGCCTGCTCCATGCAATTCAGATCCTGCCGTTGCAGGTTCTCGACCACCGTCATCTCCGCCGCCTGCTGGTCGGAGACTTTGCGCACAATCGCAGGAATCGTCGTCTTACCCGCGATCTTCGAAGCCCGGCAGCGCCGTTCGCCCAGAATCAGAAGATAGCGTCCCTCCGCCCCCGGCCGAACCGAGACCGGCTGGATCACCCCATTAGCGCGAATCGAGTCCGCCAATTCGTGGAGAGTGGTCGCGACCAGGTCGTCGGATACATGCTCCCCTGGGGCAAAATACCGCGTCTGATAAGGATTCTCATCAATCAGCTCAAGCGGAATCTCCACCACGGAATCGCCCCGCGCCGCCTGAGCCTGAACCTCAGGCAAAACAGTACTGTGTGGCGCGGGCGCCCCGCCCGCGTTGCCCGCGTCCACCATGCGCGGCCCCGAAGGCAGCAACGAATCGAGCCCCCGCCCCAGCGCCCGCCGCTTCTCAATCACCTTGTCCGCAACTTTCTCCGTGCTGGTCATCGCCGTAGTCGTCATTTTGTGTTCATCCCCTATCCCCTGTCATCCCGAGCGGAGTCGAGGGACCTCGTGTTTCACTCCGCCAATATATCGATGTTCATCGATCTAATATATTGATGGTCGTCAATTTATTCCGCTCCTTGATCCATCGCTTCCACCGCGGAGCATTCACCACCTGCTTCTCCTCACCTGTAGGAAGCTCGGCGGGCGCAGGCATCTCCTCCACCGGCATGCTGTGCGCGATGATTTCCTTGGCGAGCTGAATGTAGCTCTCCGCCCCGCGCGAGCGCACGTCGTAGAGCAGCGCGGGCTTGCCGTGACTCGGAGCCTCCGCCAACCGGACGTTGCGCGGGATCGTGGTCTTGCACAGCTTCTCGCCAAAGTATCGATTCAGCTCCGCGGTTACTTGCTGAGCCAGGTTGGTGCGGTCATCGAACATGGTCAGCACCACACCTTCGATCGTGAGCTCGGGATTAAACGATGCGCGGATACGTTCAATGGTGTCGAGCAACTCTGAGACGCCTTCGAGAGCGAAGTACTCCGCCTGCATGGGAATAAGAACCGCGTCCGCAGCGACCAACGCATTGAGAGTCAGCAGATCAAGCGCCGGCGGACAGTCCAATACGATGTACTGGAAGCGCTCCCGCACAAGTGCCAGCGCATCCCGCAGGCGAAACTCCCTGCGCTCTCCATCCACCAACTCAAGATTCGCTCCCAGCAGGTTCTTGTGTGCGGGGATGATCCACAGCTGATCGAGCTCAGTTTTCTGCAAGGCATCAGATGCACTCGCCTCGCCCATCAATAGATGATATGTGCTGATTCGTTCGGGATCTTTGACTAGGCCAAGTCCGCTCGTGGCGTTCGATTGCGGATCGCAATCGACCAGAAGCGTGTCCACCTCTGCTGCGGCAATGGACGAGGCCAGATTGATGGCAGTCGTAGTCTTACCTACGCCGCCCTTCTGGTTGGCAACCGCGATGACGCGTCCCATTTAGTTTTCGGAGAATCGGAGAGACGCTCTGCAGAATAGCCCGAGTCGTGGTGCATTTGCAATGACCGATTTCGGTGCAACCAACTCACGAGGGCATTCTGTTGGAGCGATAGTGAGTTACAGAGGCAGGCGAGCCATCTTTCCACAGAAATGTTCCACGTGGAACGTTTGGGGAAATGTGGCTTGAGTGTTCCACGTGGAACACTCCCCAAGTGGGGTTCTGCCCCAAAGAGTTCCCGGACACGGACGAGGAGGTGTTCCACGTGGAACACTTCGTTGATTTTCATTTGGAGTTCGTGCTTGGGGGCGCTGACTCCATCGCAAAGTTGTCGGCCATTTCCCACTTCGGCTGGCATGTCCTGCACTGTTAGTGCTGAGCACGAACTGATTCAGACTGCTCACCCGTTACTCTTTCCCACTTGTTACTTTCTTGATGCCCGCTCTGCTGTCTAACCTGATGCGTGCTGTTCAGGATTCCGGACTCCGATGACTAGGCGGCGGGTTGAAGAGAGGGGGATGTTGACCGGGTGGGGCCACGCGAACTCGGGGGTAAGGTTGTGGGTACGAGCGAGTTGGGCTTCGCTTATCAGGAGGGCAAGGCGGCCACCGGGGGCGACCAGGCGGGCGGCGATCAGGAGGGTGGCGTCGAAGCGCTCGACTGCGCGGAGGGTTACTACCTCGGCGGGAGGGTTTGGGTAGTCTTGGGCGCGTCCGGGGAATACATTGATGTTCATCAATGTTAGGGTTCGGGTTACCTCGCGCAAGAAGGTTGCTTTCTTGTGGTTGGATTCGATCAGGGTGAGGTTGATGTCGGGTGCCCAGATTTTGATTGGGAGACCAGGGAAGCCTGCGCCGGCGCCGACGTCGATCACGTGGGCCGTTGCCGAGCTGCGCTCGGCTTGGACAGCCGGCGACGGCTGTCCCCACGTGGTCTTTGCCGGGAAGACCGGTGCCGGGAAGAGGTGGCGGGCGGCTAACAGGGATTCGCCGAAGTGGCGAGTCACGATTTCTTCCGGGTGGCGGATGGCGGTGAGGTTGATGCGGGCGTTCCAGCGGAGGAGGAGATCGATGTATATCGATATATAGTTTAGTTGATCTGGAGTGAGAACTGCAGATTCCTCGCTCCGCTCGGAATGACAAGGCTTAGGAGCGGGGTCGGGGACAGTGAGGAAGGGTTGCAGTAGTTCGGCGATGCGGGTGGTGTCCATGCGAGTTGAGATTGTAGATGGTGGGGAGGAAATCTCAAATCGCAGAGTGCGCGAAGGGCTCGCGGAGAACGCCGAGTCTGAGATTGGAGGGGGACGCTTGGCGTCCATTGGTCCTTGGAACTTGTGACAAAAGCTCAGTTTTGCAACTCAAAGCCGCTCACTGCAGTTTCGCGTACTCAGCTTTGGCTTGCTTGAGGATAGGAATGTCGGGGTCGGCGTCTTTCCACAGTGCGAAGAAATCCTGGTAGGCAGCGCGGGCCTTCGCCGGGTCGCCGGACATTGCGTAGGCTCGACCGATTTGCAGGTGAGCTAAAGCGCCAAGGGGAGAGTTGCCGTTCAGCCCGCGGTGATCGAGTATTCTCTGGAACTCCACCGCCGCATCGTTCCCACGGTGCATTGCCAAGTAAGCCTGGCCCCGGACATAGCTCGGGTAGAGCGCTCTCAGATCGGTTGGCGGAGTGCTTGGCGCGGCCAGTTCGTATGGCCGGGCGCGCTCGGTAAAATCTTCTGCTTTGGCGGCATTGCCGCGACTGAGTTCTACGGCTGCCCGGATCGAAGGCAGAGAGTAAAACTGCACCAATGTGTCCCGCGGGTGTGTCTTCTGCAACTCATCCGCCAGTGCGTTGGCACGGGAGAAATCTCCGATCCGGGCCAGGGCCATCGCGATTACTATCTTTCCATCTCGACCAGGCGATAAAGCCAGCGCCCTCGCAGCATCCTTTCGGGCCTGAACAAGATTCCCGAACTCCGCCTGCCACAAGGCTGCGTATGCCTGATGCGAAGAAGCGCCTTCTTTCGAGTCTGCCCGCAGCTCAGAGTCAACCGCGCGGCGGGAGTATTCCCGGGATTTACTGAGCCGTCCGTGAAAGGCCTCGGTGTCCGCCTGATCGGAGAGGAACATCGCTTCTTCCTCGCCCGGACGACCAGCCGCCCAGGCAAGCTGCTTTCGCATTTCCGACTCGTCACTCTGCAAGAAAGCCCGATTGTATAAAGGCAGCCGAATCCAAGCGTCGTCGAGTTTCCGCGAGAGCGCATCGTCAAGGGCCTTTCTTGCTTCCTGCATTTGATCGAGGTTGATCAGGCAGAACGCAAGGTTCTCGTACGCAACCGACTGAATTGGGTCCATCTTGATCGCTCTGCGACTTGCGGCAGCGCACCGCTCGTATTGACCGACCTTCAAATAGCCATCGGCGAGATTCCCGGGAGCCAACCGATCGTCCGGATATGTCTTTTCCCACAGTTGATATGCCTCGATGGCCTTATCCAGTTCCCGCGTGCCAAGCGAATAGTAAGCGGCAAAAGTCTCAAACTTCTCTCGCTCGCTAATGCGATTGCTCAGTTCGACCGCCCGCTTCAGGTATGTCGCGGCAAGATCGGACTGGCCGAAATTCGCGTAATTCACACCTAAGCCTTCGTACCCTTCTGAGAAATTTGGATCCAGCGCGATGGCCTGCTTGTAAAATGCAATAGCTGCCGCGCTTCCCTCGGTGTCCTCCGCTTCTTGTGCGAGCCGAAAAAATCGCAGTGCCTCGAGCGAAGAGGTTGTCGCCTGGTCAAGTGGAACGTCGTACTTCTGGATGGAGCTGAGTGATTCTCCAAGCATCTCGCGGGTTTTCGTGGAGATGCGATCGAGCGACCGCAGTATCTTCTCCCGGCTTTCGACCTCTGCCTCCTGCCGGGACACCGACTCGCCCGTCTGGCAGTTCACCGCGTTTAGACCCAGCGCATAATGAGTGCCCAAGCTGGAGATTGATCCGACCAGCACGACCATGCTGCCGGCTCGCTGGCAAACCTCACGCGCCACCGGCTCGGTGAGTCGGTCAGTAGCAGGCCTGCCTATGTATCCGAGTTGCTCACGTACCTTGTCGTCGGAAAGAATGCTGAGGAATGGGGATTGATCCAGACTGGCCAACAGAGCCTGTCTAAGCGCGTCCTCAAACACCGGGTCACTCGTGTTATTGACGAAATCGGCTAAGACGATGGTTTCTTTCCCAGCGGGTCTGTGCGCCGTCCGCGAGCGCCAGTACAGACCGCCGCCCACCAGCGCTGCACCCAGCAGCACTGCAGCCGGAACGAGAAGCTTCCATTGGCGAGCACGCTGATTCTCGATGTGGGGAGCGTCCTCTTCCGAGGGTTCACGAGACGCTATGGGAATTGCCTGGACAGGCGAGACGCCCGTCGCCACATTGTCATGGTCGTGCGCAACCGGGCTGATGAATCGATAGCCGCGGCGGGGCACGGTTTCGATGAAGCGGGGTTGTTCGGCGTGATCGTCCAGGGCTTCACGCAGGCGGTTCACCGCTTTATTCAGGCTCTGGTCGAAATCGACAAAAGTGTCAGACGGCCACAACTGTTTCATCAGTTCGTCGCGGGTAATCAATTGGCCGGGGCGATCGAGCAACACGGCGAGGACGTGAAAAGGCTGCTCCTGCAGGTAGGACCTGTGCCCGTTGGAGCGGAGTTCGCGGGTGCGCAGGTCGAGCTTGAACTCGCCAAAACGCACGCACGATTCGGATTCGGCGGGAATTGCCATCGCGCCTTACTCCAGGTCAACAGGGTGCTGATTCGCGCAATCTCGAGTCGCGGGGTTGGTCAGCCGCCTGAGACGTAGCAAGCTACGTTTCTACAGGGCGTGGCTTGCGTCGATCCGCGAAAGTCTAACACTGGATTGTGAGGGCTGCTCTACAAAATTCACGGGCTTCCAAGCTATTGAGGACAGGCTGCTTGCACGATGTCAGGATTATGTCCTGCGATGTCAGGTGCGCGCCATTGACTTGCGGAGGCCAAGCGGTGCAGAGTGGCGTCCGCGAAGTCGCCGCCGGCCCTTCCCACCCCGGCCCCAACGCCGAGCCGACGCTACCGCAAACTTTGAAGGAGGAGTGTTTATGAAATCCGGAAAACTGATTTCGGCAATCGCGTTACTCGGTGCGCTGGCTATCCCAGTTTCGCTGGCCGCGCAGCAACACAAGAAAGAACACCATCATTACAAACTTGTTGACATCGGTACCTTCGGCGGTCCCGAGAGTTACGTTAACCCCACGCCCGGAATTGGGAGTCCCCACCAAGTAAACAGAAGGGGGGCGACGGTCGGCGGCGCGGGGACATCCATTCCCACCACAACTAACAACAACCCCGTCATTTGTGGAGGATTCGATGGCATCGTTCCCTTCGTCAATCATGGGCTCGAATGGCAGAACGGTGTCATGACCGACCTGGGCAGTCTTGCAGGAGCCAACAACTGTAGCGTCGCCACCTCGATCAATGCCAATGGAGAGATCAGCGGACACTCGGAGAACGGCGTCATTGATCCCGTGCTGGGTCTCAATGAATTGCGTGCTGTCCGTTGGAAAGACGGCGTGATCCAGGACCTGGGAACTCTTCCTGGGGGAAGCGTCAGCGCGGGGGCCGGCATCAATACGCGGGGCCAAGTGGTTGGATTCGCGCTGAACGGGATCCCCGACCCCTTCTCGATTTATGACTTCCAGCTTTTTGGTTCCTCCAACGGAACGCAAACGCGGGCTTTTTTGTGGGATAAGCACAACGGGATGCAGGATCTGGGCCTGCTCGGCACCGGTAACGATGCGTGGGGTGACTTTGTTAACGATCAGGGGCAGGTAGCTGGATTCGCCTATACAGACTCGACCCCGAATCCTGTTACCGGGTTGCCTACGACTCACCCGTTCCTTTGGGAGGAAGGAAAAGGAATGACTGACCTCGGCAGCTTGGGAGGCACTTTGGCGGGGTCAGAGCCTGCGGATTACCAGGGCGCACTCAACAACCACGGTCAGGTCACTGGCGTATCCACACTGGCCGGAGACCTGATTCACCATCCGTTTCTTTGGACTATGCCTGGACCAATGCGGGACCTCGGCACCCTAGGAGGAGATTGCGGGCAAGCATTCGCAATCAATGATGCCGCGGAGGTTGTCGGTTTGGCCGATGTGCCAGGACCCTGCGGTCAAGTATTCCACGCTTTTCTGTGGAAGAGTGACGTGATGACGGACCTCGGAACCGTGGTAGGCGACACGTGCAGCTTTGCCCATGCCATTAATTCAACGGGTCAAATCGTAGGCGTATCGCTGGCGTGTGACTATTCCGTTCTACACGCCGTTCTATGGCAGGACGGTCAGATCATCGATTTGAACACGCGCATTCCCCCCAATTCTGCTTTGTACCTCACACGGGCCTTCGCGGTCAATGATCGCGGAGAGATTGCCGGAGTCGGAGTGCCCCGTGGTTGCCTCTTTGACGACCAATGTGGGCATGCTTTCCTGCTGACCCCATGCGACGGCAACCACGACAACGGTGGGAACTGCGGGGAGCGCGTTGAGGGTGCAGCCGCCACGGCTCAAAGTAGCTCCGCACTAGTCACGCAGTACCCAGGAACGATGGCTGAAGATAGTTCTTCGACTAACGACAGGACCGGCACAGTTCGAGGCAGATTTGGGGGTCGCTATCCGTATCGCGGTTTCGGGACTGATCAACCCAAGTAATTCCGCGAATGGCAGGGCGGAGGTTGAATGAAATGACCTCCGCCTTCTTCAAGAAGTGGGTCCGTGTGGCGCGGACACGCCTGTCCGGTACTTCTGATAACTTCGCGGACTTGATTCTGACAACCAGGGCTCACCACAACGTTGTTGGGAACGATTCGCGGGCGGGGGCACCCCGCGCCACATGTTGGCGGCTTGTGGCTGGGACGGGCGAGGACGCCCGTCCTCCATTACCCGGTCGTCGGGGGGGCAAGGTCCCGCCCCTGTTTAAGCCTATCGCGCTCACGGAGTGAGCTTGAATACGGTTCCGTCGTTGGAATTGCGCGGACCACCGTAGTATGTGGTGCCGTAGAGGTTTCCGGTTTTGTCGAGGAGCAAACCTGCTTCCGGCAACATGCCTTGCCTGGGTGTAGTGAAGCTGTGCAGTACCGTGGCTTTGCCGGCGCTATCCAGCATGAACACGGTTCCGAAGTTCGAGGAAGAGCCGCCTTGGGCGGTGGTGCCGTACAGATTGCCCGCGGAATCGCGGACCAGCGCCGCGGGCGGATAAGCTCCGTCGGTGTTGCCCTTGAAGTTGTGTAGTACGGTGAGCTTGCCGGCCTTGTTCAACTTGAACGCGGTTCCGACGTGGGAGCTGCCACCTTCGTAAGTGGTGCCATAAAGGATGCCCTTTGTATCGCGGATGACGCCTGCGTAGGGATAGGCTCCGTCGGTTCCGGCGAAACTGTGCAGGAGTGTGAGGGTGCCAGCGGAGTCCAGCTTGAACACGGTTCCCAGTCCGGAGGCGCCGCCTTCAACCGTGGTGCCGTAGAGGTTTCCTGCGGAGTCGCGGAGCAAGCCTGCCCATGGAATGGCGCCGTCGCCTTCTCCGTTGAAGGTGTGGAGAATGATCTCGTGACCAGTCGTATCCAGTTCGAAGACGATTCCGCAGCCGTAGTAGTCGCATCCAGCTCCGTTGCTGCCGCCTTCGGTGGTGCCGTACAAATTGCCAGCCGGGTCGCTGATCACGCCGCCCCCGGGATTGACTCCGTCGGTTATCCCGGCAAAGCTGTGGAGCACGGTTTCCGCGCCAGTTGAACTAAGTTGGAACACAGTCCCCAGGTTCCACGCGCCGCCCCAGACGGTAGTTCCGTAGAGGTTGCCGGACTTATCCATGAGCAAAGGTCCGGAGGGGTTGGCTGCGTCGGGTGGGCCGGGGAAATTGTAAAGCACGGTTACCTTGTGGGTTTTATCCATCTTGAACACAGTTCCGTAGCCGGATGTGTCGTAGTAGGTGGTGCCGTAAAGGTTGCCTGCGGCGTCCCGAATCAAAGTTGATTGGGGATTGGCTCCGTCGGTACCGGTGAAGGAGTGGAGCATGGTGAAAGTCTGGGCTTGCGATACGGATAGCGTGGCGAAGATCATGGTTGCCCACAGAGTGGCTGTTGTTTTAGTGGTCACGTTCGTTCTCCTAAATGTTGCCAAAAGGCCCTGATCCTGCAATTCAGCAAGAGCAGTGGTCCTAAGCCCAAGGGCGCTTATCACAGCGCTGAAAGTGTGCGAGTGAGAACTGCTCTTTCGCCCTGCTGGGGCTTTGTCTGTTTCCCGCTTTTCCCCACGGCTTACGCCGTGGGCTGCATTCTTACGCCGCTTCGCGGCTTCAAGCCATATCCTGATACGGATCCCGAGTTGGTCGAAGTTGAATCTCATGGAGTGAGTTTGAACACCATCGGGACAGCCGTGCCGTAGAGGTTGCCCTGGTGGTCGATGATCAGGTCTCCCGGGGCGTACCCTGATTCGGTGCCGAAGGAGTGCAGGACGGTGAATTGTCCGGAAGTATCAACTTTGAAGACAGTTGTGGCCGAGCTGTTGTAGTCGAAGGGGCCCTCGGCGGTGCCATAGAGGTTGCCTTGCGCGTCGATAACCAAGCCTTCGATGGTATAGCCGTCATTCTGACCGTTGAAGGTGTACAGAATGGTTTCTTTTCTAGCCAGGTCCAGCTTGAACACGGTACCGCAGCCATAGGGGCCGAGGGGGCAGTTGATGGTATCGCCTCCGCCCGAGGCCGTGCCATAGAGGTTGCCCTTACGATCACGAACTACGTTAGCGATAGGCCAGGCTCCGTCGGGTGGACCGGTAAAGCGGTAAAGGACGGTTTCTTTGCGGCCTTTTAGGTTGAAGACCGTGCCACATCCGACGAAGACGGAATTCGTGCATGATCCAGTGCCGCCCGATGCGGTGGTGCCATAGAGAACACCGCCGACCAGAAGCAAGTTGCCTAAGGGAAGTCCGCCGTCCGCACCGTTGCCGAAACGGTAGAGCACGGTTTCCTTGCCGGCGGGATCAATCTTGAAGACCGTCCCGCAACCAGTGCTGTTACAGGATCCTTTTCCGCCCAGGTAAGTGGTGCCATAGAGATTTCCTTTCGCGTCCCGGACTAGTCCGGCAAAAGGATTTTGCCCGTCGGGCGGCCCTCCAAAGCTGTGCAGCACGGTCTCTTTACCAGCCGCATCCACTTTGAAGACGGTTCCGCAGCCAGGTTCAATTCCGTAAGAGCACTGTGCGGTGCCACCGTATCGAGTCGTTCCATAGAGGTTGCCTTCTGAGTCCCGAATCACGGCCTCCGGGTATGACCCGTCCGGAGGGCCTGAGAAACGATATAGCGTTGTTACCTTGCCGGTTGGGTCCAGCTTGTAAATCGTGCCGCAGCCGGTGCTGTAATAACATTGCGAGCCGCCGCCCGAGGGGCTCGCGCCATAGAGGTTGCCGGCCTGGTCGTGGGCCAGGGGAGGCATTCCGGGATCCGGTTCGCCTTCCTGCCCACCTCGAAAAGTAGCCACAATGGTGAAAATCTGGGCTTGCGCCACTGGCAGCACGGTCAGGATGACGGCTGCCCACACGATGCGAACTAGTTTGTTGGTCACGTTGTTTCTCCTACTTGATCTCAGAGGCCGAATCGAGCTGGTTTAAAGTGGAATGCCGGGGATGAGTTTGAAATACGACTCTGCGGTTGGTACCTCTGGCTGTGCCGCCAGTGGCCTCTCGCGACTCGCTACCAGTTTGTCGAAATCAAGGCCAAGTGAGACCTTGCCTTCGTCTTCATCTTCTTCCCAGGAGTTTTTCCTTTATCCCGAGTTCAGTTTCAGGAGCGCGTATTAGATTGCTGGGCCGGGCTGCCAGGTTGCCTGCTCTGCGTGAACCCGCGAGTAGAAGCTTGGCTTAGTGTCCGTCGTCGAATGCTGACGGGCACGATTGATGGGGTTCGCGGCCATCGAGTCTTCTTGGGATGTTGATTAAAGTACGGGGCAAGGGAAGGGCGAGGACGAGACTGTGCCGCAACTAATCTTTCGCCCCGCTGGGGCTGGGCGGTTTCTCACTTCCTACCCACGGCTTGCGCGTGGGCTGCATTCTTGCGCCGCTTCGCGGCTATTCAATGAGATCACGGCCCACTTTTTCAGCCATGCGGGGTGGGTAACCTTGGCGGGCTATGTTGTAGGGTCACGGATGGAGTTGTCCTTCGGGTATCTCAGCGGGTGGGGGGAGGGCTGGTACACTCGCGAGTTATGGCGGTAAGTATCGAGGAAACGGCGGCGGCGGAGTCGGATAAGGTCCATGCGCTGGTCCAACTGCTGCGCAGCCGCTCCTATGAAGAGATTCGAGAGCGGATGTACGACAACCCTCCGGGGAGTCCGTGGTGGTCGGCGTGTAAGACCGAACTCGACATTCGCAATGGCGAACAGATGGCGGCGGCGCTTTCGGCGACCTCGCATGTGCTGGAAAAATTGCGGGGCTCGACTCAGCACTTCGAGCAACTAGCGGACACCTTGCACGAGAGCACCAAGGAAGTGATCGAGATGCTCGTGGGCACCAGAGAGGTGGGCAGGCGGCTGGAAATTGCGGTTTATGTGACCATCGGGATTACGCTGGTGCAACTGTTTAATTTGATTTTTGAGGTGTTCCGGAAGCGGTGAGGAGCAGACTGTTTCAGTCGTCCTTCCGGGACTTAGTCGCGGTTCCCACTTTTCCCAGCGCTGAAGTGTGTGCGTGAGAACCGGTCTTTCGCCCCGCTGGGGCTTGTCTGTTTCCGCAACTGCATTCTTACGCCGCTTCGCGGCTAAAAAGGTCAAAACAGAACTCAGGGCGTGCGCTTTTCCAAGTTGCCGAGTTGGTCAGTGGCGGCGCTCGGTCTCGCGCAGGATGGTGGCGAAATTGCGGCCGCCGAAGGCGAACCCTTGCTGGATGCGTCCGGTGACCGCCAGTTTGGCGCCGTTGCCGGGGACGCCGTATCTTTTGCTGAAGACCCACATGGTTCCGGTGCCATCGTCGATTTGAAAAACTCCTGCTCCCAGCGCTCCAAAGGAATCGGTGACGCGTCCGGCGATGGAGATGTCTTTGCCGGCGAATCGGGCTGGATCCTGGTTGATCTTGGCAATGCTCTCGTGCGGAGGGCATCCCGCTAACAACAGGGCCGCTAGGCTTGCCAGTAAGACGGAAAGGGCTCTGGTCCGCATTCTGGTCATACAATCCCCCTGAGAGTTTAGAAGATTAGGGCTTCAGATTATGAACCCGAACTTTCGCGGGAAGTTGTTCTATCGGTATCCGGATCTGGTTCTTCGCGTGGCCGACGAAAAGCCGGATTCCTCGTCGCTTCGCGCCTCGGAATGACAGTAGAATAGGGGCGTCGGCAATCTGCCGGCGCCGCACGGGCGTGGACGCCCGCGCCTACATTTGGTTCCTAGAGTATCCGGCTCGAATGGGCACGAAAAACGGAATCATCTCATGACAATGATCACTCCCATCTCGCGTCTCTTTGTTTATGATGACTGGGCCAATCGGAAAGTGCTGGGCTCGATCCGGGTGGCTGGTTGTCCGCTGCGTCCGCTGAAGCTTATGAGTCACATTCTGTCTGCCGAGCGATTGTGGCATGAGCGCATGAAGGGACTAGGGCAAACTTTTCCGGTGTGGCCGGATTTCACTTTGCAACAATGCGAGGAGCAAGCCTCGGGGCTTCGCCTGCTTTGGAAGGAGTTTCTGAGCCCGGCGAACGAATCCGATCTCTCGGTACCGGTGACCTACAAGAACACCGAGGGTGAAAGCTTTACCAGCGAGAAGGAAGATGTGATGCTGCACGTGATCACGCATTCGGCTTATCATCGGGGCCAGATTGCGGCGGATATGCGGGCTTCCGGGTTCACTCCGGCTTATACCGACTTCATCCATGCAGTGCGGCAGGGGTTCATGGAATAGGCGAACCGGCTGGGGTTCGAGGGCCCGCAGCTCCAAACGAAAGTCTGGCTAAGTATGAATTTTACGGGGACGCCGCACGGGCGAGGACGACGCCCGCGTCTACACTCGTCATGACTACGGCAAGGAGCGTGATTGGGGGCAGGGCGAGCAGAGTGTACTCCGGTACCCCCGCTACTACTTGAAGCCGTGATGGGGGGACCAGAAGTGAACCGAGCGCGAGGATGAGTGCGGTTCCCCACTGCCACATCAGGCACATTAGGACGCCTTTCGTCAGAGCACGGGGGAAGAGGCGCGCTTTCCAGATGGCGTCACGGCGAGCCAGCAGAACCAGCACCGCCGGTATGAGGAGAGGCTGGTTGTAGGCGGCTAGTTTTGGCATGACAGCCAGCGTTACCGAGGCTACCCACGCCAGGGCCCACCCAAATTGCTCGGTGCCTGCGGGAGCTATTCTCCAGCGCCAGCAATGCAGAAGGAGAAAGCCCACGAGTGCTGCCGCAACCATGCTTGCCAGCCATGCGGGGAGTAGCACATGCAGGATGGACGGATCCGCGGCATAGGCCTGGTATGCACGGATTCCGATCAGGAATCTTCCCATCCAGCCGGACGAAACTGTCTCGGCCGCGAGGAGCAGCGCTAGCAGGTTGGCGACGAAGCTCCAGAAAAGACGTTGGCGTTTTTCCCAGTTGCCAGTCACCCACAGCATGAAGAAGAGGATGAACAGCGCGGAAAGCTGTGGCTTGATGGTGCTGAGTGCCAGCAGAAATCCGGCCAGCGTCAGCCAGCCGCGGACCGCTGCCGCGGCTGCGGCGGCCAGCATGAGAACAACCAGCACCGCCAGGTTTTGCAGATGGTATTCGGAAATGGCTGGGCAACTGCTCACCGCAAGCAGCATCCCTGCAACCGTGAATGCTGGCCTGGTTCGGAATCCGACGGCGGACATCCAGAGCGGGACGCTGCCTGCCAAGCTCAACAACACCATCCACTGGAATATTTTGAGCACGGTTGGAAACGGTAAAGCGACGGTGGGTGCGAGTAAGAAGATGACGTACAACGGATAGGCGAAAGCTACCTGATCCTTTGGATCGGAGGGATTTTTCGGGTCAAGTTGCCGCCCGTAGAAGCCCACCTGCATTTCGCGAGTCATTTCCGCGCTGTAAGGATCCCGGCCGTGCAGGAGTGACTCGCGAGCGCCCAGCCAGCGCGGATAGAGGTCGGAGTTATTCCCGATGGGAATTCCCTTGGTTTGGGCGGCATGCGTGTTGGAGGGGACAAGAATGGTTTCCGCCCAGCGCCACAGGCCGAAGCAGACCAGGAGAGAGGCGGCCAGCATATACCACGGCAAGGTGCGTGGATTGGGGAGGAGGTTCACGTTGGCATTCTAACCGCACGCGCACATTTGGGCCGATGCGGAATTGTGTCCGACTGAGCGTGTGTCTGAAGAATTGTGCGTGAGAACCTGACGATGTTCGCTGACAAGGTTCGCGCCGCGTGTTATTTTCTGGGTGCGCTTTAAATGCTCTCTGGGAAGCTATGAAAAAGCTTTTGGCATTTTTCTCGTTGTTCCTTTTTGGCGGATGGTTACCCGCGGCTGCCGACTCCGGGGTCGATCCGTTGCCGGATCCCGTTTCTAATAATGCTGTCGCCATGGTCAAGGTCCGGGGACAGCTTTTGCTTTTTTCTTTCATGGGAATCGGCCCGAAGAAGACCTCGGACGCAATCACGAATACCGCTTTTTTGCTGGATGCGAAGGAAGGAAAGTGGTCCGCGATCCATCCTGTTCCTGGGACCGCTGGGCGCATCGGTGCTGCGGCCGCCGGCGTCCAGGGCGAGCTGTTTTTGTTCGGGGGCTATGTGGTGGATGTGCAGAAAGGCATGACTGTCCCCGACGTTGGCGTTTACCATCCGGCGAGCGACCGCTGGTTCCGTGGGGCTGATCTTCCGGTGGCCGTGGGTGATTCGGTGATTGGCGTTTATCGCGACCGCTACGTTTATCTGGTCGGCGGCCGCTCGAACCGGGACATGGTGAGTAACGTCCAGGTGTACGACGCGGAGAAAGACAAGTGGGCGCAAGCCACGCCGATTCCGGGAACACCGGTCTTCGGCCATGCTGGGGCTCTGGTCGGCGACACGATTATTTATGTGGATGGTGCTCGCAAGAATCCGTCCGGCGACGCGCCGAGGTATGTTGCCTCGGACGAATGCTGGATGGGAAAGATCGACCATCACGATCAGACCAGGATTCAATGGACCAAATTGCCCAATCATCCGGGGACGGCGCGGTATCGCACCGCCGGCGGTGGTTCGGAGAAAGACCAGAAGATCTATTTCGCGGGTGGAACCGATAATCCGTATGACTACAATGGCATCGGCTACGATGGCAAGCCCTCCGAGCCGTCTTCCGTGACTTTTGACTTCAACCTGCGCACGGGGAAATGGGAAACCGTCAACGAGAACACCCCGGACCCAACCATGGACCATCGCGGATTGCTGGTGACGCATGAGGGTCTGGTTCTCATCGGGGGGATGGAAAAGGGACAGAAGGTCACCGCACGGGTGACTCTATTGTCAAAGCAGGCGCCGGCAAAGTAGGCGGGAAATTGAATCGAATTAGCAGCGTCACCGGGGGCGCCGCACAATAAGCGCTAACTTAAGCTGTTTGGGTTAGAAGTCGACGTTCAACATGTGATGGTGGAGTGCGGCGGTTCCTAGACGTGCCGCTTCCGAGTAGCCGACCACACGTACAGAACGCCGCGCTGCGCACCGATGAACGACGAAATCGGGATTGCCACATGTATGAGTTGCGCGTTATGCGTCCAGTGACCAGATGCGCTATCGGACAACCGTCCGGGTTTGCGCACTGACAACCACGGGCCACCTTGCCTGAGTGTGCTCCTTCATCTTGAGAATGCTCAGAACTCCAACCGCGCCTGAAACGCGATCATTCGTGGACTGCTATCGCCACCCAAACCGACGCCCAGCAAGCCAGTCGGCGGAGAAGTTGCGTATGTGAGCGCTCCAAAGCCAGTCTGCGTGGAAGGCTTTCCCGGAATGCCAGCCAGCACCATGCTTGGAAGCCCAAAGTTCGGATGGTTGAAAACATTGAAGAATTGGGCTTCTATCCTGAACTTCACTCGCTCGGTGACCGGAAACCATTTCGTGAGATAGAAGTCATTCCAGAAGAAATCGGGACCGCGCAGGGCATTACGTCCGAGGTTTCCAAATTGGCAATGCTGCGGATTGTCGCCGCCGGAGCACTGTCCTGTACTCGGATCAACGGCCGATACAAAGGCAGCCGGATTGAGCCACTGGATCGTGCCCGGTTGCGTTACACCATGGACGGGATGATGCTCATATAGCGGGACGCCAGGAATGACACTCGCGAACTGCGGTCCACTGCCCTGCACAATGCCGTTTCCGTTCGCTGAATAGGGCGTGCTCAACACCGAGAACGGGACCCCGCTATGCCAAAACATGGTTCCGGAAATCTGCCAGCCGTTCAGCGCGGACCCCAGCAGGTGATTCCGAACTTTGATCGGCAACTGATACACGTACTGCGCATTGAGATTGTGCCGGATGTCATAGTCGCAAGGACCGTAGTCACGGGCCAACTCTCCCGGCAGAGGGGAAAGAATCCCTCCCGCAGAGAACTGTAGGAATCCTCCGTTCGAAACTGTATCCATGCAATGGCTCCAGGTGTAGTTGACCTGTCCTTGCAGGCCGTGTCCGACACGCTTCATGGCGGTCAGTTGAAGGCCGTGGTAGTGACTGTTCTCGCCAGTGGAGAACTGTGTCACGCCGCTGAATCGTGGATCAGTGGGCTGCTTGTAGGGGAATGGCGCAAAACAGCCTTGGCACACCGTTTGGTAGCCGTTCACTTGGGTTAGATAGGGTTGGTTCACAGCGCGCGTGCCGACGTATTGCGCTTGCAAACTGGCCGTCGTTCCAAATTGATGTTCAATTCCCAGGCTCCACTCCATGAAGTACGGTGCATGCAGTTTGCCATCGGGCACGGCTGTCATCGCGACTGGGGGAAGACAAGTTGCCGCGTTTGCCTGTGGAGATGCACACGAAAGCTGGCCCTGAGGAAACCCCAAACCAAATCTCTGATTTGCAGCCACGGTTGCGTCGACTGCACTGTTTGGCACTCCGGGCGCAATGGCTGTGCCTCCCACGCTGCCAAGCAAGCCTCCCTGAAACGTCTTGACGTACGGTGGATTGGTGCCGATCAGGTCGGCAACACTGCCCGGAAAAACATCGCTGAAAATGCCGAAGCCAGTTCGAAGTACGGATTTCGGCTCAAACTGCCACGCGATCGCTGTCCTGGGTTGCAGGATTGCGATGGGCGAGGAAGAGAACAGATTGCCGAGATGAGTTTGAATGGCGGTGCTCAGCGCCTGATTGACGTCATGCGAGATCGAACTGAAAGAGCCGTGAAGACGGGCGATTTGCTCATGTGGATTTAGTGGATCGGAATTGAATGTGTCGCGCACACCGAATGTCCAGGTAAGCTTCTGAGTCACTCTCCAGGTGTCCTGGGCATAGAGATCGAGATTGAGGAAGTTGAATGGTTCATTCGCCGTCAGTGGAAAAGTCTTGGTTGCAGTCGATGCCACCCCATAGATGAATTGCGGCAACGTCGTGTACGCCACGGTAGCAACCGTGCCCTGACCGAAATCATAGTCATTCAGGCGAAAGATTCGGGTATTCGTGCCGAACCTCAGTTCGTGGGCGCCACGGCTCCACGCCAGGTTGTCATTAATGAAGAAGCGAGAAGCTCGCCTGCCTTGAATCCAGGTGTTGTCGAGCCCTCCAATCTTAGTGAACGGAGCATTTGCACCGCTGCCCTGCAAAACAATCGGGAATGCCGAGAGTGTCTTCTGAAAGTCGCTTGGCCCGAACAAGCTCTCATACCAGGAAAACGCTGGATTGAAATAGTTCACCAGATTTTGTGAAAAGACGTGAGTGTAGCCTGCCGCGAACGAGTACAGAGGCTGAGGAGAGACCGCATCAAACAAAGAGTTGATGGGATCTGTGTAGGCAGCTTGTACACCGGTGTCAGCCTGAAAACGAAACCAAGTCGTATCTTTCTCGTTGATGTTGTAGTCGAGGCGGACCGTTTGTACCTGTTCGTGGTCATCGCTGGAGTGCGAAACGCTTTGGCGGTTCGCGCAACCGTTTCCGTTCGGTGGACTGCCCGATGCCGGAGTGTCGTCCGAATTGAAAGGACACCCGAGCACCGCGAGAGGCGTGCCGTTGGTGTTTCCGTACAGTGAAAACATCTTTTGGTAAAACGGGACCAGTTGCGGTGCCGGCGAATAGACTGATCCGGTTACGGAGTCCGTTCCACCCAGAGGAAGTTGCTGCAGCACATATTGTTGGAACGCCGCACTGGGAACCGTCGTCGGCGTGACGATGGGCAGTGCGATCCGAACCCATTCGCTGTCGAAGAAAAAGAGGAGTTTGTCGTGGACAATAGGCCCGCCCAGACTTCCCCCAAAATGATTCACGGTCGATCCCGGCTTGCGATTCCCCGGCGTCGCATTGGTAAAGTAGTCCGCTGCATTCAGTAGCGAACCATTCCATAGTTCATAGAGATTCCCATGAAACTGATTCGAGCCAGACTTGGTGACGTAGTTGACCTGGGATGCTCCGTACCGTCCTTGATCCACGGAATAGGAAAGAGTGTTGACGGTCACTTCTGAGATCGAATTCAACCCCAGCACGAGGTTGGTTGAAAGGCCGCTGTTGAGGTTGGTGAGCGGGTCGTTCGATTCCAGCCCGTCAACGATATAACCGTTTGAGAGGGCAGGCAGGCCGTTGAATTCCACGTTGCCGAACCCGTTTGTGCCGCCAACGAAATCATTGCTGCTGCCCGCCGTGTTGATGAGGGCACCCGGAGCAAACTGCAAAGGGTAGGTGAGATCACCGCCTGGATTTGGCAGGTCCTCCAGGGCCGGCGCGTTCAAGGTGGTGGATGTGTTGGCATCTGCCGGGTTGATGAGTGGAGCCTCGCTGTTTACCTCAACCGTCTCATTTGATCGGGCCACCTTAAGTGTGAAATCCACTGTTTGCTTCCGGCCCAGGCTCGAGACGACATTGCCATTTTGCTGCGGTTCGAAGCCCTGCGCCTCCACTTTGACCGAGTAGGTACCCGGCTTTAGCTGGGGGAAGTTGAACCGGCCCGCGTCATCGGTCTTGGCGCTACGCCTCAGTCCAGTCTCAAGGTTGGCAATCGTCACTGTGGCGTCCGGCACGACGGCGTTGGTTGTATCCCGAACCTGGCCAACGATGGCACTCGTGGTTTCGCCTTGTGCCAGTGCTTGAGGCGGAGAAAGCGACACCACAACCGAGAGAATGAGCACCAGCCGAAGGAGGCGCGTCATGTGTTTAGACTCATTTCGTTTTCCCTCACAGGCCACGGACATCCCGAGGCCCAACTTCAGGCTGATTAACTAGTGATTATCTTAAATAGTTAACCATAGTTAATCACAATAGGCAAATTAACGAGGAGGGGAGTGTAGGGATAATGCCAAATTCACATTGGCGCTGGCGCTGATCGAGGACGAGTGACCGGCAACTCGGAAGGAAGCCTGCATTAAACTAGCGCTTATGGGACACCGCACGGGGGCGGACGTCCGCGCCTACATTGGCAACTTAACCAGAGGGTCCCTAAGGCAGCCTGAAATTCACTGTGACGTAAGTCTCGGCTTCGACGGCTACGCCGTTCCGAAGGTAGGGTTTGTACCGCCATTGCTTGACGGCCTTCACCGCAGCTTTTCCGAGAAGCAGGGAGCCGTCCACCAGTTTCAGCTCTCGGATACGGCCATCTTTGCCAATCCAGGCCTGCAAGACCACCGCACCTTGGAGACCGGCTTTCAAAGCTTGCTCCGGATAGCTGGGTTGCACTTTATCCAAGAGCAAGGCTTGGGATAGGTTTTCAGACAGGCTCACTGGTTCTACCTGGCTGAGCAGAGATGGCGAACGCCTGAGGCTTGCGGTTCGAACGGCGGTGGCCTGCGGTGGCGGCAGGCGTAGGCTTTGTGGAATCAGAACCTGCGGTGCAGTTGAGGGAAGACGATACTGATCCGCGCGAGCATCAGCCTGCAGCGTCTCCGCAGGAGGTTCCGGATTTTGGTCTGGTAATGTCGGCTGGACGGGGACCGCTCGCACTCTCGATGACGGATACTTGGGTTGCGAAGTGGAAGATTGGGCCAGGGTGGCGGAATCCTGGCTTGTGGCGTTCTCAGGTGACCGTGGCTTGCGGGATTTCGTTTCCAGGGCTTGCTTATAGACGGTGGCCACGCTGGCGAATACGCTCTGAACCCGCAGGGGCTGGCCAAAGATGCAGCCAACGGAAACCAAGGCCACAGTCAGGGTAGTTCCCCACAAGAATTTATTGCGGCTATAACTCTTAACCTTGCCGGATACATGCTCGCCGCGATTCCGCTGGTTCATGGACCGGAACAGTCTCCGGTCGAAAGTCGCAAACGTGAGATGCAGTGGCGCGCTAATCTCGCCTTGGGTGTATCCGGGCGCTGGGGAGGGCTCAACCGGGCGTGCGGCCAGCGGCATGGGGGAGGGCTGTTCGAACTGCGGTCGCCGGCCTTCAATATTAATATTTTTTACATTCGCTACCGAGGGAGTTGTTTGCTGGGATTGAGCAAAATCGCCCCTTGCGATCCAAGCTCTCATGCAGCCCAGAAAACGGTCGTTAGACAGCAGGGCATATTTGATCTGCTCGGGGATCAAGGGTTTGGTCAGCACCAGATCGGGGCTGTCTTTTTCTTCTTCCGTTTCAGGCGCAAGGTTGGAGGTCCCACTCCTGAGAGCAACGGTGAAAGCTGCCTTATTCAGCTTTAATTCGCGTGCATTTTTTAGCAGGAATGCTGCTTCTGGCCCGCTGTCCCAATCGGCCACAATGACGTCAAAACTTCGACTGGTAAGCCACTCGACGGCGGTAAAGATGTCCGGGCAGGGTTCAATCTCAAGCTCGATTTCTCTTAGAGCCTGGACCAACCGGCGCGAGGTTTCCTCGTCAGAGGAGAACAACAAAGAGACTGGTGACATCACTATCAGCCTAGTTTTTCAGGCGGGCCGGTGACAAGTTACGAACTACCACCATTGTGCTATATCAGAAGGCCGGGTAACCGGCGAGACGGTTACCTGTACTAATGGACAAGCCTTTACCGCGGCGCAGCGGCACTCGCGAAATGATGTCGCAATCGATGTCGGTAAACAAGGTCTTCAACCAATATCGCTCAAAGAATGATTGCCATTCACTTCCTCCGACGCTTAGAATCTTCTGTTACCTGAGTAAACTTTGATTAAGTAGAATTTCAAATGTGCGCCGCACGGGCGTGGACGCCCGCGCCTACATTGGTTCGCCGCCAGATCGTTGAAAGAGGATGCTTGAAAAAAGTCATCGCTATGTATCCCGGCTCGTTCGATCCGCCGACCAACGGGCACTTGGATTTGATCGAGCGGGGCAGCAAGATCTTCGATGAACTGGTGGTAGCGATCCTGCGCAATGCGGACAAGGATCCCCTGTTCAGCTTGTCCGAGAGGTTGCTTATGCTGGAAGCAATGACTGCGGACTTCAAGAACGTGCGCGTGGAGACCTTCGACGGACTGATGGTCGACTACGCAGCTAAAGTCAAAGCCAGTGCCGTGCTTCGCGGTATTCGCGCCATCAGCGATTACGAGTACGAATTGCAGATGGCTTTGATGAACCGCAAATTGCAGCCCGACCTGGAAACCGTATTCATGATGCCGGCAGAGCAGTATTCTTACCTGAGTTCCCGGCTGGTGCGGGAGATCGCTCAATTGGGTGGCTCGGTCAAAGACCTGGTTCCAGAATTGGTTGAACAACGGTTGAAAGAAAAGTTAGATCCAGCCATCAAACTGGCACATGCCAGAAAACCGAAGCCGAGGAAACGAGGATGACTCCAGTTACAGAAGCGACTCTCGCGTTGAGACTCACCGAGCGCATCAACCGGATCGAGCCCTCCGCAACAATGGCGGTGGTGGCCGAGGCCGACAAACTGCGCCAGCAGGGCATTGACGTGGTGGATTTCGGAGCGGGTGAGCCACACTTTGCCACGCCCCAGCACATCAAGGACGCCGGTATCGCCGCGATTCAGGGCAACTTCACAAAGTATACGGCGGTGGGCGGCACGACTGAACTGCGCGACGCCATTGTGCATCGCCACGCCGCTGATTTCGATTCCGATTACCGTCGGGAAGAGGTGATTGCCTCGGTGGGCGGCAAGCATGCGCTGTTCAATGCCGTACAGGTTCTGGTCGACCACGGAGATGAAGTCATCCTGCCGGTTCCCTACTGGGTTTCCTTCAAAGACATCGTCCGGTACGCCGGAGGAAATTGTGTGCTGCTGCAAAGTGACGAGGCGAAGGGCTTTCGAGTCACCGCGGAAATGATTGAGCGCCTGGTGACTCCGCGGACGAAGCTCATCATCTTGAACTCGCCGTCGAACCCTTCGGGAGCGGTGATGTCGCCGGAAGATCTGACGGAGGTAGTGCGTCTGGCGCACGAGCGCGGCATCTGGGTAATTTCCGATGAGTGCTACGTCTACCTGAACTACACCGCCAAACAATCCTCAGTAGGATCGCTGCGTGAGTTCCGCGAACGTATGGTAATCGTCGGATCCCTCTCCAAGACTTACGCGATGACGGGCTGGAGGTTGGGTTATGGGCTGGCGCCCGCGCCGGTTGTGAGCGCCATGCAGAAGTTGCAGAGTCAATCCACGTCGAATCCGACATCGATTGTGCAGAAAGCGGCAGTAGCGGCGCTGAAAGGCCCGCAACAATGCGTGGCCGAAATGCGGGCGGAGTACATCGCTTTACGCGATCACGTGGTTAATGGGCTGCGTTCGATTCCTGGGGTGAAGTGCACACTGCCTGAAGGCGCGTTCTATTCCTATCCGAATGTGTCCGCGTTCTTTGGGCGTGGCGGGGTGAAGTCGGCTTCGGACCTGGCGGGAAAATTATTGCGCGAAGCGCACGTGGCCACGGTTCCCGGCGAGGGTTTCGGAACCCGCGACCATATTCGCGTTTCCTACGCAACGTCGGTGGCGGAACTGGATCGTGGCTTGGAGCGCATGCGGAAGTTTCTCGCGGCACTGTGAGACGTCGCGCTGCTCCGGATGTGGCGCCGGCGGCTGTCGGGGGCGTCCTCTCCCGCACCTCCGGGGGCAAGATGCCCTCGGGACAGCTGGCAAGATGCCGGCGCTACTGGGTTTGATTCCTGCGAGATGCATCTCTAATTATTTTCTGCCGCATGAATGATCTTTACCCACTGTTAATGTCGCCTGCGTTCGACCCCCGTCCTTGGGGCACGACTGATTTGTCTCCCATTTATCCCAATCATCGTTTCGAGGAGAAGATCGGGGAGTCTTGGCTGACGGGTGACAACTGCAAAGTCGCGAATGGGCATTTGCGGGGAAAGTCGCTGGCCGAGTTGAGCGCGCAATATGGTAAGGATCTTGTAGGCGAGGCCGCTCGCGATTCCAGCCGCTTTCCGCTCTTATTGAAATTTCTCTTTCCCCATGAAAAGCTTTCGATGCAAGTCCATCCCGATGACGAAGCAGCACGCCGTGCCGGTCAACCCTGCGGCAAGACCGAGTGCTGGTACGTGGCGCACGCCCGGTCCGGGGCGCAGATCGCTTTGGGCCTGAAGCCGGGGGTTACGCGTGCGCAGTTCGAGCGAGCAATTCACCAGCAGCGCGCGGAGGAGTCGCTCAATTGGATCAACATATTTCCCGGCGAAATGATTTATGTTGCAGGAGGAACTGTACACACGCTTGGTCCGGGCTCGATCATCGTGGAAACTCAGCAGCAGTCGGACACAACGTATCGTTTATACGATTACGGCCGCCCGCGCGAGTTGCAACTGGAAGAAGGTCTGGCGGTGCTGAAGGAGAAAGTGGCTTCAGGAAAAGTGATCCGCCCCGCGCCAACGGCAATAAATGGCACAAAGAATCGACGGTCGCCGCTGGTGGCTTCATCCTTTTTCGTGGTGGAGATGTTCGAATTGAAAGAGCCCCAGGGTTTCCGAACAGGAGATTTCCGAACCAGAGACGAGGCGGGTAGGAGTTCAGTTCAAATCCTGGTTGCGGTCGAGGGCTGCGCCGTGATCGAAGCGCATGGCGCCGAACCCGTAACTCTGGCGAAGGGAGATGCCGTCGTGGTGCCCGCGTCCATCGGCGAATTTCACGTGCGGCCACAGTGGGCAGTCGAATTTCTGAAAGCGGCATTGCCCGGCATTGCGCTGCCGGAGCCCGCAACTAAGATATAAACGGCAGGACATAAACGACAACAGAAAAGGCCGTGTGAATCTGTGGTGAAAACGAACTCGAATTTCTATCCCGTAATCCTCGCGGGCGGGCGTGGCACCCGGTTTTGGCCGTTGAGCCGCAAGCGCCGGGCCAAGCAGTTGCTGGCACTTGATGGCAAGCAGACCATGATCCAGCAAACCGTCTCGCGCCTGCTGCCGCTCACCGGGGCCGAACGTTTTTGGGTTATCACGAACGAAGACTCGCGGCGCGAAATCGCGCGCCAGATTCCGCGGCTTAACAAGCAGCAGATCATTGCTGAACCGGCAGGACGAAATACTGCCCCGGCTATTGGCTTGGCTGCTTTTATTCTGCTTCGGAGCCATCCAGAGGCGGTGATTGGAATGTTTCCTTCGGATCACGTCATTGGAGACGAAAAACGTTATCGCCAGGTCTTGGAGAGAGGCATCGAGATTGCCGCTGCGGGCGAGAACATCGTGGTGCTGGGAATTCGTCCAACGCGCGCCGAGACCGGATACGGTTATGTCGAAACCAGCCCGACGCTGGACCGGGCGGCGTACCGGGTGCGACGCTTCACCGAGAAACCCGATCGCGAGCGCGCAGCCGAATTCGTGGCGGCGGGAAACTACTTTTGGAATAGCGGCATGTTTCTTTGGAGCGCGCGAACCCTGGCCAATGCCTTACGCGAGCATCTGCCGAAAACCGCGCCCATACTCGAACAGATCGCGGAGGCATTTGGAACACGGAAGTTTGCCGGCACGTTTCGCCGGCTGTATCCCAAGTGCGAAAACATCAGCATCGACTACGCTGTGCTTGAACCGCGCTCGTCCAAAGGAGAGCAGAATTCCAACATCTTCTGCCTGCCCGCCGATTTTGGGTGGAACGATCTGGGATCATGGACCGCATTGCACGAACACCACGTGGCGAAGGGCCAATCTCCGGACGGTAACCTGATCTCCGGCGAAGGTATCTTCACGCTGAATGCGGCGGGGAATTACATTCACGCACCGGGCAAATTTGTCGCGGCAGTAGGAGTGAATAACCTAGTCGTCGTGGAAACGGATGACGCGCTGTTGATCACCACGCGCGAGCAAGCGCAGGATGTAGGTAAGATTGTGAAGTATCTGGATGAGAAAAAACTACGTAAATTGGTGTAGCGGAAAGTAGTCGCTAGTCGTTCGCCGTTGGTCGCTGGTAAGACGAAGAAATATTCTGCCAACGACCAAGGACCAACGACCAGCGACTAACGACCAACGACTAACAACCAATGACCGTTCCCATCAAATTCGGTACCGACGGTTGGCGAGGCATAATCGCCGACGATTTCACTTTTGAAAACGTGCGCCGTGTGGCGGGCGCGATTGCTGCCTACGTTCTCAAGCACGAAGACGCGCGCCGCGGGTTAATTGTCGGCTACGACACTCGTTTTGCCTCGCCGCGCGCTGCCCGGATCGCGGCGGAAGTCCTGGCCGGAGCCGGAGTCCCAGTCAAGTTGGCCAATGATTACACGCCCACACCCGCGATTTCTTTTGCGGTAAAGCAACTCGGCGCCGCTGGCGGCGTGGTTGTCACATCAAGTCATAACCCATGGAACTGGAATGGAATGAAGTTCAAGGGCAAGTTTGGCGGCTCGGGCACGCCAGCGATCATGAAGGGGATCGAAGACGAGTTGGGTGCCGGCGCGATGCCCAGCGGTCAAAAAGCTGTGGTTGAAGAAGTTGACTTGAAGCGAGCGTATCTCGAAGCCATCAGCCGCTTCGCCGACCTCGAGGCCATCACCAAGGCGAATTATAAGTTCGCGGTGGATTCGATGTACGGTGCCGGACGCGGTGTGCTGGCAGGGATTTTCAGCGATCATGGCATTCAGCACGTGGCCATCCGCCAGGAGTTGAACCCGCTGTTTCCGGACATTAACCCTGAACCGATCATCCCCCACGTGGCAATGCTGCAGCAGACCGTGGTGAAAGAGGGCTGCGATGCCGGACTTGCGACCGACGGCGACGCGGATCGTATCGGCGCCGTGGCCGAAGACGGCAGCTTTGTGGATTCTCACAAGATTTTCTGCGTTCTCTTGCAGTGGCTGCTGGTGAGAAAAAAATGGCCGGGAGAAGTGGTGCGTGCTTTCAACAGCACCCGCATGGTCGATCGCATTGCGGCAAAGCATGGCCGCAAACTGAACGAGTGCGCCATCGGATTCAAGTACATCGCTGACCTGATGATGGAGCGCGAAATTGTCATCGGCGGCGAGGAGTCGGGCGGGATCGGCTATTCGCGATTCTTGCCGGAGCGCGACGGTCTTCTGAATTCGCTGCTGCTGGCCAATGTCATGGCCGACGAACGTAAGCCGCTGGGCCAACTGGTAGCGGATCTGCAGCGCGAGTACGGTCCGCACTACTACGGGCGGCACGATCTTCACATCCCCGAGGATGTGAAGCAACAGGCTATCCTGCGAGCGCGATCCGATGGGACCAAACGTTTGGGCAGTTATTCCGTCTTAAAGAAAGAGGGCCTTGACGGGATAAAGTTGTTTCTCGATGCGCCCACCGGCGGCAACGGCGCGGAGGCATGGGTACTGTTCCGGGCCTCGGGGACGGAGCCGCTGTTGCGCGTATACGCGGAGGCCGCATCGCCCGAATTGGTGAACGAAATCTTGTCCAGAGCTGAGACATTTGTCAAGACTGGATAGGGAGCAGAAGTCATTCCACCCACCGTTCACTGCACTTCTGGGTCTCGCATTTGAGCCCACCGAGTACGATAATCAAAGCTACAGATGAGCACCGCAGTCGCCACATTGCCTAATTCGACAGATTCGCCTGAAGCACGGCGTTACAACCGTATTCGGAGATGGCTGGGTATCGCCGATTTTGTCCTCGGTCTGCTGCTCCTCCTCGTGCTGCTGGGAACAGGATGGAACGGCACGCTGCGCGACCTCGCCATGCACGGCGCTTACGAGCATTACACGCTGGCAGTGTTTCTGTATGTTGTGATGCTCATGCTGATCGGCAAGCTGCTCGGACTGGGGCTGGACTTCTACGGGTTTCGGCTGGAGCATCGTTACAATCTCTCCAATCAAAAGCTGCACGCGTGGGTGTGGGACGAAACCAAGGGATTTCTGGTCGGCGTGGCGCTGGCGTCGATTTTGGTCGAGCTGCTCTACTTCATTATTCGTGAGTTCCCGCAGAATTGGTGGCTGATCGCCTGGGCGGCCTTTCTTGGATTGTTCGTGCTCATGGCGCAACTCGCTCCGGTGGTTCTGTTCCCTATCTTTTACAAATTCGAGCCGCTCGACAATGCAGAACTCAAGTCCCGCCTTGTAGGACTGAGTCAGCGTGCCGGAACGCGGGTGCGCGGCGTCTACAAGTGGAATCTCTCGGAGAAGAGCAAGAAAGCCAACGCGGCGTTAACTGGACTCGGCAACACCCGGCGGATCATTCTCGCGGACACGCTCCTCGAGCATTACTCCGCCGACGAGATTGAGGCGGTGCTGGCACACGAGTTGGGACATCACGTACACCGGCATATTCTGAAGAGCATCGCAGTGCAGGCGGGGATCACGCTGCTCGGATTTTGGGCGGCAAACTGGGTGCTCCACTATGCCGTGGAACGAACTCACATGTTTGAAACCGTCTCCGACTTCGCCAATCTACCGTTGCTGGTATTGGTTTCGACCGTGCTGTCGTTTTTCTTGTTGCCAGCTCTCAATGCGTATTCCCGCTACAACGAACGTCAGGCTGACCGCTATGCATTCCGGTCCATCGCCAGCGTGGAGCCGTTCATTTCATCCATGAACAAGCTCGCTGACCAGAATCTGGCCGAGCGCGCTCCTGCCAAATGGGTGGAATGGTTTTTCCAATCGCACCCCGCGATTTCGCGGCGGGTGGCGGCCGCAGAGGCTTGGGCGAAGCTGCAGACGGCGACCGCCTCTCGGAAATAGAAAATGCGCATGGTAGCTCGGTGGAGACCTAGCTTGCTACGTCTCCCGCTGCCTGAAAATCTCCTCCACCCTGCGCAGGTCTTCCTCGGTATCCACCCCAACCGTATCGTAGGGAGTTTCCGCGACGTGGATCGGAATCCCGTTTTCCAGGAAACGCAACTGCTCCAGCCGCTCGCTGCGTTCCAGTGACGACTCGGGCAATGCACAGAAACCGTCGAGCGCCGCCTTGCGATAGGCGTAAAAGCCGAGATGCCTGAAATATTTCGGGCTCGATCCGTCACGGTCAAAAGGAATGGTGGCGCGTGAAAAATAGAGCGCTCTTCCGTGCGCATCGGTCACCACCTTCACCGCGTTGGGATTACTGATGTCTTCGGGTGACGCCGGAGTCTTTAACGTTCCGACTTGAACACTCGGCTCCTGCATCAGGTCGAGCAGCGCCGCAATGTGCTCGGCCCGGGTCAGAGGCTCGTCTCCTTGAATGTTGAGGTAGACATCCGCTGAAATCGAATCTGAAATTTCGCGTACGCGTTCCGTGCCACTGCGATGTGCCCCCGAGGTCATGCGCGCGTTCCATCCATGTTGACGGCAGATCTGCATGATCTCGTCCGAATCCGTGGCAACGATGACGTCGTCCAACAGCGGCGAGGATCGTACGCCTTCGTACACGCGGACAATCAGAGGTTGACCGGCGATGTGGCGCAGCATTTTTCGCGGCAGCCGCGTAGATGCAAGCCGCGCCGGAATGACCGCAATGGCTTTCATGCCATCAGTGTCAATTTTCTGCCGATCAGTTGCAATAGAGGAGTCGGTGCGCCTTCTTCTCGCGGAGAAACGACAAGTTTGACACTCTTTCTCGCCGCCTCTTAGAATCAAAGAAACGGGCCCAAGACCTGTGTTCGGTCGCTGGTCTATTTGGGAAATTCGATCAAGCCGGACACCCAGGGCTTATCCCACTCCCGTTCCCTCAAAAGTTTGTACCGTGGCGGTGTAGCTCAGGTGGTTAGAGCGACGGTCTCATAATCCGTAGGTCGGAGGTTCGAGTCCTCCCGCCGCCACCAGTCAAATCCCTGCGAGGATCGGAACGGGGGAGGGCGACAGCCTGCGAATCGCTGAACCGAGCCGTCTTAGCCGGTTCCTGAAGCTTTGGCTCTGCCCGTCGTTCTCCGGACGCTGTCAATAAACCGCACTTTCTACAGTGCTTTTTTGGGGGGCCCATCGGTCGCCGTGCTGGTTCCGCTGCGTAATCGATTGATGCGGGTTACGGCACGGTCGACCACGCGAGCGAGCTCGGCCCCGTAATCAGGCGTGCGGTCCTCGCTTAACCGCCGCTTCGCCTTCTCGGCAGAAAACCACGTGGGATCTCGATTGGATTCTTGCGGTGGGCCGAGCCGCAAGACCTCACAAAGATGAGCTTGGACGGCTAGCTCCTTCTTTGCAGATCTCGCGGCAGAATTCCCAACGCGCTTGCGGCGAATGTAGCGGGCGAACGAAACTTCCTCCATCCGGCCATGAACTCCCGCCTCTTCGAAAGCCTCGAGGGCAGCGGCTTGGGCGTGGGTCAGCCCCGATTCGGCGCCGCCCTTGGGGAAAGTCCAGTGTCCGCTGTTGGTTCGAACCAGTAGGAATTCGATGCCACTTCGGCGCACGCGGTAACAGACGGCGGCGACCTGTTCGCATCCGCGCAGGCGGCGAAGTTGCGACAGTCGAAAGAACTTGGCTGGTGGCTGATACGTCCGGGACCGTGACCAGCTGTTGGCCAGGCGCGACTCTCCACTATCGACAACGTCAGCACTCATAGCAGCAGAGTGCACGATGACATGCCCTCCTGGCTAGATCACAGCTTGGTTCTGGGGTGATTTTCGATTATTAGACTTCAACCGGAAAAGTGTTTCCACGTGCAATATTTTGTACTAGCTAATTTGTATGGGCGATTATATACATGGATCTGCAAATGAAAAGACGGACAAAAGCTAGGAATGGCCGACGGATCGCCCGTGTGAAGATTACCGGGACGAAGTCTTCGACCGATCAGGTGAAGGGGTCGCACGATCTGATTGCGGAAATCGGGACATTGTACAAGCCGATCAAGAAGCCGGTCACGCTGCGTCTGGACGCCGACGTTCTGGCCTGGTTCAAAAAGCAAGGGCGCGGCTACCAGACACGGATCAATCGTGCGTTGCGGAGAGTGATGATGGAGGAGCGGAAAGCATCTGGCGGGTGAGCTCCGGTGTCGCACCGCTTTGCCCTTTCCCGTACTGGGACCAAGTTTACTGTTTAGTACCGGGTACCCCCCTCCCCCTTTGCTGTGCAAAATCTAGAAAACAAACGATCTAAATTTCGACTATGTGCCAGATCTTTGAGTTTACGGGAGTTACACGCAAAATCTAGATAACATGGGAGTTACGGCGGGCACGCGACTGGCTGCGGTCCCGTTTTGGAACTGGGCTGGAACTAGATCTCGGCCTTGGACAACGAGCGGATCGGACATTTTCGCTCAAGGATGCTTGGGCAGGTTCGGCATTTTCGGAGCGCTTCCCGGGACCGGCGCAATTGCCTCGCTGGGTCAGATTGTCAAAGATCGCGCATTATCAACGAGACAATGCATTTCTGTATACGTTATCTGCTTGGAAAAATGGGGTCAAGGAGAAAGCGCGCCGGGGTGCAGATTGACTGCTGAATTGGGAGTCGGGGCAGCCTTCTATGTTGCCGTGGGGTAAAGGGCGGGTCAGCCCCTTGTACGCATCTGCTGATCCCGCACAAGCCGGCGGGTGGGTCGGATCAAGGGACCAAGACCACCTGAACGCTGCTATTGCCCCGTTCGGACATGGTCGAAATATGTGTAAAACTCTTTCATCTTGACAAGCGCTCGCCATGAGTGCAGAGTTTCGCTCCAGTGCTGTTCGGGGCTCCTGGGCTTGAAGATCTTGAACGTTCCTTCTGCCCGCAAAGCGAGTGTTCTCCGGCGCCTAACACTTTCCGAGTGCCCGAGCGCTCCGAGGCGTGCGAGGGAATCAATGAAACTACTGCCGACATTCGCAATTGCTTTGACGAGTGTCGTGCTGGGCTCAGGTCAGGTCAGTGCGCAGAAATGGCAGCGGCTTCAGAATCAACCGACTTTTCGAGCGGGAGCCATGCTGCTGCTCACCGATGGTACGGTGTTGGTGCACGAAGAGCCGCAGAATGGGCAGAACTGGTACAAGCTTACTCCGGACATCCAAGGCAGGTACGTCAACGGGACATGGACCAAAGTCGCCTCGCTCCCCAAAGGATACAGTCCTTTGTTTTTCGGCTCTGCGGTCTTGCCCGATGGCCGGGTCGTGATTGAAGGTGGAGAGTTTAACAACGGCAAGGAGGTCTGGGCCACTCTGGGTGCCGTGTACGATCCGGTGAAGGATCAGTGGAAGTCCATTCAACCCCCCGGCGGCTGGAACTACATTGGAGACGCCACAGCTACGGTTTTACCCGACGGAACCTTGATGCAGGTTGACTGCTGCGATCTGCCTCCCATGGCAGCTCTGCTCGATGCCAAAACGCTGACGTGGACGCCCACCGGCGCAAACAAGTTCGATGGGTACAAGAAAGAAGGACTGACGCTGTTGCCCAACGGAAACGTGCTGGACGTTGACACCTATGTCCTCAAGTACCAGCGCGGCGGTAAGAACTCGGAGATCTACGACCCGAGCGCCGGCGCCTGGTCGAGCGCCGGAAGCACGGTTGCGCAACTCTGGGACTCAGCGGCGAATTGCGGCGGAAAGAGCAAGGCGAACCATGAGATCGGCGCGGCGGTCTTGCGGCCGGACGGAACGGTCTTCGCCACCGGAGCAAACAGTTGTGCCGCCGGACACACCGCGATTTATGATTCGAACGCCAGAACCTGGACGGCAGGTCCTGATTTCCCCAACGGACTCAATATCGCGGATGGTCCCGCAGCGTTGGAGACCAATGGCAAGGTTGTTATGATGGCCAGCCCTGGTTTTCAGAAACGGCCAGCCACCTTTTTCGAATGGGACGGCAGCAGCCTGACGCAGGTCTCCGGGCCTCCTAGGGCGCCTAAGGAATCGTCATTTCCCGGGCACCTGCTTGAGCTTCCCTCCGGTCAGTTGCTTTTCACTGATTTCAGCTCGGATGTTGAGGTCTTCACGCCGCGCGGCACCTACAACAAAGCTTGGAAGCCGACGGTCACTTCCTCTCCGCGCATGGTCACTCGGGGCAAGTCGTATGTGATCCACGGCACGCAATTCAACGGCCTCTCACAGGGCGCCATGTACAACGATGATTTCCAGGATGCGACAAACTATCCGCTGGTTCGCATTGTGAACCTTGCAACCAAGCATGTTTTCTATTGCCGGACTCACGACCACAGCACCATGGCAGTTGCGACCGGCAGCGAGCCTGTGTCGACGCATTTCGATGTGCCAACCAGCATGGAAACCGGCGGCAGTAGCCTCTATGTTGTGGCTAATGGTATTCCGTCAGCTCCGGTTGCGGTCACGGTGCGGTAAGTCATGGAACTGACGGACTCTACTCTTGCCCGGCAGTGATCTACTTAGGGGTGTCCCGCGATGTTGGCGAGCTCCGACAAGTCTCCGAGAGGACCCATAGAAGTTTTGCTCACCGACGGGCATACCCGCGCAACCTTAGCGGTAGCCCGTTCGCAAGCGCGGCGCGGTAGATCGTTTGTTGTTTTATGCCCGCAGCCCCAGAGCCTGGCATTCTATTCCCGCGACGTGAAGCATGCGGTCCTGTCGCCCGACCCGGTTTCCCAGCCGGACGCCTTCGTGCGCTTTGTTTTTGAACTAATCAAGAAACATGAAATCCGTCTGGTTGTTCCCATGACCGATCAAGCTCTGGTGTTGTTCGAGAGGCATCGTAACGAGCTGGAGCAACATACTAGGCTAGCCATGGCAAACTCTCAAGCGCTCAGGCGTGTGCTGAACAAGCGGGCCAATCTCGAACTGGCCAGCGAGCTTGGGGTCCCCTGTCCGCGCCAGTTCCGCCTCGAGGACCGGCGACAAATACCGGAAATGATTCAAGCGCTGGGCTTTCCCATCGTGATCAAGAGATCCAGCGATCCCATCGAGCCCAATGTCCCGCAATTCAAGTTTAAGGTCCTCTACGCCTTTAACGAGGCCGAGCTTCGTCTCTACGTTGACCAATACTGCCTCAATGGGGAGTATCCTCTGTTTCAACAGTGCGCCACAGGAGTGGTCCATGATCTTTGCTGCTTCGCTGCCGGGGGAGAACTGCTGGCGGTTCACGAGTACCATGCGATTCGCCGCTTCAATGGATGCGCCGTGCTACGCAAGATCGTTGGCTCCAGCCCAGACTTGGTTGAGCACGCGCGCAACCTGCTGGCTGCCCTCGAGTGGGATGGTGTAGCTCATGTCTCCTTCTTCATTGGCAAGAATGGCCAGAAATGGTACATGGAAACCAATGGCCGATTCTGGGCTTCCGTTGAAGGGTCGGTGTACGCTGGCTGGGATTTCCCCGACTGGACCTACGAATACTTCCTGAACGGCCACAGACCGGAGCCAGGGCCAATCACGCTTGGCAGCTCGACTTGCTGGCATACGGGTGACTTGCTCGCCTTGCTCAAGTTTATTGCAGGGAAGGGAGAAATCCCGACTCCCGGCACCACCCCGGGAAAGCTTCGCGCAGCTTGGCAGTTTCTTAGCGGCTTCCGGCCGGGAATTCACTCCGATGTTTTTCGTTGGAACGACCCTCTTCCGTCCATCCTCGAACCTTGGCCGTACTGTAAGAGGGTAGTCCGTGCGATCCGGAGCAATACTTGGTCGTACTCGAAAGCGATGCACATTATGTTCCCCGCAAGCCCAAATTCCGCAGGCTCGGTTCGACCGGTTCCGTCGTATGACCGGAGACCCGCTTTAGAGGAAAGAGAAACTGGCGCTCCCTTGCAGGGCGATGCAGGCGCGAGATGAAAACTTTTGCACTCAGCATATTTTCGTTTGACAAAGCTATGGGCGAGCGTCATACTGCGCCCCGCAGAAGGGCCTCAGCTACTTACTCTCTCAGCCAAGTTAAGGAGGAATCACCAAATGCGCAACAATCGGTTTCCAACTTTTTCATCACTGCTTGTGTTGGCGGCGGCTCTCGCCATTCCTGCACTCGTGCTGGCACAAGACAACAATAGCCAGAATGATGCGCCCGCTGTCTTCTCCTACGGTGTTGCACGCTCGCAGACTCCGTCGATGATGATCACTGTGATTGGGTTCACGAACGCCAGTGTAGGTATGCAAGTGACGGGCTTTCCCTGTATGGGTGGCGCGTCAGGATGCGCCGACCAAATCCCGGGTACGATCGCTCTTTCGGCGCCGATGGCCGTCGTCATGAAGGGTTCAAAAGTTACGTACACGTTTGAATTCGAGGATGTGTCCTACACCGGCCCCTGTAGCCTCAGCTTTGTCCTCATGAATGGAACAACCAAGTTAGACTCCGGTCACTATAAGTTCCCGTCAGGGTGCAAGCCGAACACCGTCTATTTTGCCGGGTTCAACAGAATACTGAAGAGCAACAAGAAGATGGGCATTGGCGCGTTAAACGGTTCCCTCAAGGCCGGGACGCACAAAGATACCATCTCTCAGAAGTTTTGCTTTATGTAACTCTCTGGCGTTTGAAGCCACGTGGACGTGGGCTTGGTGGCACGACTGAAGTCGTGCCCTTCCACGAAGCCCCTTGGTGAATATGCCTGTGACGTGTGGACGGAAAGCGTGGGCCAACCCCCGCGTGACGCGACGGGAGTCCTCGCTCGTCGTAGGGCCAGCGCTGTTCGCCTACTGCTTAGGAACAATCACAATGCCCACCGGGCCGCCGCCCCCAGCCGGAAATGGCGCGCCGGGAACAGACGCGAACATACCTTGCGTCGGATCCACGACGAAGGCGGAAATGGTGTTATCCACTTTGTTGACCACGTACAGGAACTTGCCGCTGGGATCGAGTGCCACTCCAAAGGGATGTTGTCCGGTGGGAACTGGAGACGCAACGGGAGATAGAGTGCCGTTGTTGAGGCTAAAGGCAGAGACGCTGTTGTTCCCCACGTCGGTGACATAGGCGAACCGATCGGTGGGGTCGATAGCAAGGCGCAGCGGATTGGTGTGGCAGGAAACTGAGCACGCGCCCGAGCTGTTGGGTTCGCCGCCAACCGGAGTCAAGGCGCCGCTACTGGGATTCACGCTGTATGCCGTGATGGAGTTTCCCATGTGGTTTCCCACGTAAACGAACTTGCCGTTGGGGTCGGCGATAAGGCCAATCGGCGTTTGTCCGGTTGCAAACGGGGAAACCGTTGCGGGACTCAGAGCACCGCTGGCGGGGTCGATCTGCAAAGCGGAGACAGTATTCGCGCTAAAGTTATTCACATATAAGAATGTGCCCGCGGGATTCACGGTTACTCCAAAAGGACTGTCGATTCCTTTGAACGGAGATCCTGGAAGTGGCGTGAGCGCACCGTTGGTTGCACTGATGGCGAAAACGGAAACGCTGTTATCGCTCTGATTCCCGGCGAAGACAAATCTTCCGGCTGGATCCACCGCCACACCGTGCGGGGTTGCGCCGGTCGCGAAGGGAGATCCCGGAACCGGAGTCAGGACTCCGGTGCTGCGATTCACGGAAAAGGCGGACAGGTCGTTTGCGTTCTGGTTGCTCACAAACAGCAACTGGTGGAGCGAGTCGAACGCCATGAACTCCGCGCCAGCGTCGGCCTGGAAAGGAGAGCCAGCCACCGGCGAGAGAACGCCTTTTGGTCCTACCGCGAACGCGGAGACATTGCCGGAGCCCGAATTCGCGATGAAGGCAAAACTGGCGGCGGGGCTCGCCGTTATTGCTGACTTCATTCCTCCACTACATCCATTGACCAGCAGCAAACCGAACACCAGCGCCAACGTTGCAGACAAAGTCCACGCCTGCCAGCGTACGCTGCCTACTCTTCTTGGGCCATGTGACCACGAGATCATTCGACAAATTCCCCTTGGTTCTGCCCCTGTAGCCAATGTAAGAGGTCGGGTGCGGTGGGGTTGTCACGGGATTGTCAAGTCCCCGTCAAGAGATCGCAACCGGCTGTGACACTTGCCGAGGTGGCAAGAGAGTTTGTGGTTCATAAGCGACCACGGGCGAGCGGGAATCTTTCTACATACTTGCGGGCCCTGGGGGCGGGGAGACAGTATTTTGTTGGCCGCAACTCGGCTCCAGTAAGGGTAGTGATGCAGGTTGCTATGGGGCTGCGGGTCTTTCGTGTTTCTTGGGCGAGGATTCTGCTGCCCGCACGGGCGAGACGCCCGCGCCTACATTGGGGCGCTGCGCCACTAATCAGGAAGGGGCCTTTGGAAAATCTTTATTGTCTTCGCTGTAATCGGGAGCTTGAGGCGGGGCACAAATCGGTTGCGGTTTATATGTTCGCGCAGACCGTGGGAATACGGCCGCGGCAAAAATCGGCGGCACAGCGGATCTGTTTCTGTCCGCAGTGCTCAGTCTCTTTGGCTATGGGACCTCCACCTGAGGGCGCGCTCAACATTGCGGCGTGGAATATGATCCGCGACCTGGTCGGGTCCGATCCAGCGCTGAACCAGGCGGCTTGGGAGAACCTGCGAGGAATTGTGGGCTTGCTGCCGGCTACCGGAACCGATGGCGGCCCTCGTCGAACGCCGGCTGGAGGGTACTTCGAGTTCTGATGAAGTAGAAATCACTCACACCGTAGATGGGGCTCGCTGGCGGTAGAGCGACGTGTCGATTTGTTGCGACATAGCGACAACGTCCAGGGGGCATTTGAGAAACTGCTGGATGGATTCAGAGGTGCGGAGCGGCTCACGCAGCACGTCCTGGTGTTCCACGCGATGGACGGATAGGTTGGCCTTGCCTTTGAGCCAAGCGTTGACTTGATTCAAATGGGCCGCTAGCCCGGCAATCAATGCTGCCGGGGGCAACGGGGCGCCGGTTGTCCCTCGACGGCGGATCATCTCCGCCTGAGAAGCGACCACCTCGGGGAGCGGGCGTTGCATAAAGATGATGCGATAGTCGCGCCCGGCAGGTAGCGCGAAAAGAAGTTGCGAGATCACTTTCACCGTCTTGCCTTCGGCTTCTTCGATGCAATCCGGCTGCTTAGGCAGGAGCTTGACGCGTTCCCACTCGTAATAACCACGGGGATTGTCGGCGTCGGCTTGACGTTCACCATCGGTGAGGACTGGCATCCCGCCCGCTGCGAGCATCTGCATCATGAGCGAGGTGCCGGAGCGCGGCAGGCCGGAGACAACCGTGATCACGCTTGCGCTCTCGTCTTTTTCTGATGCATGAGTTGGGCATACAAGCTGCGGTGCCGGACCGCTTTGTCGAGATCTCCGCCGGGTTGGCTGTGCAACGCGGCCAGCCAGCGGTGTGCGGCAACCAGTCCGGGGAGCATGCTGAGACAATTCTCGAATGCGAGCATGGCACGCTGACGATGACCCAAGCGTGCGAGTGCCACTCCGAGATAGAAATGGCCCAATGGGAGGAAGTGCTGCAGACCTACGGCCAACAAAGCCTGTTCGGCTGCCTCCTCATTCTGGCGCTGGCGCAGGCGTACCATGGCTAGACCCAGGTGGGCCTCGGGGCTGTCACCATCGATGTCCAGAGCTTGCTGGAATGCGCGACCGGCATCGTCGATTCGCTTTTGGCGCAAATAGGTCTCTCCGATTCGCAGATGCAGGTTGGGCAGGCGTGGGTCGGACTGCTCGGCCTTGAGCAGGCTGGCCAGGGCTGCTTCCATGTTTCCTTCCTCGAAGTGAATGACGCCCATGAGTAGGTCTGCCCATGGCCGAGGGTTGGGCTGTTTGTCCTGAGGTGTTGCTGCTTCCGGAGTTGTAGTTTCGGCTGCTGCCGCTTCTGGTGTCGCCATCCGCGGCGTTGGCTCCGCCGGTGCTGCCGCATTCGGTGTTCCGGTTTGCTGCGTTTCCGTTTCCGGTGCTGCCGCGCCAGTTTGCCCCGGCTGCTCGCCCTTAGCATTCTCCGCCTCGGGCGGGTTTAGATCTGCGGCTATAAGAGACTCTAAAATTTGCTTCGCGGCTTCGCGCCGGCTGAGCGCGAGATAGCACTGGGCAAGATGCATCTGGAAGCGAGTCTGCTTGGGATCATTCTTGGCAAGGTCTTCGAGGAGTGGCAGGGCATCGTCGGGGCGACCGCAGTCCAGATAGTCGCGCGCCAGGTTGTAATTCGCTTCGCGCACCGCGCTGGCCACGGCTTTGCTTTGATCTTCACTGGGCGGCTGGATATAACCGAGCGCTACGAATTGTTGCAGGACGGCTTGAGCGGCGGCGGGATCCATGCGCAGATCGCTGGGATGCATTCCGCATTCGCCGGGTTCCTGCTCCCAACTCGGTATGCGGGTAATCTCGGGCGGTTCTTCGAAGGCTTGGACGAGCACGCGACCATCCATGTCCGATCCCACCGGCAATCCAAAGAGGGTCAAGATCGTGGGCGTCACATCCAGCAGGGTTGCTCCGTAGATGCGCTCGTCCTGCTGGATGTGTGGTCCTTTCATGCAGAAGATCCCGAACGGCCGATGCTGGACGGCTGGACCAGCCGGTTCCGCCGGAATGCCGCGAGGGCGCAGGTGGTCGGAGTGGAAACCATGGTCGGATACGAGCAACACGGTCGCGTCCGGACCGGCCAGGTCCAACAATGTTTGCAGCATCATGTCATGGAAGCGATAAGCCCCATTCACCACATCTTTGTAAATCTCGAACCGGTCCTCAGGCACTCCTTCCATGCGCGGCGGATGGTAGTGCATGAACCCGTGGCAGAAGTGATCGATGCCGTTGTAATAGACGGCCATGAAATCCCATGGCTCATTCTGCAGAATCCAAGTGGCGGCGTTGTGGATGGAACAGTTTTCGGCCAGGATCTTGGCGAACGACATCAGACCTTTGTCCTTCTCCTGATCGACCTCCGCGGCGCGCGGAATCCAGGGAAGGATGGCGGCCTCGGTCACGTCAGCTGGATGCATGCGGAGCTCGGCGAAAGTATCGCGCAGACTCTCAGGATAAACCGCACCAGGCGGAAGCGGCCAAGGCTGATCCTGCGGGGCGGTGGCGTACGGATAAAGATCGGAAACCGAGATGCCGTTAATCGGCTCCGCAGGGTGACCGGCAAACCAGCCGAGGACGTTGGTCTTGAACCCTCGTTGGGTAAGAATGTTCCAGAGCGCTTTGACCTTGCGCGAAGTGCTGGAGACAGGCCGGATTCCGCCGTTTTGCGTGTCCGGTTCCATGAATCCGTGGATGCCGTGCTTGTTGGGGCGCTTGCCGGTGGCGATTGAATTCCACAGCATGGGGGAAAGGATGGGCCGCAAGGTCGCCAGATTCCCCATGACTCCGTGGTTGATGAAATCGTCCAGCGTGGGCATCAGGCCCTGGTCGACCAGCGGATTGATTACCTTCCAATCGGCCGCATCCCAGCCGATCAGCAGGACTTTTTTCGCGAGGGGTTCAGGCATAACAGCACACGCGGTCGGGGGGCGCCCCGCTAGGGGAAACAGTCTACCACGGTCTGGCTGACAGTTTTGTCCGATCTCGGGATTCGACCTTTTCGAGGTTAGAGTGTCCTCGCAGATTCGGGTTCAGATAAACTCATGGTAACTGCGATGAAGCTACCTTCCCTGATGGCCATCCCGATCGTGCTCTCCATATGGTTTGCGTGCTCTGCAGCCGCGCAGAACGCTGGACTGCCGCAGGAGAAGTGCACGATTGGCGGGACCGTAATCGATGCGGTCAGTGAGCAGCCGCTGAGAGGAGCGGAAGTCAGGCTCAGAGGGACTCCGGGCGCAGGCGCGTCCGCTCCCACCTCGCAGTCCATGTCTGCGAGCACCGATGCCAACGGCCGGTTCGTGTTTGAGGGGTTGTCAGCCGGGCGCTACCTTATTTTGGCATCTCACGACGGCTACGTGAATAACAATCGCGACAACCCAGGGCTGCGGGGCAAATTGCTGTCGGTCGCGCCCGGCCAGCATGTCAACGACATCATTGTTCGATTGCTGCCCGACGCGGTTATCGCGGGCCATATCACCAACGAAGCGGGCAAACCGCTTCGCGGCGTATCTGTGCAAGCGATGAAGTCCTCCTACTCGCACGGTAGGCGCGAGCTTCATGATGTGGCCCACGCCCCCACCAACGACGCGGGCGAATATCGGATCCTGGCTCTGGTCCCCGGAAAATACTACATTCGTGCCAGGCCTCCTGGTTCGCTGAAGCCCAAGCCGGGGAGCGATAAGGCTTACGTTCCGCTGTATTATCCCGCTGTAAACGACCAAGCCCGCTCGGTTGCGCTAGTGCTTCGCGCGGGAGAAGATCTGGCGGGAATCGATATGAATTTCGTCCCGGTGCACACGGTCCATATTCGAGGCCGGGTCATCAATGCTCGTACGTCTTTGCCGAGCAAGGAAGCTGAAGTCACGCTGCTGAGCGATCAAGGAGGGACAATTTGTTCGCCGAGCCAGACCCTTTCCGGCGGCGCCCAGGCGACTTTCGAGTTTCAGGGCGTGCCTCCAGGGTCTTACGTCCTGGTGGCGCAACAACCGAGCAATCCCCAAGAACGCAAAACCATGTGGGGGCGGACGGCCATTGAGGTCGGAGATACCAACATCGAGCATGCAGAGGTCGTGGTCGGTCCGGGAGTAGACGTCAACGGGCGAATTCGGGTGGAAGGCAAGACGGCCGTGGACATCAACCAAGGAGACATCAGCAAAGACCTCGGCAATCTGGTGGGCATTTTGGAGCCGCAGGAAGCCTCCTCGTTAGCGGCCCTCACGCCCGATATCGACAATGCTTCGGTAAAGCCCGATGGAACTTTCATTTTCCGGGAGGTTCCCGAAGGCAGCTACCGCATTAATTTTTTCCCTGTCCCCGCGGGTTTTTATCTCAAGTCAAGTGGTGCGGCGGACGTGCTCGAAACCGGCATTACCGTCGGCCGAGGCCATTCTCCTCCCGCCTTGGAGTTGGTGGTGAGCGCCGGTGCCGCGCGAATTGACGGCACCGTGAGGAGTGACGAACGATCCTCCCCCGGCGCCTCGGTGGTGCTGGTCCCGGACGGGAAGCAGCGCGCCCAGCCGAATTACTATCGACAGGCAGTCACAGACCAGTTGGGCAGATTTGCGATGCGGAATGTTGCTCCGGGAGATTACACCCTCTTCGCCTGGGAGCAGATCGAGGGTGGCGCCTACTTCGACTCCGAATTTCTGGGGCAATACGAAGACCGTGGCAAAGCGGTCCATGTCGAAGAAGGTGGCCACTTGAGCGTCCAGTTAGACGTCATCCCGGCGGCTGAGACCGTTCCATGAACATGGTTCCCTAACACCAGCCTCGTCCGGACAGGGGTTCATTCTCCACCTCGCAAGTTAGGGAGCCACGCCCACTCCGGTCAGACTAATTGTTTGCGGGTGCGCCGCGGCGTTGTCCTCAATAGTCAGGCGGCCATTCCGCACGCCTGCCTTCGTGGGTCTGAAGGTCACATGAAAGATACAACTTGCGCCGACGGCCAGCGGGTTCGGAGCCACGGGGCAGTTGTTGGTTTCTGCATAGTCGCGAGACATTAAAATTGCTGAAATAAACAACGGGGCGCTGCCCGGATTACTCAGCCGGGCCACTCGCGGCTTGCTGCGCGTCCCAATTTTCCGCTGGCCAAAGTTGAGACGGTTCGGAGCGACCGCAACGTTTGGCAGACTGGGATAAACCGAGACCGAACTACTCGCGAAATTAGCGATGGCAAAACCCAGCGCTCCAATGCCGTTGAAATCACCCAGGGCGATCGCCGCTGCGTTGGTGCCGACCTCGTATTCCACATGCGCTTGCAGTGTGCCGTCGCCATTTCCGCGCAACACCGAGACCTGGCTGGCAAAGGCGCTGGTGGTGAGGACATCATCTTTGTGGTCTCCATTGAGATCGCCGATGGCAATAAAGTCAGGGGAATTCGAGGTGGCGTAATCCACATGGGGCTGAAACGTTCCGTCGCCATTTCCAATCAGGACCGAGACGTTGTCATTGTTGAAGTTGGCCGTGGCCAAATCCACCTTGCCGTCGCCGTTGAAATCGCCAGCGGCCACGGAGATCGGCTGAAGACCTGTAGCGAAGTCGGTGTGCGCCTTGAAGGTGCCGTCACCTTTGCCCAACAGGACAGAAACCGAATTTGCGCCCGAGTTGGCCGTCACCAGATCCAGGCTTCCGTCGCCATTCACATCACGCGCGATCACGGCAGCGGGTGAAGTTCCGGTTACAAAGTCGGTGTGCGGCTGGAAAGTGCCATCACCCTTACCCAGCAGAATCGAAACCGTGTTGCTGCCGGCGGCCACTGCAAGATCGAGTTTGCCATCGTGGTTGAAGTCGCCGGTGGTCACGTAAATCGGCGATGCCGCAGTTGCGAAGTCCTTCCTGGGCTGAAATGTTCCGTCGCCGTTCCCCAGCCAGACAGATACGGTATTGCTGCTGAGATTGGCGGCCGCCAGATCCATTTTGCCATCGTTGTTAAAATCGCCCGTCGTGACTGACTGGGGAGTTTTTCCGGCGGCAAGGTTGTGGTGAGAGCGAAATCTGCCGTTTCCTTTGTTCAGCAGCACCGAAACCGAATTTGCCGCGCTATTGGCGGTCGCCAGATCGGGCTTGCCGTCGCCGTTGAAATCCGCGGCAGCAACCGAAAAAGGATTCGTCCCGGTCGCGAAGTCGGCACGCGGGCTGAAGGTCCCGTCGCCATTCCCAAGCAGGATTGTGACCGTATTGCTGCCCGCATTGGTGGTCACCAAGTCCAGGCTGCGATCTCCGTTGAAATCAGCGATAGCCAGAAAGTCGACAGCAAGCCCAGCCGCATAGTCCACATGAACGGGAAACGTTCCGTCGCCCTTACCGAGCAGAACCGAGACCGAATTGCCGCCATTGTTGGCCGTCACGATATCCGGCTTGCCGTTCCGGTCGAAGTCGCCAACGGCAACCGAAAAGGGCCCGGAACCGACGCTGTACTCCTGGTGCGCTTTAAATGTGCCATCGCCATTGCCTAACAGAACCGAGACCGCGTTGGAAGCCCCATCAGCCACGGCCAGGTCAGGCTTTCCATCACCGTTCAAGTCCGCTACCGCCACGGACTCGGGACCGGTGGCGGTCGGGAAGTTCATCGGGGGTTGGAAGGTTCCGTCACCCTTTCCCAAAAGAACTGACACATCGTTGCCGATGCTCAGCGGGTAGAAATTGGTGGTGACCACGTCCAGTTTGCCGTCGCCGTTCACGTCAGCAACCGCCAGGTTTAGGGGACTGGCGTCCGTCGGATACTCTTTTTGAGTTTGAAGAGTGCCGTCTCCATTGCCCATGAGCACGGAGATAAACCCGGAGTTGCAGGGATTGGGGCCACAGATTTCGTCCACAACCACCACGTCGGGTTTGCCGTCATGGTTCAGATCGCCAATCCACACTCCCCGTGGATTGCTGTCGGTCGGATAATCAACATGCGTCCGGAACGTGCCATCGCCATTGCCCAGTAGGATGGAAACGGTGTTGTCGGCCTGGTTCGTGACCGCAAGATCGAGATGCCCGTCGCGGTTCAGGTCGCCTACAGCAACAAATCCAGGACCGTGTCCGGTGGCGTAGCTCACCTGCGATGCGAAGGTTCCGTCGGGCTTGCCCAGCAGGATGGAAACCGTGTTGTCGATCGCGTTGACAACAGCCAGATCAAGGAGATGGTCACCGTTGAAATCACCGAGCGCCACGGCAGCGGGGAGTACGCCGGTCGCGAAGTCGGCGCGGTTGAAGAGGTACGTTTGTGCTGAAGCACTACGCGGGAAAGCGGCTGAGCCTAGACTCGCGCACAGAAGCCATATCAACCGTGAAGTCCGGAGTTTGAAGCTGGGAATGGTGCTCCTCATGGGCATCGTTTCAACACCTCTTGGAAAAACAACTCTGAGAATCTGAAAGCCAAGCTGGGCGGCCCATTTGGCCTGTCGAAGTCTGGACGTAACTTTACAACGGAATGAGGCAACAGATGCCACGAAAATGTAAAATCTGCCGCCCGAGAATGTCAGGTCTGCGGGTGATCGGAGGTTAGATTGATTCAGACGAGAGTGGGACCATACGCAAGGAATCAGGGTTCAAGATTGACCTGGAATCCGAAGGCCTTCAGCAGTTCCGGAGGAACATACTTGTCGTCCTTGTTTCGCAGCACCCACTCTCGAAGCTCGGTCGAGCTTTGGTACTGTTCGGGCGAAAGCTTGAGGGAATCGACCACTCTTTCAAACGAACTTTCCGAGAAAGGGGGAGTGTTAATCGCTCGTGGCCTGGTCGAGTTTGGGTTTCCGCGCTGGGGTGCCATACAGAGCCTCCGTGATTCGGCATTATAGCTGGTCGGGAGCCGCTCCATTTTGACAGCAGACCGTGCCTCTTGTCACGTCCCTCGGAGCGCGCTTGCAGCGTAGACCAGGCGACCCACACTTTCTACTCCTTGCGATTTGCCTGATTCTCAGGTACCGTCACTTTCTGGACGGGGCGGATGGAACGGTGCTGCCAATCGCGTTCCGTTTTGCCAATCGTTTTTGTAACAGAATTAGCCTTGGTGAGTAAGAATGAACCGGATCTTGAGCCTGCTTCGCTGGCCTCCGAATACCCAACTCGGACCGCTTGAGCAGCAACTGCTTTCCGCGTTGTGGATGCGGGGAAGCGCGACCGTTCGCGAGTTACTGGATGCCGGCGAGATCAAGCTCGCTTACACGACAGTGATGACCACGCTGGATCGGCTTTACAAGAAGCAACTGCTGAACCGCGCTGCCGAGGGCAGAGCGTTTCGCTACTCTCCGCGTTACACGCGGGAAGAATTGGAGAAAGCGGTAGTTGGTGAGACCATCCGGCAACTGCTCGGCTCGGGCGCGGCGGCCTCGCTTCCACTTTCGTACCTGGTGGAGGCAGTCAGCGAACATGATGCTCGTCTGCTGGACGATCTGCAGCGATTGCTGGATCAAAAACGGCGCGAACTTCGCAGTGAACTTCGGGGTGAACTCCGGAGCGAACTTCGCAGTAAGGAGAAGCATTGATGTTTGCGGCCCGCTGCATCGGTGTCTCGCTCGCTGTGTTCGTGCTGCTGTATGTGTCCCTGTCCCTGGCAATTTCTCGGGGATGGAAACTGATGCGACGCATCTTTCGACCGCGCTCGGCCCGCGGCTCGGCGGATTTGCTGTTCGTGCTGCGCGTCCTCCCGCTAACACTATCCTCCGTGGTAACGCTGGCGTTTACTTTGCCGTCTTTTTTGCTGCTGGAACCCCGCTCGACCAATGAGGCGATCGGAACCGCTCCGCTCGCGCTTGGCTTTTGCTGCTTGATTTTGCTTGGGATAGGAATTGCTCGTGCATCGATTGCACAACTGAGGGCTTCGCGGGCGCTACGTAAATGGCTGGACGGCTCCATGCCCATGGGGTCCCAAATCATGGAGTCCGGCGACGGTGTCCCGATCTTTCGCACCGGCAACGATGCCCCGAGTCTGACCGTCGCAGGCGTGTGCGTGCCCAAGGTGTTGGTGTCCGAGGCCGCCGTTGCCATGCTGAATCCTCCAGAACTCCGGACCGCGCTGCGGCATGAGATCGCGCACGCGCTTCGCTACGACAATCTGAAGAAACTGGTCTTCCGGTTTTCGGCGTTTCCGGCGATGGCGGATTTGGAGCACGCCTGGTCGGAGAAAACCGAGATGGCCGCCGATGATGCCGCCGTGTCGAGCTTCCGTGACGCGCTCGATCTCGCGGCGGCATTGATCAAGGTCTCAAGACTAGGCCCGATTGAATCTTACGGTGAACTGACCATGGCTCTGCTGCACAGCTCGACCGCGTTAAGTGCACGTGTGCAACGGTTGGTCGCGTGGGACGTCGCGCGGGACAATGTGCAGAAGCAGCAAACGCATGGAAGATGGTTGTATGCGCTGCCCGCGGCAGCAGCGACGGTGATTGGTGTGGTTGCGACCTACGGCTCGGTGCTCGCCCGAATGCATGCCGTGACCGAGTGGCTGGTGCGTTGAGCAGGTTGCGCCAACCGCGCAGCAGTCACCCAATCCATCTCGCGGGAATCAAACCCCAGTAGCGCCGGGAACGGCGGCGTTACTCTTTACTTTCGTGCTACTTTCCGCCCAGCAATCCGTACACAGTCAACCGCTGTACTGCGGGAACGTACACCTTGCCGTTGGCCACGGTGGGCACGGTGAACTTCACAGCGCCGCCGGGATCGTCGTGTGAGCCACTCTGAGTGCTGTTGTAAAGCTCAGTGCCAACATCGTTGGCATCGTAGGCGTGCAAAATTGCCGAGCCACTTCCGTAATTGTCTGTCTGCAACGCCCAGACGATTGCATCACTGGTGCCGTTCGCGGAGATGGAAGGGGTGGAACCCGGGAAACCAAAATAAGTTGTCGAAACGAAGACCGCGCCATTCGAGAGTAGCCCGCTAGTCGGATCGAAAGTGTATTGCCGCAACACATCGCCACTGCCGCCGAAGTAGACATTGTTATTCCACCAAGCGGGAGTAGCCCACAATCCGCCGATGGCGTTCTCCATGTCCTGCACAATCTGGCTGTTGTCTTTGGAACGGAAGTGTCCCATCTTGTCGCGGTCGATCAGGTAGACGGAACCTTCTTTGCCCACCTCCACCAGCAAGTGCTGATGCGGCCCACTCTGATCGGGCAACAAGAGCACTCCGCCGGAACCCACATCAGCGTCTTGGTTGGAGAGATCAAGCTGATTGTATGGAGTGAACCAGTCAGCCAGAGGGAAACGGTTGCCGACCGGAGGGGCGAGTTTCACAACGGTGTCGCTGAAGTCGTCTCCGCCCTTCTTGCCATCATAAGTCCCGTTGCCGGTAGCGAAAAAGACGTCGAAGGTACTGTCGGCAGCCAAACCAGTGCCGGATTGCCAGACGCCTCCCAGTCCACCATTTGGAGTGGAGTTCCAGACCGCGATTTGTTTCAGCGTGGTTTCGTCATAGGACATCACCCATCCGTGATAGGGTCCATTGTCGCAGTGCGAAGCCCAGCCGATGTATACGCTGCCGTTCTGCAGAAGCAGGCCCGGTCGCTGCGCCTCGCGAAGTGGATCGAAGTAAACCACTCCGTTTACATTGCCGTCTCCGTTTCCCTTCACCTTCGCCCGAATGACTACCGGTGAGCCGGATCGTTCCTTTCCGGTGGCGATATCCAGGGCGTGCAAACGCTGAAAAAACTTGCCGTTCTCGTTTGTCTTCGCGATCAGGTACATCGTGCCCGTGGCAGCATCGATAACGGGGGTACTCGTGATACCGATTTCCGGGACGATGTCGTTACAACCCACATCTCCGCTCGATACGGTGGTGACACCGTATTTCGGATAAATCAACCTTCTATGCCATAGCGGAGAACTGTTAAGTCCGGTCTTGCTGTCCGCATCGAAGGCGTAGACGCTGTCGTGCTGCGTCGCCACGTAAACCACGTTGTGAGTGCCGAAACCGGGAATCGTCACATTGGGGAAATAAAGGGGCTGCGCATACACATAACCATCGACGGCGTGCGAGAAAAGCTTGCCAAAGCTGGTGGCGCTAACGTTCGCGGGCGTCAGAATGGTCTCGCTCAGGTTTTGCCCGTCGCGACTGTTATCGTTGCGAGAGGTGGTAACGCTGACTTGCGCGTAAGCCGGAACGAGGAATGGCACAAAGCAGGCCAGAACTTTCCAAACGAGTAACTTCATGTGTCTCTCCAAAAAGCCAGAATCTAACTGTTTTGCCGAAGCCGGGATGGCTTGACCGACGCCTCTTTCAGAGGCGTCACGGGTGGGAAACAGTTTTCTACCCGGAATAGTGAAATGTCAAGAGGTGCTTGGTTAGAGGGAGACTTTCTTCTCTAGCTGACGATCGCGGTTGGTGTGATCCCGAGTTCACGTCGAGGGAGCTAGATTTAGGCCACTCTCAGAGTGAAGCGAAATGTCTGGGGCTGATCCCCAGTCGCGGCTCTCCGGATGACAGTTCAGGAGATCATCTTCTCGCGGCCGGGACTTTTGCCGGTTCCGGAGCCGCACTGGGCATGGTGGTCACGCGCCCACTCTGCGGCGCGCTTTGGGCGGGTGCTGGGACAGCGACTGGAGCCGCCGCCGGCGTCAATCCCAGTTGCTTCCGCACTTCGGCTTCGAGCTTGGCCAGCGTGTCCTTGTTCTCTTTGAGGAAGGCGCGCGCATTCTCACGGCCCTGGCCGATGCGTTCGCCCTTGTAGCTGTACCAGGCGCCGGACTTTTCCACGATGTTATGAAGAGCGGCCATGTCGAGCAGGTCGCCTTCGCGCGAAATGCCCTCACCGTACATGATATCGAATTCGGCTTCCCGGAAAGGCGCGGCCACTTTGTTCTTTACGACTTTGATTTTGGTGCGCGAACCGGTGACTACGTCGCCCTCTTTGATAGCGGCAATGCGGCGAATATCAATGCGCACCGACGAGTAGAACTTCAACGCGCGGCCGCCGGTAGTAGTTTCGGGGTTGCCGAACATCACGCCGATCTTTTCGCGGATCTGGTTAATAAAGATCAAACAAGTGCGCGACTTCGAAACCGTCCCGGTGAGCTTACGCAAAGCCTGTGACATCAGCCTTGCCTGCAAACCCATATGGCTGTCGCCCATTTCGCCATCGAGTTCAGCCTTGGGTACGAGCGCGGCAACGGAGTCCACGACCAGCACGTCGATCGCGCCCGAGCGCACCAGGGCCTCGGTAATTTCCAGTGCCTGCTCACCGTAGTCCGGCTGCGATACCAGCAGGTTGTCCACATCCACGCCGAGCTTCTTGGCGTATCCGGGATCAAGCGCGTGCTCGGCATCCACAAATGCCGCCATGCCCCCCATCTTTTGCGCCTCGGCGATGACTTGCAGCGTGATTGTGGTTTTGCCCGAGGATTCAGGCCCGAAAACTTCGACCACGCGTCCGCGCGGAAAGCCGCCGACGCCCAAGGCTGCGTCGAAGGAAATCGCGCCGGTCGGGATCACGGCAATGGGGACGATGGCTTCCTTCGATCCCAGCCGCATGATCGAGCCCTTGCCAAACTGCTTTTCGATTTGTGCAAAGGCCAGATCAATCGCTTTTGCTCGTTCGTCGGCCATATGAGACGGCTCCTTTGTGATGGCAGGATGATTCAGGCCAAATTATACACGCTAATGTGAGCGAATAAAAAGCGAATTCGTTCGCAATTAATCGAAAAGTTCCCGAATCGGAGCGCTCAATCGTCGACTCTCGGGGTCGCTCGGCTTGAAATTGTGAAGCCAGAACGCGACCTCAGACGATCCCGCAGCCTGCGGCACCGCTGAACGTGGGGGCGCGTAGAGATTGGTGCGACGGGCTCGGAGCATGCGCTTGGGTGGAATTTACATAGATTTTGCAAATCACGTGCATTTCTCTGCTTCCTGAATCGTGAATCTGTAGTAATATTTGCGCCATCAACACCTGCCCATCGGGCAGCGTTGAGTCAACGTGACGCCTTGCGCGCCACCATGTTTCCGACCTCGGAGGTTTGCGTGGAACATCGAACCGTTGGTTCTCAGTCGTCTGGCACGCCACGGGAAGGCCGTGGCGTCTGGGTTCTTACCGCATACGGCATTTCCGGACTAGCGCTGTTTGGAATCCTGGTCTATTACTTTTCGACCTACGTGACAAACTAGCCGACAAAGAGACGCAGCAAGCTGCGTCTGTACAGACGTTGCTTTAAACGTTTTGAACGGCGGGGCTCGCTAATCGGGCGAGTTTGATCCGCGCCAGCCGACTCGTTCGTGGAGCTGCGCCGTTTAGTGTATCCAAAAGCTCCTTCGCCGAAACCACGTTTCTTCCTACGGCGTTCCTCCAGCCCAACCCCTCTCACTCCGCAACGTCACTCGCGAACATGCTACAATAAGCCGCACTCAAAAGCTCCTTTCGAGCAGCAGACGCCCAGCGTTTCCCCGCAATCTTTAAGAGACGGAATTGCACCGGTGACCCAGGATTCCTCGAACAGCACGCCCATTACATATGCCGACGCCGGTGTCGACATCGACCGCGCCAACCGCACCAAAAAGCGGATCAAGTATCTCGCCCATAAAACCTTCACTCGGGGCGTACTCAGCGAAATCGGCGGTTTCGGCGGCTTGTTCGCGATTGACAAGACGAAGTATCTCGACCCGGTTCTGGTCTCGAGCGTGGATGGAGTCGGCACCAAGCTGAAAGTCGCCTTCGAGATGAAGGTGCATCACACCATCGGCGCGGATCTGGTGAACCACTGCGTCAATGACATTGCGGTGCAGGGCGCTACTCCGCTTTTCTTCATGGACTATCTCGCCACCGGGAGGCTCGAACCGGAAGTCGCGGAGAAAGTGATTGAAGGTTTAGCGGAGGCCTGCAAACACAACGGTTGTGCCCTGATCGGCGGTGAAACTGCTGAGATGCCCGGCTTCTATCCCGAAGGCGAATACGATCTTGCGGGCTTTATTGTCGGCGTGGTCGAGCGCGAACGCATCATCACCGGAAAGGCGGTCGAAGTTGGCGATGTGATCCTAGGTCTAGCCTCGAATGGTTTGCACACCAACGGCTATTCGCTCGCCCGCAAGCTGCTGTTTGAAGTCGCCGATTACACGCCGGAATCCTACGTCAACGAACTCAAGGGCAAAGTCGGCAATGAACTCATGAAAACTCACAAGAGCTATTGGCCGGCGGTGAAGCGTCTGCTGGCGGATGGCGAATGCGTGTCGGCAATGGCTCACATCACCGGTGGCGGCATCACCCAAAATCTTCCCCGCGTGCTTCCCCGAGGCGTGGCGGCCGTGATCGAGATCAATTCCTGGCCGGTGCCGCCCATCTTCGAACACCTGCAGCAGCTCGGCAATGTGCCGCGGGACGAGATGCTCCGCACCTTCAACATGGGATTGGGTATGTTGCTGGTGGTTCCGTCAAAGAAGTTCAAGAAGGCTCAGACTCTGCTGGAGCGTGCGGGAGAGAAAGCGTTCACGGTGGGACGGATTGTGAAGGGTGACCGGAAAGTGATGTACGCGTAACGAATCCTTCACCACAGAGACACAGAGTCACAGAGAAGAATCAGCGCCAATTCCTGCGCATCACTTTGACAGCTGCGCGCAAGGTTTTCCCGTCTCCGACGGAAAGCGAACCAGCAAGCGGCAGTAACTCTTTCCGGCGCAGCGCGCGACCGGTCGAAATCGTAGTAAGGCCTTGATTTCCTAGCGACTCGCATATGTCAGCTTATCAGATGTGAGACGAAGGGCCGGAGACCGTGCCACTCAGTTCCTACAGAAATTTCCGAAGTCGCGGCTGCCAAGCTTTTCTTTCCAACGGCTTTCAAGTAGGAGGATTTCCACGGGAAGGGCCGAGGACGGCGCCACTTCCAAAATAGAAACTCGATATTCGGTGTGCGGATCCAGCTTCATGCCTTCATTCCCGCCGTGCCCGGTTCTAAAGTACTGTTCCCATCGCTCCCAAAACCCACCCTCTCCGGAAGCCGAGCCGACATAGTGCTTCCCTGTTTTCTGGCACACCAGAATATACACGCCTTTCACGGTCCCAAGAGCCGCCTTCCAGGAATACGGCATGCGATCCAGAGTGCTAACAATCGTCGGAGGGAAAGACATGAAGCCAGGAAATGGCGGCTCACCTATCTCGCGCCTAATCTCAGTAATTGCCTTGTCTTGGTCCTTCGCATTCTGCGCCCACTGAATATAGTTCTTGCCCCAATGGATGAACAATCGCCCTTCGTACTGTTGGAGTAAATCGCTCTTACTCATCTCGTATAGATGCAGACCACTCACATCCCCGCCGTGCACCGGATCCAGCGTGCCTGGCGGGGCAAGACCCTTGCCGTCGACGCTGTAAAGTCCGACAAAGAGCGTGTCGTTGTCGTGAGTACCAACATAAGGATGCGACGTGGGAGGCGTTCTTAAACCGCTCCTTTCGCTGAATCCGCTGGTATAGCTCGAGACGCACCGTCTTTGGCCCACCAAAGCTCGTAGGGCGTGCATCCCCTCATGGCTCGCCTATCTTGATGCCGGGTAAGTTTGACATTGGCGGGGTCGAGGCCGGCGTCCGCGAGAAGAAAATTGAAGGTCAGCATGCTAGTCTCCTTCCAAATCTCAAGGAAGTCGATTCTATCAGCGCCTCTCTTTTACGGTCACCGTTTCAGCAAATCCACCGGCCCTCTCACGTCCGTCACTCTCAAATGCTTTGCCAGTGCCGGATACTTCTGGGCCACCGCTTCATACATCGCATACGCCACATTGCGGTAGGAGAAGTGACCAGCGGGCCCTGTCCTCAGCTCGGAGATGTAAACGACCTCGGCGAAATCCATCTTGAACAATGTTCGCTTGCGGAATGCCAGCGGAATTGCGTACTGGGCATTTTCTTTTGCCTCCGCCCCGGGCCGCTCGGCCAGTTTTTCGACAGCCTCCGCGGTGCGCTTCATGACGGCGTCGTAACTTCCCCGCACTCCGGCGGCATCCACTTCGTGCGGGACGTCGTAGCCGTGCTGGGCGGTAAATTCCTGTCCAATCTGGATGCATCGCCGGTGCCGGTGCATGTCGCGGAAGCCGCCTACATCCATCAGGATATCGAAGCGGAACTTTTGTCCGGCGCAGAACGCGCGCAGCATTTCGTCGTGCTTGCCGCGATGGCGCAATCCAAGCTCAATGATCTCGCGGCGAATCTGTTCTCCCGCCCCCTGGATCGCTTGCCGGATCTGGCGATAGGGATAGTGGCTGTGTTCATAGATCAAGGTAGTGGCCAATTCCACTTCCAGCGGTTCTTCGTCAAGCAGATCGACCGTGGGAGCTGGTGCGATCTGTAGATTCCCCAACAACTCCGCCGCGAGCTGACGCAGTTCGCGGCGGGTCTCGATTTCGTAGGAATTCGGATCGGCATACCTCACCAAAGTCGGAGCCACGCGTACTTCTCGCAGCAACTCTTGCGTGGCCCGCTCCCCCAGCTCCGGAGAAACCGACCGGATCTGGTCCACCAGTTCGCGCAACGCCCCGTGGCTGGCGTTGTACGCCGGAGAGATTGCCGCCCGCTTTAGCAACTCGCCTAGATATCGAACCTCCTTATGCGTGTGCGAGAGCAGGCGCGAGACTTGGGTTTCAAGAGTGCGGGCGTTGACGATCTCTCCCAGCGAAGTGTTGGTCGAAAGTGGCAGCAAATAGCGCGAGATATCGAAAGCCCGCGCCTTCAAAGTTCGCTCATAAGCTTCCTGCTTCATCTCCGCAGGCTTGGGTGTTATGTCGAGCAAGTAGCGGAACGTGCGCTCCGAAAGCGATTCGTATTCCGCGAACAGGTCTTCGATCGTCTCTCGATATAGAGTGCGGGACTGCTGGTCATCGCCGAAGTCGGGCGTGAAGTAACCGCTCTTCTTGAAATCCTGGTAGCGAGTGGAACGTTCCTGACCATCCCAGCGTTGCTCGTCGGCCACTGCAATCGCAGCCAGAATGGAAAGCCGCTCGATGGCGAGGGCGACGTGCGCTAAATCCGCAATCGACCTGTGTCCGTACTGGAAGTAGAAGGTGTTGAGAAACTTCTCTGCCTTTTGCTGGCTGATCTCCTTGAGCGACTCCTTCATGGAAAGAGAAGATCGCGAGTACTTCGCCATGGCATAGGCCTGAACTTCAGGCTCCACGCCATACACAGCGTAAACCTCGACCGAGGGCGCATCAGGAGACGCCTGGTTTCCGTTCGCGGAGGTTGGGTTGGTGGCCTCAGACATGCTAATCGCTGACCTCACATTTTGACGAGACTTGAATCTTAACCGATTTGGGGATGCGCAATGACGAATGACAGGGAACAAAGTTAAACTGCCCAACGTATTGACGGGAAAGGTCGGATGTCACGCAAATTGCGTCGGCAAAATGGAAGGGTACCATTCAGTGCACACATTGGAACGGACAGATAACGAACCGCTGGCTTGAAAAGTAGGGAGCGAGGCCGTATTGTACGGAGAGTTGCTTTGGATGCGCCGGCGTAGCGGATGGGCGCACACGCATCCCGAGCTTTCCCCCCTGTTCCTCAATGCCGTGCTGGCAGCGGCTTGAGGAGCTGACCCTGTGCAGTTCAGAAAGCTTTCGCGGTTGAGAAAGCTAAGGAGATCGGCATGGAAAACAAGCCGGCGCAGAACATTCAGGATACCTTCCTCAACACCGCCCGCAAAGAAAAATTGAATATCACGATTTACCTCTTGAGCGGCGTCAAGCTGACCGGGCGCATCCGTTCGTTTGACAAGTATTCCGTCGTGCTCGAGACCAATAATCAGGAGCAGTTGATCTTCAAGCATGCTATTTCGACGGTGGCAATGGGGAGGGTGGCGCATGGCCATGGCGACAAACCGACCATGGTTCCAGCTCCAAGTCCCGCTACCGAGCCTGGCCCAGAACCCAGCGCGTCCGGTACGGACGGATAAGGCAGCCCTTCTTTGCGCAGTTCAGAGTCCAGAGCATCGGGCAAGACAGACCGCTCGCGGCGTGCCTCGATTTCGACGGCTACTGATCGTAGTCCGACGGAACGCGCCTTCCTGGTCGGGATCGATTACCGCGTGCGCTCGCGAGCGGGATCGGTCGCCAAAACGGCGAAAGGCTCTCTGACCAGCGGCGCGCAGGCCGCGCGAGACAGCGCCACCAGTGCGCCCGGAGCGTCGAAAGCGCCTCGCATCCCGGAGTTCAGCGCGGAAGAATCGCTGGACGAGTTGCGTTCTCTCGCAACCAGCGCCGGTGCGCAAATTGTTGGCGAGTTCCTGCAACACCGCGACAAGCCCGATCCGGCCACGCTGATTGGGAAGGGCAAACTGGAAGAGATTGCGGGCGCTGCCGCCTCGGTTTCCGCGGATCTTCTTTTGTTCGATCACGACCTCACTGCATCCCAGCAGCGCAACATCGAAAAGGTCGTCAACACGCGGGTGATTGATCGCACTCAGCTCATTCTCGATATTTTTGCCAAGCACGCCCGTACCCGTGAAGGCCAGTTGCAGGTGGAGCTGGCACAGCTCGAATACATGCTGCCGCGTCTGGGAGGACGCGGAATTGAGATGTCGCAACTGGGCGGCGGCATTGGCACACGCGGTCCGGGGGAAACCCAACTCGAAACCGACCACCGGAAAATCTATCGCCGAATTCGACACGTCAAGGGACAAATAGAAAATGTCCGGCGCATTCGGACCCAGCAGCGCCAGCGCCGCGAATCGGTTCCGGTGGCGCTGATAGCTTTGGTGGGCTACACCAACGCGGGGAAATCGACATTATTCAATGCGCTGACCCAGGCTGCCGTGCTCGAATCGCCGAAAATGTTCGCGACTTTGGATCCGACCATTCGAGGAATCACGCTGCCTTCGCGCCGCCAAGTATTGCTGTCTGACACAGTTGGATTTATTCGGAATCTGCCGCACACCCTGGTTTCCGCCTTTCGGGCGACGTTGGAAGAGGTGCAGCGCGCGGAACTCGTTTTGCAGGTTTCCGACGCGAGCAGCCCGCTCTCCGCCGAGCAGGACGCGCAGGTGGAAAAAGTGCTGAAGGAACTGGAAGCAGATGCGAAGCCGCGCCTGCGAGTGATGAATAAGATTGACCTGCTCCCTCCCCGCCAGCGTGATAGTTTGCGAGACGCCGCGAACACAGTTCACGTCTCGGCCGCGAAAGGCATCGGAATGAGCACGCTTCTCGACCGGATTGATCAGATGCTGCAGAGAGACGCTCTAAGCCGCATACGTCTCCGCGTGCCGCAGAAAGAAGGAAAGACGTTGGCGCTGCTCGAGGCGCGAGCGCGGATTTATTCGCGGAAGTACAAAGACGGGTTAGTGGAGTTGGAGGTCGAAGCGCCGGAGTCGGTGGTGAGAAGAGTAAGAGAGTTCGTCGTGGCGTAGAATCAACCGCCGCGCTGCAGGCGAACATTTAAATGGGCTGGCAAAAAAGAACCGGTAATGTTCCCTGGCCGCCGATCGCTTCGCGTCCCTCCGAAAAAACGTGGACCCGCGAGTCCGAGAATTTAACTCGCGGGTCCAAGGCTCAAATATCGGCATCGGAGCCTGCCAGCAGTCACGTTATTGTGGGGGCAAGCCTGCGTTCAAGCTGTACACCACGCCAGCGCCGAAATGACCTGCGGAGACCTTACCGAACATGGTTGTCGTGCCCCACAGAGTGCCGTCTTTAACTTGGAGAAGCGCGGCCGGAAGTGCGCCAACCGCTCCATTGATGCTGAAGGGTTTGAGAGTTTTGAGCACCGTGCCGGTCGACAATGAAAGGGCGATAAGGTCCCCGTTAGAGTTGTTGGCGACGTGCTCGGCGACCCAGAGGTTGCCATCACTGGCTAGCAGCACGCCGCTTGGGGAGCCGCCGTTGGAAGTGGTGTTGTACCGTGAAAACAAGTTCAGGTTACTGCCATCCAGATTAACCTCGAACAGCCCTGCGCCTCCCATCTGGTAGATGGTGTATAGACCGTAGATTTTTCCATCGGCTATAACCATGGAGCTTGAGGGGAAAGACCCGTCAAACCCAAATAGAGGAAACGCCGTCCCCGGAAGCAACTGGAAGTCTCCTGTCGCCGGAACGTAATGGAGTATCGCTCCGGAAAATCCGTAAAAGCTTCCATCTGGAGCCAGCGTGAGCGAACCGGGACGCGATCCGTCAGCATTGCCATCGAAGTTGAACACGACTTCGTAGGTTCCATTGGCTGGAACAACACGGAAGATGGTGCCGCATCCCGAGAAGCAGTTGCCAGTACCGCCGGCTATGGTCAGTCCGTAGAGGTTGCCATCCGTTCCCGCCACCATCGTCTCGGGAATGTAGCCGTCAGTGCAATTCTTGGCCGAACAGAACTGGTGAATGACTTTGAATCCAGATTTCCGGCTCACTCGGTACAGAACGCCTTGTCCTGGCCCACCGCCATTAGAGGTCACGCCATAGAGATTTCCGTCGGAGCCTTCTATAATCGAACCCGGATTGTTACCGTTGGGATAGTTGTTCCCTGGGCCCGGGAGAAACGTGTGCAGAAGGGTAAACTGGCCGTTGGGCGTAACCGAAAAGACGGTTCCCCCATTCGGTTGTGATTGGTTCCCCTCGCTTGATACAAACGTAGTGCCGTAGAAGTTGCCATCCGAGCCTTGGATGAGGGAGGTGGGCTCGCCTCCGTGTGGACACGGACCAACCCTTTGGAGTTTGTTTCCGGAGCAGGCGAAGGTGGTGACAGCGATAGGCGTGGCACCGTACGCTGCAGCGGAAGCAAGCAGCAGCGCGAGAAAAACGGCGATAGAAATCTTTCCTGACATTTAAGTGATTCCCTCTTATTCGCGTATTTATTGAAGCTGTCGCCACACTCGCGAGCAGCTGCATGCCGAACTTATCCCGAAGCGGGATCGGGGTTGTCAGCTGAGTGTAAGCAGTATGTAAACAATTTGGGAACCACCTCGAGACTTGTCTTTCGAACTCTCGAGCAGTGGCTGGCTTTCCCGTTTTGCTCCGCGGAATAGGTTCAGCCGTCTGACGAACACGGCAACCGCTCAGGCGCGGAAGGCGAAACGGCTCAAAATTGTCCGCGATTGGGATTAAAATGGGCCGGCAACCAAGAAGCGGTGACAGTCCTTGGCTATCGGCCCACTCGGGGATGAGCGGGAAGCAATTCCTGGATGCGATGAAGGCTGACAGGGACAAATCGGGTTAGCAATGCTCGACTAGCGCTCTACCCCTTGACAAGAACGTCCCGCCGGGATCATCATTTTCTTGATGTAGCTTGGAAATTGAGCTACTTATTCTAGAAACTATTTTAGACTAGAGGTTGACAAATGAAGAGCACTATTGAGCAAGTGGAGTTGCAGGCTGCGCAGGAGCTAGACGCTCCCGTCAAGAATTTCCTCCAGAACCATTACCCAGTACCCAAAGGGCGTCGCATAACCGTTTCTCTTTTCGATGCGGCCGGCCGGAAAAAGCGCCGGAGCGCGTCCACTGACAACTGGTCTCCGGAGGCCGACGAGATTCGCATCCGGCTCGAACCAGCACCCTCGGGACAAGGAGAGGGCAGGTCCCGCGGAATTGAGAGTGCCCCACCCTCCAGCGGCCAACCCCAGACGCACTCCGACGGCAGTGGCCCGAACCGTGTACAACCGGCTGAAGCCGACCTTTTGAGGGCTCTAGATCGCGCGGAGTCTACGCCGGGCTGGAACTTTGTGTCGCTAAAAAAATTCCGGGATGAAGTTCTTCCATCTGAACATATCCCGTCGATGCGCACTGACGTCGAGCACCAAGCTGTGCTTCGCTCGGCGATCGAAAAGAGGTTCGTCCTTAAAGGACAGGTGCCCAACCCAAAGTCCCCGCAGTTTCCAACAACGACGATCCGGCTAAACCGCTTGATGCCGGAAGTGCAAGAGGTGCTAGGAAGGCCGAAGCCGGACTTGGATTTTCATCCGATCCGCATCAAGGGGGAGCCCTTGTCGGCCATTATTCTCCGGGAAAGGAGATAAGAGGAAGTGGCGCTTTACTATCTGGAGACGAGCGCTCTTGTTAAGCTCTACGTTTATGAGCCTGGCACGGAGCGTTTGGTCGGCCTTGCCGGCCACGCCGCCGGACATAGATTTGCAATCTTCTGTCTTGCGCAAGCCGAGTTTAGATCGGCAATCCGGCGGCAGCAACGCGGTGGCGAGATCCCTGGTTCCGAGGCGGACGCACTGATTGAGTCCTTTCGCGAACACTTGGAGGGCAGGTTTATAGTACAACCCTTTACGGAATCCCTGTTAGACGTAGCCCTGGCGCTGATCGACGGGTATCCCCTCAAGGGTTATGATGCCATGCAACTGGCAGGGTATTTGATGCTACGGTCGATTTCTGGCGCTGAGGAACCCATCTTTGTTTGCGCTGACAAGACTTTGTTGTCAGCGGCGCGGAACGAAGGGTGCCCTGTCTTGGATCCCAACTCGGCCTGACGTAAGTCATTCTTGAGAATTTAAATGGGCCGACAACCAAGAAGCGGTGACAGTCCTTGGCTATCGGCCCACTCGATCCTGAATTGGATCGGAGGTGATACTTCCATGCTAGACCCGCTATCCCAGAAGTCAAGTATTCTTTCCTTTAATCCACGGAGGGCTTGACAATTGTCCAAGAGTACGATCCGTAGTGCAGTATTGTCTCTTTTTGGGACAGCGCCCGCGTTGACACTAAGCCTTGTAGGATGTTAGGTTTAATGGTTTCTTAAGCCCTCTTTCGCTCGAGATTCTTATCAAGCACAAGATTTTTATAAAACTCAAGACATGGACGAGACGCTCAGACAAGTAGGGGAATTACTGCTCGGATCCATACCGACCATTATTTTCATGGTTCTTCTGTATGGGATCTACACCGTGCTTGTCCACAAGCCGTTGGTGAGGGTGCTGGCCGAGCGGCGCGGCAAAACCGAAGGAGCGGTCGAAAAGGCACGCGCCGATATTGCCGCCGCCGAGGCGAGAACTGCGGAATACGAGCAGCGCCTGCGCGAAGCTCGCATGGCGGTTTTCAAGAATCAGGAAACGCTTCGTCAGCAGGCATTGCAGGCCCGAGCCGCGGCCGTGGCTGAGGCTCGGAACAAAGCGCAGGCCCAGGTCGAACAGGCGCGGGCAGCCATCGAGAAGGACAAAGCCGCGGCGCAAGCCGGTCTGCAGGCGGAAAGCGGCAAGCTGGCCGCCGAAATCATCCGAATTGTTTTGCAGCCGGGGACAACGCGGGCTCCGGCGGGTAGTGGCCAATGAAACTAGCGCGAAGTCAGAGAGATTTGCGGACCGGCAGACCCAGGCAGAAGTTCCTCGGGCTGCTGAAAGACTCGTCACACCGCATCGAATTGGGAAGGGCACGACTTCAGTCGTGCCGCAAAGTGCAGGAATATCTCCGGGCTTCAGCCCCTGAGGTGAAGAATTTCAGTTCAAACCGAGTTTGTCAGCATCCGAAGTTCCTGCCGCTTTTGGCCTTTGTGATCTTCCTGCTACTTATTTCGTTCGCACCGGCGGGACGCGCGGCCAACCGATCAGAATACTTCGCGGCGATGTCTTTTCAGCAATCGAGCGGCTCCTCTGGTCAACAGAGTTCGCTGAGCCAGCAACTGGTGAAAGAATCGCGTGAGGCCGCCGGCGAGAATGATCAGTTCAAGCACTCGTCCTCGGTCCAGTTCGTGTCTAAACTCACCGGGTTGGATTTGGAGCACGCCTATTGGATCTGCGTGCTGCTGAATTTTGTCGTGATTGCCGCTGCAATTTTCTGGCTTTCCAAGAAGAATCTGCCGGGACTGTTCCGCAATCGCACGGCTTCCATCCAGAAGGCGATGGAAGAGGCGCGAAAAGCCAGTGAAGATGCCAACCGGCGACTGGCCGAAATTGAAGCCCGGCTTTCCAAGCTGGATGTGGAGATTGGGGGAATGCGCGCCGCTGCGGAGAAGGAAGCCGCCGCCGAAGAACAAAGGATTAAAGCTGCCGCCGCCGAAGACGCGCGCAAGATCGTGGAGTCAGCCGAGCAGGAGATCGCGGCGGCGGCCAAGTCGGCACGTCGCGAATTAACGGCTTACGCGGCCGACCTCGCGGTATCGCTGGCGAAAAAGCAGATCCATGTGGATGCCGCCACCGATCAAGCGCTGTTGCGCAACTTCGCCCAACAGCTCTCGGCCAACGGCGGCGAGACGCGGAAGGATGGGCGCTAGAGCATGGCTTCAGTGACCAACACCTACGCGCGCGCCTTCGCCGACGCTGTCTTCAGCGGCCATCATGATTCCGACAAGACTTTGCAAGAGGCGCAAGCCGTGGCCGAACTGGTGGCCGGGAGCAAGGAACTGCGGGCAGTTTGGGAAACTCCCTCAATCACGGCGGGGCAGAAGCGGGCTGTGCTGGATGCGATCGTTGTGCGCCAGGAAATCTCACGCACAGTGCGGAACTTCGTCGCTGTGCTGATCGATCATCGGCGAATAAATTTCCTGGGGCCGATCGTGAAACAGTTTGAGCAAGAACTAAATCAGCGCCTGGGATTCACCGAAGCGGAAATTACCAGCGCCCGCGAACTCAACAAAGCCGACCGGAGCACGCTCGAAGCCCAGATGGAAAAGTTGACTGGCAAGAAAGTTCGGCCACGCTACTCGCTCGATGGGTCCATACTCGGCGGCGCGGTCGTAAAGATTGGCAGCACAATATATGACGGCTCAGTGAAGGGACAGTTGGAGAGGATAAGACAAGCACTCAGCAATTAGCACTCAGCCAATGCGCTGTGTGGGGTTTTCAAGGTGAAACGGGGCTAAATGCTAAATGCCAAGTGCTAAGTAGCAAACTTGAAACGAACTTTATGGCACAAATCAAAGCAAACGAGATCACGCAGCTGATCCGGCAACAGATCGAGAACTACGAATCCAAGATTGCGGTGGATGAAGTCGGCACAGTCGTCACCTTGGGCGACGGCATTGCCCGTGTCCACGGCCTCGACAAGGTCATGGCCGGAGAGCTGCTTGCCTTCCCTCATGACGTGGCTGGCATCGCCATGAATCTCGAAGAAGACCAGGTCGGCGTCGTGCTCCTTGGCGAGTACACCGAGATCAAGGAAGGCGACGAGGTCAGGCGTACCGGACGCATCATGAGCGTGCCGGTCGGCGACGCCATGATCGGCCGCGTGGTGAATTCGCTGGGGCAGCCCATCGACGACAAAGGACCGATCGCCACCGACAAATTCATTGCCTTGGAACGCCTGGCGCCGGGAGTCATTGACCGCCAGCCCGTCCGCGAGCCCATGGCCACTGGTCTGAAGGCCATCGACAGCATGATTCCGATTGGTCGAGGCCAGCGCGAGTTGATCATCGGCGACCGTCAAACCGGCAAGACCGCCGTGGCGCTCGATACCATCATCAACAACAAGGGCAACAATCTGATTTGTATTTACAACGCCGTCGGACAGAAGCGGTCTTCAATCGCGCAGGTGGTGAAGATTCTCACCGACTACGGCGCAATGGATTACACCATCGTCGTGGCGGCGTCTGCTTCCGAGCCCGCGCCCATGCAGTACATCTCGCCGTACGCCGCCTGCGCGATGGGAGAATATTTCCGCGATAACGGAAAGCATGCCCTGGTTATTTACGATGACCTTTCCAAGCACGCGGCGTCGTATCGTGAAATCTCGCTGCTGTTACGGCGTCCGCCGGGCCGCGAAGCTTACCCCGGTGATGTTTTTTATCTTCACTCGCGACTGCTGGAGCGCGCGTCGAAAGTGAGCGACAAAAATGGCGGAGGCTCACTCACGGCGTTGCCCATCATTGAAACCCAGGCAGGCGACGTTTCAGCGTACATCCCGACCAACGTGATTTCGATTACAGACGGCCAGATCTTCCTGGAAACCGACCTGTTCAACAGCGGCGTGCGTCCGGCCGTGAACGTGGGCATCTCGGTAAGCCGTGTGGGCGGCAGCGCCCAGATCAAAGCCATGCGGCAGGTGGCTGGAAGCATGAAGCTCGAGCTGGCGCAATACCGCGAACTCGCGGCCTTTGCGCAGTTTGGCAGCGATCTCGACAAAGCCACGCAGAACCAGCTCAATCGCGGACAGCGTCTGGTCGAAGTTCTTAAGCAAAAGCAATTCTCGCCCTTGCCGTTTTCCAAACAGATTCTGATCATCTATGCCGGAACGAGCGGTTTTCTCGACGACCTCCCGGTAGACCAGGTGCGGGACTTCGAAGCCGAGCTGTACAAATATGTGGACGCGACCAATCCCGGCCTCTTTCGCACCATCATGGAAAAGAAGATTCTCGACGATAACCTGAAAGCCGAGATGAGCAAGACAATCAAGGAGTGCAAAGAAACGTTCGTGGCCGAGAGACAAGCAGCGGCGAAGTAGCTCTGTAGAGACGTAGCTTGCTACGTCTCGCGCAGACCAAGACGCAGCAAGCTGCGTCTCTACAGAAAAGCAAGAGATGGCCAACATTCTCGATATTCGGCGCCGTATCCGGAGCGTGACCAACACGCGGCAGATCACCAAGGCCATGAAAATGGTTTCGGCGGCAAAGCTGCGTCGCGCCCAGGAGCGTGCTCTGGCCGCACGACCTTATGCGCAGATGTTGACCAACGTGCTGAAGTCGCTGGTGTCGCGAGCGGAGATCTATGATCCGGATACGGGCGAGCCGAAGCATCCCCTGCTGGCACAACGTTCGGAAAACAACATCCTGCTGGTTGTGGTCACGGGAGACAAAGGTCTCGCCGGCGCTTTCAACACCAATATTCTGAAAGCCGCGTCGCGTTTCCTGGAATCGAAGGCGGGTAAGAACGTCGAACTCGAAGCAATCGGACGAAAGGGCCGCGACTTCCTGCGCCGCCGATACGCGGTCGCTCCTCCGAGAACAGTCGAGTCTCAGGAACCGCCGCGGACCACGCTCGTGGGTGAGCACATTGGAGTGTTAAGTAAAGTTGAGTATGCCATGGTCTCCGAAATGGCGGGACGCGCGATCGATCGCTATTCCAAAGGCGAAATTGATTCGGTTTATGTCCTCTTCAATGAATTCAAGTCAGTGATTTCGCAGCGCCTGATCGTGGAAAAGGTATTGCCGATCGAGCAAGTCGGCGAGATCAGCGTCGCCCAGGCCGAAGAAATGAGTCAGAAAGAAAAAGAGCGGGCTCTCGAAGCGGCCAAAGAAGCTGGGGTCGGCATTCGTCCGGTGGACACGCGAGAGATAGATGCGACCGCCGCGAAGTTCGCCTCCGCTCCGGTGGACTATATCTATGAACAGTCTGCCGAAGAGTTATTCCAGTCGTTGTTGCCGAAGTACGTCGTCATACAAGTTTTTCGTGCGCTGCTTGAATCGGTGGCAGCGGAACACGCCGCGCGCATGACCGCAATGGACGCGGCTACAATCAACGCAACCGACATGATTGACTCGCTGACGTTGGCCATGAACCGCGCTCGTCAGGCGAAGATTACGAAAGAGATTATCGAGATTGTAAGCGGAGCAGCAGCCGCAGGCTAACTGTAGAGACGTAGCTTGCTACGTCTTTTTGGAGCCGCCAAAACGTACCAAGCTACGTTTCTACAAAAGAAAGAATGTAATTTATGCCAGAAAACATTGGACACGTGATTCAAATCGCCGGTCCCGCAGTGGATGTGCAGTTTTCCGCCGCCAACATGCCACCGATTTATGAGGCGCTCCGCATTGTGAGCGACGGCTTCACCGTTCCTTCGCCGATCAATGTCGTCGTCGAGGTGCAGCAACACCTGGGCGAAGGCCGCGTCCGCTGCGTCGCCATGGAAGCAACCGAGGGCATGGTGCGCGGCATGAAAGCCATTGACCAGGGCGGACCGATTTCCGTGCCCGTGGGTCGCGGTACGCTCGGGCGCGTGATGAACGTGATCGGCCAACCGGTCGACCAACTCGGTCCCATTGCCCACACTCAGACCATGCCAATCCATCGTCCGGCGCCGCTGTTCGATGAACAGGCGACTACGGCTGAGATGTTCGAAACCGGAGTAAAGGTCATCGACCTCATTCAGCCATTTTTGAAAGGCGGCAAGATCGGCTTGTTCGGTGGCGCAGGCGTGGGCAAGACCGTTGTCATCATGGAACTCATCAATAACGTCGCCAAGCAGCACGGCGGATTCTCCGTGTTTGCCGGCGTGGGCGAGCGCACGCGCGAAGGCAACGATCTGTGGCTGGAAATGACCGAGTCCGGCGTCATCAAGCCGGGTGATCCCGAGCATTCCAAAGCCGCGCTCATCTATGGCCAGATGACCGAGCCACCCGGAGCGCGCTTGCGTGTAGCTCTGACCGGGCTCACGGTCGCTGAATATTTCCGCGATATCGAAGGTGCGGACACGCTGTTGTTCATCGATAACATCTTCCGCTTCACGCAAGCAGGATCCGAAGTTTCGGCTCTGCTGGGCCGCATGCCCAGCGCCGTGGGCTACCAGCCTAATCTCGCGACCGAGATGGGCGAACTGCAGGAGCGAATTACTTCCACGAAGAAAGGATCGGTTACATCGGTACAGGCGATTTACGTTCCCGCGGACGACTTGACCGATCCTGCGCCAGCTACGACGTTTGCCCACCTGGACGCAACCACAGTCCTTTCACGTGCCTTGACGGAGATTGGCATTTATCCCGCCGTCGATCCCCTGGCCTCGACATCGCGTATTCTCGACCCTCGCATCGTGGGCCAGGAACATTACGACGTGGCGCAAGCGGTGAAGAAGACGCTGCAGAGCTACAAAGATTTGCAGGACATCATCGCGATTTTAGGCATCGACGAGCTGAGTGAAGATCAGAAAGTAACAGTGGCGCGAGCCCGCAAGATCCAGCGATTTCTCTCGCAGCCGTTCCACGTGGCCGAACAATTTACCGGCGCCCCGGGCCGCTACGTGAAAGTCGCCGACACAGTGAAAGGCTTCAAGGAAATTAACGAAGGCAAGTACGACGACATTCCTGAACAGGCGTTCTACATGAAGGGCCAGATCGACGAAGTGCTGGAAGCGGCAGAGAAATTGAAGGCGGTAGCGTAAAAAGCTATCAGCCGTCAGCTATCAGCTTTCAGTTTTCAGCTTGAAACTGAAGGCGCACATCATTTAAGAAAAAGCTGACGGCTGATAGCTGACAGCTGATTTTATGGCCGACACTTTCCAACTCGAGATTGTCACGCCGGAGAAAATGGTCGTCCGCGACGTGGCGGAGGAGATGCAGATTCCCGGCAAGGACGGGTATCTGGGCATTCTGCCGGGACACGCCCCGCTGATCACCGAACTTGCCGTTGGGGAGATCACGTACCGCAACGGCAATCACACGCATCACCTCGCTCTGGCTTGGGGATTCGCCGAAGTGCTGCCGGACAAAGTAACAATCCTGGCGGAGACGGCGGAGCGCCCCGAAGAGATTGACGTTAACAGGGCCCAGGAAGACAAGCGCCGTGCGGAAGAACTTCTGAAGAGTGGAAACACCGAAGAAGATTTCGCGCTAGCGGAAGGCAAATTGAAACGCGCGGAGACCCGCCTGGAAGTGGCGGCCAAGGAAAAGTAGAGTCTTCAGGTCTGGTGCCGATCCTCGCGGCAGCCTCTTTTGAAATAGATCGCCCAAACCCCGTCTGAGTTACCCCATAACGAATCTCGATAGATCCCATAGATTCTTTCAATTTCCGTGAACCTGTTTCCAGAGGTACAGTGATCCCAGTTTGCGGATACTTGGGGGGAAGATGTTCACTGCGGAGCTGACAGTAAAGACGCGTTTTGCCTTGCTCGGTCTTTTGGTGCTCGTTTTGTTGACGCCCCTTGTGCTTGCTCAAACTGCGGGGACATCCAGCGGCGTTTCGGAAACTGCACAGCTGGCAAGACTGGAGCAGCAAGTTGCGGACGCCAAGGGTTCCGCCGACAACGCATGGATGCTGACCAGTTCCGCGCTGGTCCTCATGATGACTGGCCCGGGCTTGGCGCTCTTCTATGGCGGCCTGGTACGAAAAAAGAATGTGCTGAGCACCATGATGCAGAGCTTCGCGATGATGGCCATCATTACGGTACTGTGGGCGTTGTTTGGCTATAGCCTGTCGTTTGGCAGCGGCGGCAGTTTCGTCGGCCACTTGCACAACGCATTCCTGCGCGGCGTCGGGCCGCAGCCCGACGCGGACTACGCCGCCACGATTCCGCAGCAGACCTTCATGATTTACCAGTTGATGTTTGCCGTCATCACTCCCGCGCTCATCACCGGCGCTTTTGCGGAACGGATGAAGTTCAGCTCCATGGCCTTGTTTATGGTTTTGTGGTCGGTGCTGGTGTATGACCCGATGGCGCACATGGTTTGGGGCAAGGGCGGCCTTCTGAATGCCGCGCTCGGCGGACGTTTTCCCACGCTCGATTTCGCTGGCGGAACCGTGGTCCACATCACGTCAGGAGTCTCGGCGTTGGTTTGCGCGCTGTATTTGGGCCGTCGTGTTGGCTATCCCAAAGAGCCCATGCCCGCCCACAGCGTTGTGCTCAGTTTCATCGGAGCGTGCTTGTTGTGGGTGGGGTGGTTTGGCTTCAACGCGGGCAGCGCGCTAGCGTCGAGCAGTTTGGCGACCAGCGCCTTTGTGGCTACGCACTTCGCAGCCGCGGCAGCGGTGTTGGGATGGAGCGGGGCGGAATGGCTGCGGAATGGAAAGCCAAGCGCCTTGGGCGCGATTTCAGGATGCATTGCGGGACTGGTCGCGATCACTCCGGCCGCAGGTTTCGTCGGTCCCATGCCGGCTCTCGCGATCGGACTAATTGCCGGGGTGGTCTGCTATCACATGGTCGCAACCGTAAAGGTGTGGTTTGGCTACGATGACTCCTTGGACGCTTTCGGTGTGCACGGTGCTGGGGGTACGCTTGGTGCCTTGCTGACCGGAGTGTTTGCATCCAGCGCTATCAACCCAATCTTCAAGAGTGCGCAAGGGCGCCCGCTGCCTTCGGGGCTGCTCGAAGGCAATGCCCATCAGTTGATTAACCAGTTGGTAGGGACTGGAGTAGCCTGGGCGCTCGCGATTGTTGGCACTTTGATCGCTCTCAAGATTGTGGATGTAACCATCGGGCTGAGAGTCGAAGAAGGACACGAGATCCAGGGATTGGATCTTTCGCAGCACGGCGAAGAAGGCTACTGCTGGGATGTGCCTGCCTACGATGCCGCTGGTGACTAGAAGCCATCCTGACAGATTTCGAAATCTGTCATTCCGAGCGGAGCGAGGAATCCCTACTCCTGCCACCAACGCTGAAGGCGATAGAAATGCATCGCTTGGCTCGGCATGACAAATCGTCTCCGATTTGACGCCATCATTTGAGGCCTACCCTGTACAGATAGTCGTGTTGCCGGAGCCCCACGGCGAGAGCCTCGAGCTTTAGGCAGGGTGATCGGCGTGGGAATTAAACGGGATAGCGCATGTTTCCGAAGTAATCTGAATGTTCGCCGCAAGAACCGGATAGCGTGCCGCGACTGCCTTTCCTACACTGGGTGCGAGCTGCAATCTGGGGGAAAAAAGAAACTATGGACACAGCCATTTCACAACGGCTCGCCAGCTTGGATTGGGCCACCCTTCGAGAATCGCTGCAGCAGTACGGCTGCGCTCTAACTCCCGCTCTCCTCACTCCATCCGAATGTACAGCCCTGGTGAACCTGTATCCATGCGAGAAGGCTTTCCGCAGTCACATCATCATGTCCCGCTACCGCTTTGGCCGCGGCGATTACAAATACTTTGACTATCCTCTGCCTGCCATCGTCCAGCAGCTGCGGGAGCATAGCTATCCTCATCTCGTCCCGCTCGCCAATGAGTGGAATCAGGCTCTCGGTTTGTCCGACGTTTTCCCCGAGCGTCATTCCAGCTTTCTCCACACTTGCGCGAACCATGGACAGACGCGGGCAACGCCTTTGCTGTTGCATTATGAAAGCGGCGATTTCAACTGTCTTCACCAGGACGTGTACGGGGCTGTCGCATTCCCTTTGCAGTTGACTTGTTTTCTGAGCCAGCCCGGCGCCGACTATGAAGGTGGAGAATTCGTGATTGTGGAACAACAACCTCGCGCTCAGTCCAAGGCTGAAGTCATCATCGCACAGCAAGGGCAGGTGCTCATTTTCGCCACGCGCTATCGTCCGGTGAAAGGCAGCCGCGGATTTTTCCGGGCCAGCCTGCGGCATGGTGTGAGCCGGTTGAAATGCGGAGTCCGCTTCACCCTGGGCGTGATCTATCACGACAGCCAGTAGCGCTTGCGTTTCTCACCTACAGGCGGGATTAAGCCGCGGTGGCACTCCCGTGCCAGCGCCCGGCACCGCTGGGCCATTTCGTGGCGGCCTCACTGGAAGATAGATTTGTTTCCAACGGGCGGTGAAAGCAGCGGTGACAAGGTTCTTGACTGAACGCTGTCTTTCGCTTTCGCCGTCCGGCCAAAAAGCTCCTATGACCCTCACAATCATGCGCTGCCCCTACTGCGTCCTCGGCGTTCAGTTCCGGCCCATGGTGCCCCATCTGGATGGACGCTTCATTTGCGAGAAGTGTGGCCACTTGGCCCTTCCAAGGAATGCGAATTTCAGATGTTCTTGCCAGAAATGCGTAGAGTTGGAGTCATCGCGAATCCATAGCAATGTAAGTCCGGTTCTAAGGATTAAGACTGTCGCGAGTTAGCAGCAGCATTTCCGCGTGAACCTGCGGGATGACTTCGACCGGAATATCACCCGGGCTGCGACCGAACCGCCAAATTGCCGTTATCGAACACTACTCCCTGCAGCGGTGCCGCCGCCCTGGTTTTCCAACCAGGATGCCAGTTGGTTGGATTGTTGTGATTTCAAATCCACGCAGTTGTTGATGCGCTCCATGGTTTGCCTGAAGCTGCGTTCAGCGGCAGCGACTTTGTGCGCCGAGAAGAAGCCGTTTACCTCATCCCGCAATCCGGCATCGCAGAACGAACCCGCGTCAGTCACCACTTGCGCGCTGGCGAAGGGCCCCCCAGCTTTCTCGACCTCGGCCCAGTGCGAACGCACGAAATTCCACGCCAGTTTTTCACCCGCTGAATTCCCCATGACCGCGCCAATCAAGCCCAGGGTATCCTGTGAGCGGACCTCCGGCGAGATTGCGTAGTCCAGCGTACGCTGCAGCAGTTGAGGATCGCTGAAGCTGGATAGGGTAAAGAAATAAAGATAGTGCAACTCGGGCGTCTTGGCATTCTTCATCCCGATCATCAAGTTGTCATAAAGCGCTGAATCCCCATTCAAGGCGGCCAGACCGAAAGCCGCGCCGGCCAAGCTGCTTTCGACCGACGACGGATTCTGCAACTCCCGCTCAGTCAACTTGCGTGCTTCGGCTAGCGCCCCGGGATCACGGCCCGAACTGCCCAGAACTTGCAGGAGGTTTGCCCGTAGATTCTTCTGGCTATCGCTTTCGCCGGACCTCGGCTCCCAGCCTACTTCCTTGGCGATGGGTGCAAGCAGGGTACGCACCCAGGTCTGGTAGGTCTCGCGATCATTTTCATTCACCAGGTATTTGCCAATGAAGTTCAACTGGTTGAACAGGAGTCCCAGGACGGCGTCGGTGCGGTCGGATTGTAGACCTTCCCCGAGAGTAAGATAATCTCCGACGGGCTGACGTCCCACGCGCACTGCCGCCCACGTGTCAGTGAGCAAGATGATGCGCTCCAGCGGCGTCAATCCAGTTTCCGCGTCCCGCGCCAGGGCGCGAACCGCAGCTGGCCCATAGCCGCTGCGATAGTACCCATTCCCGCCCGCATTCGCCAGCACCCACGGCGGGCAGCCCGGAACCTTGAAGGTATCCTCTTTCTTGCTCAGTAGTTCGCATTTTTCCGCGTTTCCGTTGCCGCCTGCCTGCGGCGTCCTCACGCAAACCGGAACCTGCCACAATTGGTCGCTGCCGGCATTGAACGCAGTTCGATCGAAGAAGTATCGCTGCTGTGCCAGTGAGACGGTGGTGGAATTCCCAGAGCATTGCGTGTTGATGCTGAGCATGGGCACGCCGGGCTGCTTCACGAATGTGGGCATGATCGTATCCACCGGCTTCTTCGAGACTCTAGCCAGCGTGCTCCAAAAATCATCGGCGGTGGAGTTGCCGTAGGCGTGCTGCTTCAAGTATTCATTCACTCCGGCGCGGAAGTTTTCCGGTCCGAGATAGGCTTCGAGCATGCGCAGCACTGCAGCCGTTTTGCCATACGCAATGCCGTCAAACAGTTCCTGGATTTGGTCCGGAGTCTCCGCCGGCTGTTGAATGGCGCGCGTTGTGGCCAGGGAATCCACATTGAGGGCGCCCAGCGTCGTAAGTATGTTGCCTGCGCTCACCTCATCCAAGCCCGCGTTCCAGTCCGGCTTCCATGCGTCAACCGGCTTGCCTTCCATCCAGGTGGCGAAGCCTTCGTTCAGCCAGATATCGTCCCACCACTGCATGGTGACCAGATCGCCAAACCACTGATGGGCTATCTCGTGCGAAACGGTTATCGCCACTGCCTTCCGTTGTCCCAGAGAGGCGTCCTGATCGTCGAGTTGCAATAGTGCCTCGCGGGATGTGATGAGCGCGATGTTCTCCATCGCGCCCGCTGAAAAATCCGGTAGCCCAATCAGGTCGAGCTTTCCATAGGGATACTTGATTCCGAAATAGTGGTCGAAATACCGCAGACAGTTCTCGGTCGCCTCTAAGGCAAACGTTCCGAGCTGCTTCTTGCCCGGCGTGCTGTAAACGCGGATCGGAATGCCGTCCGCCGAGCCCTCGACGTATTCAAAATCGCCCACCACGATTGCGGCCAAGTAGGACGACATCTTGGGCGAAGTCGAAAAACGCACCGTATGCTTGTCGTTCTCCGGCCCTGGCGTATCCGAAATCGCCTTGGTATTCGAGATCACCGTGTGTCCCTTGTCGGCGACTACGGTGATATCGAAAGTAGCTTTGTAAGCCGGCTCGTCAAACGACGGGAAAGCGCGGCGCGCATCGGTCGATTCGAACTGCGTGGCCGCATACTTTCGCCCATGGTCATCTTTTCCCATATAGAAGCCGCGCATCTCGCTGTTCAGGATTCCGGTGTACCGGATATGCACGGTGGCGAGGCCGGCCGCGAGCGGATTCTCCACCGCCAGCGTCACCATTTCCTTTTCTTTGTCCAAGGTGACTGTAGCCTTCTGGGTTGCGCCGGCGCTGGCAATCGAGGCTTCATGAAAGTCGATGTCCGCGGCGTTCAAAACAATTTGCGATGCCTGCTGCAACAGCTTTACCTTGATCGTTTCCTCGCCCGCAAAATTGCCTTTGCCGAGGTCGGGTGCGAAGGTCAGCTGATAGTTCTCGGGAGTGGCGGCTTGGGGTAGCCGCTGCGCTCCAGTCAGAGAAGTCAGCAACAAAACAAAGATAGACAGCCATAAAATGTGTTTCATGTTGTCCTCGTCGTGAAGTTTTCGCGCCGGGGCGCGAGGCGCCACGAGGTCGAGCGACGATTCGCATGAACGCTCGCCCGTGAACACGTCACGGCAGCCCTTGGAAGATCAAAATCCCATTTTACTCCGGAATACCCATCGCATCGTAATGTACGCAATCCCTGATTTCGAAGTTCAACATTAAAGACGGACGTGGTTGATTTCCCGCCCTGGAACGCACAACTTCACTTGGACATAGACTATCCCAATCGGAATGGGTTAGCCGATAGGAACTTGATCGCAGAAACTCGATCCGATGATCGAGGGGTCAAATACTGCCAAGCTTGCCACAGCGGACGACCGCGCTGGGCGGAACTCCCATAAGCGCTAACTTAAGGCAGGATCCCTTCCGAGTGCCCGTGATCCAGGCACAATCGTTAAGGGTCACAGTTTAGCGACAGAATTCGCTCGGATTGGGCGATCAACGGCAGCAAGGTTTGCCCTTCCTTGCTTCCCATCCCTCGCGCGCAATCAGCGGCAACAATCCTAACGCGGCGACGGGGTCTGCCCAGGTCACTTTCCAAATCGCATTGACGACCAGACCCGCCAAAGCAATCAAAGCCAGATAACCACAGAGGGCCGACTCGGCGGCATCAGCCCTTAATGCGGCGCTGGCAGTCGTAGTTGAGAGTTGCCGCTTCTGTGCTGCAAGCCAAGGCATGATCATCGCCGCTAGCACGAGCAGCGCTATCCCAACCGGACTGGGCTGGGCTTCGACGTGCCCTAATAGCGTCAGTACTGAAGCAGTGACAACAAAGGCTGCCAGGATGAACAGCAAGCCGCCTGCAATTCTGCCCGCTCGCTCCTCCGAGTCTTCCCGGTGAGATGGCGAGTAAAAGTGCCAAAACACAACAGAGGCGGAGAGAAGTTCGACCGCGCTATCGCCTCCGAAGGCAAGCAGCGCTGGACTTCGGGCCATCCAAGCTGCTCCCAGCGACACCACTATTTCCACACCCATCCAGATGAGCGTTAGGGCCTGAATCCAAATTACGCGCTGCAGCACTTCCGCGGGGACGGCCTTTTCTTCAGCAGACACATTTACATTATGGGTCGGGCTGGGCTGCTCTGCCAACCCGGAGTAGAGGCGCAATTCAGAGAATCGGCTTTAGCTCCGATTCAATGACATCCGTGTATTCATACCCGATGACCTTCTTGCGGAGTATTCCGTGGCGGTCATAGAGCATCGTGGTCGGTAGACCTTCAATGCCCCCAAACTTCTGCTTCAGGTCGTCAGCAGCAACCGCCAGCGGATAGTGGACTCCGAGTTTCTTCGCAAACAGGACGGGGTCTTCGGTATCCCGCATGGTGTCGAATTTGAGCCCGACAACCGCGAATCCGCGAGCGCCGTAGCGCTCTGCAAGTTTCTGATAGCCCGGCATCTCTTTTTTACACGGTTGACACCACGTGGCCCAAAAATCAATGAGCACCACTTTGTCGCGAAAGTCTGCCGAGGCAATCTTGCGGCCTCGCAAGTCTTGGACGGAGAAGTCCGGCAACCGTGAACCAATCTCGCCTGCCGCGATCACATCTTCTCTCGGCTGGCGAGGACTCGCCGAAGGCTGATTGCATCCGGCGAGTCCAACCACAGCGAGGCTCAGAAATAACGAACACTTTCTCAGCATCTATTCCTTCTTCTGCACTTCCAGAATCAGCAGCGTCAGTGGAGCCGACGGGTCTCGTTTCTTTTTCCCTTCCGGCTTTTTGTACAACTGACCACGAAGTGTGACCATCGTTGGAGTGCCCGCAAGGGATTCCAGACCTTTCGACAACTCATTCGATGCGAACGCAAATGACCGATTCGGTTCGACCTGCAAGGCAAGGCTCCCCGAAGAGTCCTTCACGATTCTTCCGCGTGCGGTCACATCCATCTCCGCAGCGGTCACACCACTGTCGTATGTCGCCTTTAGAAGCTGAGCGGGGTCAATCTGCCCGTCCTCTTTGGGGGTGACATTAACTTTTCCATCCAGCAAGCTAACTTCTACGTTTTGAACGCCAGACTGGCGCCCGAGGTGTTGTTTCACCCCGTAGGCTCAAAAATTTCACGTCATGCCCTCGACGCGCATTTCAATATGATTGATTTGCGCTTGTGCCACTGGCACAACAACAATCGGACCGAGCAGAACAAGCAGGGCGATTCTCTTCCTGTTCATCGTTCCTCCTTCCTTAGAGATGCAGCCGAAACTGCTGCGTGATTCCGAAACTGATGCGTCGCCGGACAGGCATAAACAACGCGCTGGCGGAATGGGCCGCGTCCCAATCCATCCCCAGCCAAACGTGCATTCCGGGACGCACGCCCACGTACGTCGTGATTCCCGCGACCAGTTCGTCGCCACCGCTCCCCTTCTGGGTGATTCCTCCGATGCGATCGTCCTGAGAATTCAGCCAAGTGAGCACGGGGCCAACAAACCACTCGCGGTCCCCGTTCTTCGACTCATAAGGGCGGTACGAGAGCCAGAAACGCGATTCGAGATCGCTGCCCAGGCGCGTTGCCTGCGTTCCCTGTGACCGCAAGAGCCAATGGAAATCCTCATCCGCTACTAGACGTTTGACATTGAAAAGGCCGGTGTAAGTCCCATTCGCCGCTAAAAACAAATCGGTAGAACCTGAGCCAGGCTGCAAACTGGAAGGCAGGCGAATGCCATTTCCGTCGGCTAGGTCTGTGCGGCCTGTCGGAATCTTTGGGCCGAACGTGACCGATGCCTGTGTCGTTCCTCGGGATGAATCTCGCCGGTAGAAGCGGTGCTTTACGAGCAGCATGGCGTCGCCAATCCCACTCCCTCCAACGGCCGGCGTGCCCGCGATATCAAAGTGATTTGTGACTATCGGAATAAGAACGGTCAAATCAAAATCGTGGTAGAACCCCCACGTGAGGTTGAAATCAGCTTCGTGCGCGAAGGCAGGACGGACAGTCACTGGAATGCCACTCGACATTCCTGGCATCAGACCGCGTGTGGTGAAGATGGAGTTGTAAGAGATGAGTCCGCCGCCCGGAAACAACGGCGGGGCCGTCTCGGGGGCCGGCCCTTGTCCTCTGGCTCTTGAAGCACAAAGCAATACGGCGAGCGCCAGCCATAGGCCGCTTCCGCGCCCAATAGCTTTTCGAAATTTCACGAGTTTTTGCCTCCAGCAAAAATGACGATTCCAAGCACACCAATCCATGAAGCCGAGGAAACGACTGGAGGTCAGACTAGATGCGAAGAGGCAGAGCACCCGGCGCGTAGAAGATCGGCGGGGCGTGGCAGCGGGCAGCGATACGGCAAGAAGAAGAGGAATCTAAGCCATGGGGTTCGCCAGATACTGGCATCACTGCGAATACGACGGAGGAGAAGGATATGCCATGCACAGATGAAGGCTGCGCAAAAGGAGCGTGCACCGTTGGCATCGTCTTGCAGCAATCCTGACCACGGTGACCGTGCGACGAGCAATGCATAGAATGACAGCATTGCATCGCCTGTGCTGGCGTCGCTGTGGCCTCGCAGTCGAATCCATAAGACCCGAGAGCGACTGCAAGTACCGCCAGCAAGAACGGCCTAACGAAACGCATTATTAATCAATCTATACGTCCGGGATGTTCGAGTCAATCGCACCCCTCACGTAAAATCAGTGTCGTGGCATGGCCGCATAATGGGCAATACGTATGTGGCAACCTAGATTTCGCCGTTCATCGGCGGCGTGCGGATCTCTCCCGCTTCGTGGTGGTGGGATATGTGGTTATGCCGGAACACATCCACCTTCTGCTCAGCGAACCCGAGATCGGGACTCCCTCCACGGTGATGCAAGTGTTGAAGCAGCGCACGGCCCGCTTCTTGCTGCCCCAGAACAAGCGGAAGGACCCGCGCCAGACCAGCCTGTTTGGGGAAGTTGCTCTGCGTGCGGGGTGCCCCGCTCCTTGCGTTTTTTGCAAGGGAAGGGTGCATGGATCGATCACACCGCCGGTTTTCTTACCCTCTTTCTTTAATGGCAGCCTGCAAGTGATATTGTGCAACTCCCCGGTTCCGCAGTATCGCTTCAGACCTTTTGGCATCTCGCCATGCTGAGAGCAAATGCATGCCGAGGATGTGATCGTTGACCCTCCCGCCCCTTGCAAAAAACGCAAGGAGCGGGCGCACCCCCATTCCAAGTGAGGCTCCGCCCCGATGTATACTTTCTCCCGGAAAGGCCTGGGGCACCCGCCTTGACGAACGCGCGGGGCGGGACTCCCATAAGCGCTAACTCAAGACAGGATTCCTTCCGAGTTGCTCGTCATACAACCAAGCGCTGACCTTATGACTTTCATTGACTTAACCGGCATGCGTCCCTAACATTGCTTCTCATCGGGCAAAACCATGATTGGTCAAACCATCTCGCATTACCGCGTCATCGAGAAGCTGGGTGGCGGCGGGATGGGTGTGGTCTACAAAGCTGAAGATCTCAAACTCCATCGATTTGTTGCTCTGAAGTTTCTACCGGAAGATCTGGTCAAGGATCGTCAGGCATTGGAGCGCTTCGAGCGCGAGGCGCAGGCCGCCTCGGCATTGAATCATCCGAATATTTGCACGATCCACGAGATCGGTGAGCACGAAGGTCAACCGTTTATCGCAATGGAGTTCCTGGACGGCGCTACGCTGAAGCACCTGATCGGGAACCGTCCAATGGAGTTGGAAACGCTGCTTTCGGCTGCAATTGAGATTGCCGATGCCCTGGATGCGGCGCACGCAGAAGGCATCATCCATCGCGATATCAAGCCTGCCAATATTTTCGTCACCAAACGTGGTCACGCCAAGGTCTTGGATTTCGGCTTGGCGAAAGTGAAGCCTATTACGAGCCGGATGATGGAAGCGGCCGGGGTATCGGCGCAACCGACGGTGCTCAGTGAGGAGCATCTCACTACCCCCGGTTCGGCCTTAGGCACGGTGGCTTATATGTCTCCTGAGCAGGCGAAGGGAAAAGAGCTAGATGCCCGAACCGATCTGTTCTCCTTCGGCGCTGTTCTCTACGAGATGGCCACCGGCACGGTGCCGTTTCGAGGTGATACGTCCGCTGTAATCTTCCACGCTATTCTCGAACGTGCCCCGATTTCCCCGATTCGTCTGAATCCCGATATACCCCCCGAATTAGAGCGCATTATTAACAAGGCGCTGGAGAAGGACCGCAACCTTCGCTACCAGCACGCCGCCGATTCCCGGGCTGATCTCCAGCGGTTGAAGCGCGATACGGAATCAGGGAAGAGCGTGGCGTTTGAGGCCGCATCTGCGCCTATTGCATCGGGCTCGATTCAGTCGGCTGGGGCGTCGGCCGTGGCACCGGCGGTAAACGAGCCCAGCGGCTCGTCTGCAGCTCAGGCAGCAGCCGCGCCAATCAGCGGCCCAGTGTCAGCTCCGTTCGTCGTGAGATACAGATGGTGGGTTGTATCAGCGGCCGCGGCGTTGATCATTGCAGTGGTTGCAGGATTCTGGACGTTCCGTGGCCAGACCGCACGTCCGAACGCAACTCAGCAGCACAAGAGCGTTGCGGTTCTTTATTTCACCAATCTGTCGCAGGACCCGTCACTGAACTGGTTGGATAACGGGCTCACTGACATGCTCACCACGAATCTGGCCCAAGTGAAGGGTTTGGACGTGCTTTCCACGGAGCGGGTGCTGAGCGTGGTGCAGCGTGCCAGCAAAGACGGAAAGTCGCTCGATCCGGCGCAGGCGCAGCAGGTCGCGCGGGATGCTGGAGCGAACGCCTATATCACTGGCGCCCTGCTGAAGGTCGGACCTACGCAACTGCGGCTCGACGTCCGCGTACAGGATACCGGCACGGGGCAGATTCTGTTCTCCGATAAGCTGGATGGGCAGGATGTGCAGAGCATCTTCGGTATGGTGGACCGGCTGACTGCGAGCATCGCCGGCAGCTTCCTGCCTACTTCCGAACTGCCGCAAAAGGCGCCGGAGATTGAGCAGACTTCCACCTCTAATGTCGAGGCCTACCGCCACTATCAACTCGGGACGGATTACGGCAGGCGTTTCCTAAGCGCCGAGGCGGCCCGCGAACTCGGCGAGGCTGTCCGTCTGGACCCGCAGTTCGCGCTCGCCTACATGCGCCTGGCCAATGTATTGTTCCTTGACGGCGACCTCCGGCAGAGCAACGAGATGATCGCCAAAGCAGAGCAGTTGCAATCGCGCCTGCCTCGCTATGAGCAGCTGCTGTTGCAAGTACTCAGGGCCGGTCGTTCCCGCGACCTGGAAGCGGAAGTGCGCGCCCGTCGAGACCTGATGGCCGAATTTCCCCGCGATGGCGAAAATCGGAGTGGGCTGGCAGGGACCCAGTCACAATTAGGTCAACGGGAACAAGCTCTTGAAGTCTATCGGCAAGGCCTCGCGCTGGATCCGAAGAATGAGGATGTGCTCAACCTGGAATCCTACGATCTGGCCAACTGGGGTGACTTTAACGGTGCTCTCGCGGCCAACGACCGCTACTTGGCGCTGCGTCCCAACGATCCCAATCCGCTCGACAGCCGGGGCGACATCCTTTTCATCGCTGGCCGCGATGATGAGGCAGCCGCCGCATATCGCAAAACGATTGAGCTGAAACCAGACTTCAACGACTTCGGAGAGTACCTTAAGCTCGCCATCGTTTACACCGACCAGAAGAAGCACGACATGGCCCAAGGCGCCTTCCAGCAATTCGTGCAGCGTGCCAATCCGCTTCTTCAGTTGAATGCGCCGGGATTCCAAGCCCATCTCCAGCAAGCACGCGGCGATTTCGAGGGCGCACTGCTCAACTACCGCAAGGCGGTCTCCCAACTCGGGCATGCCGGGCAGTACGAGGCTGCCGGGATCTTTTTGGAGCAATTTGCCAGGCTTTCCTGGATGCTGGGGCAGGGCTCGAGTGCCTTTTCTTTTGCCCAGCAACAGAAGCTCGGCGGCGAGGAGCTGCAGGCTATCGCATTCCTGCAAACGATGAACCGAAATACCTCCGCCGCGCAGCAAAGTCTGCAGCGATTCGCTTCCACTCATTCCTGGGTCAGCGCTCGCTCCACCGAGATCCAAAAGACCATCAACGATGCGCAGGCCGCGATGGAGAACAATGACGGACAAACAGCCTTGAACCTGACAGCCGGCATTCCCGATTTGCAGTTACCCGAGCTGCTTTTCTTGAAGGGTCGCTCCCACCTCCTGATAAATGACTCTGCCGCAGCCGAAGTCGAGTTTCGTCGCGCGTCATGGACAAGTCGCGGCCTGGTGTCGAACGGATCATTCATTAGGCAGCGCTTCCCCGCAACTGAGCTCCTCTCCCACTACTATCTCGGCCAGGTCTACGAGCGTACCGGGAAACGCGATCAGGCCATCAATGAGTACCAGGAATTTCTCTCTCACTTCGAAAGTTCGCACACCCGACTGCCACAGGTCGCCGAAGCTCGCACCATACTCAAGCGACTCATGCAGTGAAGCGCGTCAGCAACCCATCGGTTAAGCTTGTTCCCCAAGCGTTTTTCGGACCTGTGCAGGGTGCCCCAGACCTTAGCAGATGAATTGGGGTGCCCCGCTCCTTGCGTTTTTTGCAAGGGGCGGGTTCATGGATCGATCACACCGCCGGTTTTCTTACCCTCTTTCTTGGATAGCAGCCTGCAAGGGCTTTAGTGCAACTCCCCGGTTCCGTAGTATCGCTTCAGACCCTTTGGCATCTCGCCAGCTAAGAGCAAATGCCAGCCGAGGATGGGATCGTTGACCCTCCCGCCCCTTGCAAAAAACGCAAGGAGCGGGGCACCCCAATTCCAAGTTGGGGCTCCGCCCCGATGTGTACTCTCTCCCGGAAAGGCTTGGAACACCCGACGAGAGAAGAAATCCTCTCTGACAGATGCGCGGCAGAGCGAGACTTGCGATCCTCGGCTCTACCGTAGCGGATCGGGATGCTCCTCCATGATTTCCCGGACTGTCTGCTGGCAGCACTTCCCGTTTGCGGGGAACTCGCGGAATGTACAATATGCGAGTTGAACGTACCAAGCGTGAGGTCAATGCAATGAGAACACACATTTGTTTCTTATTCTGCCTTTCGTTTGCATGCCTCTCACCGCTGCGCGCGCAGAAGTTCCACACGCCCTCTGACAACAGCATCACCAATGACAGGAAGGAGCTTGGGCAGATCGAGACCGATTTGCTGAACGCTTACGTTCATCGGGACTTGAGCGTTCGAGACCGATACGTTGCCGATGAATTCGTCGGCGTGGATAGTAGCGGAAGCGTCTACAGCAAGCAGCAGGACATGCAGGACATGGAGGACGGCACATTCGCATTAAAGTCATTCAAGGAGGAAGATGTCCAAGTGCGGCTGCTCGGAGATTCCGCCGTTGTCACTGGGCGAAATACCGCGACATCCGTCTACAAGGGGAAAGAAGATTCGTTCACCATCCGATTTGTGGATACCTTTGTCAATCGAGATGGCAGATGGCAAATGGTGTATTCGCAGGACACCAATGTTGCCGATGGGACAAAGGAATCCCTTGAGCGGGAAATTTCTGCGAACGAGAAACAGATGCTTGACTTAAGTGCGCGGAAGGACTTGGAGGCCTATGGAAGACGCCTGCCAGACGACGCGCTGGGGGTCTATAGCGATGGTTACGCGAGCAAGGCGGATGTGCTCAGAGCAATAAGCGGAATGAGCGACCTACATTACTCCATGGACGATGTGAGAGTCATACCTGTGGGTAATGCAGCAGGCCTCATCGTTTACAGGATCACGCAGGACTGGAAAGAGGGCGGCAAGAAGTTAGCGCGGCAGTATTACGTCTCGTCTCTTTGGCAAAACCGGGACGGGAAATGGCTGAACCCATTTTGGCAGGAGACTGATGCCACACTGTCGGACGATGACCTCTCTACCCAAGCGTTGGCGAAAGAGCGAGAAATTCTTGAAACGCTCAAGCACAACGACTGGAGTGCTTTTTCCTCTCTGCTGGCTGAAGATGCCATCGCTATCGATGAAGACGGAATCATCGGGAAGAAGGAACTGATCGACGGAATCAAGACGGCCGGGACTGTCTTCTCGGACTACAAGATGGAAAATGTCAAGGTTATACCTCAGGGCAACGGAGCAATCGTGGCGTACAGGGAGACTCTGGTCGGGACTCAGAACGGAAAGCCGTTTACGTGGCACATCTACACGCATTCTCATTGGGAACGGCGTGGCGGCAAATGGTTGATGACGATGTTTCAGGACTCGATGGCGAAGGAGTAGGAAGAGCAGTGTACGCCGATGAAAAAAGACCTCTGCCTCACGGAGAAACAAACCCGATGAAAAGATTCGGCACGGTAGTTGCGTTAATCATTTGCTTGGCTGCTGGATTTACGGCAGGATTCAAGACTGCTCTTGTCCGCGAGCATAGCCGCTTGGAGCGCAACAAGCAGATCCTTCGGCGTATTCACAAAGAAGTCTGGAGCAACCCCGACCTGAACACCGCAATGAGAGCATCCGACGAACTGTACGCGACGGATTTCGTTCTGCACGACTGGACAGGAGATTCAGCGGGACGTGAGACATTGAAGAAGAGTGTTGTTGAGAATCGCTCAATCTCGCCTGACTGGAATGAGCAGGTTTTGGATATGGTCGCCGAGGGTGACAAGGTCGTCTCGCGCTTCCTATCAACGGGCACGATGAAGGGCGACATTCCCGCCATTCCCGGATACCAGCCAGTTCTGCCAGCCACCTGCAAGTTCATCCGGTTCCCCGAACTGGCGGTGCATCGTTTCGTGAACGGCAAGCTTGCAGAGCAGTGGGATTTCGCAGACAACTGGGGAGCCAACATTCAGGCGGGCTTGATTGATCCCGACAAGATGACGTTCAAGCCTGCTTCGGCGTGCCGCTGAAGCCCTGCATCCTCTGAATCGAAGTCCGAACTCCAGCCCTACTTGCTCGGATTGGATAAGGGTAGGTCCGAACTCGCTGTGTCTTGGACAATTTTCCAACTCCCATCAGCCTGCTTTTTCCGGACTGTCAGCCACTTGCCACGGTCGGTCACCACTTTGCCGGTCTTTGGGTCGGTCATTGTGTAAGTCTGGGTGCCTTGGGTATAGCCGAGATCACCGGATTGAGCCACATCCACTCCGGTGATCTGGTATTGGGTGGTGAAAGCTGGGTCGGCGAAAAATTGCTTCTCATACGCCCTGATAGCGTCCTTTCCGATTATCGGCGGCGTGTTCGGATACATCATGATTGCATCATCTGCATAAAAGCTCAGGACTTTCTCTAGGTCTCTGGAGTTCCACGCTTGTTCCTCGGCGATCTCTACAGCGCGGAGCACGTTTATATCGGCTTCATGACTATGGGCCTCCCGGACCTGCTGCTGGCAACCCTGCGTCAACAACAATGCGAAGAGGAAAACAGGCATCAGGCAGCGGGCAAACATATCATCCTCCAGTGGCGTGATTTTAACACCAGCAACCAAGGGGTCATCTTTCTTGAGCTTCAATTCGTCGGCACTGCGGCATTCTGCCCGAACTGGTCCGGTGAGGAGCGGTGTCCAGACGGGACGTTTCCTGATCTTTCTGGCCGGTGGCCCGCGCCGGATGCCCCAGACCTTAGCAGATGAAGGAGAAGAAAAGGGTTGGGGTGCCCCGGGGAAACTGCTGACAAACTCGATGTTCAGTCTGGGGGTGAGATTCTTCTGCGGCGCTCCGTTGCATAAGCCACTTTTGACGGCCCCAGCGGTGTGGTGCACGCAAGACAGCTGCACCCGTCGTTGGGTGTGAGTTGCCAGGCGGCGACAGCATCCAGGCGATAACCAACTCCCCGAATGGTTTTCACGTAAGTCGGACTAGTCCGGTCCGGCTCAATCTTCTCCCGGATTCGGCGTATGCAGGCGTCCACACTGCGAGGCGTCACGAATTGCGTGTCCCCCCACACCGCATCCAGAAGCAGATCGCGGGTGAACACCTGGCCACGATGGCGGGCAAGGTATTCGATAAGGCGAAACTCCAAACTCGTGGTTACCACTTCGCTTCCGCGGACTGAAAGTTTCATGGCCAAACTGTCGATGACCAGGTCTGCCGACTCCATTCGGTGGTGCGCTGTCGGAGACGCGAAACGACGAAGCACGGCTTGTACTCGGGCCACCAATTCACGGGGACTGAAAGGTTTCACGATGCAGTCATCTCCGCCGGACTGCAACGCCAAAGCGCGGTGCTCCTCGGCAGCCTCCGGAATGAGAAAAACTAAAGGTGTTCTTGCCAACGCACGATTCTCGCGGATACAACGGCACAGATCTAGTCCGTTGCCGTCAGGCATTACCATGGTGATCAGCATTAAGGAAGGGCGCTTGTCCTCCGCTTCCTGAATCACATTGGCGGTCGAAAACGTACGCACGGCAAAGCCAGCCTCCTCGAGGCACTGCCGCGCCAACTGGCAAACCTCGGCCTCATCTTCCACCACAAAAATGAGCTGCTTCATGCACCCGCTCCCAACAAAACCTCTGCGCGCAGTACCACGCGAAAGGCAGACCTTCTAGCAGACCGCTAGCGGCCTGTCTTGCTCGGTGCCGCAGTGTAGGCCGCACTCTGTTACGTGGAGGTGACGGCAAGATGAATAACCCGTAAATTTTCATCGCGCTTCGCCCGCCACAACACTTGCCACGGTTTCCCGGTAGACGCTATTCTGTTCCTTCAAGTTCCAGAGAGACCGCAACGACCCTCCACACTCGCATCCATGCCTCAACCAACACCGCGCAAGTTCGATCGTGACGCGAGAAGAAAACCTGCCGGTCCGGCTCACCTGGTCATTCGCAGGTCCAAGATTGATTCTGAGGGTTGCCACACAACGGCTCCCATCAAGAAAGGCGCCTTGGTCGCGGAATACACCGGGCCACGCATCACGATCAAGCAAGCCGACGCGCTCTACGACGACCATCCCCGAACCTACTTGTTCGGGCTCACAGACGGCAAACACGTCATCGATGGTGAAGGCGTGGCTGCTTTCATCAATCACTCCTGCGATCCCAATTGCGAGGCGGATGAGATCAAGGGTCGAGTATGGATTGTCGCGTGCCGGGATATTGCGGCCGGCGAGGAACTTACCTACGATTACAACTTGTACGACGGTGACCTCGATGACCCGTCGCCATGTTTCTGTGGCGCACCCAAGTGCCGCGGCAGCATGTACTCAGAAGAAGAACTCGCAAGACGCGCAAAGGCCATCCGTCGCCGGAAAACCAAAGGAATATTCTCGTGACCCCTGGGCGCTGTGATGCCTGCGGATACAGCAGAGACCGGTTCCCGTCATCGTACGTATACTAATATACATACAATACTGTGATGTTCCACGTGGAACACTTCTCAAGTTCGCAGCGGGATTGGTCTTGAAACACTACTGTGGAGCCGGCCTAGTTTGGCTTTCGAACCTTGCCGTCGGATAGATACTGGAGCAGCGCGGTGTCGGCAGCGCGTTTGAACTTCTCCGCGGCCGCTACTCTGGGGCTGACCATGCCATCCGCGGCAGGTTTCTGGCCAAGGCTCTGCCGCAGCCGGTCGCCGTCCTCGGATTCGTTGGTCATCACCTGCATATAAAACCAGATGAAGTGGCGCATCTGATCGAGCGCTGATTTCAACACCTGGAGGGACTCGATCTCCGGCAACTGACAGAGCGCTTCCATCAGTTCCGGATCCCCCGGCGCTTGCATGGCTGCACAGTTCAACGTCTGCTGAATCGCCCGCAGGTCTTCGGTCACCCGCAGGATTCGGACATGAACTTCGTCCAGAAAGTCACCTTTTTCCATGGTTCGCCGGCTTTCTCGATCGAGAGAATACAACCTCAACATCTCACCCGCGACCACGGACTAACAGATGTCCCACGTGCATGCGCTTTCGTAATTCAGGCCATTACTTTGGTATGAAGAGCGCTTTGCTAGCTGGTTGTGACGCACTTGGGCGCGAGCTGATCTGGCCACCATGCGGGGCCTGAATCTTTTTTCCGCGTTTACCCAGGACTTACGTCCTGGGCTATTATCGGGCGACCCTTCCGGGGCTGGTGCTGAGGCAGTGAGGAGTTGCTTGGCTAACCCGGCATGCTGGCTGAAAGTGCTCGACCGCTCGACGGTTCAGGCTAGCGCACGAAGGTCCCCACGAAAGCGCTGCGCCTGCCGTGCGACTCCCAATCGACGTCGAGTCCCGGGCCGCGATAGGAGTCAGTGAGGGCAACGGCCGGCATGGAGTGGGTCAGTTGGGTGAGCGGCGGATAGAAGGTCACTTCGTTGCCGCAGAGATGATCTTTGTCATTGACGGGGCGGGTCTGCACGGTTGCGAACTGTCCGGCGCGCAGCAGCGCTACTCCGTGATGCTCTGGACTGACGACAAGTTCCATGGGCGCTGAAACTACCTGCTGCGCGTGACGCAGAAGTTCACCTCCCATTTGGTGCGCGAATGCGACCAGCGCCGAGCGCTGCTGCTGGTTTGCCTGGTCATCCACGATGAGGACAGCCCGCGCAGGATAGGGATTCGCGTAAGGATCGCCCAGAGTGGCGCGGGCATGCACCGCGGCGGCGACGGTCAAGCCGTCCAGGGGCACGCCATCCCAGCTTCCGCTCTGGACGTGCCATGCCAGGATGGCCTCGTCGCCGACGAGGTTCACTTCGCCATTGGCGAAACACTGTCCGGTGTAGACGTCCGCGCTGCGAGTCTCGATGTAGTCGCCGCGAATCTGCTGGCCGAGAGCGGATGTAGAAAGAGCTAGAAGCACAACGCACAGGAGTTCGCACAAGCCACGCCGCATAGGCCACCTCGCCCGGAAGTATGTCATCTATTGTCCTCCAACTGGGGTGGTGATGAAAAGTGGTGTTTCGCAGCTCTGAAATTCATCTTTCGCCCCGCTGGGGCTCGACGAATTTCCCACTTCCTAACCAACGGCTTGCGCCGTGGGCTGCATTCTTACGCCGCTTCGCGGCTGTTGCGGGCGACCCCATTCCACCTTTTCGGCGGCGGTTTGGTTGCGACACAGACTCGTCCGGGCCTACGTGGGCATCGCGGGGGGATGCAGGTTTTGGTTCAGGGTTGAACGATTCGGAACAGTCCGCGCACGGGATCAACTTTGTTTCATTTGTTTGGAGAGGCCCTTACTAAGATTGCGGCTGGAGCGACGCGTATTTCGGTAGCGCCCGCACGGGCGGGACGCCCGCGCCTACATTTGGCCTTTCCTGAATTGGAACTCTCGTCGCCTTATCTTTTCAGGTCCTCATCCTCTGGCAGAGATGCTCCAGAGGTCAGCGTCCGATGTAACAAGTAGCGGGATGTACCAAGCAATGAGAAAACCAAAAACTTCCGAAGCTGGCAGACGGCAATTGCAATTGCTGGTGGTGGGAGGTAGCGAGCAGGACTTCACTGATCTGGGTGAGTTGCTGACGGGGGCGGACGATGGGCAAGTGCATCTGGAACACGCGGTTTCACCGGAGGATGTGCTCAATCGGTTTGGGAAAGGACGCTATGACTTTCTACTCTGCAGTAACAAATCGACTGACAACGCTGCGTTTCAGTTGTTACGCCAGGTGCGCCAACATGATTCTGGCGTTCCGGTCATTTTTCTAAGTGATCCAGTGAACAAAGGTGTGATCGAGGCTGCGATTCAAGCGACCGCTTGTCACCATGCAGCGCAGAGCAATTATGCGGAACCGTACGGGTCCATCCACAGGGTCAGCGCCTTTGACGTGTACTCTGCGGAACGACAGAGCCAGAACTCCGATGAGACACTGCGCAAGCTCTGGCACACGGTGGAGCAATCGGCCGACATGGTGATGATTATGGATCGATCCGGCGTTATGGAGTACGTGAATCCAGCATTTGAAGCTCTCACCGGCTACTCACGGCAAGAAGCCATCGGGCAAACCCTCGGGATACTGAAGTCCGAAGAACAGGCAGGCGAGCTTTACGAAGCGATGTGGAACACGGTCCTTTCCGGGGACGTCTTCCGGGGAATTGTGATCAACCGGAAAAAGAATGGGGAAACCCTAATTATTGAAGAAGCTCTCACTCCCTTGCGGGGCGGTAGTGGACAAATCACGCACTTCATCTCTACAGGCCGGGATATTACTGAGCGGCGCAAGCTGGAGTCGGATCTGCAACAGGCACAGAAAATGGATGCAATCGGCAGACTGGCTGGCGGGGTAGCTCACGACTTCAACAACTTGCTTTTGGTTATCAGTGCTTACGCCGAGCTCATGCTCGACTCGCTCGCCGCCGAGGATCCTCTGCGACAAAACGTCGCCGAGATCATGATCGCCTCCCGCCGGGCGGCCGATCTCACCCGCCAGTTGCTGGCGTTTGGCCGCAAGCAGATGCAATTGTTGCAAGTCCTCGACCTGAATATTGTCATCGGGGAGATCACCGAGATGCTGCCACGCCTGATCGGCGAAGATATTGAACTGCTGTTCGTTCCCGAGCAGACGCTGGGCAAAGTAAAAGCGGACCCCGTACAAATCGAACAGGTGGTCATGAACCTGGCAGCGAATGCACGCGATGCCATGCCTGGCGGAGGCACGCTCACCATCGAAACCGCAACCGTGCGAGTGGATGAATCCTACGTACAGCGACATTCGATCGTGCCCCTCGGCGATTATGTATTGCTCACGGTCACCGACTCGGGCCAAGGGATCACCGAAGAACACCTGCCACATATTTTCGAGCCCTTCTACACCACGAAAGAGGCGGGTAAAGGGACGGGGCTGGGACTGGCGACCGTGTATGGCATCGTGAAACAGAACGGCGGCTTTGTCTGGGTGTACAGCGAACTGGGACTTGGAACCACCTTCAAAATCTATTTGCCCCGGGTGCAGTCACTGAGCAGCGAGGTCCGGACCATAAAGCCAGCCGAACACTCCCCCCGCGGTTGCGAGACCCTGCTGCTGGTGGAAGATGAAGCGTCCGTACGCCAAGCGTCCCGGCAATTTCTTACTCGAAGCGGTTACACCGTGCTGGAAGCGACCGATGGGGAAGACGCGATACGCGCATCGCGGGAACATCGTGGGCCCATTCACCTGATGATCACCGATGTGGTGATGCCCAGAATGGGTGGACCGAGGCTCGCGGAACGTTTGGCAGAGGAACGGCCGGACATGAAAGTGCTGTTCGTATCCGGCTATGCCGAAAACACTGTCTTGCAGCACGGAAAGATTGACGTTACGACTAGCTTTCTGCAGAAGCCCTTCTCGTTGAAGGCTCTGGCGAGAAAAGCCCGTGAGGTCCTGGAAGCAAGCGAGTCGCACCTTTTGGCGGCAGCTTCTCGCTAGCCTGTATTATTCATGACCTCGAGGAACCCGGGGCAGGACTTTACCGGCCACCGGAGAGACACTAGGCTCGGAGTGCGAAAGCCCGGAATGTGCAAATCTCAAAGGTTGCTTGAGATTTTCAACCCGCTCCCAAGTCGCCAACAGGAACAGCCTCGAAGACCGGAAGCACCATACAATGGAATGACTTACGGAAATCCTGCCCACCCCGCTGAAATGGGCGCCAGGGTCGCTGGCAGAGGCGGTATATGCCGTTATGCACGCTTCCACAGTCTTTTGCACAGCCTAATGGCATCTTCCGTGACAAAAAGACATGCTATTCCGGCGGCCCCATTCCGTCCGCCAGCATGGACTCGAATCGGGTCGAATTCTTCAGGAATGCCAGGTTCACCCTGCCGGTGGGGCCATTGCGCTGTTTGGCGATAATGAGTTCCGCCTTTCCCTGCAGGTCGGGATCATCCTGCTTGTAAACCTCTTCCCGAAAGATGAATGCCACCACATCGGCATCCTGCTCGATTGATCCGGATTCGCGCAGATCGGAGAGCTGCGGACGATGGTCTCCCCCTCGGCTCTCCGGCGCGCGGCTCAACTGGGAAAGCGCAACCACCGGGACCTTCAATTCCTTAGCCAATGCTTTCAGACCACGCGAGATGGCGGAAACTTCCTGGGTGCGGTTTTCATAGCGCCTGCTGCCGCCCGACATGAGTTGCAGGTAGTCCACGATGAGCAGGTCGAGTTTGCCTTGGGATTGCTGCAAGCGGCGTGCCTTGGCCCGCATTTCGCTCAACGAGATGCCGGGCGTGTCGTCGATGAAAATGGGCGCGTGCGCCAGTTGCTCCATGGCCTGTACAACTTTATTCATGTCATCGCGCCAGAGCGAACCGGTGCGCATCTTGTGCGAGTCTACCCGGGCTCGCGAACACAGCAGACGCAACAGCAAAGCCTCGCGCGACATTTCCAGCGAGAACATGCCCACCACCTTCTGGTCCTCGATGGACGCGTTCTCGGCGATGTTCATGGCAAATGCGGTTTTCCCCATCGAGGGGCGGGCAGCGATGATGATCAAGTCCGAGCGCTGAAAGCCGCTGGTCATCTCATCCAGATCGGTGTAGTGCGTGGCCAGGCCGGTGATGCGTTGTCCGCGCTGCAGGAGCGCATCGATCGATCCGAACGATTCTTTGACGATGTCTTGAATGCCCATGAAGCCGCGGCCGATCCGCTTTTCGGAAAGCTGAAAGATGGCGGCTTCGGCGTCATTCAGGATTTCTTCGGCGGGATCGCTTTGATCGGAGGCGCGCGCAATGGCGGCGTTGGCGGCGTGAATCAGTCCGCGCAGCAGCGCCTTGTCGCGCACGATTTTAATGTAGTGCTCAATGCTCGGCCGGTCGGGGACGCCGTCCACCAATCCGGAAATGTAGCCGACGTCACCAATCGCCTCCAGTTCCTTGCGCCGGTCCAGCTCTTCGACCAGCGTAATCATGTCGATCGGCCGCGAAGATTCGGCCAAGTCCACCATGCGGGTGAAGACACGGCGATGAGAATCGAGCGAGAAGTCTTCCGGCTTCAGATGCTCGGCGGCTTCGTTGTAGGCCAGATTGTCGAGCAGGATCGCCCCCAGGATGGAGCGCTCGGCTTCAACGTTTGCCGGCAGGGTGTGCGCGAGACTGTAGTCAGTGGTTGCCATCAGCGGTGGTCCGCGGGAATCAGCGTCAACAAAATGGTCGGCGCGTGAGTCGCCCGGTGCACTGGAGAAATCGATGCTTGCAGTATAGCGAACTAAAAGCGAATCAAGGGCAAATAAATGCGGCTCGGGCCAGCCACCCAAGCCGCATTGTTTGTGGATGTCTCGCTCGCCCTCTCACTGCCCACTGCAGTGAGGCGTGCGTTTCGAAACTGCATCCAGAGAAGGATGCTTGTTCTCTCCACGCACCCTGCGAATCATTAGGTCACAGACATAAGTCCGCAAACCCCACTCGCAGTGATTGCTCAAGCTGGCGGCTCAGTCCTTCCAGTGAGGAGGACTTTCCGAGGAGGCCGCCAACGCCCGGGTTTCGCTAAGCGCCATGACGTGTGTTGCCACGGCACATTGTAGGAAACCCTCCGGCAGTTCACCCTCTAGGACCGCCGGAAACGCCAACTCTACCGCAATCTAAGAGCGTTCTCAAGACATCTCACGTTTGCACTGGCGGTACTGTGCTCCAAGAACAAAACTATCGCAACAGAAAATTGATGCCTGGGTGTGCACAAACTGTGGAGGACCGGAATTCCTTGTGGAAAGCGCCGGAAAAACGGAAGGAAATCCTTGGCCACGGATTTTCACGGATCAAATCTGGGGGGTCGCGGAGAGAAAAGAAAGGCATAGCCGAAGCCATGCCTTTGAGATTCGTGCTAATCCGTGTAAATCCGTGGCCCGAGTTAATCCCTTACTCCATCCATAAACGCACGCAACTTCCGCGAGCGCGATGGATGACGCAGCTTGCGTAGTGCTTTGGCTTCGATCTGGCGGATGCGTTCGCGAGTGACCGCGAATGACTGGCCTACTTCTTCCAGCGTGTGTTCGCTGCCGTCTTCCAGCCCGAAACGCATCTTGATGACTTTCTCCTCGCGCGGCGTCAGCGTGCGCAGCACCTGCGAGGTTTGGTCTTTCAAGTTGACGTTGATCACGGCCTCGGCGGGCGAGACTACCGCGCGGTCTTCGATGAAGTCGCCCAGATGCGAATCTTCCTCTTCGCCGATCGGGGTTTCGAGGGAGATCGGTTCCTGCGCGATCTTAAGCACCTTGCGGACTTTGGCCACCGGAATGTCCATGCGCTTAGCGATTTCTTCCGACGTAGGTTCGCGTCCCAGTTCCTGCACCAGTTGCCGCGAGGTGCGGATCAGCTTGTTGATGGTTTCGATCATGTGCACCGGGATACGAATGGTGCGAGCCTGATCGGCAATGGCGCGAGTGATGGCCTGCCGGATCCACCACGTGGCGTATGTGGAGAACTTATAGCCACGGCGGTATTCGAACTTGTCCACGGCCTTCATCAGACCGATGTTGCCTTCCTGAATCAGATCCAGAAACTGCAAGCCGCGGTTGGTGTACTTCTTCGCAATCGAAACTACCAGGCGGAGGTTGGCCTCAATCAGCTCGCGCTTGGCCTGCTCCGCGTCCATGTCGCCCTGGATGATCTCGCGCTGGGTGCGCTTGAGTTCCTGGAACGACACTCCGGCTTCGACTTCGAGCTTCTCCAGTTCTGTGCGGATGGCACGCGACTGGCGTCGGTATTCCTTGCGTTGCTCTTCACTACGGGTGGCGTCCGCTTTTTTTTCAAGGTTCGAGGACTGGCGGTCGAGCGAGCGCATCATGTCTACGGTTTTGTTGGCCCGGTCGATGAGCCGCTTGCGCTCGGTGTTGGTGAAGCCCAACCTACGGACGCACAGAGAAACATCAACAATGGCGCGCGCCAAGGCGATGCGGTAGCGGCGATAGTCCTTTGGACGCTTCTTCTGCGAGACCGACGCGAACTTCTCGATGAGTTGATTGGCCTTCTTGTACGCCTTAGCTAAATCGTCAATCTTTCCGGTGAACTCCTTCAGCCGATTCTGCAGAATTTCATCTGTGATCTCTTCCTCATCGAAGGTGACCACTTCCTTGATGGAGCGGACGCCCTTCTTGAGGTCTTCGCCCATCGCCAACAGTTCATTGATGACGATCGGCGAACGGGAGAGCGCCTTCAGAACGCGTAGTTGTCCACGCTCGATGCGCTTGGCGATTTCAACTTCGCCTTCGCGGGTAAGCAGCGGAACCGTCCCCATCTCCCTGAGATACATTCGGACGGGGTCGTTGGTCTTTTCGAGAGCGCCGGGGGTGAGGTCGAGTTCGACGTCCTCGCCAGCTTCGTCTTCGTCGAACTTCTTATCGAGCGCGGAGGAGGGCAGCTTCGGTCCCTCCAGCACATCGATTCCTTGCGTACCAATGGTGGTGAGCAGATCGTCGAGGTCTTCGGGAGAGTGCACATCGTGCGGGATCAAATCGTTCACCTGGTCGTAGGTGAGATATCCCTTCTCTTTCCCCGTATCGATCAGCTTTTTAATGTCGTCGTACTTGTCGTCAAGAGCCAAGACGGATTATCCTCAAGTCGTCCCATGGGAGGACGTCGAAACGTCGTTAATAGCGGTGGGAACGTGAAGTGGCGGGGTTAGCGCCGACACAAACCTTCAAAGTATAGCACAGAAAGCACCTCCGGCCGGTTGTGAACTTTCCAGTCAGAGAGAGTCCGCCGCTCATGTTGTTCACCGTTAGTAAGTTAGATGGCAAATTAGCCCATTTAGTTTCAAGGTTGTACGGCCAATTAAGCGGGCCTTTGGACGGGCGCTTGATCCGACAAGCCGGGATCCATTAGGGCTCTCTTCAGCCGGTCTTTTTCCCGCAGCAGAAATCGCAGCCTGTCCGGTTCATGCTTTTTCGCCGCCTGCAGCTCCCGCTGAACTTCCTCCATTTGGCGCTTGAACTGGATGCGCCGCAGGGCCCGCACGGCCCCTTCCAACCGCTCAGCTGTTAGTTCTTCGTCTTCTTTCATCAAGATCGCTGCAAGAAGATTGCGTTCGCCATCGGACCAGGGCAAGTCCATTACATCGGACGCGTCGGCTAGCGGGTTTAGCAAGGTTTCGATCAGTGACTCCGTGGTCAATCCAACGTGCAGGCGCTCGTTGTTGAGGACAAAATGCGCCTGACGAGCGGGATCGAACTCTTCCTCGGCGCCGTCGCGCGCTGAGAAGTGCTCTTCGGAAGTCTGTATTTCTCTGGCTGAGGTCAAGGCCCGGATCAGGAGCTTTTCCGCATCGGTGACTTGAGCCTCGATCGACGCTTTGAGGCTGGCGGTCGATCGGTTGGCGGCTGCATGCTTGAGTTCCTGGCGCAGAACGGCAGAATCGATGCCGAGTTTTTGCGCGATCTCGCGGGCCAGTTCGTCGCGCACGATCCGGCTCGGCACTCGCTGGATATGCGGCAGCAGGTGATTCAACGCCTTCACTTTTCCCTCGGCACTGCGAATGGGGAACTGGCTCTGGGCGCGCTCGATCAGGTAATCAAAGTAACGTTGAGATTTCTTGAGGGCATCGGCGTAGGCGTCTTTGCCTTTGCGCCGGATGAATAGATCCGGGTCGAAGCCCGCCTCCAGAGTCAACACTTTGATCTGGAAATCTTCTTCGACCAGAAGGCTCAGGGTACGCTCAGTGGCTTTGGCGCCGGCGGTGTCGGGATCAAAATTCACGACGACATTCCTACTGAAGCGTCCCAGCAGCCTCGCCTGAAGTTCGGTGAAAGCTGTGCCGGAACTGGCGATCACGTTGTGAAAGCCGGCGGAGTAGACCGAAATGCAATCCATTTGGCCCTCGACCAGGATGGCGTAATCCAGCTTGCGAATGGCTTCTTTGGCCTGATCGAGATTGAACAGGACACGCGACTTAGAATAGATCGCGGTCTCGGGTGAGTTGAGATACTTCGGCCCGGCTTTCTCGTCGCTGGACAGCGTGCGCCCGGTGAAAGCAATCACTCGCCCGGTTTCGTTGGTTATCGGGAACATGACCCGGTTGCGAAACTTCGAATACATGGCTTGGAGAGAAACGTCTGGCTTCTGGCTGCTAGCTTCTGGCTTGACCTCATCCGACGGAGAGCCCTGTTTTTCCTCACGGCTTTCAGACGCTTGCTTCCAAGCGAAGAGACCGCTGTCGCGCAGCACCTCCTCGTCGAAGTCTCCCTTGAGCCGATCTTTCAGTAAAAACCCCGAGTCTGGCGCGTAGCCGATGCGAAAAGCCCTGATGATTTCCTGGCTCAAGCCGCGTCCAGCAAGGTATTCGCGGGCACGGGCGCCCTCGGGTCGCCTCAAACACTCCTGGAAAAATGCATACGCACGCTCGTGGATTTCGAGCAGCACGGTGCGCAATTTGGCCTCGTTAGCTTCCGCCGGACTGCTGAAGCTGGCCTTGGGCAGCGCAATCCCGAGCTTCTGCGCCACCGCCCTGACGGCTTCCGGGAACGTGACGTTCTCGATTTTCTGGACGAAGCTGAAGACATCCCCCGACACTCCGCATCCGAAGCAGTGATAGAACTGCCGGGTGGCATGAACCGAAAACGATGGAGTCTTTTCGTTGTGGAAGGGACAAAGTCCCGAATAGTTCTGGGCCCCAGCCTTTTTCAGCTTGACGTAGTCGCCAACGACACGGACGATGTCCGCCTGCTGCTTAACGATTTCCTTGAAGTCGATGGCGTCGGTCATGGTTGGAGTGACAGTTGTCCGCAGGAATTGTGAGGCATGGAACTGCTGGAATGACTATACCGGAGTAGGATTCCTGTGGAGAAGCTGTGGAAGATGCGGTTATCCCGATGACAGTGTTGGAAAAGACGGTTTCATTTCTTTACTTGGCATGCCGCCCCACGGTCTATTGTTCCGCCCAGGGTGCGTCGGGATCAACTGCCCTGCGAATCATCTCGACAACCTGTTTCATCCTCCGGACTGATAGCACGCGGGGCTGGCGCTCGATGAGAGACTTTTTTCCCAGCACCTGAATGAAATGCGCTTTGAGGTAGGAATCGCCGGGCAATGCCGTCTCGCCTGGGGGAAGTAGCAGGGTAGTTGGACCATCTGCACCGTAACTGCCGAAAGGCACGATCAACACAGTGGATGCGCGGTCGCTGAAGTTTCGACTTTCGAGTGAAACAATAACCACCCAGTGACGCTTCGGGGCGTCGGCCAGGTAAGCTGTCCAGATTTCTCCCCGGCGTGGTTTAGGGTTCACGATCAACGTTCACTCCTGAACCGCTGTTCGCCAGCGCCGCGCCTAGCCGGGATTCCTCCTCTTCCGCTTCTGGCGACAGGTTGGCGAAATAGGCGGCGGTGTCGTTCTCCAGCCGCTCGCGATTCTCAAAAACCAAAAGCCGCTCGATCGCCAGGTCAACTGCGTCGGCCAGTGTTTGGACCTCGCCCTTGTCTATGAGTCGCTGAAGATAGGAGAGCGTCCGGGGAGAGATGGTGGTCGAAATTTTCTGTCTCATCAGCCGAGTAGGTGCGGGCATGGCTGCATCCTCCGTTAATAAGCTATTATATACCCTACTAATAAGACATACAAGAGGATTATCATATGACAGTATATATCACATATTTTCAGTAGTATAGGGATGGCGGAGACTCAAATTCTCAACTCTATTACCGTCGCCCCGCCTCCGCCTTCGTTCTGTGGCGGCTCGGTGACCGACTCCACATGGGGATGCTTCTGCAAATATTGGCGCAGGGCTTTGCGCAGGATTCCCATGCCGCTGCCATGCACTACGCGCACTCGGGGGAGGCCGGCCAGGAAGGCGCGGTCTACGAACTTTTCGACTTCCCGGGTGGCGTCGTCGACCGTACGGCCGATCACGTTGATCTCGGACGGGATACTCTGGTTCTCGCTTTCGAGCGAGACGGAGATTCCGCGGGCGCGGGCAGCTTTGATTGGAGAATCCGAGGAGCGCGCCAGCACTTCCGCGATGTCATCGCGCGCGATTTTCATCTTCATGGCGCCGATCTCGACTTCGAAGTGGTTTTCATCGATTCGCCGCGCAACTACAGCCGGCCTGCCGACAGACTTTAGTTTCACCGTATCGCCCTCCGCGACATGTTTCACCAGTTGTGGCTGGGCATGAGGATCACCCTGGTCGGCGCCGCTTGTGTGGGCCACTACAGCCGAATCAAACTGCTCACGAAATTCGCGGCGCAGTTTGGAAATGCGCCGCTCGGCGTCCTTCGACACCTTTTGCGCTGCCGCCCGATCCTGAATGGCGTTGACCATTTCGTGCACGTGATATTCGAAGTCGCGCAGCAGGCTGTCCAGCTTCTTTTCCATTTCTTTGACTTTGGCCTGCTGTTCTTTTTTGCCCTCGACCGCTAGATGAGCCTTCTCTCGCTGAATTTCTTCTTCGCGGGTGCGCAAACGCAACCGTTCGCCTTCCGCCTCCCGCAATTCGGCATGGAGACGATCGAGGAATTGGCCGACGTCCCGCGCCTGCGAACCAAGCCTGGCGCGGGCTGCGTCGATGATCGTCGGATTGAGGCCCAGCCGCTGCGCGATGTTGATGCCGGCGGACGCTCCCGGCACGCCGATCTTTAGCTCATAGGTGGGCTGCAGCGTAGCTTCGTCGAATCCAACCGAGGCGTTCACCACTCCTGCTGTATTCGCTCCGAAGACTTTCAGCGACGTGTGATGCGTGGAGATAATGGTGCTGCATCCGATACGGCGAAAGTGCTCGGCAATGGCAACGGCCAAGGCCGCGCCTTCTTCGGGATCGGTGGCGGAACCGAGTTCGTCGAGTAACACCAATGATTGCGCGGTGGCGGTGCGCGAGATGAAATCAATGTTAGTGACGTGGGCGGAGAAGGTCGAAAGATTCTGCTCGATAGATTGATAGTCGCCAATATCAGCGAGCACGGCGTCGAACACCGGCAGCTCTGCGCGATCCGCGGGAACCGGGATTCCGGATTGCGCCATCAGCGCCAGCAACCCAACCGTTTTCAGGACGACAGTCTTGCCTCCCGTATTCGGACCGGTGATGACCAGCTCCTGCGAGTCGTCTTCGAGCTCAATGGTGGTAGGAATGACATGTCCGCCCTTTGCCTTCAGGTTGCGTTCGAGCAGCGGATGGCGGGCTTGGATGAGAACGAGTCGAGCGTTGCTCGACATGGACGGCCGGGGGCGGCTGTCCCCACGTGAGTCTACCGCGCACAAGACGACAGGGACGCAGTTGTACTCCTCCGCAAATCGCGCTTTTGCAAACTGCAGTTCCAGTTCTGCCAGTGTCTCAACCGCGGCCAAGATCGGACCCGCGCTTTCCCCAATGCGTCGCGTCATCTCGACCAGGATGCGGTGAATCTCCGCCTGTTCTTCATCGAGCAAGCGCACCAGTTCGTTGTTCTGTTCGATGGTTTCCAGTGGCTCGACGAAAACTGTTTGTCCGCTCGAACTTGTGCCATGCACCACGCCCTGCACTCGCCGTTTCTGCTCGACCTTTACCGGGATGACAAAGCGCTCACCGCGAATCGTGACCAGTTCGTCCTGCACCGCGCCGCCTTCGGATAACCGGCGCAGATAACCTCGCAGGGAGTCCTGAATCGAGCGTCTCTGCTTTTCTATTTCGCGGCGAATGCGGGCCAGTTCCGGCGAGGCCTTATCGTCGAGCGTGCCGTCGGGCAGGATCTTGTTACGAAAAGCTCGCAGGAATTCCGTGAAGTCTGTGACCCCCGACGAAAGCTGCGCCACCGCCTTCCATTCCAACTTCATCGCGGCAGGCGGGCTCAGTGCGATTTCGCGCCACTCAGCGGCACGATCTACCATAAGCACCACGTCCCGAATATCGGTGGTCTCAAGCGCGGCACCCGTAATCCGCGATTTCTCCACTTGCTTTGTGATCTCGAGCAAGCCTGCGAACTCGAATCGTCCACCCACGCGGCGGAACTCGCGGATCTCGCTGGTGAGCTGCTGCTGATTCTCGATCCACTCGCGGTCGGTGGAAGGCGCGAGGTGAGCGATCAGCCCCTGCCCCAAGGGCGAAGAGGCATATCCACTCAGCAAGTCGCGGAGAGAGTCGAATTCCAGGACTCGGGCGCTGGTCTGCGAAAGTGGCTGCGGAGGCATCGGAATTCAATGTTACAAGAAGCGGTGGAGTTGCTCTGCTAGAATCGTTTGTTGTGGGGACGGGCGTCTTACCGTCCGGAATTTACTGCCATGGCCTTTCCGATTACGCGCCTTCGTCGCCTTCGCCAAAGCGAACAGCTCCGATCGATGGTGCGCGAAACCCGGCTTTCCCCGACCTCTTTGGTTTACCCCATGTTCGTTTGTCCGGGTGAAGGTGTGCGCAAGGAAGTGCGCTCTATGCCAGGCGTCTTCAACCTCTCGGTGGATGAGGCAGTGAATGAGGCGCAGCAGACGCACTCCCTGGGAGTGCCTGCGATCATCCTGTTTGGGCTGCCGGAAAAGAAAGATGAGTTGGCCACGGGCGCCTGGGCGGAAGACGGGATCGTGCAGCAGGCAGCCCGCGCCATCAAGCGGGAGGTTCCCAAGCTAGTCGTCATGGGCGACGTGTGCCTGTGCGAATACATGTCGCACGGCCATTGCGGAATTGTGCGTGCCGCCCATCCGCAGTCGCTCGGGGCTGCAGTTGCCGCGCCCCCCGCGGTCACCACCGACTATGAAATTGTTAATGACGCCACGCTTGAGCTGCTGGCTCGCACCAGCGTTTCCCTTGCCCGCGCTGGCGTTGACATTATCGCGCCTTCCGACATGATGGACGGCCGCGTGGGCGCCATCCGCAACGCGCTCGACCATGCGGGCTTGGCCAACACGCCGATCCTTTCTTATGCGGCAAAGTTCGCGTCGGCTTTTTACGGACCGTTCCGCGAAGCGGCTGACTCGACACCGCATTTCGGGGATCGCCGGTCTTATCAAATGGATGGAGCAAACTTGCGCGAGGCCATGCGCGAGATCGAACTCGACGTCGAAGAAGGCGCGGACATGATTATGGTAAAACCCGCGATGCCGTACCTGGACGTGATTGCCGCGGCCCGCGAACGTTTCGACCTGCCTCTGGCTGCGTATCAGGTTTCAGGCGAATACGCCATGATCGAAGCCGCTGCCCGCAACAAGTGGATCGACCGTGAGCGAGTGATGATGGAGTCGCTGGTTTCGATCCGGCGTGCCGGGGCCAGCATTATCCTTACTTATTACGCAAGAGAAGCAGCAAAACTGCTGGCCTAAATTGTAGAAACGTAGCAAGCTACGTTTCTACAGTTAGCCTACTGCAGGGAATTCTCCCTGGAACATTCGCTTAAACGGACGGTTTCCCGAATCCTTAAGCCCTGTCGTAGAATCACCTATTTGGACACTCGTCATTATTCCTCATGGGGAGCACTGCTTTGCCTGAAACCATTTATGACATTTCCATCATCGGCAGCGGTCCGGCGGGATATACCGCTGCCATCCGCGCCGGTCAATACGGTCTGAAGACGGCGATCATTGAGAAAGATGGATTTCTTGGCGGTACCTGCCTGCATGTGGGCTGCATTCCAACCAAAGCCCTCTTGTTCAATGCCGAAATCTGGGACCACTTGAAAGACGCGAAGGAGTTTGGCATTGAGGGCGTCGAGTCGCGCAAACTGAATTGGGCCGCCATCCAGGAACGCAAGTCGAAGATCGTCAGCAAACACGCCAAGGGCCTTGAATCCCTGATGCGCAAGAACAAAGTGGAGACGATCAAAGGCTACGGCACGCTCACCGGCTCCGCGCAGAACGGAGTGCTGACGGTCGAAGTCACCGACGGCGGCAAGAGTAACCTCATCAAGACGAAAAATGTAATTCTGGCCACAGGCTCCGAAGCCCGCATGATTCCGGGCTTGGAGCCAGATGCACGCGTCCTCACCAACATTGAGATTCTCAGTCTGAAAGAGATTCCGAAATCATTGGTCATCGTGGGGGCAGGGGCTGTGGGCGTGGAGTTCGCATCGATTTTCCGTTCCTTCGATGCCGAAGTCACGCTCCTCGAGATGCTGCCGCGTCTGGTTCCGGTCGAGGACGAAGACGTCTCCAAGGAACTCGCACGCGTGTACCGGAAGCGCGGCATCAACTTTCATACTGGGGCCAAGGTCGAGAAAGTCGAAAAGACGAAGTCTGGAATTGCCGTGACGTTCACCGTGGACGGCAAGCAGCAAAAGATCGACGCGGAGAAAATCCTGATCGCGGTTGGCCGCAAGCCGCGCACCGAGAACATCGGACTGGAAAAGACACGCATCAAGCCTGACCGGGGCTTTATTAAGACCGATAGCTGGATGCAGACCAGCGAACCCGGCGTCTATACGATAGGAGACATTGTGCTCGGAACGCCGCAACTGGCGCACGTTGGCGCGATGGAAGGCATTGTGGCGGTGGCGAAAATCGCAGGCAAGCCCGGGAAGCCGATCAACCCGGAGCACATTCCGAACGCGACCTACTGCCATCCGGAGATCGGCAGCGTCGGTCTGACCGAGGAGAAGGCCCACGAGGCGGGCTACAACGTGAAGATCGGGAAATTCCCGTTCACTGCGAACTCGCGCGCCTCGATCGTCGGCCAGCACGAGGGTTTTATCAAAATCGTTTCGGATGCGGACTATGGCGAGATTCTGGGCGTGCACATCATCGGGCCGCAAGCAACGGAACTGATCGCAGAAGCCGTGGCCGCGATGGAACTCGAGGCCACCGTCGAAGATTTGATGTGGACCATCCACGCCCATCCGACCCTGGCTGAAGCGATGCTGGATGCGTCGAACAGTGTGTATGGGATGGCGATTAACGCGTAGGACTTGCATGTATGAAGGTACGGGAAGTTCTGAAAATGCTGGAACAAGACGGCTGGTACCTGGATCACGCGCGGCAGCCATCGCCAGCTCAAACATCCCACAAAACTGGGCTTGGTCACGGTGCCTGGCAAACCAAACGATGATTTGGGGCCACGCACTTTCAATAGTATTCTGAAACAGGCGGGCTTGAAGAAATGAAAAAGTACTTGATTGTCATAGAGGAAACTCGCAGCGGCTATTCCGCTTACTCGCCCGACCTCGATGGCTGTATAGCCACAGGGGCGACTTGTGAAGAGGTCGAAAGCCAGATGCGGGAAGCCATCGCGTTTCACGTGGAAGGTATGACGCGTAGCGGCCAGCCGGTGCCCGAGCCGCATACGTATTCCGCGTATGTTGAGGTCCCTGCGCCGGCTCATTGAAAAACCGCAGCGGAGTCTTGATATCCGTCCTCCAACTCGGGACCCTCGATTACGCCACGGGCCTACGTCTGCAGCAGAAGCTAGTCCAACTTCGCAAGGACGGGCGCATCGGTGATGTACTCCTGTTGCTGGAACACACTCCGGTCATCACCCTCGGGCGGAACGCGAAAGCTGCCAACGTGATTGCCTCCGCCGAACAGCTCGCGGGACGTGGTGTTGAGATCTTCGAGTGCGATCGCGGCGGCGATGTAACCTTCCACGGCCCGGGACAACTCGTCGGTTATCCTATCTTCGACCTACGCGGTTTTGCCTCAGCCGATGGCAAGCGAAAGACGTTGGGGGCCGTGGAATATGTGCGCCGGTTGGAAGAGGTTCTGATCCGCACCTGCGCTGACTTTCGCATTCCTGCAGAGCGTGTAGCGGGACTGACGGGGGTGTGGACAAGCAACGGTGGATTGGAAGCGCCGACCGGCCCTGTGGGCACGGGGCCTGTCGTCAGTCCGACCGGGTCGGAGACCCGGTTCCACACGAGCCATGGCGAAGCCAAGATTGCTGCGATTGGCGTTCACATTTCCCGAGGCGTGACCTCGCATGGGTTCGCGTTGAACGTGAATACGGATCTCGATTACTTTAACTTGATCATTCCCTGCGGGATCACTTCAAAGCCGGTAACTTCCATGTCGAAGGAATTGGGTCAGCAGCTATCGTTGCAGGAGATCGCGCATTCGGTATCGCGCAATTTCGGGGTCGTGTTTCAGAGCCAGATGCTTTGGCTGGAAACCCTGGATTCGCTTCTCGGTCATTCGGTCGGTGTGCCCATGAAGCCTCCAGCCGAATTGCGGAAACTGCATAATGAAACTGAAGAAGAGACGTTCTGGGTCTGATCGTGGCTTGGGGCGGGCACCCTCGCCGGAGTTTGGTCAAATCCGGCGACCGGGGTTAGGATTCTTCTGAGACGCATCGCTGCCAATCATCAAACCCAATGGCCAAGAAGAAAAAGGTTGTTCCGAAAGCTCCCGTCCGGCACAGTTCAAACGGTCGGGGCCAGCGCGCCGTGCAATCCCCCAAACCAACTCCCTCCCAGCGCACTTACACGATCCTCGACTATCGGCTGGAAAAGTCCAGCTTCAGCATTCGTCCAATTCGCAAAGGTGACGAAGTTCGCTACGAAGTAACCGGTGACCTGAGCGCGCCCGTTCCGCCCATCCGTGAATCGAAGTATCTCGGCAAGAGACAATGTCTCGAGATTTATCGATGGATGCTCCTGAACCGCAAGATGGAAACCGCGCTTGAGAACCTGTACAAGCAGGGCAAAGTGGTGGGCGGCGTCTATTTCGGCCTGGGCCAGGAGGCTTGCTCCTGCGCTTCCGCTTACGCTCTTCACGAGGACGACTGGCTCGGACCGATGATCCGCAACCAGGGATCGCTGCTGGTCCGGGGCTTCTCCGCCCGCGACATCATGATGCAATACATGGCCAAGGCCGGTTCGCCAACCAAGGGACGCGATGCGTCGTCCCACTTCGGCGACATCGAAAAGCGAAATGTGGTCGCGCCCATCTCCACCCTTGGCGACCTGATTCCCGTGCTCGCTGGCGTAGCTCTGGGAGCGCGCCTCCAGGGGCGCAACATCGCGGTCATGACTTACATCGGGGATGGCGGACAATCGACCGGCGTTACTTATGAGGGACTGAACTTCGCCGCGGTGCAGGACCTCGGCCTGGTACTCTTCGTTGAAAACAATCTTTGGGCATACTCGACACCCGCCGACATGCAGTTCCGCGTCGAGGATCTCGCCGAGCGCGCCATAGCCTATGGAATTCCAGGTGTGATCATCGATGGCACCGACGCCTGCCAGGTTTATGACGCGGCCCATGAAGCCTGCGAGCGAGCGCGACGTGGTGAAGGCCCCACGCTCATCGAAGCCAAGATGATGCGCATGAAAGGCCATGCCATCCACGATGCTGCCGAGTATGTTCCTAAGCCGTTGTTCGATTACTGGCGCAAGCGCGACCCGATCGCCCGCTTTGAAAGATACTTGCTCGGCAAGAAGTGGGTGACTTCGCAGGAAAACCAAAAGCTGATCGCCGATGTAGAGCGCGAACTCGAAGCTGACCGCGACTTCGCCGTGGCCTCACCGATGCCGGAGCCGGAATCGGCGTCAGGAGGCGTCTATTGCGATGGCGGCTGTCACGAGATTAAACCGAAGTATGAAATGCCGAACGTAAGAAAGGGCGCCGCCGGATTCAAGCAGACCGAAGCGTCCGTGCATCTGAAGTGATGTGAGGCAGGGGTTAAGTGTCCGAACCCAAGGGCGAACAACCCGAAATTCCACGTGAAGTGAGGAAGTTTGTCAGCGCCATCGACAGCCTCGCGATGACGGTCGAGGCTGCGATGGATAGCTTGGAGATAGCACACAAGGCTGCGCACAAGGCATACGATTCATACATTGAGAAATACGCAGATGTTTCAAAAAGGGACGGGCACGAGTACGTCAAAATCCGTTCGCACGAATACTGCCATCAATACGGCATTCTCGGTCGGGAGTTGGACAGGATTCACGCGGCACAGAATGTCGTACCCCAGAGCTTCCTTGCAGCGTTGGTGAGCCGTTACGACGCTCTCCTCGGTGGACTCGTCCGAGGGCTTTTTCGACTCCGACCCGAAGCCCTTAAATCCTCCGAGAGGGTCTTCACATTTGCACAACTGGCCGAATTCGAGTCGATTGATAGCGCACGTGAGTTTGTGCTCGAGAAAGAAGTCGAGGCCCTTCTCAGAAAGTCTCATCCCGAGCAGTTTGAGTGGCTTGAGAAGAAATTCGAGATACAGTTGCGCAAAGATCTTCCCGCGTGGCCAGCCTTTGTCGAAATTACCGAGCGGCGGAACTTATTCGTGCACGCTGATGGCGTTGTATCTTCACAGTATCTGAGCAACTGTCGGGTTGAAGGCGTGGAACTGGATCCCAAGGTTAAGGTCGGCACAGTTCTAACGGTCAACGAAACCTATTTCAGAAAGGCCCACCGCACGCTGTTTGAGATAGGTGTGAAATTGAGTCAGGTCTTGTGGCGAAAGGCCATACCGAACGCCACAAAAGATGCTGATCTTGAACTGATATACCTGACGGATGATCTGCTCGTCGAAGCCAAGTACGAACTCGCGAAGGTGCTTTTGGACTTCGCTGACACAACACTAGCGAAGCGGCACGCGAGCGAATGGCACCGATTTACGTTTCTGGTCAACCGCGCCTTGGCCTACAAGTTGAGCGGACAGATCGACAAGTGTGCCGAGATTCTCGCTGGCCAGGATTGGACCGCAACGGCTGACGAATTTAAGCTTGCCGAAAGTGCCCTACTGGAAAGACTTGAAGCCGCGGCAAAGCTAATGAAGAAAATTGGTACAACAGGCTATCCGCACAAGGGGGACTATTTGCACTCGCCGCTATTTAGCAGTTTCCGGAAGACCCCTCTTTTTCTGCTCACCTTTAAGGAAATATTTGGCGACGAATCGCACGAGGAGCAGCTTTTGCCCAGAGAGCCATTCCAGAGTAAACCAAACTAATGCCTCAACTCACCTATCTCGAAGCCATCCGCCAGGGAATCTGGGAGGAGATGGAGCGCGATCCTGCCGTCTTCTGCATTGGTGAGGACATCGGCATATACGGCGGTGCTTTCAAAGTGACCGATGGCTTCATCGACCGCTTCGGTCCGGAGCGCGTGATTGATACGCCCATCGCGGAATCCGCCATTGTCGGGGCGGCCTTTGGCGCTTCGCTTACCGGCATGCGTCCCGTCGCCGAGTTCCAGTTCATGGACTTCATCGGCTGCGCCTTCAACCAGATCGTAAACATGGTGGCCAAGGCTCACTACCGCTGGGGTGCGCCTGCTCCGCTGGTGATTCGCGGACCGAGCGGCGGAAACGTCCACGGCGGTCCATTTCACTCGCAGAATCCGGAGATGTGGTTTGTACATGCGCCAGGGCTGAAAGTGGTTTGTCCGGCAAGCGCCTACGATGCGAAAGGTCTTATCAAGGCCGCTATTCGCGACAACAATCCGGTGATCTTCTTTGAGCACAAGTATCTTTATCGGCGCATCAAAGAAGAAGTTCCTGCCGAAGATTACATCGTGCCGCTGGGCAAGGCGCGAGTTGCCCGGGAGGGTCGCGATCTCAGCATCATTACTTATGCCGCCATGGTATTCGTCGCGCTCGAAGCCGCCGAGATTCTGGCAAAAGAGGGGACCGAACTAGAAGTGCTTGACCTGCGCACGCTTTCGCCACTCGACCGCGAAGCGATTGCCCAGACGGTTCGCAAAACGAATAAGATCATTGTGTTGCATGAAGACGTCCGCACGGGTGGCATTGCTGGCGAGATCGCTGCGATCGTCAACGAAGAGGCCTTCGACGATCTCGATGGCCCCATTGTCCGCATCACCGCGCGGGATTCTCCGGTGCCGTTCTCTCCGCCTCAGGAGGAATATTTCCTGCCCAAGGTGAGCGACGTGGTGCGGGAAGCGCGCCGGCTAAAAGCGTATTAGTTAGAATTTATTTGCCATCGGTTGACACCTGAGGGCGGCCATACATTTACTCTGTACGGTGCGGTTGCAACACCAAGCGTATAAGCTAGCCGACGTGCTAGTCTGAGGTCCTCAAAGGAAGCCAGGAGGAGAAATGCGCAATTTCATTCTCGGAATTATTGTTACGCTGCTGGTGCTCGGCCTGGGTGGGTTGGCCGTGGCGACCTTGGGCTTGATGCCGACCAACGCGGATGCGACTCCGTCTCGGCTCGAGCGCCGTATCGCCACTAGCGCCATGGACGCTTCCATGGAGCGTCATGCACCGCGGGTGAACAGTCCGATTCCGCCGACCGATGAGAACTTGATCGACGGTATGAAGGTCTTCACTATGAACTGTTCCGTTTGCCACGGAACGCTCGACAACAAACCGAGCCCGCTGGAGAAATCGTTCTATCCGCCAGCGCCGCAGTTGATCCTTGATCCACTCGATGATCCTGAGTGGCACATCTATTACACGGTCCGCACTGGAGTTCGCTACACCGGCATGCCGGCTTGGAGTAAGGCTCTCAGCGACCAGGATATTTGGAAAGTCACTGCATTTATTTCACGCATACAAAAGCTGCCACCGGGTGTGCAGGACTACTGGAAAAAGTCGTTCGGGGCCGGTCCACCATCCGCGGGTACAAAGAAGGACCAGGACTGAAGAGTGACCACCCGTCAGCGCCCGCAACCTTGGATATAATAAAAGATTACGTTCGGCCCGAGATTTGCCACCGGGACGCGTGGAAGAGGATTTATGCCGACTGATATCGTCATGCCCCAGATGGGCGAGTCTATTTTTGAGGGAACCATTACAAAGTGGCTGAAAAAGCCTGGCGACAAGGTGCAGCGCGACGAGCCGCTGTTTGAGATCTCCACCGATAAGGTGGACGCCGAAATCCCCGCTCCCGCCTCTGGCATCCTGCAGGACATCAAGGTGGTCGAAGGGAACACCGTGCAGGTAAACACGGTGGTGGGAACAATTGCTGGCGACGGCGAAACTGCGGCACCGCCCTCTGCTCCTTCCAAGGTTTCCGCGCCTCAACCTGCAACGACGACGCCGGCGAAGACACAAGCGGCTACGCCCCCACCCGCTCCCCCGATCGAGCTCAAGGCGGCCGCCGAGCCCGAGCGCGAAGAAGAAGACGATCACGCCCGCTCCTCGCCCCTGGTTCGTAAGATCGCTCGCGAGCACAACGTAAATCTGTCACAGATCCCAGGCACCGGCTTGGGTGGCCGCATTACCAAGCAGGACATCATGGCGTTTCTGGAGAGGCCGGAATCTTCTGCTGGGACTCCTGCGGTTTCTGCTCGCACGACCGCCCCCGTGGCCGCGTCGCCCGTGTCGCCGCCCAGGCCAGCCACGCCTCCTGCGGCCGCAATCCCCGGAGACCTGGTGCCGATGACGCAGATGCGAAAGATCATCGCCCAGCGGATGATCGAATCCCGCCGCACCAGTGCTCACGTCCATTGCATGTTCGAAGTGGACATCACTCGCATCGTGCAGCTGCGCTACAAGACCAAGTCCGCTTTCGAGCAGCGTCACGGAGCGCGGCTCACGTTCATGCCGTTCTTCGTCCGCGCCGTGATCATCGGGCTGCAGCAGTTCCCTATTGTCAATGCCTCAATCGAAGGCGAAAACATCCGTTATCACCGCCACGTCAACGTGGGCATTGCAGTGGCACTCGATTGGGGACTTATCGTTCCCGTGCTGAAGAATGCTGACGAGTTGAATTTCCTTGGGCTCCAACGCGGGATCTCCGACTTGGGCGAGCGGTCGCGCTCGAAGAAACTGAAGCCCGAAGAAGTGGAGGGCTCGACCTTCACCGTCACCAATCCCGGGCAGTTTGGAGCTGTCTTTGGGCTGCCCATTATCAATCAGCCGAATTCGGCGATTCTGGGTGTGGGCGGGATCACCAAGGTTCCTCTCGTAGTTACTGACAACGACGGCAACGACTCCATTGCCATTCGCTCGGTCGTTCACTTGACGCTCGGCTACGACCACCGTCTGATCGACGGCGCGATTGCGGATCAGTTCATGGCCTTTGTGAAGAAGACGCTGGAGAACTGGAGCGAAGAGGTCGGGTAACGACGGTATTCAGCGGTCAGCTATGTTATCGATGAATGCGTTGAGAGAGGGTATGGCTGGGAGTCTTATTTCGCCTTTGCCCAGGCCGAAGCATTCAAGCACTCGACCGTGCCGTCGATCACCCTTGCGAGGCCGTCCTTGAATTTCTCCTGATCGACGATCTGCCGATTGGCAACTGCGCTGCTCATGGACAAGGCCGCCTGCAGGAATGACAATGCAGCGTCTTTCTTCTCCGTTCCTGTCCGGTGGCTGAATAAGCCTTCAATCCCGTTCACCACTGCGGGAACGAAGGCAATCGTCTGTAGGAGTGTGGCTAGAAAGTCCATTGTTGTATCTCCTGAATTCCAAGGAAGACTTGGGATGTGTCGAGCTGAGAAGTGAAGCAGTTCAGACAACCGACGAACGAGGGAGAGTGGTTAATCTACTTCGGGAAGCCGCTCAATACTGCTTTCGCGAGATACATGATCATCGCGAACAGAGCGCTCAGGGCCAACCCTCCGACCGCGCCCGCCAGACCAGATGTCACCGATGATTTGCCCTGCCGATTGGACAGCGCGGAGTTTACTTCATCTCGCCACTTGTTGTGGTCCTTTACTTGACTCTCGTACACTTCGCGACCGACGAAACTCGCTTCTTTCTGGCGGGCATCTTCGTGCGCGTGATTCAAGATATCCAGACGCCGAAGCATCTCAACATGGTCTAGTTGCAGGGCTCTTTCGGCTAGCTCAAAACGGAGTGCGACGAACACCTTCTGTTGGTCCGCCAATTCGTGCTCGGTGGCGAGCACGGCAAGCAGGTACTCCTTCAGGGACACCGTATTGCTTTGGTCATTCAGATTCATGAGGCACCTCTAAATTGAAGACTTAATGTTCGCAAGTCGCGCAGCCAGCGGCCGTTTCCCAGTGCTCCGGCTATGCGCACGTTTGGTTGGAAGGTTTTCTTCGGGTTCCGCTCACAGCGGGTAGTCAAGATGGAGAGCCGCAGTGTATCTGGAGTACTTAGGCGGTATCGATCCATCATTCAATTGGTAGACGACGGTGTAAATCGTATTTGCAGGTGTTGCGTTTGCATTTGAGACCAAACCGACGGACAACGCACCTCCCGTCCCCAGAGTGACACCCTTGTTTCCTGCGGCCACTGCCCCTCCAGCCGCGGTGGTGAACTCCGGCCATGAAATTAGCAGTGTTCCTCCAGCTGGGGCTCCGTCGGCGCGATACACGGTGTCGTTGATCATTGTGGTTGGGAGCGTTTGCGCTGACACCGCCGATGCCACCAGCGCGGGCAGCAAAAGAAAAAGCCACCCGAAAGGGCGGCGCGCGTCGAACATAACTCCTCCGTGACTGACCTAATCTCAAGATCTCCGCGACAGTTCACACTTCGGCGGCCGCCTGTTCATGGCATGCGGCCAGGCCTCAACACGCTGAATTGTCTTGGAGTAACGCGATAGTCGAATGGCTTCTCGCTCGAACTGAAAACCGAGAACCGAGAACCGGGAACTAGAAAATCAGAAGCCGCAAGCCGCTCTCTACTTCGCGGCTTTTACCTGCTCCTGTAAAAACCCTTTCACACTATTCACATACACATCCGCGAAGTCCACCACGGGACGCCGGGCCTCGATCAACCGCAGTGCGTCCGCCAGTTTCCAACTCAGCGAACACAAGATCGCCAGGGTCATCATGGGTGCCCGGTGCACTCCTGCGGCGCAATGGACGAAAAGCTTGGTTCCCTCCTCGTCCAGCGCCTCCAGAGCGAAATCCACACCTCGCTGGAAAACGTCGGGGGATTTCGGCTGGAAGTCATCGTCAATCGGATTCCACAACACCCTAATCCCATGCGGTGCGGCCAGCGGCGTATCGTCGAATTCAATTTGCATGTCGAGGATATGAGTTACGCCTGCGCGTGCCACCTGTGCCATGTTCTCCGCGTTCCAGATGCCACCTCCGACCGCAATTCGACCGGTGACCCATGTCATATCCATGAAGAGAGTTCCGTGTGGCGCGGGCGAACCCGCCCGTGTACCGCTCTGGCTTCCCAAAGCCGCCGACCAACGGTCAGCTGCCAACGACCAGCCACGAGCGGCCTTCGACCAATCACTCGCTTTCATTTTACGGCATCACTCTCTTGCTCTTGCTCCACCGGGTCCGTGGCGCAATCCTTCGTAACTTCGGTGTCGGGACTTGTCTCTTCGGGAAGCCTCAGCCGTCGCAACAGGGTTCCTGCCAACGAATCTTCCTGGAGCGTTTCTTCGGGAGTTGTTGCCGGACACAGTCCAATCATCTCGAACAAGTATTTCATTGCCAGATAGTGACCCTTATCGACTTCGTCCATCGTGGTCTCTACCATGTCCACGGCGCGATTCCCCACTAGATTCGTGATCCGCTCCCGGACGACGCTGAGATCAATCCGTTTCAGCGCCTTCTTTGACACCGGCGGAGCTTTCTTCGTCCCTTTGCGTGCCTTGCTTGTCTTGGCTTTGCTCATTCATCCCCTGGACCACCCTGAAACCGATCACCCAAAAAATAAAAGGCGCGTTTTGCGCGCCCTTTATGAAATTTCTTTCGATCTGTATTCAGAGTATCAGATTGGATAGGGTAACTATGACATGATTTCAAGAATTATTTTTGGCTTGTTCTGAGTCACTTACGAGGAATTCACCGGTTTTACCCCCTTGACAAGATTTTTCCGGTTCCGGTTTTGTGCGTGGCAACCGGGTGAGCAACTCCCTTTTCAGGAATACTTCAGTCACTCTATCGAGCGCCTCCGCATAGCACCGCGCCGCGTGACGAAGTCCACAACCAAGCTGACGCCCTGCCTCCTCCTGGGAATACTCCTGCAGCACAATCTTTGCGATCAACTGCTTGTCGAACTCGTTCAGGTTTTCCAGGCTCCGCTCCACGTCGTGCACAAAAATCACCGAATCTTCGAATGTGGAGGCCTTGTACCGCGTAACTCGGGTCCGAAAAAACTCCCGCCCCAGAAGCGACGGCATTCGACCCACTTCGATCGAAAGCCGCATATAGCGCCGCAGCAAGCCAACGGTGCGATCCCGGTACAACCAGAGATCAGGATCACCGCCGGGTGCCGGCATGGAGAAGTCTGGGGCAATCGCTGCCTCGTCCGCAGCTTGTGAGGGATCCCCTGCAATATCCTCCTGAGTCCCGTCGGACTCCGGGAGATCAACCTGGAGGGGGTCGACGTTTGGCGAATCAGACCGGGGGAAATCGGGCGCGGGGACGAGGCCTTCGCCCGAATCCCCCAACCCATGCTCGGAGGGAATGAACGATGGCATCCCCGGCGTCTCAGCAGATGCACTAAGCAGGGCGATCACGGCGGCGCTCATGCGTTCCCCCCTTCGCCGCAAACCGCTGACAACTCTTCACATTGGCTCTTGATCTCGACTCGGTCGTTCACCAGTAAATGCGGCCTTCTCCCTCTGCGAGCAGCGGGAAGATCCAGCATTTCCACAGCACACGAGGGGCAATACACGTCTTCCGTTCCCCAAGTGCGCATCCACAGCCCGCCGCATCTTTCGCAATACTTCAGTTCCAACCGGACGATCTCCAAACCTTCGATTTCCATAATTGCCTCCGTGGCGATGAATTGGTTGTCAAACTTCAGGCGTCAGGCTCACGCTTATAACTCGATGCCTGAAGCCCAAATGAAAAAGCCCTGTGCCGATTGCTCGGTCACAGGGCCCGTTTCTCTTACGGAGAACCTGTTGAATTTATTTAGTTATGAGTGCCGGTCCAACTAACCATGCACCGCAACCGACGCGGCCAATCAGGTCAGTGGCGGCTTGCGGAAGTAGCCCTCCTCGTATCCGGATTTCAACACGCGGCCGTTCTGTACGACCACACTGACCTTGCCGGTAAACTGCAGCATTCGCAGCAGTTGTTCCATTGCGGCAGAAAGGACTTCGGCGGAGCGGACCTTGCGGCGGAACTCCACAAAGCCCCCTCCCTCATTTTCGGGTTGTGTGTTGCATGTCATCAATTCATTTCCCATAACAGAGTAGTTATAACAGACTAGTTATGATATAACTTTTGATTCGCCATAAGTCAAGCACTATTTGTCTATCAGATGTTTGTGATAACAATCGCAATAGCGTAATGCTATTAAAAGAACGCACATTTTGGCTGTGGAAATCCGCTTTTGGAAAATCGCCCATCGCTCCGCCGGTCCGCTGTTCCTGTGAGATGTTGTATAAACATTATTATTAGCGATTCGCTATTAGTGATGCTATACTCTCCCTATGAAATTCAAAGTACTGCAGGAAAACCTCCGCAAAACCTTGTGGCACCGCATCGAAGAAGAGGGGCTGACCGGTTTGCGCCTGGCCGAACAGACCGGGTTCAAACAAGCCCATATCTCCAATTTCCTCAACCGCAAACGTGGCTTGAGCCTGGACGGCATGGACAAGGTCTTGCGCGTGCAACACCTTTCCGTGCTCGATCTGCTGGATCCCAACGAGGTCAACAAGCGCGCCAGCATCCTGCCGCCGAGCGAGGACGAGTTCGAAAATGTCCTGCTAGTTGACGGAGCTATCGCCGCTACCGAGCCTCTGGTCATGAGCATGAATGTGAAGGAGATTCTAAAGTTCAAGAAGAGTTTCCTACGCGGCCTTCGTCCCGAGACGGAGGGACGCCGTGACGACTGGGAGCGCTTCGTTGTCATTCAGGTCGATGGTCGCGATGGCATGAGCATGTATCCCCGCCTTTTGCCCGGCGCCACCGTCCTCATCGACCGCCATTACAACTCGCTCAAGCCATACCGCAAGGGGGAGATCAACATGTACGCCGTGAACAAAGACGGCGCGTGTACGGTCAAGTACGTCGAATTAGCCGGGGGCCACCTCGTCTTACGTCCGCACAACCAGGCCTACCCAGTCGAGGTGATGGCCATCGAAGCAGACAAGAAGCCAAGCGATTACTTGGTCGGCCGGGTCTGCTACGTGGGAATCGAGACCTAAAGGAAATTGTCGATTGCCGATTTTCGATTGTCGATTGAGAACTGAGGATACGAGCGTTCCGATCTGTGCAACTCCGCGCCTCGTTGGACTTCAAGTCATCAATCGACAATCATCACTCTAAAATCAAACAGTTGCTTCACATACACTGGCCGAGTACTTTCTCGAGGATGTTCACTGCTTTTTTCAATGCGTCCAACTCATTGTCCTCCAGCACCTCCAGATGGCGGGCGAGAGATTCAATCCTCCGTTTGCGGCCGAGTTGTAATAGGCGCACACCCTTCCTGGTGGCGCGAATCTGGACCCGCCGGGCGTCCATCGGATCAGCCATACGCCGGGCCAATCCACTCTGCTCTAATCCCGTAACAATGCGGGTCATGGTGGGCGGCTGCACCTGCTCGGCGGCCGCCAGTTCGCCAAGTGTCATGGGGCCGCCGAACACCAGGACCGACAACGCCGATAGTCGAGCCGGGCCTTCTCCGGTTGCGGCATCCTGTTTGCGCACCCGGCGCAGCAGATGGATCGCAGTCGAGTGCAGCCCGTCCGCAACTGTGGCGGTGTCCGGGGCAGGCTCATTGTTTTGCTTGATTTTCGTCATGAAATATTGTTAGCTATGCTAATCATTTTACCTACGGAGGTAAAGGGCAATGAACACCACAACCATGGGCATCGGGATTTCACGCATCGGCCAAGTCGCCATCAACGTGCACGATCTCGACCGCGCCAGTGCATTCTACCGGGACAAACTCGGTCTGCCTCTGTTATTTACCGCTGGTAAGCTGGCTTTCTTCGACTGCGGCGGGGTGCGCCTCATGCTCGACATTCCCGAGAAACCGGAATTCGATCATCCCAGTTCGATCCTGTACTTTACCGTGCCGGATATTGCCGCCGCCCACCGCCAAATGCTGGCGAACGGCGTGCGCTTCGAGGACGAGCCACACGTGATCGCCAGAATGCCCGGTCACGACCTGTGGATGACTTTCTTTCGCGACTCCGAACAGAATCTGCTTGCGCTCATGAGTGAGGTGCCTCGTACGGCCTAGCGCTCTCACTCTCGTTTCGCTTCTGGCCGTATGAGAGCCGAAGAATGTCGCTTGAGACCTACGACTCAGAGCCACAAGCCTAGCCTTGGATCTTCGGCCTTCTGCTATCATCGTTTTTCTACCGCATTTATTTCGTGAAGTATGGACGACGAAATCCCCAGCATTCATGTTTCCACGGAGGAATTCATGGACGAAGCACCCGCCATCGCACCCGGTTCACGCCGCAATGAAGACATCGCACTCGATTTGATGAAATTTGTCGCGATGACGACCGGTTACGGCCGGACCAGTTCGTCGGGCGTCGGCTTTCAGGGTTCAGGCACCGCCTCAAAGCCGGAAGACTATGCCAATCACCTGCTCGAGCTTTATGGAAGATGTTTGGAGGCAGTGCAGCGAAAGAAGTAGCGTGTGTCAAACAAGAAAGCCGCAGCAATTGAGCCTGGCTTGGATGACAAATTCACGATTCGTATTGGTATGGCTTCAGCAATACCGCAAATGGGCGCGAATCAAACCGGATTCAGCCGCCCCGCCCTCTTGCAACTAGAGAGTGCCTTGTCACCAAGCTAAGCCGCAACGGCCAGTTGCGGCTCGATCCCAGGTGTCAGTTCCTGCCCTCAAATCTACTATCGCCGGCGGCGTGCGGACTTCTTGCCGGCCTTCTTCTTCGTTTTCTTCGCCGGTTTCTTTTTGGTGGGCTTCTTCTTCGCGGCCTTGCGGGCGGGCTTTTTCTTAGCCGCTTTCTTAGGCGCTTTCTTCTTCGCCTTCTTTTTCGGAGCGGCTTTTTTGGGGACGGTTTTTTTCGCAGCCGGTTTGGACGAGCCGCCTCCGCCGCCGCCACCAGCGGGCATGGGGGCCGGGGGCATCGGCGTTTCCGCCTCCGCTCCGGTCACACCCGGCAGTTCTGCTTCCTCTTCTTCCTCTTCTTCTTCAAAATTCTCTTCCAGCGATTCGCCGTAGGCGCCGCTGTCGCCAAACTCATCCATTTCGTCGTCTCGTAGATAGAGGGTTTCGTAAACGTTCATTTCTCCTCCTGAATTTTCCGGCTGCGCTCCGTGCCGGTTGCTCTGCTCGCACTGTCCGCGCCAAGAATTAAAAAGACTACTGAAAAGTTGCTTTGCCAGACTGAACGGGTCGCGATTATAGCACAGTAGTTTTTCGCGCGGCGGTGACGAAAACTGATTGCTGCACACCTACCCCATGCATATTACACCGAAGTTGAATTCCTGTTGCCAGTTCTGTCCCGGCCATGTGGAAAAAGCACGAGCCGTCGGATTGTGGCCTTGGGTTTCAGATTGAAATGGGGCTAGTGTTAGAAGCGGGTGGACTATCTGCCGGGACTGCCGATAACCAAAACCATCCCTGGCCTCAGGTTGGCTAGATTCCCGTTGTTTTCCCTTAAGGCGCCTACCGTGATGTTATGGGACTTGGCGATCGAATAGAGCGTCTCCCCAGGCTGCACTTTATGATGCACCACGCTCTTCGAAGCGTCCGCCTTTAACTTATTCTTGGATCTAGACTTAGATATCGCTGCTTGACGGCTTCCGGTGGTGTCAGGCGCGACCGGCAAGTGGATGTACAAGACACGCCGTCCCCGTACGCTGTCGCCCTTCAGATGATTCCAGCGGCGAACCATAGCGGGAGGCACTCCGAAATTGTCGGCCACGGTTTGAACTGTGTCCCCCTTGCGAACCTTGTAGCTGGTTGCCCGGCGCGAATAGCTTGCCTCCTCGTCCGCAGGGTGCTTGCCCGGGGCAACCGGAATGATGAGTTCGCTTTCTGCCCGGAGTTCCTCGTCTCCGTCGAGGCTATTGGCCTGAACGATAGCCTGACGACTGGTATGAAAAGAATGGGCGAGTGAGGCCAAGGTGTCGCCGGGGGCGACTTTGTGATAGCGCCACCACACCCGCATGTCCGGCGGAATGGCGGCAATCGCGCTGCGATAGCGATCCTTCGTGCCGGCCGGCAGATGCAGTTCAAACTCCCGATCCTTGGGCGTGGTCAGACGCAACAGACTTGGGTTCAGATCCTGCAGGGTGCTCGCGGAAGCATCGACACATTCCGCCACTAAGCGGAGGTCCACGGGGTAATCAATCTTCAGCACGTCATAAGGTACTGCCTTTTCCGTAACCACCTGGTCCAGCCCGTACTGTTCGGGGTTTTTGGCCATAATGGTTACCGCGAGGATGATGGGCACGTAGTTCCGCGTTTCCTTGGGCAATACGTTACGCTTGTAGAGCTGCCAGTAGTCCGCGTAGCCCGTGCGCTTGACCGCCTTCTGGACCGTGCCGGGACCAGAGTTGTAGGCGGCCATGGCTAAATACCAGTCGCCAAACTCGCTGTAGAGATCCTTCAAGTGATGCGCTGCCGCGCGCGTGGATTTCTCGGGGTCTTGGCGTTCATCCACCCACCAGTCGCGCTCTAACCCGTATCCCTTGGCGCGGCTGGCCATGAATTGCCACATCCCGCGAGCCCCGGCGCGGGAAAGGGCCAGCGGGTGAAATCCCGATTCGGCCTGCGCCAGGTAGATCAGATCCTGGGGAACGCCTTCCTCTTTCAGAACCCTTTGAATCATGTCGTGATAAAGCCCGCTGCGGGCAAGCGCGCGCTCCAGAGTTCCCCGTCCGCGAGTGGAGAAGTAATTGATGTAGCCAGCTACGGGGTCAGTCATCATCAGCGGCAGGTCCGAATGGGTAGCCTTGACTTCGGCCTCGGCCTTCGCCTTGACGTTGGGATCGACTGGGAGTGTAACCTCGTTCGCTTCGTCGATCGGCGCCGGTTCCGACTGCTGCTCGGTAAAGCCGTCGCCCTCCTGCAAAGCCTGTAATTCCAGGCCGTTTACGCCATTCAGGACGCGGTCAAATTCCTGCTGCAGCCGGTCGTCGGAGCGCACGTCCAATGAGCTCTCCAGCAACAGGTTGAAGGCCCGATCGAAATTCTCTTTGGCCGCATCGAGATGCCCGGCTTTGTAGTTGTCCTGCCCGGTCTTGTATTCCTTCTCGACTTGCGCAATCAACTCAGCGACGGGATCAGGTTTCAACTCAATCTGGGTTGGGGGGACAGTCTTGGCGTGGGCGTCGGGCTGAGGAGCGGGTCCCGGAGTCGCGCTCGGGGCCGGCGCAGCGGACCCTCCGGACGGCAATAGCGCCGCCGGCCGGTGGGCCGTCTGACAGGCGGTGCTGCCCAAAACCAGGGTAACCGCCGCCGCGATCAGAAGATAGAGTTTCCGAATCCTCATTTTTCTCTATAACTTAACGCGACCTACCCCTGGCTTCACAAGACCATTTAAATGCTACTACCCACAATTTGATGGGTCAATCCGCAACTCGGTTGGCCCAGGTTACTTTAGGGACAGGACGGAATATTACCCGCCGCCGACCTTGGCGGCAACAGAAGACCTTTGGCCGGGGGCCGACACCCGTCGCCTCTCTCTATACTGGTGCCGCACTGGACGCCGGAACCAAAAGCAAACTACCTCTCGGCGCGCAGGCGGATGTTTTTTCAGGCCAACCTCGGGGCGCAGCGACGGAGTAGTATCACTCAATTGTTACCGACTTCACCAGGTTGCGCGGGCGGTCCACATCCAAACCTTTTCGTACCGCCATGTAATAGGCGAACAGTTGCAGGGGCACAATTTCCAGGATGGGGGACAGCAACTCCGATGCCTGGGGAACAAAAATGATGTGATCGGCGAGCTTGCTCATCTCCTTATCGCCTTGCGAAGCGATTGCTATCACGCGGGCTGACTGTTGCTTGAATCCCTTGACGTTGGCAACGTTCTTCTCGTAACGCGGCACTGCTCCCCTATCGTTGCGGTCGCAGGTGGCAATAATGACCACGGGCAGGTTCTCATCGATTAACGCGTTCGGGCCGTGCTTGGTTTCTCCCGTGGGATAGCCCTCGGCGTGGACGTAGGAAACCTCCTTCAATTTGAGGGCGCCGTCCATGGCCACGGGATAATGAATGGCGCGGCCGAGAAACAGAAAATCCCCCACCTGATGATACTGGTCGGCGAGTGCTTTGCAATCGGACGCGGACTCAAGTACGGTTTCCGTTTTGGCGGGAAGCTCAAGCAGTTCGCCGATATAGCGCCGCACCTGCTCTTTCGTAAGCTTGCCACGCACCTGACCGAGATAGACCGCGAACAGAAACAACACCGCCATCTGCGCCGTGAATGCCTTGGTGGAAGCGATGCTGATCTCAGGCCCGGCATGGGTGTAAAGCACGCCATCCGCCTCGCGAGCGATGGTGGAATCCATCACATTGGAGATTGCAATCGTGCGCGAACCTTTGGCCTTGGCTTCACGCTGGGCGGCGGTCGTGTCGGCAGTTTCCCCGGATTGCGTGATCACGATGGTGAGTTCGTCGCGGCAGATCAATGGATTTCGGTACTCAAACTCGCTGGCGTAATCCACGTCCACGGGCACGTGCGCCAGATCCTGGATCATGTGCTGGCCCACCATTCCGGCGTGGCGGCTGGTTCCCGAGGCTACGATATTGATCCGCAGCAAGGAACGCAGTTCCTCCACGGTGATGCGCACGTCGTCCAGCCGGACCAGACCTTCTTCGAGCGAGACGCGGGGGGCGATGGTGTCGCGCAAGCCCTGTGGCTGCTCGAAAATCTCCTTCAGCATGTGATGGGGGAATCCGCCCTTGTCTGCCATCCTGTCTCCTCAGCTCCTGCTTACGGCTTCCGATACTTCGCCGCGAATGATAGTTCTTCTAACTTCGCCACTGGGACTCAACACAACGAAATCGGCTTCGGCTCCGGCCTCAAGCTTGCCTCGATTGGCCAATCCCGCCACCCGCGCCGGGTTCAGCGTGGCAAGACGGAGAGCCTGTTGCAGATCCCAGCGAGCGAACTGCATCACGTTGCGAACCGCGCGATCCATGGTCAACACGCTCCCCGCCAATTTCCCGCCGGCAACACACCTGCCATTTTTCACTTCGACCTCGAACGTCCCCAGACGATAACGTCCTTCAGGCATGCCGGTGGCGGAGATCGCGTCGGTGATCAGCACCGCGCCATCGGGTCCCTTGGCCTTGAGAAATAGCTCGACGATAGCGGGATCCAGATGAACGCCGTCGGCGATGATGTCGGCCGAGAGCCGCGAGTCGGTGAGCGCTTCGCCGATAATTCCTGGATCGCGGTGGTCAAGTGGCCGCATCGCATTAAACGTGTGAGTGGCGTGCCGCGCTCCCGCAGCTACGGCGGCGCGGGTCGAATTCAAATCGGCATCGGAATGTCCCAGGCTGACGCAGACGCCCCGTCGCGCCGCCTCCGCAATCACTTCCCGCGCGCCATCCAATTCGGGCGCAATCGTCATGACGCGAATGTGGCCACGCGCTGCGTGCCAGAAGCGGTCGAACGTCGGCAATGTGGGCGATAGGAGGTTTTCCGGCGGATGCACGCCCCGGCGGACGTGACTAAGAAAAGGGCCTTCCAAATGGATGCCAAGCGGCTGGGCTCGCTGGCCACGGGAGCCGTCGTCCCGCGATGCGCTCTCAATCGCATTCGCCAGCCGATCGAGGGCGGAACAGATCTGATCGAGCGGGGCGGTCACGGTGGTCGGAAGATAACTGGTGACGCCATGTTTGAAAAGCAGTTGCTCAACTGCGCAGAGCCCTGACGGATCCGCCTCCATCACATCGTGTCCCGCACCTCCGTGAATGTGAATATCCACGAACCCCGGAGCCAGGATGGCATCGCCAAAATCCATCACGCGAATTCCCAAGGGAATCTGACGCGCGGCTCGCGAGCCGGCTTCGACGATCACGCGATCTTCGACCAGAAGCAGCGGCTGCTCCACGCGCTCCAGTGGCGTGTACAGACAATTTGCGGTAAAGGCGATCATCTATTAAAACGTTACTCTTAAGGGAATGCGTCGAGTTGCCAAAGCATACTCAGCTTGGACAGTCCTCGGAAATCATCTCCAGTTATACGATATTTCCGCAAACCGCGGTTGTTTTTCATGTGGCTGCCGAACTTGCCGGCGCACGCAGACCTTAGGTTTGCCTGAGATTTCCAGACTGCGCGGTGGCATCGGCGGGAATGGACTGGCCCGGTGGGTAAGATTCGCCGTGCGCCGCCTTTCTGGTAGCACGGGAGTCCGCATCACGAAGATCGGAACATGGGATATCAGGGAAGACGGGAGGATGAAACCATGACCCACCGGGTCCTTGCGCCATCCCATCAGGAAGTCGATTTGCAGCAGAGATGGTTTGGATCTGTCGCCTGGAAGTCCTGAGCCTTCTGCACGAATTCGTGAGGGCGCAGTTCAAGCTCTGAACTCCCATCGCCAGCGGCTACGTCTTGGGCAGAACGATTATGTTCTGCGGGTTGGTTATCGTGTACGGCGAGCCCGGGGCTTGGCTGAAGGTCGTCGGAGTGATCGTAAATACGAACAGTTTGTTGTTGTCGTGGCTGATGGCATACAGGTGATTGTCATTGTCCCAGAACATCTGATCCACCTGATTCTTCGCGAGCAGTCCGGTGTAGTGCTTGATCGGATTACTTCCATTGAAATGGAACACCTGTAACCCCGCAGTTCCGGCGACGGCAAGTAGCTTGCCCGATGGGGACATCGAAACATCGGTAAAGCCCTGGACCGCGGTCCCAGGCATGTTCGAAAAGGTGCTTTTCGTGGTCAGGTTTCCGGAGCCGTCGGCCGTATAGGTCGCAAGCTGTGGCGGGCCGTCCGGTTGCCATTGTCCGTTGAGTTGCTGGACGGGAATGGCCACGTGATTCGTTGGATCCGCGGCCGCCAGGTAGGGACAATAAAAATCCCCTTGTTTCGCAACCGGCAGGGGCGGATTGATGTTCAAATGCCTAAGGGTTTCATCGCTGTTTCGCACAAACCCGAAGATGGACGGAGTGAAGTGGTAACAGCTTGATCCGTATGCGTACACATTGTTGCCAACGAAGCTTAGCGGCATATTGTACTCCGTACTTGTATCACTTAGCCCGAGATAACTCAGATTCCCTGTGGAACTGTCGATGCTGAAAGATTGATATCCGAAGTTACCGCAGTCTGAGTCTTCGTCATACAATGTCGCGCCGGTATGGTCGAGGAACAGGGCATACGGCCCACCGCAGCCTCCATTGAACTGTTGGGCGTTGATCGAGGCGACCTTCTTAAGGGCGCCATCGGATGCGATGGAAAACGAGAAGATGTAAATCCCGTTTGTGCCGAAAAGATACTTTCCGTTCAATGCCATGTTTCGCACGTCAGCCGAGAAAGGCGAACGTCGCACCCGGTTGAGCTTTCCGTTGGAAGCTGCGGCGAAAGCGTTAATCTCGTACTTGTTGTTGCTGGGACTGCTAGATACGTAGACAAACGCGACGGGAGAACTGCTGGTTCGGGCTTGAACACTGGCGCCAATTTGTGTGGACGTGACCTGAGCAAATGCCACTTCCGTGCATAGCGTGGCAATTAGGCAAACGACGAATTGGATGTGGCGTGTCATATCTTATTTCACTCCCGAGTCTCTGGCAGAAGCGACCCTTTCAGTCACTAACCACATTGGCTCAGTTGCTTCTGCATTGCTGTGCAGAATTGCTCACTCGCCTGAAGAAGTGCGTCCCCTCGCCGCGCAGTTTTTCCTTAGCACAACTGAACGGAACGGGTTGCTGTTGTAACATCGCCGTTACACCAGTAATTCTCAGTGAGCGTAATGGCTTTGGACGGATTGATTCTCGATGACGCGGAGAGGACAATGGTGTCGCCTTTGCGGAGGATTTCATGAAGCGCTATTCGCGGACACCCGCCAACCTTTCCGATTCAGTCCACCACCGGCTCAACATGCATGCCCTCGCGGCGGGCGCTACTGGGGGTGGGAGTGCTGGCATTGGCGCAACCATCCGAAGCGAAGATCATTTACACGGCGGCGCACAAGACTATCAGGGTGCACCAGCACTACAATCTCGACCTCAACCACGATGGAATCACCGACTTTACACTTCAAATCAAGACATTCCGGACTAGAGGCACTTCTGCGTTCAGCACTCTCAGGCGCTTTTCCCTAAAGACAACGCGGTTGAGGGAGCGAAAACCCCATTCTTCTGGGGGACCCTATGCATTTGCCCTCCAGAGCGGGGCCTCGATTGGCCGAAAGCAACCGTTTCCAGCAAACCTCATGGCCCGAGTCGGAACAATCGATGACATCAGTTTTTACGTAGGTCAGTGGCTCAACGCTGAGAATCGCTATCTGGACCTCAAGTTCCAAATTCATGGAAAGACCCACTTCGGATGGGCCCGCGTCAGTGTAGGCAGCACGAAAATCTCAATCACATCCGCTACGTTGACCGGCTACGCTTATGAAACCATCCCCGGCAAGTCGATCATCGCAGGCAAGACCAAAGGACCGGATGAGATCGCCAGTGGCGAGCAGCCTAGTCCCGCATCTGTTACCGTGCCCAATCCCAAACCTGCCACGCTAGGGATGTTAGCAATCGGGTCGTCTGGGCTATCAATCTGGCAACGCGAGGAGTTGGGCGCTGCTAATCCCCAAGATGAGTCAAGAGACCCTCGCAGAGATGATAGGCACAACGCGGTCGCGGGTCAGTTTCTTCATGAACAGATTCAGGAAGTTAGGCTTCATCGACTATGACGGCGGGAGTGGGTTGCAAGTTCACAGTTCGCCGTGCGGCCGTGCAGTGAGGGTCGAGCCATAAGGCAACTTGCGGAAGCGGGGGCGTATTATGCGGATAGCTAACAGAGTTAATAAAAACGGGGTGGAGCAATGCCCGAGTCGATTGACTGGCCGCGGACGCATCCGCCGCGGCGTCGCCGCCGCTTCCTTCTTGTTATCGCCGTCCTTGCCGGCATCGTCTTCGGCGGTCGGACCGCGTTGTCGTATTACGTGGACGTGCTCTGGTTCGGGTCTCTCGGCTACGGGGACGTGTTCTGGGAAACACTGAGTCTTCAGTGGGGGATCTTCACGGCTTTTGCCGCGGCCACATTTCTCATTCTGTACGGATCGTTCCTGGCCCTGAAGCGCGCGCATCTCCCCGATTTGCCGAGCGGTCACACGATTTTCATCGGCGGACAGCCGGTGAAGCTACCGGTTGAGCCTGTCCTGCGCCTCATAGCGCTCGGTGTTTCGCTCGCCATTGCCGCTGCAACCGGCGCCGGCATGATGGAGGAGTGGCCGACGCTCGCGCTCTTCCGGTACGCGCCCCGCGCCACTGGTGGCGTCCTGGACCCGATTTTTGGCAAGCCGCTGAACTTCTTTCTGTTCACCCTGCCCGTGTGGCAGCTCATCGCCGGCTGGCTGCTTACGCTAGCCGTGATTACCTGTGTGCTCGCCGCTTTCTTCATCCTCATCACGGGCGGAACCGGTGTGCTTGCCGGGCGTCGTAGCCGCTACGTCACATTGCCTTGGCGCGGGTTCTCCGTCACGTTTGCGTTCCTGTTGCTGATCCTCGCGATGCTTGGTTATGTCGGTCGTTTCGAGCGATTGTTCGATGATCATACGATCTTCGGGGGTGTGACCTACACTGACGCGCACGTCATGCTGGCAGGGATGCTCGTCGTCTGCGCGGCGCTGGTTCTCGGCGCGGTGATCGCAGCCGTTAATGCCGTGTCGATGCAACGCGGACGCTGGCTTGTCGTGGCGATCCTTCCGGCCGCGGTCTGTTATGTCGGGCTGCAAGTAGTCGCCTGGTACGTCAGCAGCTTCATCGTCAAACCGAACGAACTGGTTCGCGAGAAGCCCTACATTGTCTACAACACCGACTTGACGCGGCAGGCCTACGGATTGAACCGGGTCACGCAGCGCGAGTTTCCCGCTGAGACGACCGTGGAGGCGGCCGACCCGGAGCACAATCAGGTTACGCTGCAGAACATTCGGCTGTGGGACTGGCGCGCGCTGCAAGACACGCTGCGTCAGATTCAGGAAATCCGCACCTATTACGACTTCCCGGACATCGACATTGATCGCTATGAAATCGAGGGCACGACTCGCGAGGTGATGCTTGCCGCGCGCGAGCTGAACGTCGAAAAGCTCCCAGAGAGCAGTCGCAACTGGATTAACGAGAAGTTGATCTACACCCACGGATATGGCATCACGATGAACCCAGTAAATGGATTCACGCCGGAAGGGCTACCCACCTTGATTCTGAGCAACATGCCCGTCCAGAGCACGGTACGTGGTCTGAACGTGACGCGACCAGAAATCTATTTCGGCGAGTTGACCAATACCGACGTCTACGTGAAGACGAGGCAGAAGGAATTCAATTACCCGCAAGGGCAGAGCAACAATCTGACTTCCTATGAAGGCAACGGCGGCATTGTCCTCGGCGGTTTTCTGCGGCGCATCATTATCGCGCTCGACCGCGACGACCTTTCGAAGCTACCGTTCAGCGATGACGTGAATAAAGATA
>DATNNO010000159.1:0-31113 GCA_035601775.1 Terriglobales bacterium | reverse complement strand
GACCGATCCGTCCACTTCCTCGATTAAAATTCTGCTAATCCAGTGCTCGAGCGTGATCTCAAGCAAAACCTGGCTAACCCGGTCCGCCAGACTCTTCGGGACGCCCCGCAGCACGACATTGCCCGGCGCCAAAGGCGTGACGTCTGGAGCCGGATCTCGAACTATAGACAAACCTTGCAATTCCTTCTCCAACTTGGTCTTACCCAGAAGAAAGGCCAGCGGAGACCGCAGATCGTCCAGCTTCTTAACCGCCGTCCGCCGCACCTGGCGCTCTCCCGGGACGTAAAACCATGCATCCTTGCCGTCGCTTAGGAACAGCTTCTCCCTCGGAGAACGGTACTCCCAGCGCATCTTGCCAGGTTTTTTTAACCAAAGTGTTCCCGATTCAGTACGTTCCGTCCCAGCCCCCCGGTAAATCTCCGTGAACTCAGACTGCAGGGTGTGCAAATGGTTGTAACGTTCGTCGACAGCCTGCGCGATGGCATTGACGTCGGGCGCAGGGCTGGCGGTTGAGATCGCGGCGGCCAGAAGGGGACCAACAAACTTCAGCAAAATGGAAGTGAGCTTCACAATGGTCAGGACGGGATCACGGTGTTACCACGAGGGCGTCTCAGCCTTTCTCCTCTCCAACAACAGAGAGGCTTCCCCACTTTCTCCGCCCCACCAACACAGAGGTTGCCCCACCCTTGCGCTCTTTGCAAGGGTGGGTGCTCATAATCCTAATCAGCCGGTCTTTTGATCGCGGTGCTTTTCCTCCGCCGGGTGCGTCCGAATCTTTAGCTCCGCGCGCCGTAGCTCGTTCACCAACACCGGGCCGGGCTCGTCATAGGCATAATAGCGGAAACTGCTCCATGCCCACTGCTCGGGCTCCAAAACTAATCCACGCTGGACCGGGTTGCGATGCATGTAGACCACAAAGTCGTAGAACCGGCGCTGCCAGACGTGACCCTCTTCGAGTATCCCATCCCAAAGCCCGCCCTGCGTTGTTCCGGAGTCTGCTCGCCACGCCTGAAGAACCTGGCTCGCGAATCGCTGCTTGAGAACTTGCATGACAACCGAGGGATTGCCCTTCTCCGGTTCGCTGATCAGGAGATGAAAATGCTCAGGCATCACAACGTAGCCCACTACGGCAAACTCATACCGGAGGCGAACCTGCTCCAGTGCCCGGAGAAACACATCCCGGCGAGCGGCACTGCAGAGAAGAGCGCGTCGCTGATAACAACTGGATGTGATGAAATGCAGATACTCCGCCCCGTAGAATCGTTTGAGGCCTTTGGGCACATCGCGATTGTAGGCTCAGGTTTACCAGAAATGATGTGACCGATGACCCACGCACCCACCCTTGCAAAGAACGCAAGGATGGGGCAACCTCATTGTTGGTTGGGCGCAGCAGAAAACAGGTGGGCCAGCCCCCTACGATCTTTGATGCGGCAACGGAAATAAGTGGGAAGAGGCAGGATTGTGAAACTGATCCAACGATCTGTCAAGGAGCTGATCGGCCTCCTGACTGACGTGCATGGCTCTACGGGATCACGTGAAACGGCACGTTGCTGGTCAGCGTGCCGCTCGGCGTGGTCACGGTTACATAGCCCGTTTTCGCTCCTGCCGGGACCGTGGCTCTTATCAGCGTGTCGGACTTCACGGTGAAGCTTGCCGCTACTCCGTTGAACGAAACGCCGGTGGTTCCCTTGAGTCCTTGCCCGAGAATCCAGAAGGCTTGCCCAACCTTCGCGGGGTTCCGCACAAAGCTCACGAACGGGCCTGAACCCACGGATAGTCTGAAGAGCGTGCCATCGCTGTCGGGCCCGCCGCAGCAAGTTGTTCCATAAAAGTTCCCGTCAGTGGCTTGGAGTAACCCTGCCTCAGGGCTAACACCGTCAAGACACGGAGGACCCCCTGCGCAAAAGGTGTGCAGTGTGCTCAGCGTACCGCTGAGTGTAATCTTGAAGATCGTGCCAATGCCGATGTTGATCACGCCTTCGGAGGTTGTCCCGTAAAGGCTTCCATCTGTTGCTTGAATCAGCCCTGCGACTGGCTGGTTGCCATCCATGCAGCCCGTCTGCGTGCAAAAGCTGTAAAGCGTCGTCAGCGTGCCCTTTGGGGTGATCTTGAAAACCGTCCCAAGTCCACCGTAAAGGCCGGCTCCGCCATTTTGGGTTGTGCCGTAAAAGTTCCCGTCGCTGGCTTCGACCAACACTGCGGAAGGATTGGCGCCGTCAGTACCGTCGAAGCCATGCAGCGTTGTAAGCTTACCGCCGGGAGTGATCTTGAAGACTGTTCCGCAGCCGGGAACGTAGCAGTTGACTCCGCCATACTTCGTTGTTCCGTAAAAGTTCCCGTCGCTGCCTTGAACCACTCCCGCGAAAGGGGTGTCGCCGTCAGGGCACGGAGAGCCGTCTGCGCAAAAGCTGTATAGCGTGGTCAGTGTGCCGCCAGAGGTGATCTTGAAGACGGTGCCACCAGAGTAGGCTCCGCCCACTTGCGTTGTTCCGTAGAAAACACCGTTCGCGCGCTGTACAAGGCTCCACGGCGTGCGGCCATCCCCACACTGTTCACAGAAGCTGTAAATCGTGGTGAAACCGCCCTTAGGGGTGATCTTGAAGAACGTACCACCGCTATGGGCGCCGCCCCCGGCCGTTGTTCCGTAGAAGACACCATCCGCGGCCAGAACTAGACCAACGAGCGGATCGTCGCCGTTAGCGCACGGAGGGCCCTCCGCGCAGAAGCTGTGAAGCGTGGTCAGAGCACCAGCGGGCGTGACGCCGAAAATCGTCCCACATCCGATATACTGCGCACAATAGGACCAGTTGTTAGCCCCGCCGTAAACGGTGGTTCCGTAGAAGTGTCCATTGAATCCTTGGACGAGAGAATCATACGGGCCGTAACCATTCGCCCCGTCAAAATCCACCAGCGTGGTGAAGACCTGCGCAGGCGCTGCAATCGCCATCGCGGCGCAGAGTAGAAAGATGGCGCTGGCTTTTTTCCGTGCGCTGAGTTTTGTCATCGGGAAACCTCCGCGGCGCGAAATTCGTCGAGTCGCGGCCTATTCACGCGAGAGAAACGGCCCTGCCCGGGTTTGAACCGCAAGGGGGAGAACGCGCGGTGGGCCTTAGGCTCAGGCAATTGTCCTCCCAGATGGACTAAAGGTCAAGGGACAGACTGCGCCTTCGGGGGACCGGCCCAGCTTTAACAACAGACAGCGGCCAGGTACCACATTTCTCGCGCGCCCCTTGCGCGAGAAGTGGGAGGATCGACGAAACACCGATTAGCTAGGTCCTCTGTGCTCGCCAGACGCATGCGCTTTCATGTAAGTCCGCAGGATGGCGTTGATGCGGGTCTGGTACCCGCGCTGTTGCCGGAACCAGGCCAGCAAGTCGGCATCCAGCCGCATGGTCACAACTGTTTTTCGGGTGGGCCATACCACCTTGGCGTTTTTCCAGAATTCTTCATCCGTGGGACGCACGTCGGGGTCGGACGCAATGCCGCGGCGTATCCCGGCATCGCTCAGGTGGCGCAGCTTATTCCAGTCCGTACCTGCGCCGCGCTTAGCTTTCGATGTTTTGACAGTAGGAGCGTCGTTCGTGCGGTTCCGCACGCCACGCCGAGATGGTGCGCCTTTCGTCATCGTTTTCATCCGCGTAAACCACCGTAATTTCCAGGCCGTTCGGCCCAGCCTAACATCAAAGAGGTCATCCCGAAACCGGCGCTCTTCAGCCGGGTGAGGGATCTCGCGTGTACCTCCCAGATTCGGTGGTTGGTTAGTTTGAAATAGTTCGCGCCAGATCCCTCGCCCCGCTGGTGAAAGCGCGGGGCTTCGGGATGACGCCCTTCAAAACAGAACCGAACTGGCCCACTACCCGGATTCTACCGTCTTGACTTCGGCCTTCTCACGGAGATATTATTATGTTGGTAGGCATTAGCTCTTTGACAATAAGCGAATTCTGATGATTGAGTGCTAATTTGGGAATCGAGGCCGCTAACTCCTTATTCTGGAATATTTTGCGTATAAGTCCTTATTCCTCAAAGATTTTGGTGGTGGTCTGGCCGTAACCCCATCATTCCAAAAGATCAGTGGGGAGGGGGTATACCCCAAAGACGCAAGCAAAGATTGAATACTGATGCGTGCCTGCGATTCTCTTGAAGGCCGCGCTCCGCGTCAGTACGTGCTCCAGCAGAGCATTGTGATAGAGCACAAACACCGGCCTGGGGTGTTCCCGCAACGAATGCTCCAGGTTGCTGATCATCCTAATCAATCCGGATTCGGGCAAAGGGTTGAACAGATAAAGCACGGTCGGCTCGGGTGGAAAAGCGAACTCGCAGGCGTCGCCCAAGAGACAGTCGATGGCAAAGCACTGCTGCGAGTCGCTTTTGAAGTTGCCGATATTCTCTTTCGCCACCCGGTGCAGTTCGGGCAGCAGTTCGATTCCCAGGATGCGCCGGAAGGGGTAATCCGCAGCCATCAGCAGGACGCGTCCTTTGCCTGAACCGATGTCGATGAAGGTAAATTCGCGGAAGGCGATTTTCGGACTTGCCAACATGAGGCTCGCGAGCATTTCGCGAAACACCGCGGGCTCGGTTGGTTGATAAGGCGAATGGAAGAGTCCCAGCAGTCGATCGCGCCAGCCAACCGTAGCGCTGGTCGTATCCACGCGGAAGTCCCAGTCAAACTCGACGTCGCCATAGCGTTGCCGCCGTCGCGAGGGAGTGGATTCGCGGGCGAACTCCCACAGGGTCGAGACGAAACGCTTCAGGGTGGGAAAGAATCCATCGTGCCCGGACCGCTCTTTCCACCAGTGATGAATGGTGGTCGCAAGACCTGTTCCGGGATTCTGCTCCGCCGACATGGCAGACTTATGGTAATGCGTCCCGCGTGCGAAGCATGATTTCCTGGCTTGGTTTTGTGGCGCAGGGCCTTCGGCCCTGCGATTGAGTGTTGGAAGGATACGCCTTCAGGCGCTGAGGTACTTGGGGCGATGCCGAAGCCCCTCAGCGGCTAAAGCCTGTCAATTAGAGAGCCTGAATCGCAGCGCTGGAAGCGCTGCGCCACCCAAAGGCCCTAAGCGAGGGGCTTCGACATCCTCACCAGATGGCACGGTTGGTTCGCGTGCTGGTCTGGAGGAAAGGGTAGAGTTCCGCTTTCCGCGTAGCCGAGACGGTGATAGAACGCAGGCAACTCGGCGCGCAGATTGACGATGGTAAGGTCCATGAAATGGCAGCCCGCGGAACGACAGTATTCCTCGGCAGCGGCGACCATGCGAGATCCGAGGCCAGAACGTTGCAACGCAGGATCGACCGCGAGCAGGCCAAAATATCCGTGCTGGCCACGCAGTTCCACGTAGACGCAGCCGGCAAGCGCGCCAGCTTGCTCGACGAGCAGGACCTTCCCCTTCTGCAGCAGCGCGCGCACTTTTTCGGGATTGGTACGGTCGCCGTCGGTGAAGAAACGTTCCGGGCGGAAAGCGGCATTCACCAGACGAGCAATGTCCTCGGCATCTTCGGGCTCTGCCGTGCGTGTCTTCATGGGTTGGTCTTGTATGGGCGTGGACGACGCCCGCGCCTACATTTTTGAATTTTAGTCCACGGGCTTGAACTTCGGCTTGGGCGCGATATATCCGGGCGGCGTCCCTTTTTGGATGAATGGCAGATCGTCGGGTGTGCGTACCTCCACGCGGCCATCTGGCATCAATTTGTAGGTGTGGCCAAGTGGATCTACGGGACTGCCGCGCATCAGGTTCGCCGTTTCCAAGTCTGAAAAACTCTGCGGCAGATGCCCAGTTTTGTCGCGGTAGCGAGACACGAGTTTCTCCAGGATGGTCACGTCTTCATCCACCTGCAGGGCGCGCAAGTGGGCTGCGGCGTTGCCTCGGATATCGCGATCTTTGGTGGTCTGGTAGGTCGTAGTCCACAGCATGCGAGCAGTTTGGATGTCCCCTCCACGCTGCGCCATTTGTGCGGCCAGCACTTTCAGGAAGGGATGCGCATCCGGTACCCGGGAGCCGCGTACAAAGGAGTCCGAGGCCCTGGCATAGTCCTTGAATTCCAGGTAGTAAATGAAGCCTAGATCGTAGTAGAGATGCCACTCGTTGGGATTGTTACGGATTCCGAATTCCACTAACTGAATGGCACGTTGCGGCTGGCCTCCATTGGCAGCCAAGAAGTTGGAGCCATACTCGTAGGCAACCAGCAAATGCGGATCGAGCGCGGTGGTAATCTCGAGCAACGGAGCCAGCAGGTCGTAATGCTCGGCACCCCTATCGAGATGATCCCCGAAATACTGCACGGCGCGGGTCCAGTATATGTCGGCGAGCAATCCGTCGTATCCCAGACTTAGATGCTTCAGCAGTTTGGGCGAGGAAATGTAGAGGACCTCCTCCAGCGTAGCTTCGGTTCGCTGCCGATCGATGCTCCGCAGCAACAACACCGATCCCGCTAAGCAACTCACAAGCAGGATGCTGGCCGCAATAGTGATTCGACTGGACGGTTTCATTTCAGATTCCGGCGCTCGAAAATGAGGACCGCCCCGCAGAGAGCCATACTGGCGTAAACCAGGGCATAAGCCGTGTTCGACAGGATGAGTTGCCCGGGAACCGGCTGTTCGTGGGCTACCGAGCTAACCACATTCAGGGCAGACAAATTTGGCACCAGATAGGCCGCGCCCGTGGCGAGCCAGCGCGTGAGCCCATGGGTCATGCCGGCGAATCCTCGCAGGTCTTCCGCGAAGGTGCCGATCACGAACAAGGCAAAAGCAAATACGGCCGACAACAACGGAGAAGAGAAAGACGAAAACAGCAGCGCCAGGGCGGTGATGATGAGGAACTGGAGGATGATGAAATACACTGCCACCAGCACCCAGCCATCGGCGGCATGGAAATGTTGGGAGACGTAGAGCAACGCTGCGAATACGCCGAGGGCCATGAAAAAGGTGTTCACCACCAGCGTCCCGGCCAGCCCGAAGAACTTGCCGACAACAAACTCCCAACGCTGGACCGGACGGGAAAGAACGGTGTAGAGGGTTCTCTTGTCAATCTCCTTGGAGACGAGGCCGATGCCAATAAAAATGGCGATCACCACGCCAAACAACGAAACTGCCGTGAGACCGAGGTTGATTACCACGAGGCGCTCAATGCCAATGGAAATCTGGCCCACCAGAATGGCCGCTCCGGACATCAGCAGTGCGAAGGCGATCAGGTTATAGAGGACGCGATCGCGCACCGCTTCGCGAAAAGTGTTGGAGGCAATGTGTACGATCCGCGCGCTCATAGCGTCACCGTCATTTCGTCACCCCGGCAACCGCCTTGGACGGTTGCAGCTTACGCACAAAATACTCTTCCAGCGAAGTCCGGACGGGAATCAACGATATGATGCGCAACTGTTCGCGCCGCAGGGCTTCCAGGGCAGCTTCCTGATTGCCTTCGGGAAGGACGGCACGGACGGTGTCGCCGGTTACGTGACACTCCGCGCCCACCGCATTCATCGCGGCCGGCACCTTGTTCCCGTGCCAGACCAGTTCGATCTTTCCTTCGATGCTCGAGGTGAGATCAACCACCGCGCCCACGCTCCGCAGTTCGCCCAAATGAATGATGGCCACGCGATCGCAGAGCGCCTCGGCGTCGGAGAGGATGTGAGTGGAGAAGAAGACCGTCTTACCTTCGTGCTTCAATTGTTCCATCAGATCTCGCACTTCGCGACGTCCCATGGGATCGAGTCCAGACATCGGCTCGTCGAGGAACACAATCCTGGGATCATGCAAGATGGCCTGCGCGATGCCTACACGCTGCAGCATGCCTTTGGAAAACTTGCGCAACTGCACTCGGATTACGTCCGCAAGTCCTACCCGTTCGAGAACCTCGCGGACCTTGCGCGAGCGTTCTTTGGGGGCTACCCCGGAGAGCTGTCCGTAGTAGTCGAGCAGTTCGCCGGCAGTGAGGTAATCATAGAAATATGGTTGTTCGGGGAGAAAACCGATCTGCGCCTTCATGCGCGGATCGTTAATCTCCATGCCCAGAATGCGGGCTGATCCGGCGGTTGGGTAGACCAGGCCCATGAGCATCTTGAGTGTGGTCGTCTTTCCCGCCCCGTTGGGGCCGAGAAAGCCGAAAATTTCTCCTTCTTCCACGCTCAGGTGAAGTGGCCGCAACGCGCACTTCGGCTTTTTGCGCCAGAAGCCCACGCTGTAGGTTTTTTCAAGACCAAGGATATCGATTGCGGTCATGGCAGTAGAGCTGAATTGCCCTCCTTTCTCGCTGGTAAGAAAATTATATGCAAAATCTGGAGTAGTGCGAGAGGGTGGGCTAGTTACTAGATTACGAAAGTAAAAAGGTGGGGACCTTCATCCTGGCTGTTTCTTATCGTCCTGCTGTTTGAAAGTCATTCGTGCGTACAAGAGGGAAGGCCAAGACGGGGATCTGGAAAAACAAAAGGAGCAACGGATTTCTCCGTTGCTCCTTGGCTTGTACCCTCCCCCAGGTACTTCGCCAAACTGATGTTACTGCAGAGCGATGAACGCTGTGCAGCCTGCTACGGTGACGGGCGGAACCACAGGATTCGCGCTATAGCGGATCACGCCTTCTTCCGTGGAGCAGAAGCTGCGCACGCCGGTCTGGTTCGCAGCAGCGGCAGCGCCGCCAACCACGTAGCTCAGGTTGACGCCACCATTGGCGAACGCCGTGTTTGCAAAGTAGTAGCCGCTCTTCGGAGTCGCTGCGGCAGTGGCATTGGCCAGAACCCAGTCGATCAAGCACGCGCTGGCGGGGACAGGCTGAATATTGGAACAACCAGTGATGGCCGGCGGCCCGAGCGAAAGCATAGTGGGGGCATAACCCACGACCGGATAGGTGGACTGGTAGCCGATTTGGGCTGTATTAGTGGTACGAACCGAGCTAGCCGCAGAGGACTCGTTGGCCGCAATACGTGCCCGCAACAGGTTTGGAATAGCGATAGCAGCGATAATAAGAATAATCGCCACCACGATGAGCAACTCAATCAGTGAAAAACCCTTTTGTTTCCGCATGTGTGTTCCCTTCCTTCTCCGTTATCAAATGTTTGGTCTCAGTAGACCCAATTGCCGATTATGTTCGCATTTTAGCGGCCAGAACCGGAAGTTACTATGGGGTAAGTCCGGATTCTTGGGCACGCTTTGTTTTCAACAGTTGAGCAATCTTCTGTAACCATTGTGCCTGAAGCAGGTTGGACCCAGAACGTCGTTTCTATCAGATTTTGTCGGCGGGATGACAACTTGTGTCATTTTGGCACACTAGTGTTTTGAGACCCCTACTGATGTGGAACGAAGAAAAAAGGCCCTCTCGCGACAAAAATTGAGGAGCAACGGAATCCTCCGTTGCTCCTCCAGACCCTTCGCCAAATTAACTTATTGCAGAGCGATGTAAGCTGAGCAGCCAGCTACCGTCGTGACGGGAACTGCGGCACTGGCCGAGAAACGGACTACACCTTCTTCCGTGGAGCAAAACCCCCGCACTCCAGACTGGTTGGGTGCAGCAGGCGCACCGCCAATAACATAGGTGGCGTTCACGCCCCCGGAAACGAACGCCGTGTCAGCAAAGTAGTAGCCGCTCTTGGGAGTCGCGGCCGCCGTGGCATTGGCCAGGACCCAGTCGATCAAGCAACCGCTGGCGGCGGTGGGTTGAACGCCGGAACAGCCGGTCGCCGCTGGAGGCCCCAATGCCAATAACGTGCCGGAATAACCCACCGCCGGATAGGTGGTCTGGTAGGCGAACTGGGCCGTGTCGGTGGCGCGCAACGAACCGGCGGCAGACGCTTCATCCGCCGCAATGTGTGCCCGCAACAGGCTCGGAATAGCGATGGCAGCGATAATCAAGATGATAGCCACCACGATCAGCAGCTCGATCAGCGAAAATCCTCTTTTTTGCCGCATCTTATCCACCTTGTCTCGCTCAGAGGGTGAGATTCGTGAACCCTCCTCTCGGCTAGTGGCAATTTGATTGCCGATCTCTGATCGCACTGTGTCGCCAGGTTACTATCGACTAAGTCTCACGCCTGCCATGCACTGGAAAGAAGGGCAGTCACTCCGAGCATTGAAACCAACGCTAGCAGATGGCGTCAAAGAGGCGAGACCTGACAAATTTCGTCAACTGGGCCCCTTTTATGGTGACATCTCCATTTAGAATGCCGCTTACCCATGGCGGCCTTTCTTCCCACTCTGCGCATAGATCCAGACATTGGCCAGGCTTGGTCGGTTCCGGCTCCGTTTTACACCGATCCGTCTGTACTTGCATTGGAGCATGAGAAGATCTTCGGGAGGACCTGGCAGGTGGTGGGCCATTGCCACCAACTGGCGAATCCGGGCGATTTCTTTACCACCGAACTCCACGGGGAGCCCTTGCTGCTGGTGCGCGGTGCTGGCGGCGAGTTGCGCGGCTTTTACAATGTTTGCCGCCATCGCGCCGGACCACCGGCCGAGGGATGCGGTTCGCGCAAGCTGTTCCGTTGCGGCTACCACGGTTGGACGTATGGCCTGGATGGATCGTTGATCAGCGCTCCCGAGTTCGAAGGCCAGCAAGACTTCTCATCTGACCGCTTCGCGTTAATACCGGTATGCGCTGAGCAGTGGTTCAACCTGATCTTCGTCAACTTGGATCCGAATGCCGAGCCGTTGGTGGAGGGCATGGGCGCACTCCCAAAGCAAGTGCAGCGTTTCGATTTTGCCGGCATGAAGCTCTTCAAGCGCCGGACTTACGACATGAAATGCAATTGGAAGACTTACGTCGACAACTATCTTGAGGGGTATCACTTGCCCAGCGTGCATCCGGGACTGAACCGCGAATTGGACTACGGCGCTTACACGGTTGAACCCTATGCGCGGCACGTGCGGCAGTTCAGTCCAATCCGGGGCGCACAACCTGGGGATGCCATCCCGCGCCGCTACCGGGAAGCCCGCGAAGATCTGACCACCGACTATTTCTGGATCTTTCCCAACTGGATGCTCAACTGTTATCCCGATAATGTCTCGCTGAACATCGTTTTGCCATTGGAGGCCGAGCGTTCACGGGCGATTTTCGAATGGTATGTGCCCGAGGGAGACCTCGATAGTAAAGCCGCGAGTGACGCGGTTGAGTTCAGCGACCAGATTCAGATTGAAGATGCCGCCATCTGCGAGACCGTACAGAAGAACCTGCATTCACGAAGTTACGAGCGCGGGCGCTACAGCGTGAAGCAGGAGAAGGGCGTGCACACATTTCATCGGATGTATGCGGAAGTGATGCAGAGCGGAGGGCCTTAACCGCGAGCGGACGCTGTGGCTGTTGTGGACAGCTTGAAACGAACCCTTTCCTTCTTTTGCAGATATGCCACGATTTCGAACAGGTTGCTGGCGTGCGGATTTCCGGATGGGCCAAGCATCCGCATTAAGCTCTTAGGGGAGTGGTGTGTGATCTCGGCCAGTTCCCTGAAGCCAACCGTGGCGTTGATGTAATCGCGCAGCACGGTTTTTCCCGTTTCTACGTCTCCGGAGAGAAAGCTTTCGATGCCTTCGCGCAGAAGTTCCTTGCGGAAAGCGGGATCGCGGCGTACTCGCGCTCGAATCGTTTCTTTGAAATCTCGGGTCAAAGCCATTGTAGGTTCTCCCTATTTCTTTCTAATCTTGTAGTCCTGCCATCTGACGACAGCGTCGTGGATGTCCTTCTGCTGCCGCTTTTTTGTTCCGCCGCCGAGCAAGATGACAAGGCACTCGCCGTCTTTGCCGAAGTAAACCCGGTAACCTGGACCGAAGTCGATCCTGCACTCATGCACTCCCGAGCCAACGCTCTTCACGTTGGAAAAGTTTCCCTGCCCCATGCGCGTGATAGCAATGGCCACTTTGGCTGCTGCTTGCGCGTCCAGGCTGTCGAACCATTCGGCGTAAAGACTGCGGCCGCTCCGGTCGAGGTATTCCCGGACATCGACCATATTTAATGGTAACACATGTGTTACCTTTGTCAAGGCGTCGATAAGGAACCCAACGCTACGGAGGCGGAGCTTCGCTCCGCAGGACAGCCGGGGCGGCTGTCCCCACGTGAGTCTGGGCTTGGACGGAGTAGACCTGATGGTGATTTCGCGGGCGGGGGCGCCCTGCGCAAATCTCGAAGGTGAAAGCCTACTGGCCAGGTTCGAGCCGTGAATGGAGTACGATGAGCGTCATGTCATCGTGCTGCTTGGCTCCGGCAACGAACCCATCAGCGGCTTGCATCAGGCGGGCGATGGTTTCGGACGGGCTCAGGCCGGTGCAACTCCGGATAGTTGCCGTCATCCGCTCCTCGCCCCATTCCTCGTCGGCGTTATTCATGGCTTCGCTGATGCCGTCGGTGTAGGCGACAAAGACATCGTCCGGCGCAATTGTTACCACACCCTGCTCGTAAGGAAAGCTCTCGAGCAAGCCGACCACGGTCCCGCCAGTTTCGAGCCGAGACAGATGCCATTTGCCGGCCGAGCGATGGAACAGCATGGGTGGATTGTGGCCAGCGTTCACATAGGCGAGCTGGCGCGAAGCGGGGTTGTACTGTCCGTAGAAGAAAGTTGCATACCGGCTGGCCGATGAAGCTTCATACACCAACCGGTTTACGTTACTGACCAGGGCCGCAAGGTCTTCGGTCATGCGGGTGGCTTCGCCGCGCAAAGAGGCTTGCAAACTGGCCATGGTCAGGGCCGCGGCAATGCCTTTTCCGGAAACATCGCCAATCGCGATTCCCAACCGTCCGCCGGGCAGGGCCAGAAAATCATAATAGTCGCCACCGACGCCTAGCGCGGGACGACAGCCGCCTGCGTATTCAATACCTGCAATTGGCGGCAAGCTCTGCGGGAAAAGCCGTTCTTGCACCTCGCGGGCGATTTCAACTTCGCGGTTCAAGCGTTCGCGTTGGGCTACCTCGTCGGCAATGGCGGACACGAGGCGAGCATTCTCCAATGCCAAACCAGTTTGAGCGGCCACTGATTTCAACAAGCGCAGGTCGCTGCCGGAATATGGTTCGTCGGAGCGCTTTGGGCCCAGGCTGATGAAGCCCAGTAGTTTGTCGCGCGCGTTTAGAGGGAGCAGCAGTTCGGTCCCGAGTTGGGCCAGCTTGGAACGGTCTTCTTCACTGACTTCGGTTTCCCGGTAAAGCCAGGAATCGGGGTCATCGAAGTAAACTCGCGCCGGATCCTTCTGCTTCTGCAGCACATTGACCGTGCCAGTGCCCGGCGCAAACACCACGTCGGGAGGCGTGCCGTAACCGAGAGCATAGGCTGGACGGTAGGGTCCGGCGCCCCCTAGCAAAACTGCGACACGTGGAATGTGCATGGTCTCGGAGATCCGCTCGGCTACTGTCTCAATCAAGGAACGCGTTTCCACGATGCTTCGCACTTGATCGCTGAGTTCGCTGAGTACCTGTTCGGCGTTATAAGCTTCGCGAAAGAAGCGGCGGTCGGTCCAGTTGCGGAGTTGCTCCGCCCGCTCGCGCATCTTCCAAACCGCCACCGCTGCCAGCGCAATAGCCCCCGCCTTCAGAGCCAGACTCCTGCTTCGATCCGAGACCAACGTCATGACGAGGTACGCCATCGCCAACGTCAGGATGGTCTGCAGAATCAGAATCCCATTTTTCGCCAGCGCATACTTCAGTCCCTGCCTGACGACCACCCGTACATCCATCGCGCGCTGCACTACGATCACGTAAGCCAGAGTGAGGGGGAAGATCACCAGCATCGCCAGCGTAATTCCCAGGAGCCAGCTCGGAGCCGCACTACTGATGGGTTTTCCGCGAATCCCGGCAATGGAGCTGAGGACGAACAGCGGCACCGTGGAGATGGTCGTGCCCCAGTACAGCAAACGGAGCCTTCGCTTGCCGTCGGCTGACATGGCGATTCCGGACTTGGCAAAGATGGACGCGAAGAAACCGAAACCAACTAGGCAGAATGTGTAAAAGAGCAGCGGAGTTTGCCAGAAGAGCAAGTGTTGGTAAATCGGCTGCGCGGCTGCGTAGTCCGTCATCTCGATGACCGCAACCCTACACGCGACGATGCCCCCGGCGACTGCGGGAGCGATCACTAGCCACGGGATCAGCTGCCGCCATCTGCCGAAACGCATCCAGAAAGGAAACGGTTCCGGAAAGAAGAATCCAAACAGGAACATGAAAATAGGCCATGCCCGTGACAGCGCCATGTGATATCCCATTGCCCATTCGCGCCATCCCGGACCCCAACCTTCGATCTTGAACGAGCTAAGAAGCTGAGAAAAACAAAGCAACAAGCCCAACAGCAGCCATCCCTGAGGATCTCTTGGCCTGACCAGGACTACCCAGCAGCCGAGCAGGATGCAGCCGACGGGCATGGCGACATTCAGGAGGAAGTCGAAAGCGATTCGGCTGATCGATGCTGAGCCAAGGGTGACCGGGAGTTCGATCGTGCGTACCTCGGAACCGGAACGCACGCTTACCGGAATGCGGTCTCCCACTGTCGCTCTTGCGTACGCGTCGGCCAACACCGCACTGCCGGTGTACTTCTTTCCGTTGACGGTGAGAAGAATGTCCCCTCTGCGGAGGCCGAGTTTCTCGGCAGACGGCATCACCACGTCCAGTGCTGGGCTGGCGGTCTCCGGACCGATGAACGGGATGTCCAGCTTCTCTCCCCGCCAGATGTCTGGGGCGTACCGGGCCTGAAAAAGCATCGATACCGCGAAGATGATTCCCAAGGCGATGTACTGTGGCGTAGGGCGTACCGGTCGATGCGATGCGGCTGGCATGGAGAACAAAAGGAGACGAATGATTGTAACCCGTAGGCGCGGACTGCTTCAGAATAGCTGCAACTGGTCGCCGGGTTCGGCATCGGGGACGGGATGGCTTTTCCGGCCATAACGGTCGTAGTCGCTGCGAATGCCGTACTTCTGGCGCAGGCGTGCCATGAGTTGCGAAAGTGGCTTACGATACGATGCCGAAAGGAAGGCGCGATCTTTATAGCGTTGCCGGTAGCTTTCCACCAGTTGGGGGAACTCCTTTTCCAGAAACGGCAGGAAGACAGCGGCTGAGCAGGGCTTTAGGAACAGGGAATTGGCGGAGATGTATTTTCCACCAGCCTGGGCTGTGGCTCGGACTAGCTGCTCCAGGTCGTGCGGTGAATCGGTAATGCCGGGGAGCACGGGCGCACAGATCACGCCTGCCGCAACGCCCGCCTGGTTCAGCTTTTGCATGGCCTCCAGACGCAGATCAGGACGCGGCGCGCGCGGCTCCAGAATGCGGGCCAGGTCCGCATTCAGAGTGGTGATTGTCATATTCACCAAGAGGCGATTGTTTTTGGCAACCTGCTGGAGCACGTCGATATCGCGCAGCACAAGATTAGATTTAGTGACAATGCCAATTTCGAAACCGCGATGCCGGGCGAATTCCTCCAGGATCGCGCGCGTCACCTCGAAGCGCCGCTCTGCCGGTTGATAGGGATCCGTAGCGGTGCCGAGTGCGATTTCTTCCCCCGGCTTGACGTGCTGCAGTTCCTGCCGCAGCAAGTCCGCGGCATGTTGCTTCACGAAGATCTTCTGCTCGAAGTCGACGCCGTCCTTCAGTTCCATGAATTCGTGGGTGTAGCGGGCATAACAGTATTTGCAGGCAAACTCGCAGCCACGGTAGGGATTAATTGTCCAAGTGAAGGGCATGCGCACGCCGGTGCAACGGTTGAGCAGGGAACGGACGGGGAGCGTGAAGTATTCAACCTCGTGCCCTTGGCGAAGGGATTCCCCCTGCGAAGCCAGGCGAGCGATGCCCACGAGTTGGGGCTTGGAGTCTGGAAACAGAGACCGTGAGGCCATGATTGTATTCGCTTTTTGTTCGTCACATAATAAACTCCCGAGTTGGGTCGGTCAACAACTATTTTACGCTGTTTATATATCGGGGGCGAAGGCTAACTTGGAGTTGGGGTGCCCCACTCTTTCGTTCATCTTCTAAGGTCCGGGGCACCCGGCGAGCAGCAACTGTGCTTGCAGTTGTTGGGCGTTATCCTCACTGTGCCGCGGTGCTGAAATAGACGCGCGTTGATAACACGGAGCCGTCGTTGACGGTGCACTCAGTCAGTTGGTCGTTGACCGTTCCATCTTCAATAGCACGAGAGAGCGCTTCGTGAAGGAGTTTGGAATCCGGTTCGCGCATCTCCGAATAGAGGCGGTCAAGGGTCCATCGATTGCGGGAGAGCCTCGCCTTGAGCTCAGTCTCGACCTGCGAGACTTCGTGTTCGTGCTTCAATTCTAGCCATGAAGCTACACCGGTGGTGACGACTAGACAGCAAGCAAAGATTGCGAGGACCGCCTGCCTCGTCAATCTCGCAGCCACAAGCCCTACCAAAGAGATGGCTAGGCCCACTAGGTTAAGAACAGTGTCGATCGTCACGTTGTCTGCCCCTCGCCGTCAGCCAACAAACTAACTACGGCTTAACTCGCTCTGCGGATTCGATCGTAGCAGGTCCATTGCCTCCGCCCAACGGGAACTTGCCCCAAGGGTTAGGCCCCCCGTGTACTGAGATTTGAGCGACTTGTTTTCGATTCTCCGGAATAGTGACCTCGACAATTCTTGACTTCGGAACATTCACCACCCCCGGGATAATGCCGGCGCTCGTGTCGGGTGATGCCCCCTTGGGTAGAAGCCGAACAAGGATCTTGTCTGCGCTGCCACCAATGAATAGTTTCAGATGCTCCCCTTTCGCGAAATCAATCGGGGGTGCCAAGTCGAGCCAGCCCGCGCCCCATTGGGACGACGAGCCCGTGACACCTGCTAGGGTTTGGGCTCTCACAGTACTTGGAAGCGCGATAAGAAACAGGATGGCAAGTGAAATGAAGATGGTCCATAGCTTTTTGTCGCTCTTGGAATACATGACGCCTCCTCTATGCTGTTTCGCGAACTCGGGTTACCGACGGTCGATTTATGTCGCCGCTGACCTGGGCAAAAGGTGCGAGTCGGTCTCGTCGGTGACCATCATACCTGTGCAGTGCCGTGCTAGGCTACTACTTCCAACTTTCCGGCATGCGGAGGTTGCCGGGCAGGAGTGTACTGCGATCTCCTTTAGCGGCGTCGATTTGCTGTTGAGTGAGATTGTTAGCACGTCGCAGGTCTGCCCCGCTGAGGTTCGCCAGCAAGAGGATTGTCCCGCTGAGGTTCGCCCCGCTGAGATCCGCGCCGCGGAGATTCGCCCTGCGGAGGTTCGCCCCGCCGAGGTCAGCCCGCAAGAGGTTTGTCCTGCTGAGGTTCGCCCCGCTCAGGTCCGCCCCGCCGAGGATCGCTCCGCCGCCGAGATCCGTCTGGCTGAGGTTCGCCCCGCGGAGGCTCGCGCCGCGGAGGTCCGCCCCGCTGAGATCGGTCTCGCTGAGATCCGCCCCGCTGATGTATGCCCCACGGAGATTTGCCCTGCTGAGGTCTGTGCCACGGAGATCAAGAACCTGGTTTTCCCGTTCGTATTTGTGATCTCGTCTGCCAACAACCGTGAGGATAGCCTGAATATCGGCGGCTAGGGGTGTGTGCTGAGCTGGTGCTTGCTGCTCCCGAGTCGATTCCTGCGGTTTGAGCGGAGCATTCTCTCGAACGTAGGTACACAACTCTTCCATGATCGGCCAATGGAGTCCTTCGGACTCATTAGCAATGCCCTCAAGCGCGTAGATTCCGCCCAAGCGGACCTCAAGCTTCTTCTTCCCGTCTACGTTAACTGCTCCGAGTTGCTCAATCGCCTTCTCAAACCTATCGGCAATCTGACCTTCTCGGGAGACCTTTAACGCCTCTTGGGAAATCGATGCAGCATGTTGCGCCACCTTAAGGTTCTGCAAGGTGACGTAGCCACCCGCTAGTACCGCGGCTCCGCCCAATATCGTCGCCAGAGTCTTGCGCGCTTCGTTTTCGCGGTCGAATCGTTCCTTGGGCTCTAGGTCTTTTACACTTCCGACCTGCCATTGCGGAAGTTTCCAGAGAGCCAGCGCGAAAAGAACGCCTGTCCCTAAGCCCAAAGGCAAGAACCAGTCTGATAAGAGTAGCCAGATCACCCCAAGGAGAGCGATCGTTAGGACGGCATCGACAGTCCACCAGAGGACACGTCCCTTGCGGGGAATCTCGCGTAGTGGAGACGAAGTTTGTTCAGTGTTGGAGCCGTCAACCATGTTGCCGTATTGTAGGCGATCCTTTCTATCCGCGTGCAACATTTACGAGCGTCTTTTCAAAAGTCGCCCGGTTGATTGAACGTATTGCGAGCTTGTCAGGAACTGGCTCGAGCTACCCATAAATCAAGCCTGATTAGATCACCGTGTCGGCTCCAAACGACCCAGTAGACTTGGTGCGCTCAAGCCAACCAAGGCTCGGAGGAAAGGAGCCGAGCGATGAAGATTATAGGTTCCGGGTGCCCCGCTCCTTGCGTTTTGTGCAAGGGGCGGGTGCGTGCATCACGCCACCGAATCTCTCCTCCTCATCCGCAGAACATCACAATCATTGATCCGCACCAGCCCAACCTCACCGAAGGCATAGCTTCGATAGCCGCCCCAGCGCGCTGCTCCGGCCCCTCGGCCAGTCCCCGCTTTACCGGGTTCGGGGCTGGCCCACACATCGCCCCTACGCCCAGAAAGAGGTTGCCCATCCTCGGTTTTTTTTGCGAGGGAGGGTGCGAGACTCTCGACCGAGCAGGAGCACCCTTTCTTATTGACGGAATGTTTCATATCAGATAACCTAAATGAAGATACATTATCTGCGAGATAACGCTAGATCTTTGACAACCTGACCCACGGGACCGTTTTGCGCTTCAATGCCGAGTCGCCGACAGCATTCTCGATTCGGAGGGGCTGATCTCCCGTTGCTAACTTCCAGGCTCAGTTCCAAAACGGGCCGCGAGAACAGCCACCTGCCAGCCGTAACTCCCATGTTGTCTAGATTTTGCGTGTAATTCCTTTAAACTCAAAGATCTAGCACATAGTCAATATTTAGGTCGTTTGTTTTCTAGATTTTGCAGCGCAAAGGGGGAGGGGGGGTACCCGGTACTAAACAGTAAACTCTGTCCCAATGTGGGAAACGCTCGGGCTGGCGCCGACGCCAATTCAGTTAGCGGCCTTCTGGATTCGACGCTGCAGGTTTGGCGGGAGCTGCTTCTTTGTCGCTTTTCTCACTCGGAGGCGGCGGAATGGTGATGTCCACTTTAGTTACCGGACCGAGAGACGACAGCGGTTTGTCGAACTCCGCGGTGTTGCCTACGACCAGTACGGCGAGTTTGTCCTTGTGCAAGTACTTTGCCGCGGCGCGAGCTACATCTTCCTTTCCAACTTTCTCGATCCCGGCGCGATAGCGTTCCAGGTAATCCGCTGGATATCCGTAGAACTCGTACGCCATGCGTTCGCGGAGCACTTTCTCCGGCGAATCAAAATTGAAAACGAATGAGTTCAGGATGGAATCCTTGGCGCGTTTGATTTCCTCGTCCGAAATCGGATTCTTTGCCAGACCGTCGATCTCTTTGTAAAGAGCTTGAATGGATTCCACGGTGCTCGCGCTCTTGGTACTCATGGAAATGCGAACGATCCCGGGATGGTCAAATGCGGAGCCCACACCACCGCCCACGCCATACGCCAGCCCTTGGGCGGTCCGGATGCTCTTGAACAACCGTGAAGAGAAACCCCCACCAAAAGCCTCGTTGAAAACTTGAGCGGCGTAGTAATCAGGGTTGTCGCGCCGGATGCCCAGTTCCGTCATGTGAATGGAACTCTGGTTCACGTCTTCTTTCGAAATCAGGTAATAACCGGGCTTAGCAGGCTGGAAGTCGATTTCGTCCTTTTTTACAGGCGGTCCCTTGGGCCAATCGCCGAAGACCTGGCGAAGTTTGGCTTCCATGGTGACGGAATCAAAGTCGCCGACGATCCCCAAAATAATATTATTGGGGTGTACATGGGCATGATGCCAATCGAGCAGGTCTTGGCGCGCGACGGCGGCAACTGTAGCGTATTCGGGTTCGCGGGCGTACGGATTGTTTGCCCCATAAGCCAGCTTCATTGACTCACGGGTCGCGATTGCGCTCACATCGTCATTGCGGCGCGAGATGGAGTCGTCCATTTCTTTCTGCGCCAGGTCGATCTTGTCGGCGCGGAATTCGGGCTCGCGCAGCAGTTCGTTGAATGCCTTGAACACATCGTCGAAATCGCCCTTCAGGCAAGACCACGAGATCGTGGTCGAGTCTGCGTGGCTGCCGGTTTCAACTTTGGCCGCGCGAATTTCAAGGTAATCGTCGATCTGATCGCCGGTTTGCGCCTTGGTTCCACCGGTGCGCCAGACTTCGCCGTAAATATCCAGCATTCCGGTTTTGTTCGCCGGTTCCGAACGCGAGCCGCCGCGGATGCGTGCGATGCCATCAATGAGCGGGAGTTCATGGTCTTCCTGAAGGAAGATCACCATGCCATTCGGCAGCTCAATGCGCTTCGGTTCCCGCGGGTGAAATGCGGGCAGGGACGGAATCGGAATCTGTTGCCAATCGGTGGCTTGAGCTGCGGCCCGCGGAACGACCGCGCTGATGAGAATTACAATCGAAAGGAGAACGAGCGAAAGCTGAGCTTTCATTGCGCCCCTCCTTTTTCGTTTTGGTTGGCTGCGGGGGCAGCGGTCTTGGTTTCGATAATCCCTACTGTGCGGTTGGTTGGAACAAAAGTTTGATTGGCGACGCGGCGAATGTCCGCTTTGGTAACCTTATCAATGCGGTCGACCGAGCGAAACAGTTCACGCCAGTCGTCGTAGCGGGCCTGGTACAAAGCCAGACTGGAGGCCAGGCCTTCGTTGCTGCCCAGACCGCGGATCAGGTTCGCCTTGGCCCGCGTTTTAATCATCTTCAGTTCCTCGTCGCTGATATCTTCTTTCCTCAGCTTCTCGATCTCGGCATGAATAGCGTCCGCCATTTCGTCCGGCTTGTGGCCAGGGAGCGGGAACGCGTAGAAGGCAAAGAGGTGCGGATACTTGTTGCCTGGGAGTCCGGTGAAGCCTGCCGAATCGGCAGCGATTTTTTTGTCGCGCACCAGCGCGCGGTAGAGCCGCGAGGTTCGTCCGTTCGACATCAGGTCCGCAATCGCGTCGTAAACGGCGTCATCAGGGCTGTGGTAGTCGGGCCGATGATAGCCCTCGAGATAGAGTGGTTGCGACATGTCCTGCAATACGACGCGCCGCTCGGAGTTCTGCGGCGGCTCGGTGGTCGTGCGTTCGTCCGGCCTGGGGCGCGAGGGCAACCGTCCGAAATATTTTTCGAGGATCGGCATCGTCTCGGACGCCTTTACGTCACCCACTACGGTCACCACCATGTTGGACGGAATGTAGTACTTGTCGAAAAAGTTCTTGGCGTCGGTGGCGGAAAACGAATTCAAGTCGGACATCCATCCGATCGTCGGGCGATGGTACGGATGCGCCTGAAAAGCCGCCGTGGTGAATTGTTCCAGCAAACGCCCGATGGGGTTGCTGTCGGTACGCATGCGGCGCTCCTCGATCACCACATTCCGCTCCTTGTAAAACTCGCGCATGACGGGGTGCAGGAAGCGCTCCGATTCCAGATAGGCCCACAGCTCCAGCCGGTTCTCTGGGAACGAGTAATAATAGTTGGTCTCGTCATCGTTGGTGTTTGCGTTCAAGTCTTCGCCGCCGTTGATCTCCACGATCTGGGGAAATTCGTTGGGCTTGACGTATTTGTTGGCTTCGGTCGTGGCATCGCTCCAGGCCTTTTGCAGATCCTTCAGTTTCTTCTCGTCCCGGCCGACGGGCTTATCGCGCTCTGCGATGTAGGTCGCGTAAGTCTGCTCCACCTTCTCAAGAGCAACTTTTTCGGCGGCATAATCCGTGGTGCCGATCTTGTCGGTGCCTTTGAAAGCCATGTGCTCAAACATGTGTGCCAGCCCGGTCTCACCAAGAGGATCCTGCACCGAACCGGCATCCACGTGGGTGAAGAAGGAAAATACCGGCGCCTCCGGCCGCTCGCAGATCACCACGGTCAACCCATTGTCCAGTTTCTTGACCGTAGTGCGCTTCTCGAAAGAAGCAATATCCTGTGCAGCGGCCAGCGCGGCGAGTATCAGAACGACGGCGAACGACTTAAGAGCACGGTAGTTCATTGGACCTCCACGAGGTTGGACGTGAATGAAGGGCAGAAGTTTGAAATTACGTGGCGGAAGGGGAGGTTGTCAAACGCCAAGCCGCTCCAGAGATTACAATCCGGCATCATAGACCTGATGTTGCACCTGGAACTGGGAGAGGCAGCTTGAGCAAACCATCAGTAGTGGAGATCGAAGGCAAACACCTGAGCTTAACCAACCTGGACAAAGTCCTGTATCCCGCAACTGGGTTCACCAAAGGACAAGTGATCGACTACTACGCTCGCATCGCACCCGTTTTATTGCCGCATCTTGCGGGGCGTCCCCTGACTCTGAAGCGCTATCCCGGGGGCGTTGACAAAGAGTACTTCTTCGAAAAGAACGCGACCAAGCACCGGTCGGATTGGGTGAAGACCGCACCGATCTGGAGCGAAGGGAACCAGCGCACCGTAAATTACATTCTGGCCAACGACCTGCCTACGCTGGTCTGGATTGCGAATCTCGCCTCCATCGAACTTCATCCGTCGCTTTCGCTGGCCAAGGACATCACGTGTCCGCGCAGCATGGTTTTCGATCTCGATCCTGGCCCCCCTGCGAATATCGTGCAATGCTGCCAGGTGGGAATCTGGTTGCGGGACATTTTCGAGCATTTCGGATTGCAGAGCTTTCCTAAAACCTCCGGCTCCAAGGGGCTACAAATCTATGTTCCCCTGAACTCGCCCACCAGTTACGAGGTCACAAAGAGATTCGCCCACGCGCTCGCACGCTTGTTGGAAAACGAGCATAGGGAACTCGTTGTTTCTGACATGAAGAAGCAGTTACGCGTAGGCAAAGTATTCGTGGACTGGAGCCAGAACGATGAGCACAAGACCACAGTAAGTGTATATTCGCTGCGGGCGCGCGCGCATCCTACGGTCTCCACTCCGGTGAAATGGGAAGAGGTGGAGCTGGCGCTAAAGAAGAAAGACGAGACCCTGCTGGTGTTCGAGGCAAGTCAGGTGCTCGATCGAGTGGGGAAGATGGGAGACTTGTTCGAGCTCGTGCGCACGCTCAAGCAGAAACTGCCAAAGCTGGCGGGGATCGCGGAAACCGCGCCACCGGCGATGGAAGCGGGACTAGAACTGGCGGCACAAGCGGAGAACACTAAGAAGACAAAGAAGAGCACGAAGCCTGCACGCCGGCGCTCCGTCTCCAAGAAGAAGTTCCGAAAGGTATAATCCGGCTGATCTTTACTTTCGAGACTTTGGCTTTGGCGGAGCAAAACCATGGCGCAACTCTATGCCGGCACATCGGGATGGGCTTATCCAAGCTGGAAGCCCGATTTTTATCCCGCCAAGCTTGCCCAGGCAAAATTCCTGCAGTATTACGCAACGCAACTGAATGCAGTCGAGGTCAACTTTACGTTTCGCCAATTGCTAAAGGAGACTACGGCGCAGAAGTGGATCGAGGCCACACCCGCCGGATTTCGACTCAGCATCAAAGCGCACCAGGTCATCACCCATATTAAACGCCTGAAGAACACCGAAGATTTCATTCCACGCTTTTTGAGCACGATCGAGCCACTGGCGCGTGCGGAAAAACTGGGACCGCTGTTATTTCAACTGCCACCGAATATGAAGGCAGACGCCAAGCTGTTAGAGGAATTTCTGGCCACTCTGCCACGTGCGGTCCAGTCGGCCTTTGAGTTCCGGCATGTGTCATGGTTCACCGACGAGATTTTTGCTCTGCTCAAGAGCGGCAACCGTGCGCTTTGCATCGCGGAAACCGAAGAACGGATCACACCCGACGTTGTCACCGCCGACTTCTGCTACTACCGTTACCGCAAACCGAGCTACACGGCGGACGAACGTCGCGCCATGGTAGACCGCATCCGAGAGCACCTGGGACAGGGCCGGAACGTGTTTGCATTTTTCAAACATGAGGAAACGCCCGAGGGGGCGATCTATGCGGTGGAAGTGTTGAAAGAAGTGACGCAGATGTAGCATGCGAGATTTTCTGCCACAGTTCGTCGAACTGTAGAGACATTGCTTGCAACGTCTCAGTTTGCTGACGAAGGAATGCTCCCGAACTCGCGAAAGGGCAGCGGCTGAAAAGCAAAGACGTAGCGAGCTACGTCTCTACAGCATCTACTTCATTACTTTTCTCAATGTCCGATAACGCGCATACTTCGTCCGTGCCTTCAGAAGCGAACTCGCGCGTGGTTTCCGGTTTTCTCGACTACCTGAAAGTTGAAAAGGGACTGGCGCCGCTCACGGTCGCTGCGTATACAACCGACGTCAGTCAGTTCACTGGATTCCTGGAGAAGCGCAAGCGCACGCTGCTGAATGCGCGTCGCAATGAGGTGCGCGATTTCATTCAGGAACTATTCGCCAACTCGGTCGATGGACGATCGGTTGGAAGAAAGCTTTCGACGTTACGCCATTTATATCGGTACCTGCTGCTCGACAAGCTTATCGAACACGATCCCACGCTGAACATTGACTCGCCGAAACAGTGGAAAGTGTTGCCCAAATCGCTAGCCCGCGACGAGATGGAAACTCTCCTCCGCGGCCCGCGCACCGGTTCGACCCACAAGCAGGCCGAAGCGATTGCACTGCGTGATCGTGCCATGCTGGAAGTCTTTTACGCCGCAGCGCTCCGGGTCTCGGAGATCATCGCAATCAAACTGGAAGACCTGAAGCTCGACCTCGGCTATGTGCTGGTGCGGGGCAAGGGCGATAAAGAACGAATCGTGCCTTTGGGAAAATCAGCGCAGGAAATACTTGCCGAGTACATGAAGCATTCACGGCCTGCGCTGACCGGAGAGCACACTTCGCCGCTTCTGTTCCTCGGACGCAGAGCGCGCAAGCTGACCCGTCAGCGTGTCTGGCAGATGGTTCGAGCGGCATCCTCGAGCCTGGGACGCAACGCCAGTCCACACATGTTGCGCCACAGTTGCGCCACCCACATGGTCGAAAATGGCGCGGACCTGCGCACGGTTCAGACCATCCTGGGCCATGCTGATATTTCGACCACGCAGGTGTACACACACCTGGCGCTCGATAGGCTGAAGAGCGTATATCAAAAGCACCATCCGAGAGCGAAGGCAAGATAGGCAGGTGATTGTTTCACCACAGAGACACAGAGAAAGCGGAATTGTTCTCTGTGACTCTTGTGGGGAGATTGGTTCTGGCACCTATGGCGACAAAAAAGAGTTGTAACCCCGTCGAGAAGGCCATCGACAACTTTCTCCATTCGCTGCGCGAGCGCAATGCTTCCGTTCACACCATCAAAGCCTATACCGGTGACTTGGGCAAGTTTGCTGCATACGTGGGCTCACGCAATTGGCGAAACATCGATCACGTGACAATCCGCGGATTCCTCTCCCAGCTTTACGAAAAGGATCTGGACAAAGCTTCGGTTGCGCGCGCCTTGGCTGCAGTCCGTTCTTTCTACCGATGGTTGGCGCAGGAAGGAGTGGTGGAACAGAATCCCGCCGCCTTGGTTTCCACGCCGAAGCTACCCAAGAAGTTGCCCCGCGTGCCTACGATCGAAGAAATGAACACCGTGCTCGACGGGCCGATGCCCGAGGCGGCATCCTTTCCCGAACGTGACCGCATCATGTTCGAATTGCTTTACGGGTGCGGTATCCGCAATTCCGAGTTAATCGGCATCAATCTCGACGATATCCGCTTGAGTTCCGAAGCCATTCTCATCCGCGGCAAAGGCAAAAAAGAACGTTACGTGTCCTTCGGCGATTCAGTGAGAACAGCGCTCGCTAGCTACTTGCCAGTACGCCAGCAAATGTTGGCTGAATGCAAGAAGAATACCGCCGCTTTGCTGATCAATCAGCGCGGCGGACGGCTTACGACCCGCAGTGTGGGACGCATCATCAAGAAGATCGCCGTAGCCAAAGGGCTGTCACCGGATGTGCATCCGCACACTCTGCGTCACGCCTTCGGCACCCACATGCTCGAGGAGGGCGCCGACCTGCGCTCCATTCAGGAGATGCTCGGCCACGAGCGCCTTTCGACCACCCAGCGCTACACGCAACTTTCCATGAAGCACGTACTCGAGGTATACGACCAGACGCACCCACGAGCCAAATGACCAACGTCGGTGCAAAGCAATCGCTGTCGCCTGTAGAGACGTTGCTTGCAACGTCTATTTGGCGAAGCTCATTGCGGCGACGTAGCAGAGCTACGTCTCTACAGAGCGCGCGACCGCAACTGCTCCCACATCCCCTCCACACGCCCTTTTAACTTTCCAGTGAGTTCCTCGTAAGCCGCTTCCGATGCTTCCGCTTCGGGCGGGGGGTAAATCGCGTCGCCAAAAGTCATTTGCAACGGCGCGAATTTCTGGAATCGCTTCCCGCGCGGCCAAGCTTCATGAAAACCCTCAATCGCCACGGGAACGATCGGCACCTGCAAGTGAATAGAGAGGATCGCCGCTCCCTTCTTGAATGTCTTTGGCTTGCCGTCAATCGAGCGCTCGCCCTCGGGGTATAGAACGAGCACTCGTCCGTGCCGCAGGCCAGAGGCTCCGGCGCGCATGGCGGGAACCAGGTTCGCGTCGGGATCCACCACCACCACACGCAACCATCGCGCCAGCGTCCGCATAAAACCTTTGCCGAAAATCTCGCTCGTCCCCACGGCGAAGCCAGCGCGGAACACCGGCCAAGCGAGAACGCTGCTCAGGATAAATGGATCGACATAGCTCTGGTGGTTGGAGCAAATGATAAAGGGCCCAAGGGCAGGAACGTGTTCCAGACCGGTAACGCGCAGGCGGCAGCGATCGCGAGCGATGATCTGTGCCAACCGGCTCACCACGTACCGGGACATATCCGCGATCGGTCGTGGCCGAAGCAAAGCGAGAAAGTCGGGATCTGTAGATTCTTCTTGCAGCATGGCTTTCCAGCCGCCGAGCTGCGCGCGGGGAGCACCGGCTTTGTCGCCAGATCCGCTCTCGCGCACCGCATCCACCAACTCCCGCACGGTGTAGATCGCCGACAGGCGCGATTCTTCCATGCTCCCACCAAGCTCTTGTTCCAGCGCGACCGAGAGTTCAACCCGCTGCATCGAGTCCAGCCCAAGGTCGAGTTCCAGATTGTCGCCGGGCCGGATCGCTTGAGGCTTTATCCTTGCCGCCTCTCGCATGATCTTGAGTGCGCGTTGCACATCGGGCTGCTCCAGCCAGGCGGCGTCTTCCGCGCTCAAAGGCTTTTCTGGGCCAACTTCCGCATCACGCGGGCGGCCTTCCGCCTGATTTGCCCGCACACGCTTCTCGATCTCAAATCGCTTCAACTTTCGGGTGGTCGTCCGCGGCAAACCTTCCCGCCAGATTTCATAACTTCCAATCCGCTTGGTCGAAGGCAGTTGCGCCGAGAGGCCTTCAATGTCGTAGCGGAGGACCTCTTTCGCATTCACGATCTTCCGTTGTTTGAGCACATCAAAATTCGGGACCACCACGGCATGCAAGCGGTCTTCTCCCGGACGGCTTTCGAGTCCCATAACAGCCATTTCTCCGATGAAGGGCGACTTCAGGTAGTGCGCCTCGACTTCTTCCGGGTAAATGTTTTTTCCGTTGCTGAGGACAATGACTTCCTTCTTGCGGCCAGTGATAAAGAGATTTCCACTGGCGTCGAAATAGCCCAGATCCCCCGTGTAGAGCCAGCCGTCCCTAAGGACGGCAGCGGTTGCGTCCGGCCGGTTCCAGTAGCCCTTCATTACGATGGCGCCACGAATCGCGATCTCGCCCACCGGTTCGCCGCCGTCTTCTTGCGGCTGCGGATCGACGATCTTTCCTTCCACGCCCTCAAGCGGCTTGCCCACAGAGCCAACGACGTTGCCATTCGGGGAGGTGGCGAAAGCGGCGGCGCTGGTTTCGGTGAGGCCGTACGCCTGCAAGATGTCAATTCCCAGCGCATGGAAATCGCGCCCGATCTGCGGATCAAAGCGTGACCCACCTGTCACCAAATAGCGCATTTTGCGGCCAAACATGTTGTGGATCTGGGAAAAGAAAATCGGGCCCGGATTCCATCCGAACCTTCGACTGAAGCGTGTGATTGCCATCATTATTCGAAAAGCCCGAGTTGCCGCTCTTCCGCGCTGTGACACCTCTTTGAAAATGCGCTCGTGGATGAGGTAGAAAAACTGTGGCACTACCGCGAACGCGGTGATTTCCCGCTCAGCCAGCGCTCGAAGTAGTTCCGTGGTATTCAGGGTTTCGAGATAAACAACACGTGAGCCCTTGACCAGTGGCAACAGCAAGTTGGCCATTTGCGACAGCACGTGAAAAAGCGGGAGCACACCGAGCAATGCGTCCTCAGGGCCGAGCTGCGCCCAGCCGAATACGGCCCTCACTTCGCCCATAAGGTTCGAGTGCGTGAGCATTACACCTTTGGGATCGGCAGTGGTGCCAGAGGTGTAGAGCAGGGAAGCGAGGCTGTCAGAAGCAACGGGTACAGCCGAGAAGTTACCGGGGCCCGCGTCGAAGATCCTATCGAAGTCGGCGACGGGTTGAGGTGGCGAGGATTGCGTGGGGACAGCCGCCCCCGGCTGTCCAGCCGAGCGAAGCTCGGCAGCACTCATGGAGTCGGTCAGCACTAGTTGTACTGCCAATCCTGCAACGGCTTCTTGCGCCACCGTCAGATGTCTCACATCGCAAAACAGCAGCGAACTGCCGCTATCCTGGAGGAGCTTCGCAACCTGATCCGCATGAAACGCTGTGTCCAAGGGAACCGCGGTACAACCGGCCGCGACAATGCCGAGGTAAGCGATGATCCAACGCGGGTGGTTATCGGCCAGGATCGCAACCCGAGCGCCCGGCTGAAATCCGCTGTCTGCCAGCCAGCGGCCGATGCTTTCCGCCATGCGCCGCGCCTCAGCGTAGGTTTTGCTCTCCACCAGGTCGCGCCGCTGAATCTCCAGCGCAACATTGTCGGGCCAGCGCTCAGCGCATTCGCGGAATAGTTCATAGAATGTGGGCATGGAGTCAGCAGAAAATCTTACATGAAAGCTAGGTCATCCCTGCATCGTTCCCGCCGCAAGACGGGAAAATACCTTGAACCACTGAAATCGCTGAGGTTCGCCGAAAGCGTCGAGGGCTGATCGGCTTACAGGCCGTCTGACAAAATAGGCGCGGCTAATGCTTGATTTTCTTCTGACCCTGTGACAATCTTTCGGCCTGAATGGACGACGACCGCAAGAGAAAGTGGTTCCTCTGGGGGATGGTTCTCGCCTGGACTCCCTCCGTCCCCCTCATCATCGGGGTTCTTCATTCCTTCCGGGGCATTTCCGAGCAGAAGGCAACCGGCCTGGGCGCGGTAGCCGGCGGTTTAGCCGAAGTCTATGTGACATTCGGAATCATCCTCACGTTCATACTGCTGGTGGGAGCCATTGTCCTGCTGGGTAAGTCGTTCTCTGGAGGACATCGGATGCGCGCCCTAGTTTCGATGCTCTCCATTTGTTGGAGCGCACTTATGCTCTTTATTTTCGGCCTGCTCATGTGGCTGTTCCTCGTCCAGTTACCCCATAGAGCTAGCGGCACTCGATGAAGCGGAAAGTTGCGGTGAACTGGGCTGCCCTTTCCGCGACTTACGCGCTGCGCACGCATCTAATATACTAACCTTCTAGGATAGCGGGTGTAGTGCCCCTCCAAGGATTCTCATTTTGATCAATGCTCTGGTAGCTAAAATTTTCGGGACCAAGAACGAGCGCGAGCTCAAGCGTCTGATGCCTCGAGTCGAAGCCATCAATGCGCTTGAGCCCGCCATGCGCAAGCTCAGCGATGACCAACTGCGCGCTAAGACGGACGAATTTCGCCAGCGGATACAGGAACGCCGGACCCGTATTGCGGACGACCCCGACGCGGACCAAGATCGCCGGAGAGAACTCGACACCGAACGCACAAAGCTGGTCAACGAGATCCTCGATGAGCTTCTGCCCGAAGCATTCGCCGTAGTGCGCGAAGGTGGCCGCCGCGTTCTGAACATGCGGCATTTCGATGTACAGCTGATTGGCGGAATAGTTCTGCACCAGGGCAAGATCTCAGAAATGAAGACCGGCGAAGGAAAAACGCTGGTCGCCACTTTGCCAGTGTATCTGAACGCTCTGAGCGGCCGCGGCGTCCACGTGGTCACTGTGAACGACTACCTGGCCAAGCGCGACTCCGAGTGGATGGGTAAGTTGTATGGTTTCCTCGGCCTCAGCGTGGGCGTCATCGTTCACGACCTCGACGACCAGCAGCGTCGTGAAGCCTACGCCGCTGACGTTACCTATGGTACCAACAACGAGTTCGGCTTCGACTATCTCCGCGACAACATGAAATTCGATCTGCACGATTGCGTGCAGCGTGGCCACAACTTCTCCATCGTCGACGAAGTCGACTCCATCCTGATCGATGAAGCCCGCACCCCGCTTATCATTTCCGGGGCCAGCGAGGAATCCACCGACAAATATGCCAAGGTAAACCGCATTATTTCCAAGCTCGAGAAGGGTGAGGAGATTGACGTCGCTCCCGGCGAGCCCAAGCAATACACCGGCGACTTCGTGGTGGATGAAAAGCACAGGAGCATCACGGTTACTGACGAAGGCTGGGAAAAAGTAGAGCAACTTCTCGGCATTGGTAATGTCGCCGACCCCGAAAACTGGGACCTGAAGCATCACGTTGAGACCGCCGTGAAAGCACACGCTCTCTATCACCGCGATGTTGAGTACGTCGTGAAGGATGGAGAAGTCATTATCGTCGACGAGTTCACGGGCCGTTTGATGCCGGGCCGCCGCTGGTCCGATGGCCTGCATCAATCGGTCGAGGCTAAGGAAAACGTCAAGATTGAACGCGAGAATCAGACCCTCGCCACCATCACTTTCCAGAATTATTTCCGCATGTTCAAGAAGCTGGCTGGCATGACCGGCACGGCGGAGACCGAAGCCACGGAATTCGACAAGATATACAAGCTGGAAGTCGTGGTGATTCCCACCAACCAGCAAATGCTGCGGCTGGAGAATCCTGACGTCGTCTACCGCACCGAAAAGGAAAAGTACTTCGCGGCCGCAGATGAAATTCAAAAGCTCAACGAAAGCGGACAACCC
>DATNNO010000158.1:0-59970 GCA_035601775.1 Terriglobales bacterium | reverse complement strand
GCCTAAAGGCCTCTGGGCTGGATGAAGTCGAAGTAGCCCACGGCTCGGCTGGGGCGGTGCAAGTCGCCACCCACCCGGAAGCGCATTTCGTAGTCAGCGCCATCGTGGGCGTGGCCGGGCTCGAGGCCACTTACGAAGCCGTACGCGCCGGCAAGACGGTCGGGCTGGCAAACAAAGAGTGTCTGGTGGCCGCTGGAGAACTGATCACCGCCGAGGCCCGCCGTCAGGGCAAGCCACTGTTGCCGATCGATAGCGAACATAATGCAGTCCATCAGTGTCTGCGTGGCGGACGCATCAACGAGGTTCAACAGATCTGGTTGACTGCGTCTGGCGGACCATTTCTGCACACACCAAAGTCGCAGTTTTCCGCAATCACAGTCGAACAAGCCTTGAACCATCCCACCTGGAAGATGGGCCGCCGCATCACCATCGATTCAGCCACATTGATGAATAAGGGCTTCGAGGTTATCGAGGCCTGCCGTTTGTTCAATCTGCCTCCAAATCGAGTGCAGGTGATCGTGCATCCCCAATCCACCATCCATTCCATGGTCGAATTCGTGGATGGCAGCATACTTGCTCAGTTTTCTGTGACTGATATGCGGCTGCCAATCCTCTATGCGCTGACTTATCCGGAACGCATTGCGTCCGATATGCGCTTCCCGGTCATGGACTTACGACATCTCGATTTCTCACCCCCGGATATGGGAAAATTCCCTTGCCTGGGTCTAGCCTATGATGCAGCGGAGGCTGGGGGAGCGAAAACGGTTGCACTGAACGCCGCGGACGAGGTCGCGGTGGCCGCATTTCTGGATGGCTGTATCCGTTTCACTGAGATTCCTGCCATAATTAAGATGGTGCTTGCAGAAACTGAAAGCGGGAAATTGGAATCTATAAGTAAGGTGCTTGCAGCAGACGCCGAAGCTCGCCGGATCGCTCACGAAAAAGTAGAGCAGTTGGGCTATGCCGCGCCGTCGCGATCGGCTTCTTCCACTTTTCGAAGGGAATAATCAAAACTATATGTCGGGATTCTTTATAGCTGTGCTGGCTGTTGCGGTGGTGTTGGGATTCATGATTTTGATCCATGAGTTCGGCCACTACGCGGTCGCGAAGTTGCTGGGCGTGCGAGTTGAGGTTTTCTCTATCGGATTTGGCAAGCGGCTGCTCGGTTTCCGCCGCGGCGATACCGATTACCGCGTCAGCGCCATCCCTCTCGGTGGCTACGTGAAAATGAGCGGCGAGAATCCCATGGATGAGCGCACCGGCGATCCTGGCGAGTTCCTGTCGCACCCGCGCTGGCATCGCTTTCTGATCGCCATCGCCGGGCCGTCCATGAATATTCTGCTCGCCATTGGCCTGCTCACCTTCGTCTACATGGTGCATTACGAGTATCCGGCAGTGCTGGACGAGCCCGCGGTCATCGGCTGGGTATTGCCCGACACTCCGGCAGCGAAAGCTGGAATTCAGATTGGCGATCGCATCGTTCGTCTGGACGGAATCGAGAATCCTACTTGGAAGCAAGTCGACCCCAAAGAAGCGCTGAGTCCGAATCAGCTTCTGGAGGTCACCATCGAGCGCGGCGGGAAATCTTTCGAAAAGACTATCGTGCCCGAAGCCTACGGGATAAATCAGATGGGATTCGCGGGGTGGGTTGCCAAGGAACCCAGCGTTACGGTTACAGACTTGGAAAAGGGTATGCCGGCCGAAAAGGCCGGAATGCAAATCGGGGACGAAATCCTGACCGTCGATGGCCAGCCGATCCCGCACATCGAAGCCATGATTGAAACCATGAAGCGTACCCAGGAGAGGGCTATCGCGATTGTGGTTCGTCGTGATGGCCAGCAGAAGACCTTCACCGTGCAGCCCGTGCTAGCCGATGTACCCGGTCAGCGAGAGAAACGTTATCGCGTGGGACTTGGCAGTCTGCAGATGAAAGTAACCACCCTGCCCTTGCCGGCGGCGTTCCGCAAGTCGATCGAGCAGAACAAGGAAGGTTCGCTCCTCATCCTGGAGCTCGTGCAGAAAATGATTCAACGTAAGATCTCGATCCGGACCATCGAAGGCCCGATCGGGATTGGCCGCGCCGCCGGAGAAGCAGCCACCGAAAAAGGCTGGACCCCCCTTATGGCTCTGACCGCCGCGATCAGCCTGAATCTGGGCATCTTCAACCTGCTGCCGATTCCCATCCTCGATGGCGGCGTAATCCTGCTGCTGTTCGTCGAAAGCCTGATGCGGCGCGATATCAGCCTGCAGATTAAAGAGCGTATCTACCAGGCCGCATTCGTGTTCCTGGTCCTGTTCGCGGTCATGGTGATCTATAACGATCTGGCAAAAACCCTGCCCGGAATGATGCAGCGACTGCCGTAAGGCCAGCACGCTTCAGCCGTGCCGATCAAGCCGCGAAAAACGGGCTGCAGCCCCAAAGCAGGAACACCGTCGGCTGCATTGCATGACTTGATTGCTTCGCCCAGCTCTTTGAGATACAATGTATCTCACGAGGGAGACAGGTATGCCAGCTACAGAGATGGTTCACGTCCGCATTGATAAGCGGATCAAGACTAAGGCCGCGAAGACGCTGGCCAGCATGGGCCTCTCGGTTTCAGATGCCGTGCGCGTGCTGCTGACTCGAGTCGCTGCGGAAAAGGCCCTCCCCTTCGACGTAAAGGTGCCCAATGCCACAACCTCCGCGGCCATCCGGGAGGCTCGCACCGGCAAACTGCCCTCGTTCCGCAGAGTCTCCGACTTGATGGCCGACTTGAATGCGGACGATTGAGCGCACCAACGTTTTCAAGCGCGATTTCAAGCGGGAGAAATCCGGACAGCACAAGCGCGACCTGGACGCTCTGGTTTCCAACACAGTTTCGTTTCTTGCGGAAGACAAGCCGCTGCCAGACAAGAACCGCGACCATGCTCTTGGGGGCGAATGGCGAGACCACCGCGAATGCCACCTCAAACCCGACTTGCTTCTGATTTACCGCAAGCCCGACACCGACGTATTGCAACTTGTCCGATTGGGTTCACACAGCGAGCTCTTTGGCTAGCTCGGGTTTCTCACTTCCACGTAAATGGTCTAAACTAGGATAAACATGGCTCACATTCAGCGCAGGAAAACCGTCACGTGCTCGATCAATGGCGTTGGCGTGGGCAGCGAAGCACCGGTTGTGGTGCAGTCCATGACTAACACCGATACCGCAGACATCCCTTCCACCGTCCAGCAAGTCGCGGCGCTGGCTCGCGCCGGCTCCGAACTGGTTCGCGTCACGGTCAACAACGAACAGGCCGCTGCCGCGGTTGCACCCATCGTCGAGCAACTCGACAAGCAGGGCGTCAACGTTCCTATCGTCGGCGACTTCCACTACAACGGACACCAACTGCTGAAGAAATATCCCGAGTGCGCCCGCGCCCTGGCCAAGTATCGAATCAATCCCGGCAACGTGGGTATCGGCCGCAAGGACGATTCCAACTTCCGCACCATGATTGAAGTCGCAGCCGACAATCAGAAGCCGGTCCGCATCGGCGTGAATTGGGGCTCGCTCGATCAAGCGTTGCTTACCCGCATGATGGACGAGAACTCGCGGCTCTCCGAGCCCAAGGACGCCCGCGAAGTCACTATGGAAGCAATGGTTGTAAGCGCGCTGAATTCCGCCGCACTCGCCGAGAAGTGCGGATTGCGCGCCGATCAGATCATCCTCAGCGCGAAAGTCAGCGGCGTGCAGGATTTAATCGACGTTTATCGCGCGCTGGCTGCGCGTTGCAATTACCCGCTGCACCTCGGACTGACCGAAGCCGGCATGGGAGCAAAAGGCGTGGTCGCATCCAGCGCCGCCCTCGGAGTTCTGCTGCAGGAAGGCATCGGCGACACCATCCGCGTCTCGCTCACCCCCGCCCCCGGCGGCGATCGCACCGAAGAAGTCCGCGTAGCCCAGCAGATTCTGCAATCGCTCGGAATCCGCAGTTTCACCCCGCAGGTAACGGCCTGCCCAGGATGCGGCCGCACCACCAGCACTTTCTTCCAGGAAATGGCCCAGCAGATTCAGTCCTACCTGCGCGAGCAGATGCCAGCCTGGAAAGACCGCTACACAGGTGTCGAGGAAATGAAAGTCGCGGTGATGGGCTGCGTAGTCAACGGCCCCGGCGAATCGAAACACGCCAGCCTGGGCATTTCCCTACCCGGCACCTTCGAAGAGCCTAAAGCCCCGGTCTACGTGGATGGCCGCCTGTTCACGACGCTGAAGGGCGACCACATCGTCGCCGAATTCATCAAGATTCTGGATGAGTACGTGGAGTCCCACTACGCAGCCAAAGAAGAAGTGGCGGCCCATTGAACCTACACGTGGGGGCCGCGCATGGGCTCTCCGGCCGGGCAGGCTTCGCAGTTGCAAACACTACCGTAGCGTCTTGGGCAGATCGCGGGCGGCGTGGAGAATACGAACCACCTGGAGCGGCTTCTTTTCCGGGCGGTACACAATCAGGTAGTTGGAATACGGCTGCACTACCCAGAAGCGCACAGGCAGCTCGGTCAAGTCATTCCTCTCTCGTCCGATGAAAGGTTCACGCGCCAGCAGTTCGCAGGCGCGGAAGATCGCGTCCTCGACGCGGTCTGCGGCTGTAGGATTGTCCTTCGCGATGAAACTCCAAATGTCGAAAAGGTCAGCCAAGGCTTGGGGCGTGAATTGAAAGCTGGTCATCGCCCCTAGGTTCGGTTGAACCAGTTGCGCTTAAATGCTGCGAGTCGGGAGCGCGCATCCTCGCTGTCGACCAACTCCCCGCGCTCGGCGGCGGCATACCCTTGGTCGACCTGGGCTGCGATCTCCGCGCGGTTCTGAGCCAGCCACGCTTCTTGCTCGTGCAGCATCGAGACCGCGCACTCCACAAACTCGTCGACAGTTTGATAGGGTCCGCGCTGAACATCTTGCTTGATCAAATCTGCAAGCTCGGGTCGAAGGTGAATCTCCATAATCGGTTATTCTATCCCAGGTCGTAGGCGGGTGGTATCTTCCCAAAACGAAGCGCATGCGCTGCGCCAGTGGTGGCAGGTCCGAACGCGATCGTGTTGAAGAAGTCCGCACCTTCTTCAAGGAGATGACGCACGGCAGCCTGGCATCTCCCTGCCCGGCACCTTCGAAGAACCCAAAGACCGGTCTACGTCGATGGCCGCCTGTTCACCACGCTCAAGGGCGATCACATCGTAGCCGAATTCATCAAGAATCATGGATGAGTACGTGGAAAGCCACTACGCTAGAGAAGAAGTAGCTGCACGGTAGCCTAACCCCGAAACATCGGCCCGTCACGTTTTGCGAATTCTGTGGTATCCTCACTGTGTCATTGGTCAAAAGCTAGTGACGCTAATGATCTAAATTCCAGTTGGTGCCAAGCGCATCGACACAGGAGAAAATCCGATGAGATATGATCGTCCCAACGATCCCAACGCGGGTCGTTTGATTGAGTCCCTCCGCTACCTAGGCTATGGCAACTACGAGGCTATAGCCGATCTCGTTGACAACGCAATCGATGCAGAAGCTGCCCACGTCAGCATACGTGTCCAGCAGAAGAATAACCAACCCCAGATTTCGATAGCCGATGACGGCGTTGGCATGGCGCGAGACCTGCTGGATCAAGCGATGCGTCTAGGGTCGCTGACCACGCGCGATCTTAGTTCGGATCTCGGAAGGTTCGGCATGGGCCTGGTCACGGCCAGCCTCTCCATCGCAAAGAAGTGCCATGTGATCACCCGCACTGAGGAAGGGTGCTGGTCGAGCGCATGGGATGTGGATGAGGTCATCGCGAAGAACGCCTTTGTTAAACATCTTGACGCCGCAACCCCGGACGAGATTGAACTGCTGAATTCCGAGATCAGCGCTGAATCGAGTGGCACGTTGCTGATACTGACCAAGTGCGATAACCTCAGCAATCGCAACACCTCCGCCTTCGCTTCCATTCTGAAGAGCCAGATTGGTCGTATTCATCGTTACTTCATCGGCGCTGGACGACAGTTTCGTATCAATGACGAGGTCGTTTCCGCGATCGACCCCCTGCAACTGAATGATCCTGCCACAGAATTGGTTATTGACGACGTGTTTCCAGTCAGTGTTACTGATGATGGTCAAGAGAAGAAGGAAAACGTCCGCGCACGGATCGTTCTTGTTCCTGAGACACCGGCGAACGAGCTGGATGTAGCCAGATCGATGAAGGGCCAGGGCTTCTACGTAATGCGGAACCAGCGAGAGATCGTCAACGCAGCTACGCTCAACTTCTTTACGAAGCACAACGACTTTAATCGCATGCGTGGCGAACTTTTCTTCCCAGCAACCTTAGATCGCATGGTCGGAGTCGAGTTCACCAAGCGACAAGCCAACTTGGAGCAAAGCCTCTTTGATCAGCTCGCTACCATTCTGGTGCCTACCTGCCGTACGATTAAGAGGCGTGAGGCGACAAAGAAGCGGGTCGAAACTTCGGGAATCCAGCAACAGCTTCACAATCAGTCCGCGAAGGCTATAGCCGAGAAGGATAAGCTTCTCATCAAGCCCAAAGCGGAAATTGAAAAACGCCATCCACGCAAGAACGTCGGTAACGGCCACTCGCCCAAAGGAGAGCCCGAGCGCGAGCGCAAGAACCTCACCCGCACCCAGGCCCTTGAGACCCGCCTAAATTGTGAGATTCGTGAGGAAAGACTGGGCCCGAACGGCCAGATTTATGAGTGCGACATGGAGGGAAGACGATTGGTGTTGAGGTACAACGTCGAACATCCCTTCTACCAGCGCTTTATAGTCGATAACATCAACGACGGTCGATTGGTCACAGCCGCCGACTTTCTCATCTATAGCATGGCTACCGCCGAGCTAAGAATGCTGGACGACGGTGAACTAGATGCCGTGAACAACTTCAAGGCAGTGATGTCTGGCAATCTCCGAACTCTGCTCAATTGAGTCTGAGAAAGAGGGCAGGGTAGCCATTTCGCTTCGCGAAACGGCTACTCGCTCAGAATGACAATCTATTCGAGCTCAAATAAACAAAGGCGACCTCGTGGCCGCCTTTGAAAACTTTCCCAAGCAGAAGCGCTTAGGTTCGCACCTTACAACTCAAGTCTCTCTCTCGTTCGATTCGATGTCAAGCCCGAATGCACCTTCGTAACCAGACTTCGTAAACCGGGCTTTAGGGTGGCCCCGGTGAGATTCGAACTCACGACCTCTAAGGTGCGAACCTAAGCGCTCTATCCGGCTGAGCTACGGGGCCGCTAGCTGTTTCGCCGGTCGGAATAAAGTGCGCTCGCACCTTCGTGCGCCGAACCCACCACAGATCCCATAAGATCCTTGCAGAGTTCGGAGTTCAGCGGCTGTGACGGATGACCAGTCCTCGCCGGATTGGTTCCGAAACGGGAATGGGAAGTATTTGGAAGAGCGAGGTTGCCCGCGAAATCCCCTCACTCCATCAACCACCAGGCCTCGCGATACTGCTCGAAGCGGCCTCCGTCGGGGGTTCCGCGGGGATAGAGGTGGAAGCTTCGGAGAGGCGTGAAGGCTCGGACCGGGATGATGAACCACGTGTCCTCCAGGATGATATAAACAGCCAGAAAGTCAATCTCATCCGCAGTGTACGGAATGGCTCGCCCACGCTGAATTCTTTCTGCATACACCCTGTAATTGCCAAAGGCGATGAAACCGGAGGCCTTTACCTGCACCTTCCAGAACCGCTGCCCCGAGCGCACCACGAAATCGTAACGATTGCTGTCGCCATAAGGCTTGGCTACGTCAAACCCCAGGCTCTCAGCCTTGTAGATGAAGGCCATCTCCGCCAGTTCGCCCTTTTTCTGGGGTCCCTGACCGGTACGTATCTGCTCTTGTTTCTTCTCAAAGGCTCGCCGCCGCGCGGCATTGGTTTTGGCCATAAAAAAGCGCCAGATTTCGCTGGCGCCTCATCCTTCCCCTAAATTGTTGATGGTTGATTCGGGAGCACAGCCCGGCCGGGCCGCGTCGACGTTCAATGTTCAAATAGAAAAAGCGCGGGATTGAAACCCCGCGCCTGATTAATTGCCTATATTTCTAGAATAGCAAATTGAACCGGAAAGTGAGCCATGAAACGAGATTTTATTTTCCCTTCCGAATGAATGATTTGGAAACAAATGAATGGTTTGGACCCCTTGACAAGATTTTTGTCCCGAAATGGGAATGGCGTGAAAAAGCCCAAATTGGGAATTGAACGAAGACGTCCGCCCCACCTACCCAGGCTGTCACGATCCTCAAGATGACATCGACAGCAGAGGCAAGCCGTCGTTATCTTCCGGCAGCGGATCGGCAATGCTCTTCAGCTCAGGATAATGGTGCAAGAGCGTTTCCGTCGCCTTCACCCGTTGCCCGCTCAACATGTGTTTCAGTTGCAGCGCATTCACACCGGCCTTCGCTTCAAAATGATTGTTCGCAATCACGTATGTAACTTCAGCCTTGTGCGCGATGCGCTCGATCTTCTCTTTCCAGCCCGCTAATTCTGCCTCGCTGTACAGATAGTTGTAGCGATCCGCACCCTTCTCCGCTTCGAACCATTGGTCATAATTCCGACCGTGCAGCCTCACGTATCCGACGGGCGAGGTCACGTGCTCAGTGGCTTCGAGCGAGCGCCCAATCAGCGGCTGGTCGATATTACAGAACGCGACGTTTCTCTCACTAAAATAGCTGATCGTCTCTGGCTTGTTCCAGCTTTCGTGGCGCACTTCCACTACGCGGGGAAACTCGATAAACTGACGCAGCAGCGACTCCAGGTATTCGCGGTTCAAAGATGTGTTCTTGTACGAAACCGGAAATTGAATGAGCAGAGCGCCCAGCTTTCCGGTTGCGGCCAACGCATCCAGCCCCTCGCGCGCCAGCCGCTCGTCTTCATCGTTGGGCCTGATGGTTGCGGCCGATGTCGGCTCCATCGCCGCAATTGGAGAATGAGTAAACGACCGGTGTAATTTAGCGGTGAACACAAACTTGGGATTGACCGCCGCCTTGCGCGCCCACAGCTTGGCCAGTTCCGGCTTGATGTGCCCGTAAAAAGAAGTGTTGATCTCCACCACATCAAAGCACTGCGCCAGAAATTCCAGCGCATGCTGTTTTCGGCGCTGCATTCCAGGCGGATAGAAAACTCCATCCCAGTCACGATAGGACCAGCCAGCGGTGCCGATGCGAATCTGCCGCGGTGTTTCCATGGGATGCTAACGGAGAGTTACAGCTTGCAGGTTAGCACAGGGAAAGCGGTCGCTCGCGGATACTCAGCGCTTAAAATGAACCTGTGGGCGGCCCACTGTTGGCCAACTTCACTGCAGGACCAACGTGACCCAATACACGCCATTCGGATAGGTATTCGTGCGCGCGTAGCAGGTGCCAACCGAGAAGGTACGTACCGCCCGGTCTTCAATCGCTTTAGCTGCCGCAGCCGGCAGAGTCTCTGGCTGTGCCGTGGTGTAACGCAGAATATAGGATCCGCGGGAGGCTGCGGTCTTCAAAGAATCGGCGCGCGCCATGGAGCAAGCAGCGGCCTGGGCAGTGTCGCTCTCCATCCACTGCAACTGGGGCAAATTGGCCTCTCGCCGCGTGCGGGCAATGCTTCCGCTTACCAGGCCTCCAGCTTGCCGCGGCGAATAGGCTGGCAGGCTGTGTCCGAAATCCTGTGCGACATACAGCGAAGATCCGGCACGCACCACGCCGAATCCAGCCACGTTGTAGGCAGGATTCAGCAGGTTTTCGCGATGCGGAGGCGAATGCATCAAGCCTTGATGCGACTGATCCACGTTGCCCGCGTAGGAGACGTTCTCTCCTGCTTGATCCAGGTGCAGCGTGCAATTGGCCGCCAGCCGTTGTGCGAGGGAGGGCTCACCGGCAAACTGGTGCGAAAGCTGTTGCTGCGCGGCCATCTCGGAAGCGTGCGCCCGCGCTGCCTGAATCAGGCCGTCATCCATCTGCAGCGGGGCTACTCCGGCTTGCGCGCGCGCCTGGTTTGCCAAATCGAACAGTTCGCGCTCGGCCTCGGCGTCATAAGGCGATGAATCATTGGGGGAGGGCTGGTGGCGCGCCGAGGCCACATTCAATAGTTTCGCAGGCGGCGGTTTCGGATCCTTCACAGGAGCCGCGCCGCCGATCAACACCATCGCCAACCAAGCTATAGGGACCCGAAACATGTTCCGCCTTGCCCACGTTCAGGACCCGGGAGGATCAATTTGCAGCTTTGTTTCTTTGACCATACGCTCTAGAATCGAGCTAGGCACGATTACAACGGAGATGACTTCGAATTGACCTTCTTCTCGTCCTTAGTTGGTCTTATTGTCGTTTTGGAACTAGTACTTTTGATACTGGTTCTCTTGCTGTTCCAGCGAAGGTTTGGCACTTCCTCGCAACTCGAAGCATTAAAGCAACTTGCAGACCAGGCCAAAGCATTACACCAGACGCTTTCCGCCCAGTTCGCTTCGGCGACGGCCGATACGGCAATGCGCCTGGAGCAGACCAAAGGTGCGATCGGCCTGCAGGTCGCTGACCGCTTGGGCGATGGCTTCTCGGCCATTCGTTCCGCGGTCGAGGAACAGATGAAGGCGGGCCGCCAGGAACAGTCCGAGCGGCTCACCGATGCCCGCACCGAGCTGACCACCTCGCTCGCGCTCACCACGTCTCAACTGAAATCCGAATTCGACAGCCTGAACCAGAAAACGGCGCAGAGTCTGGATTCCATTCGCGACCGCGTGGATGCGCGGCTGCTCGCCATCACCGACCAAGTGCAGCAAAAACTCGATCAGAACATCAAGGAAGGTTTTGCTCAGTTCGAAAAAGTGCAGCAGCACTTGAAGGCGGCCGAAGAACAGCTCCGCGAAGTCGGGGCCCTCGGACACTCCATCAACGACTTGAACAATCTGCTCAAGCTGCCTCACCTGCGTGGCCGGTTTGGCGAAGCCAGCCTGGAACGTTTGCTCTCCGACTTTCTCCCCGCACATATGTTCGAGATGCAGGCGCAACTGCCCGAGGGCGGTGGACGTCCCGATGCCATCATCCAGTTCCCCGACCGGCGACTGCCCGTTGACGCGAAGTTTCCCCGCGAGCAAGTGCTGGCGCTATTCGAAAGCAACGTCGAAGCGGAGGTCGAAGAAGCCCGCCACGCGCTGGTCCGCGTGATGAAGGCGGAAGCGAAAAGAATTAAAGCCTACATCCAGCCGGAAAACGGCACTACCGATATCGCCTTGATGTATTTGCCCAGCGAGACGCTCTACATGGAAGTGATCCGCAACCGCGAGCTCGCTGACTGGCTCAATCAGCAGCACGTCTTTCCGGTTTCGCCCAACAGTTTGCTGATGACCTTGCAGACCATCGCCTTGGTACACAAATGGTATGAAGTTGCCAGCCGCTTCGAGAAGAGCCGCCTGGAATTATCAAAGGCACAGAAATCGTTCGACTATTTCCAGAGCCAGTTTGAGAACGTCGGCAAAAATCTGAACAAAGCCCAGGAAGCCTTCGAGACGGCGCAGAAGCATCTGAAGACCTATCGTGGCCGCGTGACCGTGCTCAGCGGCCAGGAGCAGTTGGACCTGGATGCAGCCGCTGCGAAAAACGACGAACCCCCGCTCCCGTTGACGGACAAAGCCAGCGCTTAGTTGGGACCTGTTTTCCTGATCGTCCACTCAACAACTTGTCATCCTGAGCGATGTTTGGCTCGCGCTAGCGCGGGCCAAACCGAGTCGAAGGACCCCTAGCTACTACTTGTAGCCAGACGCTTCGAGGCATTCCCCCGTGACGGCGGCTTCGCGCAGATGCAGATTGAGGGAACATCGTGAGAATGCCTTGGCGCGCCAGTGCGGCAGTTCCGGGAGTAGGGGTCCTTCGACCCCGTGTTTGCTTGCTTCGCGAAACAAACGCTCCGCTCAGGATGACACCAAGAACAACTTGGTCATTCCGACTTATCCGAAGCCGAGGCGGCGCGGGCTGCCATGAAATGCCAGGGTTCGCGGTAGCATTCGAAGTAGCCGCCTCTTCGCAAAGAACGTGAACAAGAGTGGGACACCCAACGCTAAAATCAAATCCGCCGAGTATGCCGGCTACGGAAAGGCGGGGCCGGCCCCCTTGGACAGGGTAGCCCGGGGAAGTCAAAGCCATAACATAAAGACTTGGCCGCACGTTTCACTTTTCTATTGACTTCAGCTCGCGATTGGGGGAAGAATGTGCCGTACCGCTTCTCCGAAAAGCAATTCCCACAGAGGGGGAGGAAGGGCGAACTCCCTGAGGCGGAACGAAGCACACCGTCTACTTCCTTGCATAGCAGGGGGCTCACGGTTGCCGCTTCTTACTCCATATCCCGGCGTTTTCAAAACTCAGCTCAATGGAGAGGTGCCCAATGACAATTGCCGCCAGGGCCGCCAGGTCCTTATTGTTCTGCTTGTGCTGCCTTCCAATCTGCTCCGCCGCTCAGATGCAGGGCACACTGACCAGTAACTTGAATCTCCGCTCCGGTCCTTCTGCGGACAGCCCACGAATCACCACGCTTAAGCGTCAGACGACAGTCACCATCCTCAAAGCAGCCAAGAGCAACGGGTTTTATCAGGTGAAGACTTCCCAGAACCAGACCGGCTGGCTCTGGGCAGAGAAAGTAAAGCTCGCCGAAATCTCACGCAAGCTGGCGCGGCGGGGCACCCAGTTCGAACTTGAGCCGCACCTCATAGGATTGGCGGCAGCGGCCTGCCAGCCCGACCTCGCTTCCTGCCCGGCCACGGGCTGTGCGGCCCCCGACAGTCCCCATGGACTTGCGAATCAAGTGAAACAAACGGTTCCGGCTGGCACCAGCGGCGCAATGTTGACCTTCGACGACTTCGCCAGCCTTCAGCAACAGGCGGATAACCTGGTCGGCGAAGACAAAGAGTTGACTGCGGATGACAGGGCCCTGCTGAAAGGGCTCACCGTCAGCAAAGGGCCGGTTTCGGAAAGCGACGTGGTGTCGCTACTGGGGTATTTGGTGGGCGTTCCTCACCCGAACACGGGCGAATCGGTGAACTGCAACTTAAAGGGAGAGACGAATAACGACTACCACATACCCATATCGAACGACCCGAGCAACAGCGACTTTCAAGGCATCGTGGTGGAGATGATTCCGCAAAGCCGTCCACCCGGGTGGAATCTGACCAATCTCACGCAGGTCGAAAACAACCAGCAGCTTGTCATGATCACAGGGGCTTTGTTCTATGACAACTTTCATCGGGTGAACGGAGACCCGAGCAATCCCCTGGGTGGACAGCCGCATCGTTATTCGTTGTGGGAGGTCCATCCCATCGTGCAGTTTCTGGTCTGTACCAAGTCGGATAACTCGTGCGACCCAAATCAAGCGGGAGACTGGGCGCCCCTCGGTGGCGGACAGTGATTCGCCTGCGAGCGACCGCAGCTCCCGGACAAAGGGAAGCAACTTGTTTGGGAAAGAGAGGGTAAGTTATGAGCACAATAAGAGCGGAACGCAAAAATATCACGAAGGAAATGTTGCGCCGAATCGGACAACGTTCCAAAGTAATCCAGATCGTGCCTCCACGGCACGTAGTCAAGCCGTTCTATTTGCACGCGGAGGAGCAGGACTTGGTGGATCGACCGCTGGCTTCCCCCACGGGGCCGGGTGGAGCACAAGGATTCCAGAATGTAGCGGGCAGCCAGATCGCAGTCCCCAAAGTCACGAACATTTATTTAGGTGCGTTTTGGGGTGACCGGGGGATTGTCGAAGGATTCAGCAAAGCCATCGTGGAAAATGGCTATCTCGACCCGCTAAACGAGCTCGGCTACGGGACGGGGCCGGGCTCGTATCAAGGAGCCATCGACGGGCCGGTAGTGGCGGCGGGCACAGTTTTCCATGACGCGGATGCCCAGGCAACCGTGCGCTCGTTGCTCGATCAGGGGACCATTCAGGCGAATGTGAACAGCCTGTTCATGCTGATCTTGCCGGACGGAGTGGCGGCGGTGTTGGACCCAGGCGGAGCGCAATCGTGTGCCCAGTTCTGCGGCTACCATGAAGCCTTCGACTATAACGGTACTTCGGTGGCCTATGCTGTATTGCCGTCCTCGCTCTGCCAGCCTTGCGGCGGACTCATTGGTGACTTCACCGCGGTGTATGCTCATGAGCTTGCCGAAGCAGTGACCGACAAAGTACCGGGACAAGGGTGGGTATCGGCCGACGGCCAGGAGAATGGGGACTTGGAAGCGTGGATCCTGTTCGGTTGGGGTCCACCGGAGGACCCCAACCGCTACACCATCCAGGGCTACTACACGAACGAACGCGGCAACACAGCCGGCGCTTGGCGATAGGCTTTGACAGGATGACCCGTGCCGCGTCATCAAGAGATACTGATCATTCGAGTTGAATTGTTACCGCTTTGGGACTGGCCCACCTTTTAGGCGGCGCAAGCATACACCCGGACAAATGAGGATTGCTCCACCTTTTTTTGAACGGTGGGCAACAAGAGTGTCGATACGACGACGCAGCATCCGCTCAGGAAACACCCAATGCAGCCGTCGGTCGCGGAAATCGAAGTACCCTCCACAAGCTGCCCGCGCGAAACGCGACTGCTTGAGGAGACTCTGATTAGGCGTGAATTTCAATTGGTAACGCACGGGCGGGGACGACGCCCGCGCCTACATTGCGCTCATCAGAGTTTTCCTAATTCAGCCCTAAAATCACGTACAGCGCCGAGAGTGTCTGGTAGTAGCTGTAGGCAAACGCCGACGCATTCACGTTGGTTATCACAGGCCCGATTGAGACCACTCCTCCAATATCCGCGGGAACCAGCTCTCGGACCGTTTTCACCCTTCCGGTCGTGATGTCCAGGCGCTCGATTTTCAACGGCACTTCTCCCGGCTGGAAGACGTAAACGCTTTGCTATCGGCGAACCACGGCGCGAGCAGATAGCCGGAGTGTCCTAGGGGGAGCGAAATCATCGCTGTGCTCCACAAGCTTGGATAGTGAATGCTTGACCGCTGCCCGGAAGCTGGCCACAGATGCATCCCGCGACCTGCTCATGTGGCTCTTCCCGGCCAAATGTGCCAGCACAAGTCGTTTATCGTGCGCGCCGAACCGGTCCTGGCGCCTTATTCCCTTCGCGGTATCCCAGCCGCGGCACAAGAGCTCTATGAAGAGGCTGTACAGCGCGGTCCGATTCGGGGGCAGGTATTGCTGCTTCTTGAAAACCGCGACGATCAACGTCGCCAGAAGAGGCACTCCCAGAAGTGGTCGCAATGGCGATGACGCGGGAACCTGAGCGAAGAATGCATCCGTTGCTTCGGACGAACCCAACCAGTTCATCACCAGAGTCCTCTGCTGCGATTCATCGAGTGGCTGGACCTTGACTCGAACGACTCCATTGAGCCACGGGCCAACCACGTGATCGCGAGCTGTTATGACGATTTGGAGATCGGGCACGCGCTCCATGGCCGTGCGCGCTAAATCAACAACCTCGGCTTGGCGAGCCTGGTGGGGAACCTCGTCGAGACCATCCAAAAAAAGGCGGATCTTGGTCGCACGATCAGTGTCCGCGAGGAATTGCTGCAGTTCGGGTGAGTCAACGAAGGCGGTCTCGATGTTGTCAGGCACTTCGTAGGCGAACTTGTGTAGAGGCACAAAAACGGGCAATACGCCAGCGCGCTCCGAAAGGAGAGCTTGGGCGCTTGTAAGTGCCTGCCATTTGCAGACGGAAGTCTTTCCGAAGCCAGCCGGCCCGGAAATTAGGACTATTCCGGCGCCCGAGTCTAGAAATCTTGCATCGAAAATTAAAAAGCTGCGTCACCGCTTTCGGCGGCGAGCGCCAGGCTGCTCTTTCAGTGCTTCAGCGGTTCGCAGTTGGTTTTTGGCGTCCATGCTCGCCGATAGTTGCTTGGTTTTCGTCACCAGCTTCTTCGACTGCTGGATCACTTCTGCTTCCTTCGCATTCACGCGTCGGGAGATCTCTCCTCGTTCGCCTGTGTTGGGCATATTCTAATGATGTCTGAATAGGGTCATACATTCTGGTCAGTTTTGTACAGTCACGCACAAACCACGTGGCGTCTCACTCATCTGCTGAGACTATTGAGCTTCGCAGAATATAGTGACAAACCGCCACGCTCCCGTCATTCCGAGCGAAGGTCCGTCCTCCGCTCGGCGGAGGACGGAACGTAGTCGAGGAACCTGCTGTTTGGCCGGCGCGAGCGGAAAAGCAGGTTTCTCGACTCCGCAGGATCATCCGCATTTGCGGATGATCCTACTGCGCTCGAAATGACGGTGGGAAATTGTGCTCTCGAAATGACAATGAGAAATTGAGTGTCACTATATTCTGCAAAGCTCAATAGTATCTGGTCTCAAATAGTGTCTGGTCTCAAATAGTGTCTGGTCTCAATAGTCGTCCGGGTCTCCGGGAGGCACTGGGGGGCGATTCAGGAAATAGTTGGCGTCATGGGGTGCTTTGATCATGGGCAGTCCTTGGCGCATTTTGTTGAATTGGAAACAGTCCGAGAAATCGTCGGCGCGGGCATCCGCATAGCCGAGGGAAGGGAGGCCGAAGGCTGTCTCGATGAACTTCAGAATGCTGCCAAAGTCGTGGGTAACGTGAGAAACATAGCCCGGCTTCGCGTAAGGCGACACGACGATCAGAGGCACGCGAAAACCGTACTCATAAGAGTCGTAGATGGTAGGCGCCACGTGGTCGTACCATCCACCCCAATCATCCCACGTAATAAAAATCGCGGTGTGGGACCAATATGGGCTGTTCTGGAGGGCATTAACAATGGAGGCGACCCAGGAGGGTCCGGTACCGTTGTTAGAACCCGGGTGATCCGATTCCACCCAGGTGGGAATCACCCAGCTCACGGCAGGTAGTTGGTTGTTCTTGATGTCTTTAAATATCTGGTTGGGTTGCAAAATAACGTTGTTCCAATCCGCACCGAAACGGATGTGAGAAATTGCGTTCGGACCCGTCCAGATAAAGTTCGCCGACGGAGTGTAATAGCGCCAGCTTTTTCCCGCGGTGTCGAGCAGATCGGTCAGGGTGGGATGATCGAAACAGGGGTACATCTTCTGAGATTCGTCACCGTTGGGATCGATCAACCAAACGAATTCCTGCGGAGGGGCTGTACAGCCGGTTTTGGCTAGAGCATGCGCGACCCCTTCCGGCTCCTCTGCGGCGAACAAATCGCTGCTTGCGGTTGGCGCCGAAGTCCCGGAGATAATGAATTGATGGGCGGGAAAGCTCGAACCTTGGTTGGTCTGGAACATTCGGTCGGCGAAGGTGTACTGTTCGGCCATTTGGAAGTAGGGCGCCACGTCGGAAGGATTGACATACTTGAACTGCGGGTTGGGAGGCGGGCAATTCTTCGCGCCCTTGTTGCACAGGATTCCCACTTTGTCGGCGCCGTCCATGCGCCCCTTGTCATACATTTGGACGAACGCTTTGTGTGAGTGACCCAGGTCGTAGTTATTGACAAGCGGTATGGGCTTCAGGGGAATGATCTGCCCTTTCGAATTTACTCCGGTGTTGGCGATATCCGCACCCGGCAAACCATGAAAGAGGTTGTCGGAGGTTCGATTCTCCTGGAAGATCACAACCACATACTGGATCGGGTTCTGGGCCTGTGCGGCCGTAAACGCGAGTGAGGTCAACAGCAGACGACTGGCAATGCGTTTCATGTTCACTCCCATGGGCGGTGAATTGTGGTGCACCTTGTAGGTCGCGCCGGCTCGGCCAGGAGAAGCCTACTTCTTTGGTCTCCTATATATGGCGGTCCACCTTAAGGGAGCCTTAAGGATGAATCTCCTTTTCACCTTTCAAGAATGGCACTCAGTATACACCCATCTCGCCCGTTCACGATCTAGTGAGAGGATCGGAGGTCCCTTGAGCAATATGATGTTGCTCTGCCGTCCTTTGCAAACACCGTAAAAGGACGGGCCACCCAAGGTCCGATTTAGCGGCCGCTCGAAAGCCTGGGTCACCGGCCCGAAGAAACTGCAGATCCCTCGCTCCGCTCGGGATGACAACGAAATAGCGGGATGACCAAGAAATAGGGCGAATGACAACGGAATAGCTTTTTTCCAACAAGGTTTTTCGAGTGATTACAAATCAACGCGGGAATGCGGAGAATCTAACTGGCGGTGGCCGCGTGGGCCTTTTGCATCAGGCGGCGGGCGTGGGCGATCAGGTCGGCGACTTCGAAGGGTTTCACCAGATAGGGCACACCTTTTTCCTGGAGGAAGCTGCGCACTTCCGGCTCGGCGACGGTGGAGAACGTGAACAGTAAATGTTTCTCCATGCCCGAACAGTTTTCGGCGAGCCAGCCATACACCTCCCGGGCGCCGCCGTTTCCCTGCGTTTTGCCGTCAATGATGACGGCGTCGAATGACTGCGTGCGCAACAGGGATTTCATCTCTTCGGCGTTCATCGAGGTAACCACTTCGGCTCCCGCGCCGGTCAGGACATCGCGTTCGAACTCCAGTACGGCTTCTTCATTCTCAATCAGCAAGACACGTCCCGCGAGGGCCGCCTCACGACGTGCCGTTGGCACTGCCTGCACTACGGTCGCGCTCTGGCCTGCGGAGGGCAGTACCACTTCGATCACGCCGCCGCCGCTGGGGGCGTTGCGGGCGCTGATTTGTCCTCCGTGCTCCTGAACAATGCCGTAGCAGATGCTCAGGCCCAGGCCGGTGCCTTTGCCCACGCTCTTGGTGGTATAGAACGGCTCGAAGATGCGATGCGGTTCCTTGATACCGAGCCCGGAATCCTGGAATTCGGTGTGTACATTTCCATCCTTGGTGTAGACACGTACTTTCAAGGTGCCGCCCTGGCCGGCTTCCAGCATGGCGTCGACGGAGTTGTTGATAATGTTGAGAAACACCTGCTCCAGTTGGTGAGGGTCGGCGGTCACCGCCGGAGGTGTGGTTTCGAATTCACGCTCCAGGTTGATGTTATTTACCCGCAGATCGTAATCGCGCAGACCGAGAGTTTCGTCCAGCACCTTGCAAATATCCACGTTCTCTTTCTGCGGCTTGCGCTGGCGGGCGAATGACAACAGGCTTTGCACCACGCGATGAGTGCGCTGCGCCTGCTTGAAGAGCTTGCTCACAAAGTCGGCGGCGCGGTCGCTCAGTCCTTCACTTTCGAGAAGTTGCGCGTAGCCTAGAATCGCGGTCAGGGGATTGTTCAGTTCGTGCGCGACGCCGGCAATCAACTGTCCGACCGCCGACATCTTCTCGCTTTGCAGCAACTGCTCCTGGGTCCGCCGCAAGTCTTCGTAGGCTCGGCAGGTCTCTTCGTAGAGCCGGACTTTCTCGATCGTAGTGGCCAACTGGCGGCCGATCGCGACTAACAGGTTTTCATCGTTGCTGCTGTACACCCGGTTCTCGCGGCTGCTGATTCCCATGATGCCAATCGGAGTGTCCTTGCTCCACAGCAGCACCCATATCCAGGAGTTCAATCCGTCGGCCCGGATAAACTCGGCTACGACCTCGGGAAGATGGGGCAGGTATTCCGGAGTGAGCACTTCGGTGCGCGATCGGGTTACCAGATCGCCGAAGCCGCCGTGGAACTGGACTTCGGCCAAGCGGGCGCGATCCGCGCTGCGCTGCCCCCAACCGGCACGGCGGCGGAATGTGGTTTGGTCGGCGTCGCCCAGATAGATCGATCCGGTCTCCGCGCCCAGCAGCGAAATCACCTGGCGCAAGGTCAGGTTCAAGATCTCGTCGAGATCGAAAGACTGCGTTGCGATCACGGCCATCGCGTTCAACGCATTCAGCTCGCGGTTGCGTTTCCGGATTTCGTCTTCCGCCCGTTTCTTCTCGGTGATATCGAGCAGAAATCCCTGGTAGCGTTCGATCTTGCCGGCCGCGTTGCGGGTCGCGAAGCTGCTCTCGAGCACCGTCACCAGGGTCCCGTCTTTCTGGCGTAGCGTAACTTCAAAGTTGCGGACGTAGTTGTGAGTTTCGATCTCGCGGTGAAACGCATCTCTTTGTTCAGCAGACGCGGAGAGCTCGGTGTCCAGATCCATGGCCATCAATTCGGCGCGGCTGGCATAGCCCAGCATGCGCACGAAGGCGTCATTGCAATCGAGCAATTTGCCGCCGGGAGTGGCCACAAAGACGCCTTCCTGGGCTTGCTCGAAAATCAGCCGGTACTTTTCTTCCGCATCGTGCCGGTCGGTGGTATCGTGCACCACGTGGATGGTGCCCTTCTGCTGGCTTCCGTGCTCGCTGTAGGACGAGGTGGAAATCATGCAATTGCCACCGAAGCACGGGTCCTGAGCTTCCTGAATGCCTTCCTGGGCGATGACGCAGTAGGGGCATCCGGCCCATTGCCCTTGGCGCGGGAGCACTGCTTCACAGGACTGCCCAATCACGTCCGCCGGTGCCTGGCCAAGGCGTTGCAGCAACGCCATATTCGCCTTCATGACCATGAATTCGGCATCGTGCACCAGCACCAGGTCCTGAATGGAATCAAAAGTGTTTGCCCACTGGCGATGGGAACGCAGAATCTGTTCGACCAGCCGGAGGTTCTCGACGGCGAGCCCCAGCTGATGCGCGCTGGTGACCAGAAACTCCATATCGTCGGGAGTGTAGGAGAACCGGTGACGGCTGCCCAGGGACAGGGTCCCGACCACCGACTTCTTACCCAGCACCGGCAGCATCACTACATGGTGAAAGCGTTCCCGCTTCAGATGTGGCCGGATAGTGTCGGCTGCGGAGGAGGACTCGATCACTATGGGCACGCTTTCGGCGATCATGCCCTTTAGAGATTCATCTAAGGGTACAGAGGCGCGATCGCGCAAATAGTCCTGGGAAAGCCCGATCTGGGTGGTGAGCACCAACCTGTCGCCTTCCAGCAGACGGAACCAGGCCGCTTGAGCCCCCATCAGAGTCTTCAACTCTCCCAGCGCTGTCTCGGTCATGGGACCATGCTGCTGCGAGCGTGAGATGGTCGTGGTCAGCGCGTTGAGCACGCCCAGGCGCCGCATGCGCATCTTGGAGTCATCGAAAACAATCAGCAGCATGCTGAGCCCGAGGAGCAAGTCGACCGCCAGGCTGAACCCGGGCGGCAGGTGTACCTTCAACGGAGCCCAGTCGAGGTGCACCATCAGTAGGCTGATACTCAACAGCCAGGGACCGATTTCCCAGCGTGCCCAGCGGAAGCGGATCAATTGCAGAGCAGCGCCGAAGGTGATGAGCCGGTAGGAGACTTCGAGCACCACACGCAGATCGAATGAATCCGGCCACCACAAGGCCCGCACTGCCGCATATGCGATGACCGCGATGGAAAACGCCAGCAACGGCACTAGCACCTTCCGGGCATGGCAGTAAACAAAGACCGCCGCGGAGAACAAACACAATGCCAGCACGAACTGCGACTGGGAAACGGCCACCGCATATCGCGAGCTTGAATCGAGGCTCGGGTGGTGAATCGTCCAGTTGGAAACGAAGTAAGCCAGCCAGCCCAGGATCCAGATCAGCAGGTAACGCTCGCGAAAGGTGCGAAATACCAGCAGGCCCGCGGCCAAGATGACCAGCGCGGCTGATTCCACGGCCACGAACTTCGGGACCGGGAGGTCCACGAAGGCATACCAGGCAAATAAGGCAGAGCTATTCATCGCGATAAGGGGGCCAAGCGCTCCTTTCTTAATAGCATGCCTATACCCGTAGCCAATGAGCTTTCCCGTTGCAGGTGATTACTTTCGGAACCGACCTTTGGACTCCGAATTGGGGCACAATTCGCGGTACACTGGAAACGCCATGCCAGCCGAGCGCATCCTGGTTGTCGACGACGAAGACGCCATCCGCGAAATTGTTTGCTCCATGTTAGCCGCCGCCAACTATAAGACCCGGCAGGCTTCTTCCGGCCTCAAAGCGTTGGCCATACTCGGTGCAGGGGAAGAATTCGAGCTCATGCTTTCCGATCTCATGATGGCCGATCTGGATGGTATTGGCCTGCTCGAACGTACCAAGGAAGGGTATCCGGATATGCCCGTGGTCATGGTGACCGCGGTGCATGACATTTCGGTTGCATTGGCCGCCATCCGAAATGGCGCCTACGACTACCTGCTGAAACCCTTCGAGCGCGAACAACTGCTGGCGACGGTGCGCCGTGCTTTGGAGAATCGCCGCCTCAAGATGGACAACCGCAGGTACCAGACCGAACTCGAAACCCTGGTCGATGCTCGAACCGAGCAGTTGCAGAAGGCAATGAGTAATCTGGAGCGTTCCTACGACATTACGCTGGAGGCTCTGGGCGATGCCCTTGACTTGAAAGACGCGGAGACCGAAGGCCATTCCAAACGGGTTACCGCATTCACCATCGCCATTGCTCGCGCCATGGGATTAGCCAGAGAGCAGATTGCCGTGATTGCGCGTGGCGCCTTTCTCCACGATATCGGCAAAATGGCGATTCCCGACGCCATCCTGCGCAAGCCGGGCAAGTTGGACCCGGACGAAGTCACCATCATGCGGGAGCACGCGTACCGCGGCTACCAGATGCTCAAGAAGATCCCCTTCCTGGCCGAGGCAGCCGAGATCGTTTACTCGCATCAGGAAAAATACGACGGAACGGGCTACCCGCGAGGACTGAAGGGCAAGGAGATTCCGCTCGGAGCACGATTGTTTTCGGTCGCGGACACTCTGGACGCCATGACTTCTGACCGGCCCTATCGCGCCGCGCAAACCCTGACCGCTGCCCGCACGGAAATTGAACTCTTCTCCGGACGGCAGTTTGATCCAGAAGTGGTCAAAATGTTTCTCTCCATGCCGGAGAATATCTGGCCAGATCTGCGCAAGGAAATCGATGCCCAGATCTTCCGCTTCGCCTACTCGACTGCCAAGAGTTCATCCTGATTCCCCGCTCCCGCGCGGACGGCCGCCCCGACCTTTTAGCCAAGAATTTCACGAACCGCACGACCATGAGCGCATGCACGCCGTACTGGGCATTCCGGCACGGTCTTAACCACGTGGGCACAGAGCAAACCACATTCAACAGCCGCAGACATCGAGTCGCTCCCGCTCCGGTACAATAATCCCTATGCCCATCCCGCGCGAAATTCAGCGCCAGAAATACATCAGCCTCTCCACTTTCCGCAAAAGCGGTGCCGCCGTACCGACGCCCGTCTGGTTTGGAGAGCAAGACGACAAGCTTTACGTAAAGACGCGCAGCGACTCCGGGAAATACAAGCGCATCCGGAATAATCCCGAGGTGCGAATTGCAGCTTGCACTATCCGAGGCAAAATTACCGGCCCGGATTTCGCGGCCACGGCACGGATACTTCCTTCCGAAGACTGGCCTCTCGCCCGCAGGTCGATCGAAAAGAAGTATTGGCTGGCGCGAATTTCCTTCCTCTGGAACAAGCAGAACGTCTATGTCGAGATTGATGGCTTCACGTCGCACCATTGATTAATCCCTCACACAACGCTTCTCGATGCAGCACCGGAGAACTATCTCGCTGGCACCATTTCATCCCTCCCGCATTTGCTGCGCTCCTCTTTCCCTGTTAACATTTTTGGTGGTTTCCGGCCCCGCATTCTTTTCAGCCGTATCATCATCCTCTCGGAGGCAAGATGGCTATTAAAGTAGGCATTAACGGCTTCGGACGCATCGGGCGCAACGTGTTGCGCGCCTCGCTGAACGATCCCAACATCGAATTCGTCGCGGTCAATGATCTCACCGATCCCAAGACGCTCGCCCACCTGCTGAAGTACGACTCCATTCTCGGCAACCTGCACAACCAGATCTCCGCCGGCCCCGACAGCATCACCGTCGACGGAAAGAGCTTTAAGGTTTTCGCCGAAAGAGACCCGGCCAAGCTTCCCTGGGAATCCGTTGGCGCCCAAGTCGTACTCGAATCCACCGGCCATTTCACCGACGCCAACGACGCAAAAAAACATCTTCGCGGACCGGTCAAGAAAGTCATCATCTCCGCTCCCGCCAAGAATGAAGACGTCACCGTGGTGCTCGGCGTCAACGAACAGGTTTACGATCCGGTTAAGCACCACATAATCTCGAACGCCTCATGCACCACGAACTGCCTGGCGCCCATCGTGAAAGTCGTCCATGACAACTTCAAGATCATCCTCGGCACCATGACGACCATCCACTCCTATACTAACGACCAGGTAATCCTCGATTTCCCTCACAAAGACTTGCGCCGTGCCCGGGCCGCGGCGCTCTCCATGATTCCAACCTCGACCGGCGCGGCTAAGGCGCTGAAACTTGTCATTCCCGAGATGGCGGGCAAACTCGACGGTTTCGCCATGCGTGTTCCCACGCCCAACGTCTCGGTTGTCGACCTGGTCGCGCTGGTCGAGAAAAGGACTTCCAAAGAAGAAGTCAACGCCGCGCTGAAAAAAGCATCGCAAGACGGCCCCTTGAAGGGCTACCTTGGATACGAAGAAAACGAACTGGTCTCGGCTGATTTCCGCGGAGATTCACGCTCTTCCATCGTCGATGCGCCCATGACTCTCGTGGTCGGTGGAACCCTGGTCAAGGTAATTTCATGGTACGACAATGAGTGGGGTTACTCTTGCCGCGTGCGTGACCTGATTAACTACATCGGTAAGAAAGGCCTGTAAGGTGGGAGCGCCGGCATCTTGCCGGCTGTCGCGAGGGCATCTTGCCCTCGCAGGGACGACGGACGGTAGTGCTACGCTAAGGATTCCATAATGTCGAAGCTTTCCATCCGCGATCTTGACATAAACGATCACCGCATTCTGATGCGCGTGGATTTCAACGTGCCCATGGAAGACGGCCGGGTCATGGACGATACCCGCATTCGCGAAACTCTTCCCACCATCGAGTACGCACTCCGTCACGGCGCGCGGCTCATTCTCGCTTCCCACCTCGGCCGTCCCAAGGGCACACCCAATCCCAAGATGAGCCTCAAACCCGCGGCCGAGCGCCTGCGCATGCTCCTCGATAAGGAACTGGCCCGCGGTGAGAACGTCGGATTCTCTCCCGACTGTGTCGGAGTGGAAGCCGAAGAAATAGCCAGCAAACTAGAAAAAGGGCAAACCCTTCTTCTCGAAAACCTCCGCTTTCACGCCGAAGAAGAAGCCAATGACGAGAAATTCTCCAAGCAGCTCGCCAACCTCGCCGACTACTACGTGAACGACGCTTTCGGGACCGCGCATCGCGCCCACGCCTCTACGGTTGGGGTCACCAAGTTCGTCAAGAAGTCTGCCGCCGGACTGCTCATGGAAAAGGAACTCCGCTACCTGGGCAAAGCCCTGCATCATCCCGAGCAGCCGTTCATCGCCATCCTGGGCGGAGCCAAAGTTAGCGACAAGATCGCCTTCATCCAGAATCTGATGGGCAAAGTGGATACCCTCCTCATCGGCGGCGCCATGGCTTATACATTCCTGAAAGCTCAGGGCGAGCAGGTCGGCAAGTCGCGCGTGGAAGAAGACAAACTCGACCTCGCCCGCGATCTGCTGCGCGAGGCCAAGAATCACAAGCTGAAGTTTCTGTTGCCGGTCGATCACATTGTCGCTGACCGAATTGATGTCAACGCCGTGGTCCATATCGTGAACAGCGGACAGCCGATTCCGCCCAATATGATGGGCCTCGATATCGGACCTCAAACAATCGAACTGTTCTCGGAAGAGATTTCCCGCGCCCGCACTGTCATCTGGAACGGTCCCATGGGTGTCTTCGAGGTCTCCCCATTCAGCAAAGGAACCTTTAAGATCGCGCACGCAATCGCCGAAAACGCAGGCGCGATCTCGATTGTAGGCGGCGGCGACTCGGCATCCGCCGTACATGCCGCCGGAGTTGCCGACAAGATGACGCACATCTCCACCGGCGGAGGCGCCTCCCTCGAATTCCTGGAAGGCAAGAAGCTACCCGGCGTGGAAGCGCTGACCGATAAGAAGTAGGCCGTCCAGTTGCCATTAAGTGCAAAGCATCACGTTGCCCTGCGAACCCCATCACCGCTGTCATCCTGAGCAAAGCGAAGGATCTGTGCATTTGCTTTTCTTGGCGTTCTCCAAGCAAACCCTGATTAAGCATGCAAGTGGGGCACCGCACGGGCGTGGACGCCCGCGCCTAGATTGGCTCAAGCAGAGGGTTCCCAAGCGACCTTCGTGTTCCCTGCGGCTAAAAGCTTTCCCCGAAAGGACTCTATGGCGCGCAAGAAACTAATCGCCGCTAACTGGAAGATGTACAAAACGCCCGACCAGGCCCGCGACTTCTTTCGCGACTTCCTTCCCCTGGTCGCGAAGCACGAGCGCGATGAAATCGTGGTCTGCCCGCCGTCCATCGATCTCTGCGCCGCGGTGGAAGCCGTGAAGGGATCCAAGGTCGCAATCGGCGCACAAAACCTGCACTGGGAAAAAGAAGGCGCCTATACTGGCGAAGTCTGCCCTAGCATGCTGCTCGCCATCGGCTGCACCCACGCCATCATTGGCCATTCCGAACGCCGCCAGTATTTCGGCGAAACCGATGACATTGTAAATTTCAAACTGAAATCCGCTGTCGAAGCAGGCCTTACCCCGATCGTCTGCGTGGGCGAGGTGCTGGAAGAGCGCGAAGCCGGACTCACCGAGGATGTCCTGCGCCGCCAATGCCTGCGAGCCTTCCACGCCATCTCCGCAAAAAAAGCCGGCAAATTGGTGGTCGCTTACGAGCCAGTCTGGGCCATCGGAACGGGCAAGACAGCCACCCCGCAGCTTGCCGCCGAAGCTCACAGCTTGATTCGCGGAGAGGCCGCCAAGGCTTTCGGCCAGCCGTTCGCTGACGGCCTTCGCATCCTCTACGGTGGCTCCGTAAAGCCCGAAAATGCCAAAACACTTATGGCGGAAGAAGAAATCGACGGCGCGTTAGTGGGCGGCGCTAGCCTCGATCCAAAATCGTTTGCCGCAATCGTAAAGTATTGACCAATTCCAATTGCCCGTGGACGACGCTCGCCAGAGACCGCAGTCGTAGCCTCTACACGTCGTAGCCTCTTTCTCGTTTGCTGCCAGCAGCTTTGCTATAATCGGTCAGCCTCCAGGTATTTTTCGTGCGCGTGCGGAAGTGGTGGAACTGGCAGACACACCATCTTGAGGGGGTGGCGCCGAAAGGCGTGGGGGTTCAAATCCCCCCTTCCGCACCAATTTCGAGGGACCATGCAGCGCGCGAAGCTAGCCCTTCACCGGCAAGGCTCCCCTTCCCATTGAGTTCCATTGCCCGCGCATAAAGTTGGACAGTCCGCTGCGATCTCGAAACGCTTCTGTACCTCCCTCCTTCGTCACCGAGTACGCGGCCGCAATGTTGGCGAAAGCCAGGCAGTCCTCCAGCTTTGCCCCAAGCAAATACGAGTGAACGAAACCAGCATCAAAAGTGTCTCCGGCGCCGATGTCGTCGACCATCTGGACTGCCGGCGGCGCCAGGCTCCACTGCTCGTCGCCCCTGCGACATATAGCGGAACTCGAGCCGCGTTTCACGACCACAACCTTGGAGATCCCGGACAAGAGATTGAGCGCCTGCGAAAGGTCCTCCGTCCGTGCGATCTTTTTTGCCTCGCGATCGTTGGGCAGGAAGATGTCGACGTATTTCAAGACTTCGAGCAGGTCTTGATCCCATTGATTTTCCGGATCATCGTTGGTGTCGAGCGATGTGGTGAGACCCGCTTCCTTCGCTTGCCGAAACAAGTTCAGGACTTGCGAGCGGAGAGCACGGTGCAAGTAGAAAGAGGAAAGATGTAAGTGACGAGCCGTCCGGACGTACTCCATATCGATGTCTGAATACTGCATCTCGAACATCGTTCCCGGATAGGTCAGCATATATCGATGCTGGGGGTAAGGAAGCACGACGGTGAGCCCGGTGGATGTCTTTCCCGTTCCCTGCTTCATCCGGCTGATGTCGACGCCCACGGCGGATAGGCGGTCCGCAGCCATCGCCCCGAGGGGGTCACCGCCGGTTTTCGATATGAAACCGACTTGCGTACCCAGCACGCACAAGTTGTGCGCGAAGATCGCCGACGAGCTTCCCAACGTGAAGGCCATATTGCTGGCCAGATGCTCTCGGTCCAGCACCAGGTCTTCAGGCAATCCGTAGAGGATGAGATCCAAGTTGAGCTCACCGACGACGCAGACCTCAATCATTCGAACGTTCCTCTCACAAGTTCTGCTGGCTGCGAGCTTCAGTCAGGAATGAATGCCGACATTCTGTACTACGCGGCTGATGGCGCCATTTGGACTTGGACAATCGGGACGCAGTTTCCATCGTAAAGAAAAAAACAAGCCGAGCACTTGCCCGAAGATCACGTCCACCGGTGCGCGGTAGTCATCGGCAACAGCGAGTGGCCCGGCTGGCGCGAGACGGTGTTCGGCGAAAGAGTTTATTGCCGGCACTCCACTCCCGGCGACGACAACCCGGGTCCTGACCAGCCGCTTGTTTCCAATCTCCTCGAGTAGATTCCGCTCGTACTCCTGAACACGCCGATTGCCGGAAAGAAAGCACACGAACAGGGTATCCTGGTCCAGGGCTGCCATGGGACCATGGCGCAGGCCCAAAGCAGACTCTGACAGGGTCCCGACTTTGCCTGCCGTCAACTCCAACAGCTTGAGGGCAGATTCCTTCGCCACGGCTCTCAGTGGCCCCGACCCGACAAAACAAGCCTTGGCGTATGGCTCTTTCGCCAATGCCGCAGCGCAATCTGCGGCAATCGGAAGAAAGCTCTTTCCGCCATGAATCAGTTGTAACAGAACTTGCTCGTATCTCCCCAAGTCGTCCGCGTGAGCCAGGCACTGACCGAAGACCACCATGTTGGAAAAAGAACTGGTCATGGCTAATGCACGGTCGTTCACGGCATCGTCTAAACAGATGCTTAGGACTTGAGGGTTGCCGGCGTTGGCGCGGATCATTCGCCCGTTCGCATTGCAAGAAATCACGAGGTGGTAGATGTCAGGGCGGCGCTTACAGGCTCTCTCCAACACTGCAACGCCCTCTGGACTGTCGCCCGATCGGGAAAAGGAAATCCAAAAATACTTCCGCTCGGGAGTGCACAGCTCATCCATGTGCGTCAGGAGATCCGTGCTCGGGACAGCGACGACTTCGCACTGCCACGCTTTGCGAAACAAGTAAGCGAGAGAATGCCCAACGTAGTCAGAGGTTCCGGCGCCGACGAGGAAAACAATTGGTCTGACGCGGGGGTCCACGGCTAAACCCGCGAACGCCAGAAAATCCTTGATCTCTGCGCGCTTCTTCTTGAAGAGTTCGAATGTAGACTGCCAGGTTTCGGGCTGGTGGGCGATTTCCGCAGGGGTATGAACCAACCCGCGCGTTTTCTTTTCGCTGTCCGGCAGAATCAACAATTCAGAAAGGGCATTCACCTTCAGTCACTCCTCGATCGATCCACGAGATTGATCCGATCCAACAGACGCTGGCTGATTGGAAACAGGTTCAGCATCACGGTCATACCAAAATACTGCCCCCTTCTCAATGGTGGGCAGGTTGTATGTGACACGGCCAGCACTCGCAGTCCCTTCCAGTGGCTGCACGTCTCCGAGAAACGGCAGAAAGAATCCACGGCCCTTCGTGGCGCCAGATACGGTGACTTGTACGCCGGTCTGTGGAGTCTGGATCGGATTCACTCCCCCACGCAGCCCTGCGAAGTTTGCAAAAAACACGTGAGGCTTGCCGTTCACGCGAGCAATCGAAGTGGCGAGCATCGGGGATGCAACCAGGCGGACCGCTGTCTCAGCTTTCAGGCTTTCCAAGAATTCGCGCGCTCGATCGGGTGTTGCGGCGTCGAAATCCTTTTGCAGGGCTGCGCTGTAGTCCTTTCCAGGGCACTTGCTGAAACGGATCACGTTCGCCGTGTTTCCAATCCCGGTGGCATCTTCTCCCGTGATCAGTAGAAGTTTGTCCCCCCCCAAATACTTATGCAGCGAAGACTTTTCGCTGTCGCTCATGAGCCGTACGTCAGGCAGAATCAGGGTGCTTCCCTGGAAGTCGGAGAGCGTGCGGGGTGTGACAACCTGAAACTCCAAATGTTTCTGCATGAGCAGAATAAGAATCCCGCGATAAGAAGCAATAAATTCCTTTGCGAAGAAGTTGCGGGTTTGGGGAGAGAAGTAAACGCCGATCGGGCTGATCGGTGCCCGCGGTGAGTAGAAGATTTTTTCGTGGGCCTTGATCCAGGAAAACATTTTCTTTCGCGTCGGCGGGTCGTTCGACCCGGCCATCGAGTGTCCGGGCGCGTCCCAGAAATTCGCTCCCGCCATAATTTCGGAGACCGCCAGATTCATCATCGCTTCCCGCCGGTCCACTTTCTGATCGCCGTCCCACGAGTAGTTCAGAATCCAAGTCGGCTTTCCTTGTGCGAAGGCACGGAACGAGTGCATTCCCACCTGGTAACTGAACCAATCCAGCGGTGTTCTGGATGACGCCATGTGATCCCCAGCACCGAATTCGTATTCATGGGCGATGGCATCCACGACTGGGTACAGACTGTAAACATCCGCGCCAACGCGCACGGCCTCTTCCTCGACGCCGGGATAAATTTCTGGAATGGTCTTGATTGCAGGGTTGACTGACTTCGCATTCCGGTCAATCTCTTGCATGAAGTCGGTGATGGTTTGAATCCTGAAGTCGATCCACTTGCGAAAATTGGGGTCGGAGAAATCTCCCAGCTTCAGATCTCTCTTCGCGTCCAACCCGGTTTGCTTAAGAAATGCCGCTACGGTGTAGTCGTCGAAGCTGGCCCAAGTGTCTTCCCAGCCGTCGAAGTGCGTCATCCAGTAAGGGATGTCCACATAAATTCCATCGATCCCCGTAGCCGCAATCTGCCTCACCCGCTCCATGTAGGTCTTGCGCCAAGCCGGTGCGTACGGGCTGATCCATACGTCTTCATCACCCTTCGCGATCCAGAAAGCGGTACCCCCGCCAAAGATTGCAGGCTCTCCCGTAATCTTCCGCTGCAGCCAGTCAGGATGTTCTTTGGCGAGCGTGTGCGGAGTTTTATCGGCGTTGGCCGTAATGCACTCCGTTCCAGCGATGTACACGAATGCCCGGTTGCCCACCGCATGCGCCTTCTGAGCCACGGCGCGGATTGCGTTTAGCTTCTCTTCTGGGTTTACGAAGCTTTCATAGCGGCCAGGGATGTCGTTGTCCACCTCGATGCCAAATACGCCATCTTCTTGAGCGCTCCGCATAATCTGGTCTGCATTGCCGCTCTGCAAGCCGTATGCACCGATGCGCACATAGTTCGTCCAATTCTGTTCTACGGAACTAGAGATCCCCAGCAAAAGCGCGCCAGAAACAATTGCGAGGAGGACGAACAGCCAGTTTGTGCGTCTCATGAAATCTCCTGACTGTTCCCAAAAGGTATGCGGTGCTGAACCATGTTGACGAATAACGCAAGACTGCAACCAAGCACTGCGATTGCTTATAAGCACCCGCAGTCCGTGAGTCCGCAACACCCTTTCAGAATTCGAACCTCACGCCGAACTGCATGCGACGCGGGTTCGATCCTGCTGCCGTTGAAGTGATCAGCCCGAACGTCGCATCCCCCGGGGCGTATGCAGTGTTTGGTGGCGCAAATCGCGGGGTGTTTGTGAAGTTGAAGACTTCAGCGCGCACCTGCAACTTGGTGCCTTCTTTCGGTACGAACTCTTTGTAAAGGCTTGTGTCCGCGCTATGAATGCCCTCGGCCCGGAGGTTCGAGTAATAGCGTGGTCCATCCCCGGGCATTTGGTCGCCAGGGTCCGCGAAGCAATTGATGTTCAGGTAGGGCTGCTGGGTGATCGCAGCCGCGTTCGCGCTGATCCCCATGCCGCCGCCGCAAAGCACATTTGGACGTTGGTTGCCATCCATCAGGCGAGCGTTGGCCATGGGCACCGAGAGGGGCTGGCCGGTCTGTTCTGTGATAAGAGTTGAAATGGCCCAACCGCCCACCACCGCGTTAGCCAAGCGATTCATGTCACGGCCAATCCATCTTCCTCGGCCGACCGGCAAATCCACAATCACGGCCGCCGCCAATCGGTGGGTGGCATCATTGGCGCTGATCCCGTGTTCCGCCTTCAGATTATCCAACTGCTGCGGGTTGCCATTATTCAGGGTGCCCACAAACGCGTTCGCTCCGACTGAGGAATCGTCGGTCGCTTTTGACAGCGTGTAATTGCCTTCGAAGCTGATGTAGTGGCTTGCGCGCTTCTGGAATCGTATCTGCAAAGAGTTATACCAAGAACTAGCTTCCAACAATGGAAGACCTTCGAAGTTCCCGTCGAACTGAGGATAAGGCCGCAATAAGTTCCCCAGCGGAATCGTCGCTTGGCCATAACGGGAGTCAGGTTCGTTGAAGATTGCGTTAGGTCCGCTGAACAGCGGCTGGAAAGGATTTGGCACAGGATTAGCCAAATAGTTGCTGACACAACTGTCGGCGTCACAAGTGGGATCCAGGGCGCGTTGCTGGGCTGAAACCTGAGCCAGAAAACTCGAAGATATGTAGTTGCGGTTCCGCGTACTGGAATACCCACCCCATGGCAGGTGCGTGCTTCGGTTTGCCGAGTAATCCACGCCGATAACTAGCTGTCCCGGCAAAAGCCGCTGGATGCCAAGGTTCCACTGGTAGACATCCGCGTTCTGCGCTTGAGTCGTTCCTAAATCGTTCTGGTTGATGTACCCCCAATCGGCCAGCTTGCCATACTGTTTCCCTTGCGGCCCTGTTAGTCCGCTCGGAAAGGGATTGGCAAGAGTCGCATCCCGGGTCAGGAAATTATCATTCGTAAAGAACATGGTCGCGGTCTTGCGAAATGCAGTCCCGGGATACTGAAAATTCGTCGCCACACTCAGACCGTAATAGACACCGGCCCCGCCGCGGATCACAGTGTTCGAGTTCAATTGATAGGCAAAGCCCAGCCGCGGTCCAAAATTATTCCGGTCTACTGGGACATTCCGCTTGCTGCTGCTGGGAAAGAGTGTGATGCCCCGGAGCGCACCCGCGATCGGAAGCCCTGGAACGGTGATGCCGCTGTCGCCCGTGAAGTCACTGAACTGGATCAGGTTGTTCCGTTCGGTGTACGGCGTGCTCCACTCGTACCGTAGACCGAGGTTCAGAGTGAACCTCGGAGTTACCTTCCAATCGTCCTGGAAGTAGAAACCGGTCTCTTTCGATTTGACTGCAACGGAAGGATAGATATTTATGATGCTGCTGTTGTCAGGAAAACCGAACAACAGGCTGGCAAAAGGATTGCCCTGAGTTCCTCCCGCGGCGCCGCTGTTCGGAATCTGTGAAGTAACATCGTCGGTGAAGTTGAAGAGTCCGGTAGGATTCGGTGGCTGCCAAAAATTGTTATAGAACAATCTTTGCTCGCCCCCGAACTTTATCAGGTGAGCACCCTTCACCACCTCGAAAGAAGAAGAATAGCTGTATAGGGTATGGGCAAATTTTGTATTCAGACAACACTGGTCGTAGAGGTCGGTCCATGGCGAGGCTCCGGACATCTGGATGGTCGGCATGCGGTTGGTTCCGTTTGCTTCCAAATACGTCGGTAAACCCACGCTGGTAAGGCTTGGAAGATTCGTTGTCGCATTTTGCTTGGCCCTGTCCACGCCAAAACGGCTAGTCCAGAGAATCTTCGGGGTCAGTGTCCATGTGTATTCGAGAGCAGTATTCTGCGCAGTAAGCGGGTCGCTCGTAATTCCGTCGTTGAAGGTAACTCCGTTCGGGAGTGTTCCATCGCCGAAGACCGTGGGCGTCGTGAAGTTGCTGTGTGCTCTACTATATCGCCCTGCGATGCGCTGCTTGCCATTGATCTGGTGATCCAGTTTGATATCGAATTGATAGTCCGGAGAATGCGCCAGGTCGGTCAGGCGAAAATTGTTAAACTCGCCCGGCAGGTTCGGTAGCGGATATAAGTTGATGATCGCCTGTCCGATCTTGTCGATCTCTCCCGCGGGAATCACGTTCCCTGGGACCGCCGGCCTTTGACAGGGCAGACCCTGGCCTTGGGCTGCGCATTGCAGTGGGTCAAAAATGGGGTTTTGGGTTTGCGAGAAATCGCCTGTCCGTTCGGCTTTTGTAGGAACGCTGGCGATGAAATTTATAGGATCGTTCTCGCGCACCTTCTCGAAGTCGGCGAAAAAGAAGGTTCGGTTTTTCCTGATGGGTCCTCCGAGAGAGAAACCATACTGGTCCCGGACATGGTCAGGCTTCGCGTTCGGAGCGGGGTTGAAGAAGTCGCGAGCATCCGTCGCCGACCGCTGCCCGAACCACCAACCGCTGCCGTGGAAGGCATTGGTTCCGCTTTTCAATACCATGTTCACTACCGTACCGCCGTTGTTGCCAAACTCCGCGGAAAAGCTGTTGTTCTGAACTTTGAACTCCTGGATGATTTCGACCGATGGCTCATAATAGACATTCGTGGTTGCGCCTTCGCCTTGCTCCGGGGCGCTGATCAGGGCGCCATCCAAGCGCACTTCCGCCGTCGCATTACGCTGTCCATTGGAGACAAAATTTGTTCCAGAAGGATAGTTGTCGGCGGTGCCAGAACCCGCGGTTTCCGTGACCCCGCCTGAAAGAAATGCGAGACCAAAGAAGCTCCGGTTATACAGCGGGATGTCTTTCACGTATTCGTTGGTGATGTCTGTGCCGATCGTGGCGTTTTCCGTGTCCAGTAGCGGCGCTGCCTCTGTCACTTGGACCACCGTCGACGTACCAGCGGGACGCAGGATGAAGTTCAGGCTGGTCTCCTGATCGACCGCCAGGACTACTCCCTTTTGCTCCACTGTCTGAAAGCCTGGGGCTGCCACTTTCACGATGTACGTGGAGGGTCGCAGCGCTGGCAGGATGTAATCGCCGGAGTTGCCGGTCTTCGCAGTCTGCGAGACGTTGGTGCCGACGTCACTGATCGTGACCGTGGCATTCGGCACAACCGCTCCGGTCGCATCGGATACGACGCCGCGAATCTGGGCTTGATAGCTCGCCTGCCCCAGGAGCGCCGGCTGAAGTAGAAGAAGAATGCAGAGGATTGAAATCAAGTGGGGGCGAACCGCCAAATACTCAACACCCGGGACTCGCATGGAGGGCCTCCCGCGAAAGTCAAAACCCGCAAGGTTTCGTATTCTTGCGTTTCATAACTTTTACTTTCGTTTCACTCGCGTGTCAAGTGTAAAATACGCCCTGGAAGAGTGAGCCTGTGCTGAACCCTGTGCTGAACGAAGAGCGCCGCAGACTGATCCTGGAGATCTTGAATCGCGACGGACGCGTGTTGGTCGGCGCATTGGCCAAACACTTCCGCACTTCCCAGGTCACCATCCGAAAAGATCTGGATATTCTCCAGGCGCATGGCCGCGTCCACCGCACCCACGGGGGCGCGCTGCCGGTACGAGAAAGTGCCTTGGAAGATCCCACCTTGCGGGAAAAAGAAAAGCTGCACCGCAAGGAAAAGTTGCAAATCGCCGCCGCCGCCGCCCGCATGGTGAAAGAAGGTCAGGTGGTGATTCTTGATTCCGGAACCACAACTACTGCAATCGCACTGGCGCTGCGGAGATTCAAAAACCTTACCATCATCACCAACGCGGTGAACATCGCTGCCGAGCTTTCTGGTTCTTCACTCGAGGTCATTCTGACCGGCGGCACCCTGAGAAAGAATTCATTCTCGCTGGTTGGACCCATCGCAGAAGAGACGCTGCGGCGCTTGAACGCAGACATTCTCTTCCTGGGAGTGGATGGCTTCGATGTGCACTATGGCTTGAGCACGCCGAACTTGCTCGAGGCCAAAGTAAACCGAGCCATGATGGACGTTGCCAGGATTACGGTCGCGGTATGTGACTCCAGCAAGTTCGGGCGGCGCAGCTTATCTTCAATTGCCCCGCTTTCCGCAGTGCACCATTTGATCACCGACCGAGGGATTCCCAAGCCAGACCTCGCCGCACTGAAGAAAATAGGAATCCAGGTGACGCTGGTCTAGCTGCCGCGCGAATTCTATTTGCTCCTGCCAGTCTCAATTCCCCGGAACTGTCCGAAGATGCGCTCCGCATTCTTGTGGTAGATCTTTTCCAAGACTGCATCCGGAAGGTCCATGCCATAAATCTTCCAGCGTCCCTGCCCCGGATATCCCCAATAATCAAAGTACTCATCCGCGGTTTCCAGCCAGCGAAAATGGTTGCGATACATGGCTTCGTCCATGCCGTTATCGGTGCCGAACATAATGCGGTCCTGATATTTGAGGAAGAACTCGCTGGCGCGGCGAGGTTGTCGGCCGAGCTCGGCTTCGCGCGCTCCGAATTCGACCATCACGTTGGGAAGCGTATCCAGCAAGTGAGAAACGTAGTCGAGGTTTTCGGGCCAGTTCGCCAAGTGGAGCGCTACAAACGTCGTGCGCGGATGCTTGGCGAACATGCGGTCACGGGCCGCCAGGATCGATTCCTTGCTGGGAAACTGTGCCCCATAGAAACTCCAGTCGGGGTGCTCGGTCAGCTCTTCATACCGTTCGTTCGTGTTGTCGACAGGATGAAAGAATGCTTCAGGATCGGTGACGTGGATAGAAACCGGGATGCCGAGCCGTCCGCATTCTTCCCAGATGGGATCGAGGCGCGGGTCATCAACCGCGACCAGTTTCCCCGACTTGTCACGCACGCTTAGACCAAGATCCTTTAACTGTTTCAGCCCGCGGGCGCCTCGCGCGACCGCATCCTCGAGCTGCGCCACCATCTCCTTGCTGAAGTTTGGATCGTCAATCTTGCTCCAGTCGATTTGGGTAAAGACCATGAAGCGTCCGGGGTACGGCTTGACCATCTCGTCAATTACCTGCTGCAGTTTGTCGCCCCACATGCCGGTCAGAATGACAACCGTTTTCACGTTGGTGTTGTTCATGATCTCGAGCACGCGCTCGGGTGGCATGTGCTCGTCGATCCGCATGGCGTCGTTGACGTGATTGTGAACGTCAATAACGTAGTATTTGGCGCGGTCCACGTTGTGCACGGGGGAGTGCAACATGGGAACAGGCTGAAAGTCCTTCAGCAGAAGGGTCTTCTTCTGTTCGGCATCGGCGGCGGACTTGTAGCCAATCTGCCCCTGCGACGGGCCCTGCTGTGGGAGGGCGCCCTGCGCGGCTGACCACGTTGACGTGCTCAACCATAAGAAAAAAGCCACACTCAGTTTGATCGACATCGGGTTCAGCCTCCGTCCGCACGCAATCGGCCCTTGACAATGCCAATTAAACGAAAGTAAAAGTAATTGATCGCAATATATCGCAATCGGTGCGTTTGTCCAACATGTTCCTGTGAATTCCACGTGAAAGACTGGCGGGATCGAGAATCAATCCAGTTGGAGGCCGATCAAACATGATCGGTGGTACCCTTCGATGATGAAGTGCACCCGGGCCATGGCTGTAACGTGCTGTGCTCTGTTTGGCCTTGCGTTGTCCGGCTGGAACTCGGGACAAAACTTAGGCCAACAGCCTGCCCCGGCGAGTGCTGGCAACACCGCAACTGATCTTCAAATCCAAAGCTCAGTCTTGCGGATCGAATTCGACCGCAATCTGCACAGCCGGGTAACCGCGTTGTTTGGCCCAAGCCCAAAGCCCTTGACTCCGTTTTCCGCATCGGAAACGGTTACCGGCATTGATCGCACCTGGAGCGACTTTGCGCTGACTTCGGCTCACCGGGAGACTGTGTCTGACGCTTTTGGCTCGGGAGAGCGGCTGTCGCTGACTGGCAAGTCCGGAGACCTGCGCAAGAGCATCTCAGTCACGATATACGCGGACTTCTCGTCTATCGCCATCTTTGACGTTGAGTACTCGAATGAACGCGCGACCCGACTCACAATTCGCGGCTGGACCAACCATCAATATTTGCTGACTTCACTCCCCCCGGCGCGAGGGCCCGCGTTCTGGTCCTACCAGAGTGGCTCCTACGAGAAGAGGCCGGATTGGGTGCTTCCGTTGCGGGCCGGCTTCCGGCAGGAAAATTATCTCGGCATGAATGCCAGCGACTACGGCGGCGGCACTCCCATTGTGGATGTATGGCGTAAAGATGTTGGTCTCGCTGTAGGTCACGTCGAACCCGGACCGCGGCTCATATCGCTTCCCGTTTCCATGCCGGATGCGCGTCATGCTCGCGCGGCGGTCCGCTCGACTCGGGAGCGAACGCTGGAACCAGGCGAGAGCTTTCATACTCTCCGCACATTTGTCTCGGTGCATCAAGGAGACTATTTTCACACGCTCACGGAATACCGCCGCCTCATGGTCCGGCAGGGGTTTCAAATGGCTTCGGCTCCCGACAGCGCTTTCGGCCCGATCTGGTGTGCCTGGGGCTACGGCCGGTCGGTCCAACTCAAGCAGGTGTACGACACGCTTCCGACGGTTAAGAAAATGGGCTTCTCCTGGGTCACCTTGGACGATGGTTGGCAAAACAACTATGGCGATTGGGCCGTCGATCCCAAGAAGTTCCCGCATGGCGACGCCGACATGAAAGCCCTGGTTGATCGCATCCATGAAGAGGGTTTCAAAGCGCAACTGTGGTGGTCACCGCTGAGCGCCGTCCCGGATTCGCAACTACTTAAAGATCATTCCAACTTCGTCCTGCTGAATCGTGACGGATCGAAGCGGAAGATTTCCTGGTGGAACTCGTTTTATTTGTGTCCTGCCGACCGAGGAGTCGTGGAATACCACAAAGCGCTGGTTCGGAAGATCCTCGGCGAGTGGGGATTCGACGGCCTCAAGCTGGATGGCCAGCACATGAACGCCGTTCCGCCTTGCTATAATCCCGCGCACCAGCACAAACGCCCCGAGGACTCGGTTGAAGCACTGCCCGATTTCTTTCGAGAGATTTACGAGACTGCCCGCAGCGTGAAACCGGACGCCTTGGTAGAGTTCTGTCCTTGCGGTACTGCGTACTCGTTTTTCACCATGCCGCATTTCAATATGTCAGTGGCATCCGATCCGGAAAGTTCGTTTCAGATCCGCTCCAAGGGCAAGACGTTGAAAGCGCTCATGGGCGACAACGTGCCCTATTTTGGCGACCACGTCGAGTTGAGTGACGGGGCGATTGATTTCGCTTCCACCGTGGGCGTCGGCGGAGTCGTGGGCACTCAGTTCGTGCTCCCGAACCTCGTCAAAAAGCACAGCAAGTCGGACCTGACACCGGAGCGCCAGAGGGTGTTTGAGAAGTGGCTGCACATCTACAAAGATAAAATGCTCTCGCGTGGCGAGTATCTCGGGGGCTTATATGACATTGGTTTCGACCGTCCCGAGGCTCACGTAATCCGAAAAGACAACGAAATGTACTATGCGTTCTACGCCCGCCATTGGAACGGGCCGATTGAGTTGCGCGGTTTGCAGGATCGCACTTACCACATCGTGGATTATGCGAACAACAAAGATCTCGGAAGAGTACACGGCCCCAAGGCCACAATTTCTGCCGAGTTCAGCAAACACCTACTCCTCGAGGCCCAGCCCGAGTAACACCGCCAACCGTGGAACCTCAGCCCAAAGGCGCAAGCGAGCAATTGCGGGAGATCATCCGTCGAAATCGGCGCTCCGAGAAAGTGGGGGTGTACGCCGTCTGCTCGGCTCACCCCAGCGTCATCGCGGCAGCCGTTCAGCAGGCCCTCGAAGATGAATCAGGTCTGCACATCGAATCCACCTCAAGCCAGGTAAATCAATTGGGCGGTTACACCGGACAGACTCCGTCTCAGTTCGCCGAGTTTGTCCACTCCGCAGCGCAACAAGCCGGACTTCCCCGAGACCAAGTATTGTTGGGGGGCGACCACCTGGGCCCGTATCCCTGGCGAGAACAGCCCTCGGAAGTGGCGATGCGCAATGCTTGTGAACTGGTTCGCGCCTGCGTTCTCGCCGGATACAAGAAGATCCATCTCGACGCGAGTATGGCGTGCGCCGATGACAGCAAGAGTGGCCCGGACGAGCGCACCATCGCGCAACGCGCCGCCCTCCTCTGTCACGCCGCTGAAAAAACATTTGAAGATTTGCCGCCGGGCTCTTCGCCTCTCCTTTACGTAATCGGCACCGAGGTTCCCGCCCCCGGCGGCGAGTCGCTCCCGGGAGCTCCGCCCGCAGTGTCCCCGGCCGACCAGATTCATCACACCTTGGAACTCTTCCGCACGGCCTTCGACGAGCATAGAGTGTCGCCAGCGTGGGAAAGAGTAATTGGCATGGTCGTGCAGCCCGGAGTGGAGTTCGGCGAAAACGTAATTTTCGATTACGACCGGCAAAAAGCGACGGCACTTTCGTCCGCCTTGCCGAAACATCCTGCTCTCGTTTACGAGGCGCACTCCACGGACTACCAGAGGCCCGCAGCTCTTGCCCAGATGGTGGAAGATCATTTCGCGATCTTGAAAGTGGGGCCGTGGCTGACATTCGCATTCCGGGAAGCGGTCTTCGCGCTCAGCGCAATCGAGCGGGAATTAATTGGACTTCGGAGAGGAGTTCGCCTCTCGCAAGTCAGGGAAGCGCTCGAAGCCGCCATGTTGCGCAATCCTGCCTACTGGCATCCGTACTATCACGGGAGTGCGGACGACATGCGTCTGGCCCGCATCTACAGTTACAGCGACCGATGCCGCTACTACTGGGGCGATGCCACGGTTCAGCAAGAACTGGCCCACCTTCGCGTCAACATTGACGCCTCTCCCCCGCCTCCGACGCTGGTCAGCCAGCACCTGCCACTGCAATACGAGGCGATCCGCTCAGGACGTCTCCGAGCGCATGCCGAAGACATGATTCAGGAGCACATCCAAACCGTCCTGCGCGTCTATGCCGCGGCGTGTGGCGCTTGAGCAGGTTCGCGACAGCCAAGGCTTCACAGCCTTGGCTGACCGATGGTCCTAGGGCGGAGCGTCTCGACCTAAGTGTAATCTGGCTAAGTTCAGACATGCCGCTTAGAACGTGTAGATCAAGTCGAACTGCAGGCGGTTCAGATATGGCTCCTGCTGTCCTGCCTTGGCGATGGTTGGCACGCTTCCGTTGTAATTGTTAAACAAGGCGACATTGTTTTCCAGATTCGTGTTCAGAGCGCGTCCACGCCACCAGGTAAAGCTGGCCAGCGTATTGGCACGCAGCTTCCACAGAGCGTAAATGCGGTTCTGCAGAATGTTGGTGGGAGCTCTCTGATCGCTTTCGACGAACGACGCAATGGCGGCGTCTTGTTCTTCGCGATACCAGGAGTAGCCAAGTTGAATATCGTTCTTGTTTTTCACCTGGCCTATGCTGAAATCAAACCCGTATTCCTTGTTTTGGCTGCCCAGGCTGCTGATGACCTTACCCTTCGTGTTCAGGGGATGGGCTTCGGCATCGAGGTTGTCCAAGAACTCAAGCAACAGATTGACCGGCAAGCGCTTGAAGCCGGTCTGGATCTGGTTGTTCAGAATGAAATCCGCATAGTTGTAGCCGGAATAGAAGTGGGCCACCCCTTTGGAATCCACGTAGGTGGCATTGGTCATGCCGTTGGGCGCAAACACGCAGGGAGGGAAGCTGGCAAAGTGCGTGCCCTTGGCGCACCCTTGTCCTTCGCCGGGCACCGGAATACCGGTAATTGGAGATGGAGTCGTGCCGCCTTTCGGCGTGGCAGGCTGGAAGCCTGTGCTGGTGGCTGCCACTGCAAATGCACTTTCCTGCAAAATCGCATCGGGACGGTTCCACTTGAGGGTCAGGAACGACGGTGTGGCCGTCCACGGGCCGAACTGCAGCTTGGCAGATGCCTGCCCGCCTACCGCGTAAGAATCCTGGGACGGAATACCTGGCTTTCCATTGGCTTCGTTGTATAGCAGTTCGAGGCCTTGGATGGTGACATTCTTGATCGGCCCGGAGAAATCGAAGGAAGCTTTTTGGTTGAAACCCTCCGGGTTCAGGTCAGGATCGAACGTCACCGAGGTCCGCTGCCAAGTGAAGGCAAACTTTCCACCGGTGAGAGAGAACCAGTGGTGTGCGATCGGATTGTAGGTGATGAAACCTCGATCCAGGGCAATAGTCTTGCGATCGAAGACATTGGTAATGGTCTCGTTGGTCGTCGTGGGATCGCCCAGGGTGCCCGTCGCTAGGGCAATGCCGGCGTTGAAATCTTCATTCAACTGCCCGTCCAGTCCGAAGCGCACACGAATGCGCGCCCGGTTGCGGTCTGGAACTCCCTGCTGGGAGTATGCCTCGCCGCGGAGCCGGACGTCACCGCTGAAGCGGAAACGCCCAACCAGGGATTCCAACGCACTCAACTGCTTCCCTTCCTCCTGCGTCCTGGTGTTCACGAGCGCGACCGCGGTCTTGGCTTCCACGGCATTTGAGGAAGCCTGATCGGCCAAGTGTTGCGCCTCAGTTGCCGATTGCTGCGCCTGGGCAGCCGTAGTCTGCGCCTGATCGACGCTGCTTTGCGCCTTCCGCGCGGTGGCGTTGGCCTGTTGGGTTGTGTCCAGCAATTGCTGAAGCTGAGACTTAAGCTGGTCCATTTGCTGGCGCTGTTGTTCCATTTGCCGCTGCTGCGCGGTCAAAGCATTACGCAGTGCGTTCACTTCATCGGCGCTGACCGCAGCGGATTTTTGTGCCACCTTCTTCGGGCGGGTGGCGGGCTTTGAGTTGGTTTGCGCGGACAGCAAAGTTGCCGCGCAGAGGACTACACCTAACCACAGAGACGCTCTCATTTCTTTCTCGCTCCTTAATTGTTGTTCACGAGTATCGACCTCGTGCAGATAAATTGCTTTCCTACGCTGTTACTGCCGAACTGCCGAACCACGAGGAACCGAAAAGCCGTAGCTTCGCAAGAGTTCCAGAATGGGGGAAGTCTTCAAGAAATCGATGAACTGACGGGCGAGTCCCTTCTGCGGTGACGATTTCAGGATGACTGCCGCCTGTTCGAGTGGGGGATATGCGTCCGCCGAAATCTCCACGTATCTTCCGTTCTGCTTCATCGCCGGGGCCAGAGCAAGCGAAAGAGCGACAATGCCGATATCAGCACTTCCAGAGGCTACGAATGACGCGGCCTGAGAAATGTTCTCGCCGAGTACAAATTTGTTGGAGATCTTGTCGTAAACGTTGTCGTGCTTCATGGCTGCAACGGCAGCCCGGCCATAGGGCGCGTGCTCAGGATTGGCAAGAGCGATTTTCCTGATAGTGGGATCAAGCAAAACACCCAGACCGTGCCCCAGGTCGAGCTTCGATTCGTTGCGCACCCATAGGACGATCCTCCCCGTGGCGTACTGGTACAGCGTTCCCGGTTCAGTGAGGCCGGCAGCTTCGAGCTTCTTGGGGTAGTCGATGTCCGCTGAGAAAAACACATCGAAAGGCCCACCGTTCTGAATCTGGGTGAAAAAGTTGCCGGAGGAACCGAAAATCAATTTAACGTTCTTGCCGGTATCTTTCTGGAAGTGGGCGGCCACATCCTGAAAAGCAAATTGGAGATCGGCAGCCGCCGCAACGGTGATCTCCTGGGCTCCACAGAGCTGAACCGCTGCTAGAGAAGCCAAAACAACGAAAATCCACAGATTCCGGAGTTTCACGCAATCCTCCCAAGACAGAATTTTGCTGAGTCACACCAAGCGCAAGCTGGTGGATGAGAAACAAATAGCCTGGGGAAGGCTGCGGCCAGGGTCGAGAAATGGCAGGGGGCTGTGCGTGAACAGGCCCGCCGTGAACCTTGGTCTATTCCTCTTCGAAGTACTTTTTTTATCCCAGTTCGAAACTCATTGTCAAGACCAACGCGCGTGTGGCGCGGGACGACGGAACACAACATCCAGCGTACTTGCGCTCCCGGCGGTACAAATCGATGGTCTTGACTCGCGCTGTCCATCATATTGTCTCTTACGCTTCCTGCAAATCTATCGCGACCGATAACCTACTATGTCTATCTATGAACTCGTGCTTACGAGCCAGAGGATCCTTTGTAAACAAGCAGCCCTCTAAAGCTTGTGCGACTCAAGAGAAGCGAAAAGTCTGACGCTACGTTGCCGGCGCCAACCCCCACTTGTGCTGCAGCCGTCGTTCGATGGTCTTGAAGACCAAACCGTCCACGATGTAACCAATCGCAATGATGAGCATCATGACCGCGATCACCTGACTCATGTCGTTCAGATCTCGCCCCATCATCAGCAACTGCCCCAAACCCAAGCTCACGAAGATCATCTCGCCGGAAATCAGCGAGCGCCAGGCGAACGCCCAACCCTGTTTGAGACCGGAGAGGATGAAAGGCAAGCTCGCCGGAAGCAGTACGTACCAGAAGAGCTTGAATCCGCGGGCCCCAAGATTGCGTCCGGCCATGCCGTAGATTTTCGGCATTTGCTGCCGGCCCGTCTCCATGCCGATGGTCACCGACAGCAGCGAACCCATTACCACCACGAACAGAATTGCCTTTTCGGTCAGACCAAACCACAACACAGCCAGCGGGAGCCAGCAGATACTGGGCAAACTTTGCAGGCTGACTAGCAGGCCGCCCATAGTCTCTTCGAGAAACTTGTTGCTGGCGACCCCCAAGCCGAGCACCATACCCAGCACCACCGACAAACTGTAGCCGAGCAACATGCGCTTCATGCTGACCACGATGGCAATCCAGAAGCTGTGATCGGCGAAACCGGCCCACAACGACTCCGCCACACCTTTCGGCGTGGGGAACACGTAGGTGGGCCATATTTTCAGTTTGGCCAGCACAACCCAAATCCCAATGAGCACGCCATAGAAGATGGCGTGCCTGGCGAACCGCTTCATGCCGAAACCTCTTTCTGGCCGTACTGCTCTTCCAGCGACTTGTTGATTTCTTCCCGCAAGTCGTCGAGGATCTCGCGCGCGCTTTTCGCCACGGTTATGTCCTCAAGCACCCGTGGCCGCGGCAGGTCGATCAGATATTCCCGCTTCACGCGTCCGGGACGGAAGGTCATCAGGGCCACGCGATCTCCCAACCGCACTGCCTCGCGCACATTGTGGGTGACGAAAATAATGGTGCGGCCGGTTTCGGCCCAAATGCGTTCCAGTTCGTCGTGCAGCAGGTCGCGCGTCTGGGCGTCCAGAGCGGCGAATGGCTCGTCCATGAGCAGGACGTCAGGTTCGGTCGCCAGCGCCCGAGCCAACGCCACCCGTTGCCGCATTCCGCCGGACAGTTGATGGGTGTAGCTGTCCTTGAACTGCGAGAGGTGCACCAGGCGAAGGTAATACTGTGTTTTTTCTTCGCGCTCGGCTTTGGGGACAGCTTTCATCTTCATGCCGAAGTCCACGTTCTGCCCTACCGTGAGCCAGGGAAAAAGGCCCAGTTCCTGGAAGATCAGAATCCGGTCAGTGCCGGTACCTTGCACGATTTTGTCATCCACCAGTACGTTTCCCGACGTCGCTGCGTGAAGTCCCGCGATCAGGTGCAGCAGAGTGGATTTCCCGCAGCCCGATGGCCCGACGACGCAGAGGAATTCGCCGGGCTTCACTTTCAGATTGATGTTATCGAGTGCGAGCAACCGCGACCCGTCGTTGGTTTTGTAGCTAAGGGAAATGCCTTTGAGAGAAACTCTAGGAACTCCGTTGCCGTCGGCATGGCGGAGCGGAAGAACTGCGGGACCCGCACCTGCCTTCCATCGGCCGGTGGCGCCACGAACCGGACGTCTATGATCACTCGCAAAGGAAGGTTGCACGGCTGGATTCGGTGTCATTGAATTGCCTTCTTTCCCTTTTCCGCTAAAACCTGGTTCAAGAGATTCAAGTCGTACAGGCCGGACAAATCCGGCATTTTTTTTCCTAGAAAACCGGCCTCATAGGCTGAGCGAGCCGAAGTCAGCAGCGAGTTGCGAATAGGATCGTAAGTGATCTGCAACCTTCCAAAGGCCTCGTCTAGCACGGCGGGGGGAAGCGCTTTGCCGGTTTCCTTCTGCAATTGCGCGTTCAGTATTTTCTTTGCCTCAGGCAGATGGCCGTTGATCCAATCGGTCAATTCCACGTGGGCAGTGATCCACTTTTTCACCACATCCGGATGCTCCCGCAGAAATTTCGTGCTCACGGTCAGATGGGTGATCACAAACTGCCCCTGCGGCCACAGGTCGCGCTCATCCAGGAACAGATGAGCATTGCCTTCGTGAATCAGGCGCGTGGCCCAAGGCTCGGGAGCCCACGAAGCGTCGAGTTGTTTCTGCAGGAACAGAGTCAACTGGTCGGGATTAGCCAGCGGAATTACCTGCACGTCGCCGCCCTTGTCGTTAGACTTCATGCCATGAGCTTTCAACCACGCGCGCAGCGCCACGTCCTGTGTGTTGCCCAACTGCGGCGACGCCACCCTCTTGCCATGAAAGTCTTCCGCCTTCTGGATTCCCGAATCGTTCCTCACCACCAGAGCAACGCCGCCGCTGGCTGCACCTGCGACGACTCGAAGCGCTTCCCCGTTCGAACGCACATAGCCGGTGATGGCGGGATTAGGCCCGACGTAGGTCATATCGATGGCGCCGGAAAACAGCGCTTCGATGGCCGACGGGCCGGCGTTGAAACTTGTCCATTGAACTTTCGCGCTCGGCCCCAAAGCTTTCTCGAACCATCCGTTGGCCTTGCCGACCATGGCTTGCGCGTGCGTGATATTGGGGAACGCGCCCACACGGACGACGGTCTGACCGAGACCCGTGAGCGAGAGGATGGGTAAGATCAGCCCCACGACAACAATGAACCTTCTATTCATCTTTGCCTCGGCTCGGATTCCCGTGGACCACCATGGGGAGAACGCTCGACGGCTCCCCCTTTTTCTTACGCCGCTTGCCGGATTTCGAAGCGTCCGTGTCCTTGCCATTCATGATGTCGGCCAGGGTGGTGTGCTCGAGGATCTTGGCTGCGGCATCGCGCACCGCGAGGAAGACTTGATAGAGCGCGCGATGTTCGGCATCGCGATCAATCAAAGTACGCAACTGGTCGGCGTCTCCGAAGGGCGCTAGCGGACCGTCAATCAACCGGATAATCTCGCTCAGGTGGATCTCGGAGGGCGCCCGCCGTAGCTGGTATCCGCCCTTGGCGCCGCGCACGCTTTCGACCATGCGCGCGTTCTTGAGTTCCAACAGGATCAATTCCAGGAACTTTTCTGGCAGAGCCTCTTCGTAGGCAATATCGCGGATGCGGATCGCGCCCTGGTTGTAGTGGCGGGCCAGCATCATCATGGCCTGCAATGCATACAAACCTTTTTGGGAGATTTTCATAATGTTCCGAATTATGCCATAAACTCTATCGTTGTAATAGAGTTTATTGACGTGAGGGACATTAGCAATTCCGGTGCCAGCATGCACCGGGATTAGCTATTCATATAAAAGCAGCATTATCATTAACTTAGAAAATTTTGGTCGTCCAACGCCTGAGTGGAACTGTGCATGCATTTGCACTTTGAGGCTCGGTTTTTGCGTGAAGAGGGACACCTTAAGCCGCCGAGCACGCGGAGGTTTCGCAAAGTGCGCGGAGAATCTTCGCTGGTCCTGGCCTCAGGACACTCGTATTACTTGCACGGTGATGTTATCGGGGCCGCCGCGGTCTTTCGTCATTTTGATCAGGGCCTCGCACGCTTCGAGTGGCTCGCTGCCAGCCACAACGTTTTGTATCTCGTTCTCGCTTAGCAGACCCCACAACCCGTCGGTGCAAAGAACCAGCACATCGCCCTTTTGCAACGCGATGGGCTGCAGTGGAGTTTCCGGCAAGACCTCTCCGCCCGCCCCAAGAGCGGCAGTAAGGATGTGTCTCTGGGGATGGGTTTCCGCTTCGGCAGAACTGATGACTCCATTTTCGACCAAGCGACCTACATAGGAATGGTCGTGGGTCACACGGGAGATGTCGGCTCCCCGCACCAGATACAAGCGGCTATCACCGACGTGCACGTAGAAGAGCTGGTTATCCACCAGAGCGATCGCCGTAGCGGTAGTGCCCATACCGTACAGTTCAGGATGTCCGTCAGCATATTGCAGGATGCGTTGGTGTGCGGTCTGGAATCCAGTGAGCAGCAGGGATTGTGGATCAGCGCCGGCAGTTTCAGCAAAAACTTCCTGGATTGCCTCGACTGCGATGCGGCTGGCTTCCTGTCCGCCTTCGTGGCCACCCATGCCGTCCGCCACAATGGCCAGTCTGCCCTTGCGCGCGAATTCCTCGTCGTCGGCGGGCTCCCAGTAAGCGTATTGATCTTCGTTATTTTCTCGCTGGCAGCCAATGTCGCTCATGCTAGCCAGCTCAACTCCAGGCCGTATTCGCATCACACCTCGTGCACTACCTTCGAGCAAGTTAAGAACCGCCTCCCCGTCACGTGAGTCCACGAAGAAACATCCGATCCCAACGCGGCCCCCTCACTCTCAGACCGGAGCCCTGTCGACCAGCGGACCGCGACTTCGGAGCGCGGTTTATGCCGATATCGAGATGAAGATGGGATTATATCGAACCTCGAAGGTTTGGTTGTCCGCATTGGAATCTTCATGCGCGTTCCGGAGGGAGGCCGGGCCGGGATGACATTTGTCATCACAAGTTGATGATGATTTCCACTGGTGCATTCCGATCAAGGCCCCGATGATGAGTTCACTGGCTGGATCGACCCTGAGCTGGCAGAACCAGGAGGATCGAATGACTGCGGCACTACAAGAAACTCAAGAGCATCGGAAGAAAGAATCTGGTAATCGCGGAGCGGTGATTGCGCAGTTGCAAGGCGCCAGCAAGAAGTTCGGCGAGGTGCAGGCTTTGCGCCAGGTCAATTTTGCCATCCGCGCCGGCGAACTAGTCGCGCTGCTCGGACCGAACGGTGCGGGCAAAACTACCGCCGTCAAACTGTTTCTTGGGTTGGCCAAACCCACGGCGGGCACGGTGAGTGTGTTTGGCGGAAACCCGATCCATGCGGAGGTTCGCACGCGCATCGGGGCCATGCTGCAGGTGGCCAAGGTACCGGAGACGCTGCGAGTCAGGGAACACATCGATCTGTTTTCGTCCTACTATCCGAAACCCTTGCCCCTGGCTGAGACTCTGGCAATGGCGGGCCTGTAAGAGATCAAGAACCGGGTGTTTGGCGAACTTTCCGGTGGCCAGCGGCAGCGGTTGCTGTTTGCACTGGCTCTATGCGGCGACCCTGACATCTTGTTTCTCGATGAACCTACGGTCGGCCTGGACGTGGAATCCCGGCGATTGCTGTGGGAAGAGATTCACAAGCTGATAGCGCGAGGCAAGACCGTGCTGCTCACGACTCACTATATGGAAGAAGCGGACGCGCTCGCCGACCGCGTGGTGGTAATCAATCGCGGCCAGATCATTGCGGAGGGAACGCCGGCTGAGATCAAGGCCAGCACTGCTGGACGCCGGATTCGTTGCGTGAGTTCACTTGATATCGAGACCGTGCGCGCTCTGACCGGAGTGATCGAGGTCCGCAGAGATCGCGATGCGCTGGAAATCCGTGCGGCCTCGGCCGAGCCTATTCTTCGCGAATTGTTGATGCGCGATCCGGGACTCTCCGGTATCGAGGTCAGCAGCGCTGGATTAGAAGAGGCGTTTCTGGCCCTGACCAGTACGAACAACACCACCGTTTGATGATATCAGTGAAACTTGCGGAAATCTCAATTCCTCGATAGGGAACGAAAATGGCAACTGCTTCGACAACATTCGCACACCGCACCTGGGCACGCCCGCTGAGCAAGACCCTTGTGATTTATCTCAAGGAAGCGAAATACGAGTTTCTAACCCGGCTTCGTCTTCGGGCGTACTCGCTTTCTACAATTTCGTTTCCTGTAATGTTCTATGTGCTGTTCGGCCTGGTGCTGAATCAGAAAGACGCGGCCATCGGCGGCACCACGATTGCGACTTACTTGATAGCGAGCTACGGCACGTTCGGAGTCATGGGTGCCTCGCTATTTGGCACGGCATCGGGACTGGCCGCGGAGCGCGGCCTGGGGTGGTTGCAAGTGAAACGCGCCAGCCCCATGCCCCCGTTTGCCTACTTCACGGCGAAGGTCGCGCTGGGCATGATCTTTAGCACAGTTGTAGTGCTGCTCCTGCTGCTTTTGGGAGTCACTTTCGGCGGAGTGCATATGCCTTTGCTGGATGCCGCGAAGCTGGTCGCAATCCTGGTCGCTGGTTCGCTTCCGTTCTGCGCGATGGGATTGGCTATTGGGTACTTTGTGGGTCCGAACTCGGCGGCCGCCGTCATTAACCTGATTTATCTGCCGCTGTCTTTTTGTTCCGGGCTCTGGGTTCCGATCATGTTTTTGCCCAACGTTTTGCAGCAGATCGCGCATTTTCTGCCGCCTTATCACTTGGCCCAACTCGCATTGGGCGTGGTGGGCGCAGGGCAACACGAATCGACCTGGATTCATTGGGAAGCGCTGATCGGATTCTTCCTCATCTGCCTGGGCGCCGCCCGGCTCGGATTTCAGCGCGACGAAGGAAAGATGTATGGCTGACGGCGAAGTAGTTGATGTTACTTGCAAGGAGAGCAATATGAACATCAATCAGTGCGCGGGGTGGGCCATGGTTCTCGGGGCGATTTTACTGCTTGTCACTCTCGGCAAACTCGACTTGCTCGTGGTTCTACTTCCGTTGTCGCTTCTGCTGGCCTACGGAATCGGGTGCTCCGGGCACGATAAAACCAGGCTGACGGGCGGTCTCAAAAAAGGGTAGCCTAGAGCTGCGCAATGAGGCTTCTACCTAAGAATCGAGATCACGGTTGGGCGCCTTATACCTGGCTCGTGTACTACTGTTTCTTTCTTCTCAACCCGATATTGCATCACGCCGGCTGGAAGGAGTGGCTGGCCACCGGGCTGGGTACGGCCGCGTTCCTGGCTCTGTACTTTAGTTTTTTTTGGTTCAAGCGCCCTTGGAATCTGCTCAATATTGCGGGGATGGTGCTGGGCGTTAGTTTTTCGCCCTTCAACGAGGGAGCCTGCACGTTCTTCGTTTTCGCCGCTGCTTTCATCCCGTTCGCGGTGGAAAAAGAATCAACCGCACTCAAGCTGCTGGCCACGGTGCTGGCGGTAGTCACATTGGAATGGTGGCTTCTGCATTTTTCCGGGTGGTTCTTGTTCTATGGCGGCGGACTTTCGACCGTCGTGGGTGCGGGCAATATCTTCTTTGCTCAGCGAAATCGGGCCAACGAGCGATTGCGCAAGGCCAATGAGGAAATTGAGCATCTGGCCAAGGTTGCGGAACGCGAGCGGATTGCGCGCGATCTGCACGATGTGCTGGGCCATACACTCTCGGTGATTATTTTGAAGTCGGAACTGGCGGGTAAGCTGGTTGACCACGATCCGGAACGCGCGAAAGCGGAGATCGCCGACGTGGAACAGACTTCTCGCGCGGCTTTGGCGGATGTTCGGAGCACGATCCGGGGATATCGCGCTCATAGTCTCGAAGCCGAACTCAACCAGGCCAAGGCTACGCTAGAAACTGCGGGCGTAACCGTAACGTCTGAGTCCGAGGAGGTTCGTCAGACGCCGGCCCAAGAGAGCGTAGTTGCGCTGGTTGTGCGGGAAGCCGTGACCAACGTGGTGCGCCATGCCCAAGCCCGCAATTGCCATTTGCGGCTGATGCCAATAAATGGAAATTGTCGGATCGACATCCAAGATGATGGCCGGGGCGGCGCGGTCGAAGGTAACGGTCTGCGCGGCATGCGGGAACGAATTGAGGCCCTGGGTGGCACCCTGGAGCGCGAGAACAGCGTGGGAACCAGACTCAGCATTCAGTTCCCGCTGACCCAAACGAAAGAGAACATTAACCATTGATCCCGCTACCCAAGAACCGATGCAAGGCGATTCGCGTTGTGATCGCGGAAGATCAGGGCATGGTTTTAGGCGCACTCGCTGCCCTTCTGGAGATTGAAGGCGACATCGCCGTAGTGGCCCGCTCCCGCAATGGCAAAGAAGCCTTGCAAGCAGTCCTTGAGCACAAGCCCGATGTCTTCATCACCGACATTGAAATGCCGGAGATGACCGGGCTCGACGTTGCCGGCGAACTGAAACGCCGGCGAACCGGAACCCGAGTGATTATTCTGACCACCTTCGCACGCGCAGGTTATCTGCGCCGTGCACTGGAAGCCGGAGCGTCCGGATATTTGCTGAAGGACATGCGTTCCGAAGAACTCGCCGAGGCCGTGCGCCGCGTGCAGCAGGGTTTGCGTGTGATCGATCCGGAACTGGCCACTGAAGCCTGGGCAGAACCGGACCCGCTCACCGACCGCGAGCGGCAGGTGCTTCGCCTCGCGGGCGATGGTGTGACCAGCGGTGATATTGCGGCGACACTCAGCCTCTCCGAGGGAACGGTTCGTAATTATCTTTCGGAGGCCATCAGTAAGCTGGGTGCGAACAACCGTGTAGAAGCAGCGCGAATTGCACGGACTAAAGGATGGCTGTGAAGGTAGAGTACTCATCCCACCGTGGCCGATTCTTGCGTGGTCGCGATGCGCTTCTTTCCAAAAAGGGGCTCTGTACGCCCTGCCCTTTACACGCAGGCGTAAAATAGAGTAACCACTTGGTAGTTATGTTCTTCTGACAGCCAAGAATTGCCGATGTGCCGTCCGCGTCGTGACACGACGCCGGGGAGGCCACTGTGATGTCGCGCCGCCTGTTCGTTCCCCTGATCCTGCTGCTCGTTCCGTGCGCTCCCGCCCAATTCGCCTCGCCGAATGCGGGCAACGTGAAGGTGCGCATCACTTTTACTAACGACCGTGGATGTGAAGTTCAGGCTCATATCCGGTTGATGGGCGGCGCGGGTACGACCCAGGTCGCCGAGGGTTTCGCAAACGATAACTGCTCGATCGAATTCGCTGGCGTTGTGCCTGGAAATTACCATGTGCTCGTTTCCGGAGAAGGAATTGTCGCGACCGACAGTGGGGTATTCGAAGTTGACTCACGAAAGGGTGCCCAGTCCGTGGATGTGGAAGTGAAGCGTGCAGGCGAAGCAGATCCGGTGCGGCCTCGAACACCGAACAGTCCCACCGTGTCCGCCGGAGATTTAAACATTCCGGAGGGCGCTAGAAAAGAGTTCGACAAGGCCAGCGATCTCATGGCCAAGGAGAATTGGAAAAAAGCGATGGAGCGGCTCGACAAAGCTCTGGCCCTTTATCCGAAATATGCCGCGGCTTACAACAATTTGGGTGTCATCTACGGCAAACTTGGCGACCGCGCCAGGGAACGCGAAGCCTTACAAAAAGCTGTGAGCCTGAACGATCACTTCGCTCCGGCCTACGCGAACTTGGCCAAGATGGCGATTGTGGATCGCAACTTTCCCGAGGCCGAGTCCCTGTTGAACAAGGCGACTGCGGCGAATCCCGAGGACTCGCAAACCCTCGTCCTCTTAGCCAACGTGGAGCTGCTGGACCAGCACTATGACGAGGCCATTGCCAACTGCCGCAAGGTACACTCCATGGTTCACGATTCGCAGGCTCTAGTCCACTACATCGCGGCCCGCGCCTTGGAACATGAGAATCGGCCCGTGGATGCAGTGGCCGAGTTTCAGACCTTTCTTAAGGAAGAACCGTCGGGGCCGCGTGCCGAAGCAGTGCGAAAAGAGATGGCGGGTCTCCAGGCTCATATCCGCTGAGTCCAACCATGCCTCACCTTTCGGGTACGATTGCCGCCAATCCCGCGTTACAACATCCCACCAGTTTTCACTGTCAGCATGCTCAACGCCGTCTCCAGTTTGGTGATCGCTTGAGCGAGCTCGGGATGTTCTCCGATTCTCTTGCGCAGTGCGTTTAGCAGCTCATGAGCACCTGAAACGTGCTCGACGACAGGCGCGTGTTCCGGATTTTGCTTTGACTCGGGTCCGCTTTGTGGTTGCATGGGAAGCTTGCCTCTGAGGTCGCTCTGTCTACCTCGCCGTTTCGACCTGGGCAAACAGACGGAGCGAATCTAGTTTGTTGGCGAACCGACACCCCTTTCAACCGAGGTCGGAAGTTTCATCGCTTGCCACCATGATCCGTTTCGCCAGGCCCGGTCGACCAGCTGCGTCCATCGTACATCCATGTGCTGTCAGGATAGGCCCAATTTTTCTCCAGTTCGCTCTGGCGGCTCTCTCCTCCAAAGAAGACTATTCCCTTCCGGATCGGATCGTACGCCATCGCAAAGAAGCCATTGGGGGCGGGCGTCGGCGAAGCGGCAGGATGAAGCTGCAGCCACTCGCGCTGAAGTGTCCAAGTCTCCATCCGCGTGGTAAGCAAGACCATCTGGTGATGCAGACCGTCGAACGCGATCCCACCCCAAACTGCCTTAGGCGGTTGTTGCCCCTTCACTTGTGACCAATCGGTTCCATCCCATAGCCAGGTCTGCGTTCCAGCACCACGATCCGCGCCCCATTCGTGTCCATCCCAACCGAGAAGGCCGTTTCCGGTACGGTCTTCTCCTACGAGGACGGTCCTGTGCTGGGCCTCGTCGTATTGCAACAAGGCACCGTCGTCGCAACGTACCGGCTGGTGGGCACTCTTGATCTGCTGCCAAGTCTTTCCGTCGTACTCCCAGGTTTCGGTTGTTCCTTTGGTGCGCGCAGCGTAGAGCACGATCCTATTGCGGGGAGAGTCGAATGCGATCTTGACGTCTCCCTGCGCAGAAGCTCCTATGGGAATATCAGCTTTTCGAAGCCACTTGGAGCCGTCGTACTCCCACATTTGGTAACTTCCTCGATTCGGAGTTTCGCGGCCGCAAACCACCAGCACGTTTCGCCTGGAATCGAAGACCATGGCGTGATGGGCAAACATCGGGGCGCCGCTGGTCTCCCAGCGCGACCACCTTTGCCCGTCCCACTTCCAGGCTTCAGACATGGGCACCCACCTGGGCGAAGACCAGCCACCGTGCATCACCACCGCATGCAGGAAAGGTACGTAGGCCATGGCGTAATCAATTCGCGGACTTGGATGTGGACTGGGAAGATCCGATCCCGCCAGAGGAACCCCGAAGCCAAGAGCAGCAACGAGTGCGATCTTGCGCCAACCCTTTGCAGTCATACTCGTTTTGACGCGCATGACGGCGTTTGTGTAGCAACCGGCCTATCCCGCTTCGCTGGTCATGATAAACAGCGGCTTCATTTCGAAGCTGCTGAAATGCGGCCGAAGCCGCTCCGTGTTGTAATGCTCCTTCAGGTTTACGACTTTCTTCGAGGCGATCACTGCATCGACGGGCATATTGTCATAACGGCCATTCTTGAGCACCACGAGCCGGCCGTGAATCTTGTTCAGAAGCAGGTCGAGAGCGAGATTGCCGTAGGCCATGGGGACAATCGAATCAATGGCATCTGGATCTCCGCAGCGAACCAGGTATCCCAGCTTCTGATTGATCACTTCGATCACCTTGCCGTTGTTGTACTTGGGCGAGAGCTCTTTCAGTTTCTCCGAAACCAGATCGCCGATGCCGCCCAGCTTTTTATGGCCGAAGGCATCGGTAGTCTCGCGCTCGAAAATCATTTCTCCGCCTTCGAACATTGCTCCTTCGGACACCAGAACCACGGAATAGCGGCTTGGGTTCTTGCGGCGGTCGGCCACCAGCAATTCTGTCAGTTGATCGATATTGAACCGATGCTCCGGGATCACACACCGGTTGGCGGCTCCCGCCATGGTCGGAAGCATCGCGGTAAAGCCGGCATAGCGGCCGAACACCTCGAGAACTAGGAAGCGTTCGTGCGAGCCAGCGGAAGTCCGCAGATCGTTGGTCATTTGGATGGTGCGCGTAACCGCGGTACTGAAGCCAACGCAGTAGTCGGTTCCCGGAACATCGTTGTCCATGGTCTTAGGAATCGCAACCACCTTGACCCCTTCTTGATAGAGGCGTACGGCATAGCTCAGGGTGTCATCGCCACCGATGGGTATGAGGAAGTCGATTCCGAGCCATGCAAGGTTCTTCAGCACCTCCGGTGTCAGATCGTTTGTCGGAGCGTTGTAGGTTCCCTGCAGGTGCTCGGGAACGCTGGACTTCTCCACTTTGCCGGGGTTGGTACGCGAACTGTGCAGGAACGTCCCACCGGTGCGCCCGGCGCGGTTCACGATCTCTTCCGTCAAGGTTTGAAAGTTGTCGCTGTTGTCATAGTCCTTTTCGCGAACAATGTCGACCAGACCTCCCCATCCCCGGCGCAGGCCAATGACCTGGCAGCCCTCCCGGATCGCCCGGATGGTGACGGCGCGGATTGCGGGATTCAAACCGGGCACGTCACCGCCTCCGGTGAGGATTCCGATCACTCCCTTTTTCGTGTTCACATTCGCCATTTTGTGTCGTCCTTGAGCCTGGAAAGAGCACTGCTCGATGCGGCGCTTCGCAACCTTGATCCAGGGATATCGCAACGTGCAGTGTTGCGCCATCTTTCATCTTCATCGAAGGGCCCGCTATCGTTTTGTGGAACTTACTCTTTAACCAATTCTATAGGACAGCGTTGACTGATTTCGCGCGTACTTTGCGAGTCTGAATTTCTTGCGTTTCGCCGCCAGTGCAAGGCGGTCAAACATTTGAATATTTGCAACACCACGCTAGCGAGTCATTTATTCGAAAGCTGAAGGACTGTTTTCTTGGTCTCTTGAATTTCGGTGTTGCATTCTCCAACACTGCTCAACCAGGTCACGGTCCAGGAGAGGAGGAGTGATCGGCCTTTCGAGGCGCCATCTCGAAAGAGGCGCACACTAAAAGCACAATAGGCGGACGGACGTCAGCACGAGCGCCCGAGGACTGGCAATGAAAAGTCGGTTACGGGGCGGGATAGAGATCCATTAACCGGAAGGGGTGTGGTGAGCGCGGATGGACTCGAACCATCGACCCATGCCTTAAAAGGAGTTGCCGCACGAAAAATCAATGACTTGCACTGAGTGCCACGAATTGCGACGGAGTGTCACAGATGCCTTGCCCAGAAACGGTTCCCAGCGATAAGGCGACACTCCGTAGCACTCGGCAGGGTTTGGTGGTGGGCACAAAAGTGGGCACAGTTCGGAGGCACGGAAGCACCGGCTGATGAGGACGGAATTGGCCTTTTCAAGTTAACTCCAATTCAATCTTCTTCGCAGCCGGGTCCAGCTTCGCGATCCGAAAGTTGCGGATCTGCCCTGCGCGGACGGCTTCCAGCTTGGATCCGCCGGTGCCAGCACCGCCCTTCCAGTGCGCCTTCAGCATGGAACTTAGCGATGCCAAATCCGCCTTCGATTCGACCAGCGTCTTTTCCTTCGCCGGACGCTCTGCAGCGATTCGGCATGTGCCCTGGATGCCCTCCCCCAGTTCCACGCGTGCTTGTTCGCCCGAAATCTCCATCACGCGGCCCGAGACCACATTGCCTTCGTGGCGCTCTGCGATGTACTCCTCTATGCTGGTCGGCACCAGTTGCTTAATCCCCAGCTTCAGTCGCCGCTTTTCGGTATCGACTTCGAGCACCTGCGCCTTCACCGATTGCCCAGCCTTCAGCATGTCCTGCGGGTGATTGATGCGCTTCTCGGCGCTCATGTCACTGATGTGAATCATGCCCTCGACGCCTTCGGAAAGCTGCACGAAGGCGCCGAACTTGGTGAGGCTGGTAACCGGTCCTTCGATCACCGAGCCCACCGCAAACTTCTGTACCGCGTCGGCCCATGGGTCGCCGAGCGCCTGCTTCAGGCCCAAAGAGATACGGCGCTCGCCCGCGCTCACGCCCAGAATCACAACTTCCACGGTCTCGCCCGGCTTAACCACGTCGCTGGGCGTCCTCACCTTCTTTGCCCACGACATCTCCGAGATGTGGATCAAACCCTCAATCCCGGGCTCGAGTTCCACAAACGCACCAAAATCCATTAGGCGCGTCACGGTGCCGTGAGCACGCTCGCTCGGCTTGTATTTTGCCACCACCGAACCCCATGGATCCGGCTCAAGCTGCTTGATGCCAACAGAAATGCGCCGCTTCTCGGAATCAATCTTTAGAACCTTGACTTCGACCTCTTGCCCCACCGAGAGCACGTCCGCCGGCCTGCTGATGCGGCTTCTGGAGATGTCACTGACATGCAGCAGCGCGTCCACACCGCCAATATCGATGAAAGCACCGTAATCGGTCAGGCTGCGAACCGTGCCGGTCACCGTTGTGCCTTCCTTGACCTCCGAGAAGCGGCGCTCTTTCACCCCGCGTTCTTCCTCTTCGGCAACGACGCGGCGGTCCACGACTACGTCTTCCTCTGCCTCGTCGAGCTTGATAATCCGACAGCGGATCTCCTGTTCTACCAACTTCTCCATCTCGGCTGCGTCGCGCGCTCCGCTGCGCGAAGCAGGCATGAATGCCCGCACTCCCATGTCCACGCTCAGACCACCTTTGACCACGCCCGTCACCGTGCCCACGATCGTCGTCTTCTCGGTAAACGCCTTCTCCAGTGACGCCCAATCCTTTGGCCGCTCGATCTTGCCGAGAGTGAGCTCGTAGTAGCCTTCTGGATCACGACCTTTAATCGAGACCACTAGCTTGTCGCCGGCCTTCACGGTTTCGCCGGCACTTTGGAACGCTGCCAGTGGCAGGATGCCTTCGGTCTTGAAACCGATGTCGACGAGTACCGAATCGGCGGTGATGGCAATCACCGTGCCTTCGCGGCCTTTTCTGGTTTCCTCGGGCTTGCGCGACTTGCTCTGCTCGAACTGGGAGAGAATGTCTTTGAACGACTCGTTAGGTTCGTTGATAGGTCGGGATTCTGGAATGTTTGGACTGGACATGAAAGGTTACAGCCTCACTGTGGGGTCGTCCTGACTAGGATAACACCGTGCCATCCGCCGCTGCAGAGGTCGAGGAACTCCAACACCGGGGTACGCCTAGGTGCGCAGGCGCGCCAAAGGGGGTGCCTGGGGCAAACGGTGGTCACCCGTGGCGACCCGAATTGAGCCGTAACTGTTCTCCAAAATTTTCTTGATTTTTTTCCTCGCAGCTTTTTTGTGGTGGAGTCCGAGTCTGCTAACGAGGAATCTCACACCAACCGATGTAGGGTGTGTGCCCACATAACACTTAGGCAGAGTTCCTTTGTGGGCCCTTCCTCCTACTCGGAATGGAGTCGGCATCCTGATCTACGGGCTTTTCGCAGCTCAATAGCCCCGCCCACCGATGCCTCTGTCTACGCTTCAAGAAACACCTCGCGATGTCCCCGGCAAGACTCGAGGTCAGGATGGATTCGCTACTTCCTTTCCTGTAGGGCTCTTGCATCCCCTACAACATGCCGGTTTAGCCCGGCGCACTCCGGTTAGCCCGTGATACGACAAAATGCGTAAGTGCGGCCCAACAACGTGTAGCGCGGCGTCGTTCTCAATTGACAACTACTGACACGCCGGCCGATACTGCAATCGGCGCATGTAGGGTGCATCGGCGCGTCGCCGAAGGGCAATGCCCACCTACACGATCTCATCGTGGAGGCCTATATGCCCGATCTAGAGAACCTCAAAAAGCAAGCTAAGCTCATATTGCGTTGGCACCGCGAACGCCACTATCCCGTCGCCGCGCAAATCCGCGGGCTGATTCCTCGTTTCCTGAATATGCGCGACTCGGAGATTCTTGCGGCGAGTTTTAAGCTCAGCGATGCGCAAGAAATGGTCGCAAGACAGCACGGCTTCGATAGTTGGCAAGCCCTGAAAACTGGACTTTCCACCACGTCACGCAAGGCGAAATCGTCGCCATCCAAAGCGACGATTGTCGGTGCAGAGCCGCAACTGCTGGTCGCTGATATCAGGAGATCATGCGAATTTTTCAGTAAGAAGTTAGGCTTTTCACTTGTATTCAGTTACGGCACCCCTCCCTACTATGCACAAGTGGGTCGCGACTTGGCACGTCTCAATCTTAGGTGTGTCGAGGAGCCCGTAATCGATTCGACGGTCCGTAATCGTGAGGAACTGTTGTCGGCATCTATGACCGTCGCCACAGCGGACGAGATCAAGCTACTGTTTCTTGAGTTTCAGTCCGCCGGCGTTACCTTTCAACAGACATTGAAAAGGCAGCCTTGGGGCGCCAAAACTTTCGTCGTCAAAGATCCGGATGGGAATCTGCTGCTGTTTGCTGGATCCGCAAACTAACAGCCACCAAGCCGAAATGTTGCTGATCGATCACGTATTGTTTTACATGGTCGCGTTGAGATACGAATAGCCGCGCGAATGATCGTTAACCCTCCCTAGCAAGGCTGAGGCGGACGAACTCTTTGCACATTGGAGGGGCGAAGATCGTCTCCGA
>DATNNO010000157.1:0-24262 GCA_035601775.1 Terriglobales bacterium | reverse complement strand
TTGCTGAAAAATACCAAGTTCGGCAACAGAACGATCTTCGGCAACAGGTGGGAAACCCGCAACCGGGGCCGAATCTGGAAAACTCGTTACTGGCAACAGAGAGTCCGAAAATGAGTTTTTCAGCAAACTGTTCAGCCGCTGCCCTTTCTGGAAGTCCTGGATCATGCCTCTGTCAACACCCTGGGCCGAGCTAAAGCTCGACTCAATCAGGCCACCCTTCCCGCGTGAATGAGACAATATCCCGATCACTCCAATGACTCAATGGCTCAATCTATGCGGCTGGCTGGCCTGCGTCGTCTACTCGACCATCCCCAGCTTCTGGCTGCTGATCCATCCGCGCACCGACTACTGGCGCTCGCGTAAACGCTCGCCATATCTCGTTCTGCTGCCGGTGTGGATCACGATGTGGATCATTCTCGGATTGCTCACGTCACGATGGCGGCACACCGCCTTCTACACCACTCCCTGGACGTGGATTCCAGCCATCCTTTTATTCTCGACCGGCCTTTGGATCTACTCGCAATCCGGAAAGCATTTCAGCCGGGCCCAACTCGCCGGCCTACCCGAGGTTCTGCCCAACCATCGCGAACAGCGGTTGGTAACATCCGGAATTCGCAGCCGGGTCCGCCATCCGGTCTATCTCGCGCATCTTTGCGAAATGCTGGCGTGGAGTGTGGGAACAGGACTGGCAGTCTGCTATGCACTAACCGCGTTCGCTGTGGTCACAGGTGCGGTCATGATTCAGCTGGAAGATGAGGAGTTGGAGCAGCGATTTGGAGAACAATATCAAGCATATCGAGAGAAAGTACCGGCAGTGCTACCCAGGATTTAGGGCTGGAAGTTCGCAGCTCACCGGCCGCCCCGAAAATATTTGTTCGGAGGTTTGTCGATAATGAACCGTCCCGTTCGACTAACCAGCGGTAAAGGCAAGGAGGCCTGACCAAAATGCAATATCTGCTGCTAATTTACGGAAACGAAAACCACTTCAACAAGATGAGCCCGGCGGAACAGAACAAAATCGACCAGGAGTACATGGAATTTTCCAAGAGCATCGCGGGCAGTGGCCACATGCGAGGCGGCAATGAATTGGACCGTATTTCCAAGGCCAAGACCGTGCGGGTGCGCGACGGCAAGCGCGCGGTCACCGATGGCCCATTCGCGGAAACCAAGGAACAGCTCGGCGGCTACTACCTGGTCGAAGCCAAAGACCTCGAAGACGCCCTGGCGCTGGCCGCACGGATTCCTTCGGCACGCTGGGGTTCGATCGAAGTCCGGCCCATCATCCCGCATGAAATGCCCAGCTAGCCTGATGGAGGCCGGGCGTCCCCGCCCGGCCCGACGGGCCAGAGGCCCGTATTCCATTGTCCATCTATAATTCCATTTGGGCAGACGCCTGATGGCTCCAATGAGATTTGAACTTTTTGTCGCCTCCCGCTACCTCCGCGCCAAACGGCGCCAGGCTGTCATCGGCGTCATCACTGGCATTTCCATCGCCGGGGTCGCTGCCGGTGTGGCATCTCTCGTCATCGCGCTCGCTATCAACAACGGATTTCGTCAGGATCTCCAGGACCGTCTTCTCGGGTCGAGTTCCCACATCAACCTGCTGCGCATCCAGAGCGACGGAATCAAAGCCTGGCGACCGCTCATGGATCGATTGTCGAAAGAGCCGCACATCGTTGCCACGGCCCCGGCGATCTACGAGCAGGTTCTGATTTCTCGCGGACCACGGGCTCGCGGGGCTGTGTTAAAGGGAATGATCCCGAGCGAAGAAAGAAAAGTCAGCGATCTGCTGAAAACGGTTACGAACGGGTCGGCGGATGCGCTGGAAGAAACTTCGCAAAACGCGGGCGAGGGCGCCCGCGCCACACAGACCACGCAACCGGACCAATCGCCCACTGACCTTCAGGGCGTGGAGAAGCGCATCGCCGCCATGCCCCCCATCATTCTCGGCAAAGATATGGCCGACGAGTTGGGCGCTGCAGTCGGCTCAATCGTGCTCGTCACTAGCCCGCAAGGCGAACTCACTCCCTTTGGCATGGTGCCCAAGTATGATCGCTTCCGCGTCGTCGGAATTTTCAACTCCGGTTTCTACGACTACGATAGCTCCTGGGCGTTCACCCGCCTCAGCGACGCGCAGCAGCTCTTCGGCCTCGGCGATCTGGTTTCAGTAATCGAGTTCAAGGTGGACGACATCTACAAAGCCGATCAGATCTCCAGGCAACTCGAGCAGGCTGCCGGCAAGGGTTTCATGGCCACGAACTGGATGGAGCAGAACAAGGCGCTCTTTCGTGCTCTACGGTTAGAACGTCTGGTCACCTTTATCACCATCGGCTTGATCGTCTTCGTGGCCGCGCTCAACATTCTGATCTCGCTCACAATGATGGTGATGGAAAAGACTCGCGACATCGCCGTGCTCATTTCCATGGGCACGCGCAAATCGCAGGTACGCCGCATCTTCATCGCTCAGGGTGTGCTGATTGGAGTGGTCGGAACCGCCATTGGCCTGGTTCTCGGCTACGCGCTTTCCTGGGCCGGCGGGCACTACCATCTGCTGTCGCTTGCCCCCGAGGTCTACTCGATTGATTACGTGCCCTTCGCGCCGCGGGCAATAGACGGTGTACTCGTGGCTCTAGTGGCGATTGGTATCTCTCTGATCGCAACCGTCTATCCGTCCTGGTCGGCCGCGCGAATCCTGCCCGCCGAGGCTCTGCGCTACGAATGATCCTCGGATACTGGTCTGCGTACAACTATCTCCAGATAATGACCTGCGGATCTCGCGATCCAGTTTTGACCCTTCGGTGACATCTGCCGCGACCCTTTATGTCATTCTGCCCTTATGCGCCACGGTCCCGAGCACGTGACTTTGGGTCCCGCTCTGTGGGTTAGCAGATCGGTGACCGAGGTCACATCTATCTCTATGATTTCTGAAGTACAGTTTGTTGCAGATGTTCCCCGAAAAGTGAGCAGGAACGTTTCCGCCGGACCCGTGTTTAAATGGGAATGGCAACCTGCCCCGGGTGAGTGAATGGAGTTCGGCACCCGGATTCCTGATGCGAGGAGCATTGTGGGTGCATCTAATAGACCAGTTCATGTTAAGGATCGAGGGCCTCAAGAAGGTCTTCCGATCCGGCAAGTCGGATTTAGTGCTCTTTGAAAATTTGTCGTTTCAGGTGGCCAAAGGCGAGATGCTCGCTATTGTCGGCGAATCGGGTGCGGGAAAGAGTACCTTGTTGCACATCGTCGGCGCTCTTGATAGGGCTTCCGCAGGTGACGTATACTTCGCCCACTTGCGATTGAGTTCGCTTTCGGAGAACGCTGCGGCCGAGTTTCGTAACCGCGAGATCGGCTTTGTTTGGCAATTCCACTACCTGCTGCCGGAGTTTACGGCGCTGGAAAATGTGGCCATGCCGCTCCTGCTTCGGGGCCGCCCCTGGCAGGACGCACAAGGAGAAGCTTCGCGGTGGCTGCGTGAAGTGGGATTGGACCAGCGCTCGCATCATCGTTCGGGAGAGCTTTCCGGGGGTGAACAACAGCGGGTTGCTTTGGCTCGGGCTCTCATCACCCAGCCTAAGCTCTTGCTGGCGGATGAGCCGACCGGAGACCTCGATAGCCGCACGGCGGATTCAGTTTTCGAGCTGATTGCCAGGTTGCATCGCGACTATCAATTGACTTCCCTCATCGCCACTCACAACTTCGCGTTTGCTCGTCGCTGCCAGCGCGTGTTGCGGTTACAGCAAGGCAGAATGGAAGAGGTGGCACCGGAAACGCTACCCGTATAGCACCACACGGGAATTGACTTTTCCCCGACGACGTGTCGGAATGATAGAGGAGATGTCTCAGACTAGTTTTATGACGAAGATTCGGAGAGGAGAAGGAGGACGGGGCAACCAAGCAACAGCCCTGGAGGGAGGATGGGGCAACCGAGTATCAGCCCCGGGAGGGGCGACCGATAAGAGCCCAGGACGTAAGTCCTGGGGTAAAGCGGGAAAAGGATTTAGGCCCCTCATGGGCGCATGACAGTTCGTTGCTGCCACGCTGCTAAGTAATTAGAAACGGTCGAGCCGCCTGCAAGAAAGTTGCAACCGCTTGCCGAGAAACGACAAGTAAGGTGTCTTTGGTAACTGATCGCGACGTGCCGAACCCGCGATATACAGGGAGTGGGCTGTTGGCACTTTGATTGCACCATGTACTTAGGGTCAGCGAGTTCCGAGGAGCAGGGCCGCCAGCTTGACCCAGTCGTCTCCCCGAGAATTCGGGGGAAAGGGCCATATGTTTGAACGTTATACGGAGAAGGCGAGGCGTGTCATCTTTTTTGCGCGCTATGAAGCTAGCCAGTTCGGGTCTCCTTATATTGAGACGGAACATCTTCTGCTGGGACTTCTGCGCGAAGATAAAGCCCTGACCAATCGTTTTCTGCGTTCCCATGCCTCGGTCGAATCCATTCGCAAACAGATCGAGGGACACACCACGATCCGCGAGAAGGTTTCCACTTCCGTGGACCTGCCGCTGAGCAACGAATGCAAACGGGTGCTTGCCTATGCCGCGGAAGAGGCGGAACGTCTCTCCCATAAGCACATCGGCACCGAGCATTTGCTTTTGGGTTTGCTGCGCGAAGAAAAGTGCTTTGCCGCCGAGATTCTGCACGAGCGTGGCCTCAGACTCTCCACTATTCGAGAGGAATTGGCTCGCACCAGCCAGGAAAAAGCCCAACCCCAGCGCCAACGTGAGTCTTCGCTGCTGAGCGAGTTCTCCCGCGACCTAACCCAGGCCGCAATGGATACGCAACTCGACCCACTCGTCGGACGTGATGGCGAGTTGGAACGCGTGGTTCAGATTCTCTGCCGCCGCACCAAGAACAATCCCGTACTGATCGGCGAACCCGGTGTGGGCAAGACCGCCATCGTCGAAGGCCTGGCGCAGCGCATCGCCGATGGGGAAGTCCCATCGTTTCTCGCGGACAAACGCATCCTGGCGCTTGATCTTTCATTGATCGTAGCCGGCACTAAATATCGTGGCCAGTTTGAAGAGCGCCTGAAGACCATCATGAAGGAGTTGATGGAGTCTCAGAACTCAATCATCTTCATTGATGAATTACACACCCTGGTGGGCGCAGGCTCGGCTGAGGGTTCGCTCGATGCAGCCAACATCCTCAAGCCGGCGTTATCGCGCGGAGAAATCCAGTGCATCGGCGCCACCACTCCCGGCGAGTATCGGAAGTCCATCGAAAAAGACCGCTCACTCGAGCGCCGCTTCCAGGCGGTGAAAGTTCCGCCGCCGAATGAGGCTGACGCCACCAAGATTTTGTTCGGGATCAAAGACCGGTACGAGAAGTTTCACGCCGTTACCTACACCGACGAAGCCATCAACTTCGCCGTATCGCACTCGAACCGCTACATTCCCGACCGCTTCCTGCCCGACAAGGCAATTGACCTGGTTGACGAAGCCGGCGCCCGCGTAAAGCTGCGCCAGACTTCGTTGCCCGAGGAACTCACCGAAGTGCAGAAGCGCATCAAGTTCATCGTTCACCGGATGGAAAACGCCATCGCGAACCACGAGTTCGAGAAGGCTCGTTTCTATTCTGACGAGGAACGCAAAGAGCGCGAGAACCTGCGCGCTCTTCGCGAAAAATATCATTTGGATGAGTCTTCCACCGGCGTTGTCGGCCGCGAAGACATCGAAGACGTGGTCTCGCGCTGGACCGGAGTCCCGGTCACCTCGATCAAGGAAGAAGAAACCCAGAAACTCCTCCGCATCGAGGAAGAGCTCCACAAGCGAATCATCTCGCAGGACAAAGCCATCAGCGCTCTGGCCCGCGCCATTCGCCGCAGCCGCGCCGGGTTGAAGAACCCCAATCGCCCCATCGGCTCCTTCCTCTTCCTCGGCCCCACAGGCGTAGGAAAAACCGAAGTAGCCCGCACCCTCGCCCAATTCATGTTCGGAACCGAGAAAGCCCTAGTACGTTTTGACATGTCTGAATTCATGGAGAAGCATTCCGTCTCTAAGTTGATTGGATCGCCTCCGGGATATGTGGGTTACGAAGAGGGTGGTCAGCTTACGGAGCGGGTGAAGCGGGCGCCTTATTCGGTTGTTTTGTTGGACGAAATCGAGAAGGCGCATCCCGATGTTTTCAACATTCTGTTGCAGGTTTTTGAGGACGGACAACTCACCGACGGGTTGGGCAACACGGTGGACTTCAAGAACACGATTATCATCATGACCTCGAACATCGGGGCGCGGCATTTGCAGCGCCGGGAGGGTCTGGGCTTCCAGTCGAGCAAGGAAGACATGATCTCGGAGAAGGTCGAGGATCTGGTCAAGAACGAAGTCAAGCGCACGTTTAACCCTGAGTTCCTCAACCGCCTGGACGAGATCATCCTGTTCAGCGCCTTGAGCGAAACCGATCTGATCCAGATTCTGGAGCTCATGGTCAGCCTGCTTAATCAGAACCTGTCGCAGAAGGCGATCACGGTCACTGTGACCGACGAGGCCAAGAAGTGGATCCTCAATCAGACGCTCGTGGATCGCAGCTATGGCGCACGACCGCTGCGCCGGGCGCTGCAGAAATATATCGAAGATCCGCTCTCGGAGGCCTTGATCCAGGGCACGATTGCCACCCGGCCGGCGTTCATCGAGGTCTTCCTCGGCGACAACAAGCTGTTCTACCGTCCGGTGGATTCGAAGGAAACCGAAGGCGTGCTGCTGTACGAGAATTCATAGACCAGGTAGAGACGTAGCTAGCTACGTCTCTACAGTCGCCGGCCAAAAGCTGGCGGCTTTTTTTTGCGACCTCAGCCCCCCCACCGTAATCCTAGACACACAAGCTAATCAGCGGCGGGAGCAGCAAAACTCTTCCGAGGGAGCACTATGGAAAAAGTAAACATCGCCCAGAAGTTTGCACACATTACGGAATACTGGAAACCCTGCATCGCCGCTGAGCTCAATGGTCAACTGGTGAAGCTCGTAAAACCCAAGGGCGAGTTCGTCTGGCACCATCACGAGAATGAAGATGAGATGTTCCTGGTGGTCAAAGGCCGCTTTCGGATCGAATTCCGCGACCGGCAGGTGTGGCTGGAGGAAGGCGAGTTCATCGTGGTGCCGCGTGGAGTCGAGCACCGGCCTGTGGCCGATGAGGAGGTTTGGATCCTGCTCTTTGAACCAGCTTCCACGCTCAATACCGGCAACGTGGTCAACGAGCGCACTCTGCATGAACTGGAACGCGTATAGAGCCAAGGTCAGCAGGCGAGTTTTTCAGCGGCCTTAGCCGAGCTTTGCTCGGCCGCCCGGACGGGGGCATCTGCACCCCGGCGTCCGGGGCTATGTGTGCATCGTCAAAGCCCGCACGGAGTTGGCTTGTGCGAGAATTGTTCGCGACAACGCCGAGGGATTCTTCATGAGCCTCAATCGCATTTTTCTGTCTCTGGTTATCGCATCGTTTTCGATCACTCCCCTACCGCCCAATCGAAACCTCGATACGAGGTGTACGCGATTCGTTACGCCACGCTGCCGGGCTTTCCCGTCTCCGAGCTAGTTGCCGGCGCCGACCCGGCACGCAAGCTCGATATCGCCATGATGATCTGGTTGGTCCGCGGCAACGGGCGCAACATCCTGGTTGACTGCGGTTTTTATCATGACCATTTCTTTCACGAATGGCATGTCAGCGACTTCGTCAAGCCTTCCGAAACGCTAAAGCCTCTCGGCTTGAAACCCGAAGACATCACAGACATCATCATTACCCACATGCACTGGGACCACTCCGACGGCATGGACCTGTTCCCCAATGCCCGCATCTGGATTCAGAAGGATGAGTTGCAGTACTACGCCGGAGAGGCGTGGCAATCGAAGGACACGCACGGCGGCATCGATCCCGACGACGTGCTCACGCTGGTGAAGTTGAACACGCAGAGCCGGGTGGGTCTGGTCAATGGCGACGCCCAGGAAATCATCCCGGGCATCACCTGCTACACCGGCGGCCGGCACACCTACGCCTCGCAATTCGTCGGCGTGAATACCGGCGCGGGAACGGTCGTACTGGCCAGCGACAATATGTATCTCTACGAAAATCTGGAGAAGCACGTGCCCATCGCAGCCACGCTCGATGCCGTGTCAAACCTGCGCGCACAGGATCGCATGAAACAACTCGCTGCCAGCCCCGGACTCATTATTCCCGGACACGATCCGGCTGTCATGACCAAGTTTCCGAATCCCGCGCCCGGAGTAGCCAGGATTCAGTGACTTTTATTTGAGCCTTGAGTGTGTGCGCGAGAACTGCTCTTTCGCTCGTCCGGGGCTTGTCTGTTTCCCCCACTTTCCCCACGGCTTGCGCCGTGGGCTGCATTCTTACGCCGCTTCGCGGCTTAAGAGTGTGGCGCTTTGTTCCACCGGTCACAGAAACTCTAGTTCTCACGCCCACTCTTGAGGGCTGGCGTTGTCGAGACCCTCGCCTCCCACCCCTGCCGCAAACGCAAGGATAAGGCACCCGACACTGGTTCGGGTATTTACTTAGGCCCAGGTTATTGCAGGAGGTCGAGGGTTCTGCAGGTTCGGCTGATGGTTTCGCGCTCTTCGGCGGTTAAGTCTGCGAACTCGAATCCATAGCGGTAGCCGGTGCAATTGCGCACCACGCCCCTGACGTGAATTGGGGTGGTGGCCACTGGGACCGAGAACTGCAGGTTGACGGAAGTGCCGACCTCCCATCCCGCGACAAATACTCCTCCGATTCCGCCCTCGTTGATATTCAGAGAGCGGCCGCGCATCTCACGGTGGTCCTCTCCGAGAATCGCGGCCCTCAGTTCGGTTTCGAGTTCATATCTTGGATAACGCCGGGTATGGGTGGTGGGGTCGGGTTGTTGGGATTGATGCTGTTGATCCATAGGTCAGGAATCATTTTCACACTGCACGGCCAAGAGACGTGAGATTACGTTTGGATTGTCCGGAAATTGGAACAGCGCGAAGGGACGTGTCCGTCCGGTTTCCCAAATCGGGAGTGAATGGGGCCAAGCAGGACGGATCGTGAATTTCTTGTCAAGCCCCCTGCAGGGCCGAATTCTTCGTAACCCATTGATTCCATTGCGAAAATAAAGTTCAAAACCATGGCACATTTACCCTGTCGATTGTGCTACGCTATATCTGTAGGTGAAAATAAAGGCACGGCATATAGCCGTGCCTTTCCTATTTGATCGATTTTTACGATTTTATTTGATGCGTTAAGACTTAGCTCACCGAAGCCGTCAACCCTCAAAAAGACAAGCGCACTCGCGGGCAGGCAATGGCCTGCGCGGCAAGAGCGCGGAGGTGCGTCTAGAGAAGGCGGCGAGAAAGGGAATAGGGAACAGAAATCATGGGAATGGAGCCGGTGGGCGGAGGTGGGAGATTCACGCGGCCGAGATCCACGAAGATACGGTTCGTGGTTTCGGGGGCCCGGACGTCGAAGCAGGTAGGAGAGTTTTTTGAGGCGGCATTTCTGACCAAGGCGGCAAGCTTGGGATTCGGAGTGTCGAAACCGTGGGGAGAAAGCCAGCGCTATGACTTCATTCTGGATAACGGCGAGCAGAGGTGGCGGATTCAGGTAAAAGCAACGATCACGAAAGACTGCCAGAGTTATGTGGTGAACTCACGGCACTTCTGGAGGAAACGTCCAATTGAGTACACAAGCAAAGAAATCGATTTCCTGGTGGCGTATGTGGCCCCCCTGGATCGCTGGTATGTCGTTCCAGTGGCGGCTTTGAAGGGGCGGTACTATCTGCGGATTTTTCCCAAGGAAAGCAAGCGGGCGCGGTTTGAGCAGTATCGCGAAGCATGGCACCTGTTGCGGGCGCAGCGGGGCGGGAGGCGGACGTGAAGGGCCTGAGCACGGCCGCGTCCTTTGGGCCGTTGTCTGCATCTACATCGGATCATGGAGATTGTCGTCTATTCCGCCTTTTGGTGCCCCGATTGCCGCGAAGCCAAGCGCTTCCTGCAGCGGCACAACCTCGCTTTCCAGGAAATCGATATCGAACACACGCCCGGAGCCGCCGATGAAGTGGTCAAGCGCACCGGCAAGCGTGCCATTCCGCAATTCGTGATTGACGGCGAATGGGTGCAGCCGTACCGGGCCGGCGAAGGCTTCCTGTACGAGGAAATGGCTCAGCGTTTGGGCGTCAAAGAGCCCTAACGGAAACTCTGAGAAAGTGTGAATTTCAACTGGCGGGACGCGCGGGCGTGGACGACCCGCGCCTGCACTGGCATTTTGATCAGAGGATCCCTCTAGTCATGCTTGTCGAACTCCGCGGGTTCCACCCAAGGTCGTCCAGAGCGCCCGCTGATGGCTCGCCTGGTAGTGGTGCAGTGTGAATCGTTAGTGCCCAGGTAAGTTCAGGAAGTTTGGCAGCCAGATTGCTAAGCGAATCATCGGTAGTGATGTCAGTGGAGCGGCGCGCTTCAGAACCCGGCTGGATTGACAAGTTGCGCCACGCGGAAGCCTGAATCCGGCTATCTTGTTTATCTGTTGAGGGATACGGCGGCAAAGAACTAACACTGAAGATTCGCCGATCTGCTCCACCTGTACATCGTCCTCCGTGCCGTAGGAACTGTGCGAGGCAAGGCGCAGAATAGAGCCTCAGAGGTCAGGCACCGGGGCGCAAGATTCCTCTCCTCCAATCGCCGCCAGCGCAGCCTGCAAAGTCCTCATGGCCGAAAGCGATTCACAAATTCGGGAAGAGCCGGTCTGCACCGTCTGGCAGCGAATGCTCGAAGGTGTGCTTGGAGTGTGCTTGCTCGTAGGCGTGGGTCTGATGGTTCGCTTTTACCCCGCCGCACAGCCCACTGATGTGCAGAAGGATGCACAAAGAAACGATCTCCAGAAGCAAGTGCAGCAGCTCTCGCACGAAGTACAGCAGTTGGAACAGGAGCAGACCATGCCTGCCGTGGTCCTGCACCGCTACCGTAATTCCATTTGTTACGTTTTCGGTATCTATCAGGTCGGGTTCGCGGGCCATCAGCCCGAGTTCCGCGCGCGTATTTCAGGGACCGGCTTCGTCGTCGCCGACGGACTGCTGGCGACCAATCGTCATGTCGCCGAACCCTGGTATGAAGATCCTGAATCAAGCGTGTTGATCCGCAAAGGTGCGAAGCCGCGGCTGGAAAAGCTGTTGGCGTTCTTTCCCGGGCTGCCCACGCCGGTGAACATTACGCCGGCGGTGCTGTCCGCGCAAGGGGACTTGGCGGTGCTCCGCATTGAGGACTCGCAGGCGGTGCATCAGCTTCGGCCTTTGCCCCTGGCCAGCGAGATGCCGAATCCCGGAGAGCTTGTTGCGGTGGTTGGATATCCCATGGGCGTGCTGGGCATGGTGGCGAAATCGCCGCCCGCCGTGTACGACCGGCTGGCCTTCCGCCGCGATGATCAGGGCGCCGCCAACGAACTGGCCGCGCTCTCGTTGATTCGGCCGTCCTCGACCTGCGGACATTTGGGAGATGTGGTCGGCGATAAACTCATCTACGATGCGCCCACCGCCCATGGCGGCAGCGGTGGTCCAGTGTTCAACTCGCAAGGCGAAGTGATCGGCGTCAACGCAGCCTATATTGACGGCTTCTCCGGAGGCACGCTGGGCGTTTCCGTGCGCGCGCTCAAGCCGCTGATCGTGGCTGCAAAGACCGCGGCAGCAAAGACGATAAACGCTGCGGCAGCCGGAACCTCTGCGTTCAACTAGAAACCTTTGATCCAGCCTGGCTCTCTCACGTGCTCTTCGTGCAGACGGCGCAAGCGTGCGGCCATGATCCCGGGCCTGCCCAGGTAGCCCACCACGCTCCGAGGATCTTTTCGGTCAACGACCGGCAGACGGCCGATGTTACTGCGCAGCATCTTCGCGGAAGCGTCGTGCAACATCTCGTCGGGATAGGTAACCACGACATCGCGTGTGCCGGCGTCGAGCACGGTCAACCCCCCGCTCGGGTCCGCGTCGAGAGCGCGCATCACATCTCCTCGCGTGATCACGCCAGACAGCTTGCCGTCGGCATCGAGGATGAACATTCCCTGATGCCTGCACACCTCGGGATCGCGCCGCGCGACGAGGTCCGCCAATTCGCTGACTTTCATGTCAGCAGGAAGCTTAGGTACATCCGGATCCATGGTCTCGGAGACCCTGACCTGTTGCAGAACATCAGCTTCGTACTCTTGATGGATGTGCAGCCCGCGCCGCGCCAGCTTTTCGGTCATGATCGAAGCCCTTGGCATAAGCCACATGGCAATGCCGTCGGCAATCACGCTGACCAGCATCAGCGGCAACACCGAGTTGTAATCGCGGGTGATCTCGAAGGCGAAAATGATGAACGAGAACGTCGCCCGTGACGCCGCGCCGAAAACCGCTCCCATCGCGACCAATGCGAAGGCTCCCGCTGACAGATTCGCCGCGGGAAAGATTCGATCCACGCCCATGGCGAACACTCCGCCCATGGCCGCGCTCGACATGAACATGGGCGCCAGCAGTCCGCCCGATGTCCCCGATCCCAATGAGATGACCAGCGCCACAGCTTTCGCAACCATGATCACCAGCAGCAGCTTCCACGCCAGATTCGCATTCAGGATGTCGCCGATCGTGTCGTAGCCCACGCCCAGAATTCGGGGCACGAAGTAGCCAATGATCCCCAAACCCAGCGCCCCAATCGCCGGCCACCAGAGTTCGTCCACCGGCAGCTTCTCGAACTGATCTTCGGTCCAGTAGAGCAACTTGCCAAACCCTACCGCGGCCAATCCGCAGATCAATCCCAACAGCAGATAAAACGGCAGGGCATGCGGAATGCCGAAGTCCATGGCCGTGACCTTGAACATGGGCCCAGTGCCCAGCAGTTGCATGTGGACTGCGGTGGCGAGAGTGCTGGCAACGACCAGAGGGATAAACGACCGCGCCTTAAACTCAAACAGGAGCAGCTCAATGGCCAGGATCACGCCCGCGATGGGAGTGTTGAAAGTCGCCGACATGCCAGCCGCCGCGCCGCATGCCAGCAGTACCTTGCGTTCCGAAGCCGTGGTGTGAAAGGCCTGCCCGACCAGTGAACCGACCGCGCCTCCGGTTTGAATAATCGGCCCTTCGGCGCCAAAAGGGCCGCCGGTACCAATCGCAATGGCCGCGGAAATGGGTTTCAGGATCGCAACCCGCGGCTCGATGCGGCTGCGGTTCACCATCACCGCTTCCATGGCCTCGGGGATGCCGTGTCCTTTAATCTTCGGCGTCCCATATTTCGCCATGAAGCCGACGATAATTCCGCCAATCACCGGGATCGGGATTACCCACAGCCCGAGCTGGTTGTTCCGTGCGCTGATGAAGTCGGCGACGAAGCGGTGATAAAAGAAAATATTGGTGAACAGGCCGATCAACTTGTACAACCCGAACGCGATCAGACCCGCGAGCAGACCAACGCCCGCCGCAAGAAATGAGACCAGCATCATGCGGAACTGCGCCGGGTTGGCGAGGGTTACGTCTCCAACCTGTGTCCCGGTGGCTCCGATGGTGGCCGGGCGCGAACCTCTGTCACCGCCGCTGCTTTCTGACATCTTTAGTTTTCTCTCCTGCGGTGGACGAAGCCTTGGCTGCGGACTTATTGGAGCGTTTGCCGACTTGCATGGCGCGTTTGAGAGCGGCCACCAGAGCCGGCCCCCGCTTGCGCAGCTCAGCCTTGTGATGCAGCGAGAGTTCGCGCAATATCTTTTCGCCTTTTGGAGTCAGCGAGAGCAGCACCTCGCGCCGGTCCCCGCCTCCGCGATGCCGCTGGACGTAGCCGCCCGCGGCGAGCCGGTTTGCCAGTTCGACCGTGCTGTGATGCTGAATCTGCAGCCGCTCCGCCAGTTCTCCAATCCTCGGACGCGTTCCGGGGGGCAGGCCTTTTAATGTCAGCATTAACTGGTGCTGCCGGGGTTCCAGCCCGGAGTCCCGGGAAGCTTGCTCGCTGAAGTGAAGAAAACGGCGGATTTGATAGCGCAATTCCGCCAGCGATTCGTAATCGGCCAACGCCAGTGACCTTTCCATGGGGGCGGATTATATCGTATCAAGACAAATACTCGGTCACGCTGTATCGTATCACGACATATATGAAACAGAAACAAATCGCGAACCCGAACAACTCTGCAGCGGCGGCCCGGTCTCTTTTCCAGTGCGGGACTGGCCACCAGGGTTGCTCACCGTTTAGAATCCCTAGTCCTTCAATTTTGCTGGGAACGAACGATGGAAATAGACATCGAAGAGGTGACACAGCCGTGATCCCACGCTATACGCGCCCCGACATGGGCCGCATCTGGAGCGACGAAAACCGCTTTCGCACCTGGCTGACCGTGGAAGTCGCCGCCACCGAGACCGTGGCTGAGGCAGGCATGGTTCCGAAAGATGCAGCCAAAGCCATCCGCAAGCGCGCCGACTTCAACCTGCAGCGCATTCACGAAATCGAAGCGGAAGTGCGTCACGACGTGATCGCCTTCACCACTGCGGTGGCGGAGATCGTCGGTCCCGAGGCCCGCTGGTTTCACTATGGCCTGACTTCCAACGACGTGGTCGACACGGCACAAGCCTTGCTGATCGGCCAGGCGTCCTCCATCATCGCCGCCGATCTCGAGCGGCTTTCCGAAATCCTTAAGCGCCGGGCCTGGGAGTTCAAGGACACGCCCATGGTCGGCCGCACTCATGGCGTTCACGCCGAGCCGATTACGTTCGGCTTCAAGCTGGCCAACTGGTATTCCGAGGTGGGGCGGAACATCGAGCGCTTTCAGCGAGCCTCCGAGGACATGCGCGTGGGCAAGTTTTCCGGCGCCGTAGGAACCCTGGCCCACCTCAGCCCCGAACTCGAAGAAAAGATTTGCGCCCGCCTGGGATTGAAGGCGGCCGCAGTTTCCTCCCAGGTAATCCAGCGCGATCGCCACGCTTATTACCTGGCCACACTGGCGGTGATCGCCTGCACCCTGGACAAGATCGCCACGGAAATCCGCCATCTGCAGCGCACCGAAGTCCGCGAAGCCGAGGAGTTTTTCAGCGAGAAACAGAAGGGCTCGTCCGCCATGCCGCACAAGCGCAACCCCGTCACTTGCGAGCAGATCAGCGGCCTGGCACGGGTAGTGCGCTCCAACGCGCAGGCTGGGTTCGAGAACGTCGCACTCTGGCACGAGCGCGACATTTCCCACTCCTCCGCCGAGCGCGTCATCATTCCCGACTCCACCACGCTGGTGGACTACATGTTGCAAAAGACGGCCAACCTCATCGATACGATGTTCGTCTATCCGGAGCGCATGAAGCGCAACCTCGAGAGCACGGGCGGTCTGGTTTTCAGCGGGCAACTGCTGCTCGATCTGGTGGAGCGCGGAGTCTCGCGGGAAGATGCGTATCAAATGGTACAAAGTCACGCCATGCGCGCCTGGAAAGAAGGCCTGAATTTCCGCGAACTGGTACTGAGAGACAAAGAGATCACGCGCCGGGTTCCGCGCCAACAGATCGAGCATGCCTTCGATCTGAAACGGCAGCTGCGCAACATCGACAAGATCTTCGCCCGAGTCTTCAAGAAGAGTCGCACGCCGACGAAAACCAGGCCGAAGCGGAAACACTAGGCGGTGAACATTCGGTTCTAGCTTTCTGCGGCCCGCCTAAGGGACGCTCCACAATGCCGAAAATCACTTACGCATTACTGCTTGCGACCTGCTTCTCGCTGCTGGTCACGGCGCAGACTCCTTCCGCCCCGGTCGTATCGACATCGGACAACCGGCCGGCTAGTTCCAAGTCCGTTCCAGCCAACAAGCCGGTAGCCGGCTCCCAGGCTGAGACCGCTTCCGTGCCCACCGTGAGAGACCGGGCTTGGGATCTGCTGCAAAGCGGTCTCAAGGAGGCCAGCACCACGAAGCGCGCCACCGCTGTGCGGGTACTTTCCTTGCTGAGCGGTGAGGCCGCGACCGTGTCGCTGGCGAGCCGCGCCCTGGCCGACACCAAATCCCAAGTGCGGGTGGCGGCAGCCATAGCGCTTGGGGAGTTGCACGCAACGTCCGCCGTTCCGAAACTGAAGGCCGCGCTGTCGGACAAGGAACCATCAGTCGTGCTCGCCGCCGCTCACTCTTTGGTCAATCGCCATTGCCTTGGTTAACAGAACGACGACGCCTTTCGAAGCGCAATACGCAACCGCTTTATCGCCGCCCACAATACCCCATTCGGAACTGTTGTTGACGATCACGCCGCTGCCTTGCTGAATCATGGGAGGCAGGGCGAGCTTCGACATCAGGAACGTGCCTTTTAAGTTGACATCAAGCTGCAGGTCCCACTCTTCCTCGCTGCAATCGAGTGCGGTATGCGGATAGAAAACGCCCGCATTGTTGAACAGAATATCGAGTTTACCGAAGGCACTGAGCGTTTCGTCTACGGCGCGACGACACTCGCCGGCCTTGCGAACGTCGGTGCGGATGAAGACGGCCTTTCCGCCATTCTGCAGGATGCGCTCGGCGACGGCGTGCCCTCGCTTTTCGTTGCGGCCGGTGATGGCAACGCTGGCGCCTTCTCTCGCAAAAAGGATCGCGGTCGCCTCGCCGATGCCGGAGGTTCCGCCGGTAATGAGTGAGACTCTGTTTTGCAGGCGCATGGATTTCTCTACGATCCGGCTAAACCGCCGCCGTCTACGACTAATGCCGTCCCGGTAACGAATGAAGCCGCATCACTGGCCAAATACAACGCAGCCTGCGCAATTTCTTCCGGCTTGCCGATTCGGCCCAACGGGCGGCGCGCCGACTCTGCGAGGAAAAGGTCTTCCCGCTCACCCAGTTGCTGGGCTTCATTGCGCAGCATACCGGTGTCCGTATCGCCGGGACAAATACAGTTGACGCGAATCTTTTGTGGCCCGTGATCCACCGCCATGGCCTTGGTCAGGAGCACCACTGCGCCTTTCGAGGCACAATAGACCGCGGCACGGGGTCCTCCAGCCAAGCCCCAGCCGGAGGCTGTATTGATGATGGACCCGCCGCCTGCCTTTGCCATGATCGGGATCACCTGCCGCGACATCAGGAAAATCGACTTTACATTCACCGCCATCACCCGATCCCAATCTTCCTCGCTGATTTCGACTACTGAAGCGCGGCGAATGATTCCGGCGTTATTGAACAGAATATGAATGCCGCCAAGTTCGCGCAGAGTTCGTTCCACGACGCGCTGGCAGTCGGCGGCCCGGGTCACATCAGCGTGCTCAAAAATAGCGCGGCCTCCATCGTGGATAATCTCGCGACCAACGGCTTGCCCCATAGGGTCGTTCAAGTCGATTATGGAAACCGCCGCGCCTTCGCGGGCGAAAAGCAAAGCGGTTGCGCGGCCTATGCCTGAAGCACCGCCGGTGATGAGAGCAACCTTGCCCGTCAGGGAATTGGCTGCGTCTTTACTTGAGGAGATCATTTGAAGACGAAGCTACCGGCTTGCCAGCCCGCCCGCGGTTTCAGCGCCATCAATCGTGTACACGTGGCCGGTCATGTACGCAGCGTCATCCGATGCCAGAAATGCAAACAGAGCTGCGATCTCTTCCGGCCTCGCGTGCCGCCGCATTGGGATCTTGCGATTCACGTCCTCCAGCATCGCATCGGTGTATTCGGCGCGCTGCATGGGCGTGAGCACATATCCCGGTGCAACCGCGCAAACTCTTACCTTGGGCGCGAGTTCCAGCGCCATTGAACGCGTCAGTTCGATCACGCCAGCTTTGCTCGCATTGTAATCCGCATAGTACGGATACCCCATGATGCCGTTGGTCGAAGCGGTTTGCAAAATGATGCCGCCGTCGCGTTCCCACATGTGCCGCGCAGCCGTCTGGGCCATGTAGAACACGCCGGTCAGGTTTACCGCGATGACCTTGTCCCATTCTTCCGGAGTGATTTTAAGAAAATCGTGGCGTATGCTGATGCCAGCGTTATTGATCAACACATCGACGCCGCCCATGATGCGAACCGCATCGTCAAACGCGGTCTGCACTTGCTTGAGATTGGAAACATCCGCATCGACGGTTCCGGCCAAATCCGGCAACTTCTTTTGGATTTGCTCGCGTCCTTTGGAATCGCGGTCGAGCACGCACACCGCCGAACCTTCCTCCAGGAACCGCGCTGCCGTAGCTGCGCCGATCCCGCTGGCGCCGCCGGTAATGAGCACACGTTTCCCTTCGAGACCGCGCATTCGCTCTCCTAAATAGGTTTTCCGCGAAAGAAGTAGACCAGTTCAATAATCAGAATGATCACGACCATGAGTTCCAGCACGAAGGCACGGCTCTGATTGAACTGATCGACCATGAAACGATAAAGTTCCTCGGCGGTTTGCACCTTCTGTGTGACCAGATCCTTGTAATCGGGAACCCCAACCTTGGAGGCGGCCAGTTTGTAGAGACGCGCGGAAAACATGTCGCTGAGAAACTTGATCGCGTTGTCGGCGTGCTCGGTGAGTTCGTTTACGTCGAGCAAGACCGTATGCAGTTTGGTAGCGGCGCGGGCCAGACGCCAGCGCGCCAGCATTCCAGTGCCCTCGTCAAAGGAGGCGTAAACGCTCTCCAGTTGGCGCGTGAGGAACTCATCGTAATGGCGGAACTCGAGCAACTGCGAGTTGGCATACTCCAGCAGCTGAATGGCGGTCTCCGCGCCCGCCTCACTGTCATACAAAAATGCGGCGTTCCAGCCGATGACCGCGAGGTCGTTGGGGTAGTAAGAAATGCCTGACTGCAGAATTTCATTGCGTTCTCCATCGGAAAGCTGAGCGGTTTCTCCACGAACGATCTGGGCGATTCGCGCGCCCTGAGCGGCAATCAGTTCTGCGACCGATGGGGAACCGCTGATTTCGCGCACATGAAAAATGAAGTAGTCTTCGCTCAGCCAATCCGTATAAGGCTTTACCAACGCGGGAGCCGCCCGCTCGAGTTTCTGGTGGGCGATGCGCGAAGCGTGGCCGGCGAAATCTACATCCCACACCCAACGGCTGCCTAGACGAACCAAGGTGTCCCAGTCGCCCGAGAATGGCAGCTCGAGTACCACGCTCACCACGCCGTAATCGTAAAACTTGATCTGACCTTCCAGGCGCTCGCCGCTTTCCAGGACGAGCGCATCAATCGGCTCGACCACGGGAGGCCGCTGATACCGGATATACCCCGGGGCCGGATGTTTCAGGCTAGGCTGTGCCAACGTGCGCGCTCCGAAAATCTCGCGGAGCTGGTCAAGACGGATTTCCTCGCACACATCGAATTGAATCAGCACCAGAACCGAGCCGTGGAGGGACGCGCCAACCGTCGGAGCTATTTTGGTCTGCCCCGAGGTGTCGGCGATTGTGAGTGAGGATTCACTATCCCGGATCATAGTTGGAGCCTGTGCTGCAAATAGACTGTGGAGGTTAACCGAGCCTCCAGCGGTATCTCGATATTCTCCCAGAATCAGGGCAGTCTGGCGAGGCACGCGAGTGAGAGGGCTGTGGTATCAATAACTTAGAACCACGCCGAATTCGCCCGGATGGGGGCGTCCGGGCCTACGTGTGCATCGCGCGAACTCGGTCTGACCCATCCCTTGCCGCCATCTGAATGATCTCCGCCAGGTGCTGTGCGTGCCGATTGGTACACTGCGCGATCTGTTCGCGGCAACTGAAGCCATCCGCGATAATCAGACAGTCAGGCGAAGCTTTCCGAACTGCCGGCAAGAGTTCCAGTTCGCCGATGGCAACCGAGATTTCGTATTTGTCTCGTTCAAAGCCGAACGATCCGGCCATGCCGCAGCAACCCGGCGCTGGAGTTTGAAAATCGATTCCCATCTTCCGAAGGACGGCTTCTTCGTCGGCCATTCTCATCACCGACTTGTGGTGACAATGCCCGTGGACCAGGGCGCTACGCGCCAATTGTGGCAATTGGAAATGTTTTGCCTCTTTCTCCAGAAACTCGCTCAATAGGAATGTCTGCTGCGAAAGACGGCGGGCTCGTTCGTCTCGGGGAAACAGATTCAGGAGTTCGTCGCGAAACACCGCGGCACAGCTCGGCTCCAAGACAACCATAGGAATCCCCTTATCGATTTCCGGCTTCAAGGTGTCAAGAATCTTGAGGAGCAGATTCTTGGCGCGATCTAACATGCCCCAGTCGTAGAGGGGGCGCCCGCAGCACAGGTTGGCTTTAGGCAGCAGGACGCGGTAGCCAGCAGATTCCAGTACCTCCACTGCAGCCTTGGCGGTATCAGGGAGAAAGTAGTTGTTGAATGTGTCTGGCCACAGGAGGACGGGCGTTCCCTCCAGATTGCGGGCCTGTCGCCGGCTGAACCAATGACGGAACGTTTGTGGCGCGAAGGCCGGAATGCTGCGCTGCCGCGGAATACCTGCAGCCAGCTTGGCAATATCCCGCAGGAAAGGCAGTTGCGTGGTCAGATTGATCAGACCTGGCGCCTTCGAAGCGAGCCCAGCCCAGATGTCGATATTCCCGAAGGCGAATGCGCTGCGCGGGCGGCGTCGTCCTTCGTAGTAATGCGACAGGAACTCCGCTTTGTAGGTGGCCACATCGACGCCGACGGGGCAGTCGCTCTTGCACCCCTTGCAGGCGAGACAGAGATCGAGCGATTCCTTTACGTGCTGGTCGCGCCATCCGTCCTGAATTACATCCCCTTTGGTCATCTCCCAGAGCAGGTGGGCCCGGCCTCGGGTCGAGTGTTCCTCCTCGCGAGTCACGCGGAAACTGGGGCACATCACTCCGCCTTCATCGTGGCGGCATTTCCCCACTCCGACGCAGCGCAATGCGGCGTGCGCCAGACTGCCCTGATCTTCGGGAAACTGAAAGTGCGTCGGCGGCTCCCAAGGCTTGTAGTCAGCACCTAACCGCAGATTCTCATCCAACTTATAGGGCTCAACTACCTTGCCCGGATTCATCTTCCAATCCGGATCCCATAACGCTTTGAATTCCCGGAAAGCTTGCACCAGTTCCGGGCCAAACATTTTCGGTAACAACTCCGCCCGCGATTGACCGTCACCGTGTTCTCCGGAAAGCGATCCGCCATAGCTGATGACCAAATCGGCAGCCTCTTCCGCGAACTTGCGGTACTTGGCGATGCCTTCCTTGGACTGCAGATCGAAGTTCATTCGCATGTGTACACACGCGTGTCCGAAGTGCCCATAGAGGGCGCTACGGTAGCCGTAGTCCTTCATCATCTTGTGCAGATCGCGTAGATAGCTGCCGAGCTTGTCCGGGGTGACGGCAGAATCTTCCCAACCTTCCCAGCCCGGCGCCTCACCGGGCACGTGGGAGGTGGCTCCCAGGGCCGACTCACGCACTTCCCAGACTCGCTTTGCCTGCTGCTTGTCGGTGAACAGGCGCATCTGAGGCGGATCTGGACTGTGGCTAAGAGACCGCGTGAGTTCGCGGGCTTGGGACTCGGCCCCCGCGGCAGTCGTCGCACCGAACTCGGCGAACAGCCAACCACCACCCGGAGGTAGAAGAGCGAGTCCTTCCAGGTTCAAACTCTTGCGCCGGGTAAATTCGACCAGCAGATCGTCGACGCCTTCGAGGCCGATCGGGTTGTGAGCCATTATCTCTGGCACGCGATCGGCGCACTGGAAGATATCGGAATACGCGATGACCAGCAGCACGCGTTCGGGCGGGCTCTCCACCAGCCGGCACGAAGCTTCGAGTACGGTGACGCACGTGCCCTCCGATCCAACCAACGCGCGTGCCACGTGGAAGCCCTTTTCAGGCAGCAGATAATTCAGGTTGTAGCCCGAAACCCGGCGCGGAATATTGGGATAGCGCTGTTGGATGAGATTGGAGCATTTCTCCCGGAGCCTTTTTAGCCCCGCATAAATCTCGCCACGACGGCCGCCCTCACCGATGATCTTCTCGAGTTCGGCGTCGTTGGTTTGCCCCACCTTCATGCGCAGGCCATCGTAGGTGAGGATTTCCAATTCCTCGATGTTGTCATCCGTCTTACCTGCCATTACTGAGTGCACGCCGCAGGAGTTGTTGCCAATCATGCCGCCCAGCGTGCATCGGTCGTGGGTTGCGGGATCTGGCCCGAACGTCAGGTGGTGTTTTTCCGCGGCGTTACGCAAGTGATCCAGAATCACTCCCGGCTGGACTCGTGCAATCCGCCGCGCTGGATCGATCTCGATGATGTCGGCCATGTATTTCGTGAAATCGAGCACCACGGCGACGTTGCAGCACTGTCCGGCGAGCGAAGTTCCACCGCCACGGCACAGGACGGGCGCGCCATATTCACGAGCCAGCGAGATGGTCGAAATGACATCGTCGATGTCGCGAGGAAGAACCACTCCGATGGGAATCTGGCGATAGTTGGATCCATCGGTAGCGTAGAGAGCACGGCTCCCGTTGTCGAAGCGTACGTCACCACGCACTTCACGGCTCAGCGTGGAGGCAAGTCCCCTCGCATCCACCACGGCAGATTTGGCAGCGCGGGCGAGATCGGCGAATGTACGTTGCATGTAGGCGGCAGCAGCTAGTCTGAGGAATTGTCGCCGGTCACGCCCTTACCGCTCACATTCGCGATCCGAATCCGGGTCTTGCCGTCTTGCGGCTCGATGCTGATCGTAATCAGGTTTTTCTTGTCAGTGGACACTATGGTGTAGCGATTCTGATCCTTCGTCGTGACGTTGGCATTGGGAAATTTGGACGAGTAAAACGCCATGACTTTTTCTGCTGAATCGCCGCTCTCAAATTCCGCTTCGACGGTATGCATTCCCCCAATGGTTGCGGTATTCCCCTTCAACACGCGCGCACCGGGATACAGGTCGATACCGAGATTGCGGGAGGCTTCATCGGGATCGTTTGTGCTCTGGACCGTACCGAAGGGAGTTTCGACCCGAACATTGCCGTCTTTGTTCTCGATGTGGCTGTTGTGGGCAATGCGCCGGACTATGAACGTCAGCGTTCCAATTCCGAGAATGCCAAGCACAACGATGACGGCTACGACGATCAAGATGATCTTGAGCGCCCCGCTTCCCTGAGGTGACGCTGCGGGGGTAGCGGGCACGGTCGCCGGGACAGCGGCGCCCACGGGTGCGGCGGCACCGCATTTAGGACAGAATCTTGCGCCCGCTTCCAGAGTTGCGCCGCAAGAGTTGCAGAAGGCCATAAATCACCTCGCCTATTCACACTCATGTCAAAAGATCGTGTCGAGAGCGGAGTATATCTCAAATCGAGCCGAATGCGCAGTGCAGGCCCGCACTAACTCAGGAGACGCGTGGTGTAGTCGGCCATGCTGAGCGCCAGTAAAAGGAAGAGCCAAAAAATCGCGGCAACAATTACCATCTTAGTGAGTTTCTCGCTGGTGTACTTGACATGCATGAAGAACAAAACCACGAGCAAAGCTTTGAAAGTAGCGATCACCAGCGCTACGACCGTGTTGAACGGCCCCAAGTCGACGAAGGAAACTGCGGCGGTAATCACAGTCAGACACAACAGCGCGATCCAGATCGTGTAGTAAAACTTGCTCGACATTATGTGCTCAGACATAGCGGCTCACCTTAGCGGCTTTCGATCGATCAAGTACAGCAGTGGGAAAAGATAAATCCAGACGATATCCACAAAGTGCCAGTACAGGCCGCCCATTTCGATGGGCGTGTAATACTTCGGTGTGTAGCGCCCCTTCCACGCGCAGTAGGTCAGGAAAACGAAGATCCCCACTCCAATGATCATGTGCAGAGCGTGCAGGCCGGTCATCGCGAAGTACAGTGAGAAGTAAATCTGCTCGTGTTGTTGGTCGATTCCGCCCCTTGAGTAGGGAGGCTTCTCAAGGTCGCTTGCGTTGAATGAATGGCCAGGGATGTGATGCTCTGTATATTTGTTATACCACTCGACGCCCTTGATTCCGAGAAACGCAAGCCCGAACACGATGGTCAGCAGCAACAGAATGACCAGTAATTTGCGCTTTCCCATCCGCGCCGCGCGCACGCCAAGCGCTACCGTCAAGCTGCTGCAGATGAGGACGGCTGTGTTGACGGTGCCCAGCCAGATGTCCAGGCTGCGGCTGCCCGCGGCAAATTCGTTGTAGTACCAATAACGATAAATCAGGTAGGCGCAGAACATGCCGCCGAAGAACATGATCTCGGTGGCCAGGAACAGCCACATGCCGAGCGAGGCCGCATCACGCTGCTGCTCGGCGTCGACGAAGTGGTGCCGCAGTTCTGGGCCGTGCTGCTCGACCGCGATCGGGCTATCGCTCAACGGACACCTCCGCCGGGGCGGGGATCTCTTCGTAGTTATAAGCTTCCCAAGTCACTTCAGGATCTTCGTCAAAATTGAAAGTGGGGGGCGGTGAAGACGTCTTCCATTCCAG
>DATNNO010000156.1:0-12002 GCA_035601775.1 Terriglobales bacterium | reverse complement strand
CTCCTCCAGAAATATCGCTCGCCGCGTCTTCCTCGTGTACTGCTCAAAGCCAGTCATCATCGCTAGGCTCCTCTGTCTCATTTACTCAGACACTCTAACTTGACTGGCTGTGGAAAGCGGAGAGCTTAATCAGAGTCTCCCGAGGGTATCTCCCCTATTGCTTGCGGCGTCACATTCATTCATTCTTACCCTGCATTCTTACCCCTGGCACAAACCGGTGCTCGGCGGAGAAAGGACGGCGGACATGCTTTGGACCATTTTCGTGATTCTGCTGGTTCTATGGTTGCTCGGAATTGTCAGTTCTTACACCTTGGGCGGCTTTATCCATCTCTTGCTCGTACTAGCGGTGGTTGTGCTGCTCATTCGTATCATTGAAGGCCGCAGGCCCGTAGTGTGAACCGGCGCGGCAAACGCGGGATCCAGAATGAACTGGTATCGCTTGGAGGCGCATAATGACCTCAGTGCGCGATCTTGAACACTACCCCGCAGTCATTTGAGCAGCGCGGCGAGCGGGGATGCCGCTGTTCGTGGAATTTCCTCCCGCGGAAGTGGTCCCGTGGAGATTTCCCGACGAGTCTCGAACTAACCGCGCCTCTGGGTATGATCCTCCAGCTCCGTTTTTGAAGTTGTGGATTACAGTTTGCTTGCGCGTTGGGGTCACTATGAACGCTGTACCCAAACCGAAACGACCACCAGAAACAGTGGTCCCGTAGAGATTCCCCTTCGCATCCCCGACAAGACCTGCCATCGGGTTGGTTCCGTGTTCATCGTTAAAGCGGTACAGGACAGTTTCCTTCCCGGCAGCATCGATCTTGAACACTACGCCGCAGCCAACAATTGAGCAAAACGACGAGCTGACATCGCCGCCGTACTGGGTCGTGCCATACAAGTTGCCTTTTCCGTCCCGAAGTAAACCCGCTGCCGGATTTGCTCCATCGGGAACGCCTTTAAACGCGTAGAGGACCGTGTAGGTCTGAGCTTGCGCTCGCTGGGTCCCCAGGGCGAGCAGGACCGCAAGCGCCAGTGCGACACTTGCCCCTCGCAAGCTTGTTTTCGAAATCGAGGCCAGATGTAGGCCTGTCATGAATCACTCCCTGTTTCAAGCTAGACGTAGTTGGTGCGGCGATTGGAGGGTGCCAGCGTTGAATTGGTTGCCTGTCTGCTCGGAACGAGCCCACTCACAGAAAGGTTTGTGAGCAACTTTTCGCTTTCATGAACTTGCATGGTTGATGAAACCAGGCCATTACGCTCATTGAGACCGCACGTGTACCGTGTCAATTTTGAGGTCAACAACCTAAAGCCCTTTTGTCTTGCTTTTCCGCATACCACGTACCTCAAAACACCCCAAACACTGCCTGTTTTTGGTGACGAGTTGGTGACGAGTTCTCATCGCGGCAGTGAGTACATTTATTCCCCACGGTTTTCGGCACAGCGCCACCCTAGTGACCGGTGTCAGTTACACCCGAAGCGTACCGGTGGGTCGAAATGAAACCTTTTTGTCAAAAGCTTGGAGTAGACGTAAATTAACCTTTAAGGCAGCGCAAGTAAGATCGGCCTGACGACTGATCGGCGGGCCGCATCGGGAGGTGTAGGTATGCCAAGGACGGCCAAGCTCTTTGCGTCGAGTTCCGGTTCTGCGACTCGTGGATTTTTGAAGTTCCGGGCGAACATCCCGCCTCGATGGATAAAAAATGCTCAGAAGTCACGTAAGAGAATTGAGCCAGAGATTGTTGAGGCACTGCACTCTATGATAAGCATAAGGAGAAATCGCCCCCGGGCGCAGGTCGCTCTAAAGAAAGCTAACCACGAATTCAAAGCAGTGTTGAGCCGCTGGGAAACAGCTTATAACAAGGAGAATTTTTATCGAGGAATACGGATCCTTCTGGAGCTTCAGCGCAGCGGTTCATCAAAGCTGTGACTCTCCAGCCCGTTATTTCAAATGCTTGTTGACCGCCTTGGTCGTTCGTCTGACCTCTACCGGTGTCAAGGTGGCGTTCAAGGGGGTGGGGTACTTGCTAGGTAGTCCTACCGTCGCGATTGGTCGCGGTCATTCACCTTCGAGGATATAGGGGTTAAGCATTGCATCGGCAGCCTCTTCCTCGCCGAAATCGTCTAGTGTCTTGCTCTTGGCCAGAGCGACGATGTAGTCAGCTCTTTGGGAAGCTACCCGCGATGGCATGCGAAAATCGCGAAGTAGCTTCCGTGGCTTGTTCTTCCTCTAAGGTCAACAACAATAAAAACAAGATGCGGAGAGGAGTCTAATCACAGGTCACCGTTGGCGACTGTTCGTGCTCCTTCCGGCGTAACTGGTATTTCGTGGCGTCACTTCCTCAGAAATCACTTGGTTTTGGGGGTTCTATGCTGTGTCTCCTTCCGGTCGGAGTTCCGACTTTCACCCTTTCGTTGACATTATGTCAAGTCTTGGCTTTAGTGGAACTGCTCCCGTTTCCACGTCGAGCGCGACCACCCCTGCTACAGCTCTGGGCTGGACCTGTTCAATCGTGAGCAGAAGACTTTCTGCGCATAGTCCAGGCGACTCTTATTCGAGCACCCAGAAAATCACGGATTGCAAGAGGGGATGGCAATGAAACTTAACGACAATTTCAGAAACTGTACAAGAGTCTCGTACGCATTTAAGGAGAGTCCCTGAGTGCAGTTTTGAGTCCTTGTTGGATCTTCCCACTGAGTCGCATGTTGGAGATATCGAACATTGTCTAGCAAAGACTTAGGCGGGCACGCCCGCGACGCGGAGGGGACAAATTGTCCACGAGCCAGCGGGTACGGCCAATTTGGCGCGGTTCAGCGGTGGGCCCCCTCCATTCGGTCTCCTGTAAGCGCGTAACCGCCACCCTCCGTATTGCCGCCACCTCCACCCCACCGGCGGGAGCGGATCAACCGCAAGTCTGGGTCTGATCGAGGAGAATTCTCCCACGATAGGGTGGAAAAACGGGACTTTAGGGGGATGGGTCAAACCCTGAGGTTTGGTAAAAAGAGCCTGGCCACGGTCATGCGAGGGGTGCGCCGACGATTTATCGAGGCGTGGAACCACGGCGAATGGGAGATGACCGGAGTTTCTGGGCACGGTGGCGCCTCAACAACTCCCGGCTGAATGGCTCACCATTCCGTGGTACGCAGAGCGCAATAGACTGCCTCCAAGAACGGTCAAGGATTACTGAGGGCACTGATCAATCTGAACGGCCTTCATCTTGGAAGCGGGACGACGGCTCCGCCGGTTCATTCAAGATCAGCGCACTTCTTTGAAGTGAAGGTGTAGAAAAGGACAGTTGCCGTTCCACGTCATTGCTCCCGCAAAATGGGCAGACGACACCGCCCTGTTCGTAATCGTGAAGACTCAACTGTTTTGTGAAAGGCTTCAGGCAATCACGGCAATGGAAAAGGTATGACGGCAGTCCTTGTTATCCGATGCGTTCAGTTGAGCCGCGGAATTGCAATTGCGCCTCTAACGAACTTAGCCATGACTGAAGAGCCACTTCACAGTCTTTTTCGATGTGCAAGAAGCGTAAGCCCATTGCGAACGAGTCACTCCAAACAATATCCGCTTTTGCATGAAAAGCCTGTGGCTCGACGCTTGGAATGTCAAAGTCTACCGGAACGACTCCTTTGAGATGCACCGGATCAACCAGTCTGATGGCCATTCCGCCCTCGCTCACATTGTTCATCGTGGTGCTAAAGGATTGCCCAAGGTGATTCTGAAACCGCACCGGCAAATCTATGTCGTATCGGAAATACCTGCGATGTTCGCGCTCCATCTTGGGAAGGGCGATATCCAGGACGCCAAGCAATCGACTCTCCTCAATCGGTTTGCAGAGTACGAAGTTGGCTCCTAAGTCAAGAGCCGTTTCCCTGTTGGTCGAACCGTTTAAAACCGCGACAATCAGCGTTTCTCGATTCGACCGGCTGCTTCGTACATTGACGAGTGCTTCCATGCCTCCGGCTACATCATCACAGTCGATGATCAGTCCGTCCCAATGGCGGCGAGATGCGAGTTCGACTGCGCTTACAGAATCCTGCCGGAGATCCAGCGAAACTCCGCGCGCGCTGAAATTTGCCTTGATCTGACCTAACAGAGTGGGATCGCAAGTCACGACCAAGCAATCTAAGCCCATTCCATGATCCTAGCGAATTGCAGTATCAGGACCAAGTGCCAGACGTGCATGGCACTTGTAGATTATGGTGTGGCTTGAGCGACAGAAACGAAGGACAGCGGCGCCCTAGCAGCAAAGTAGGCAAGGTTCCCTAGAAACAACGCAAGGATCACGTCTCACTTGAAAAACTCGCGCATCGGCGCAGCGGTTCTACTCGCGCCAGGAAAGTGTTTAAGGCCGAGCTGTTCCATTATTGTGCGCAACGCGTTCTCGTGCCGGAACGCCGTGTTCACTTTCACTCGGTGGATAACATCCGGGCCGATCACCGCCGTGAACACTTGGCCTTGCTTATCGCCGTCCCCGTTGTCGAACGTGATGAACATTACTCCATTGCCCCCCAGCTTGAAATACGGGCTGCTCAGAGCGGGCCTGATGTACTGTTTGAGCCAGCGATCGGCCATGGCAAGCGTGCCACTATGGGCATCATGTAGCAGATTGGGGATGATCAGTGAGTAATTTGGCAGATGCTGGGCCGCGAGATCGTTGGCGAACTGCGTGAACGGGACGATGTTTTTCTGCTTCGCCGGATGGTAAGCCACGTCGCTGTACCACGGAGCGGGGTTGTGACGTTTTACGTATTCGCCGGATTTAACGCCCATGTAACCCACATAGGGCAGGGAATCGGCATACACTTTCCACGACAAGCCACTCTTGTCGAGTTCGCGAAATATATTGTCGCTGGTGATGATGTTCGAGCATCCCCATCCCCCGCATCCAAAGGCGTGCTCACCGCTTCCGGAAGAGAGCCACAAATAATCAAGCATCGATCCCGGTTCATCGGAGAAATAATTGGTGGCGATCCCATAGGCATCGCCCAAGGCGCTAAGCCACGGCATCCCAGACGGATATACGGTCGAGAAACTGCGGTTTTCCTCGATGATCAGGATTACGTGGGCAGGTGACGTTGGCGCGTTCCCGGCAACCTGTGCCACAGCTTCCTGGATTCCGTCGTCCCGTTTGGCGGCGAGGTAATAGGGAGTCGAGCCGGTCGGCAAGTGGCGTGGTCCGTTGGGTGAAACAATGCCAATGCCGTCCATCGTTACCTCATTGGCATTCGTGGTCTGCCACGTCAGCATTGTCGTCTGGCCCTCTTGGACGGTGTTGAGAGTCGCCGACACCGAGGCTAGCTGAGTTTGGGCTGCGGTTCGGTGGTACACGGACGGCTTTTGAAGGCCACCGCAGCCAGCTACGAGAATCAGCGGTAATACAAATCTGATTTTCACTAGGGTAGGCTATGAACCTCGGAGGCTGCGAGCAAGTCACGGAAGTACATCAGGTGTCGAGGAACGAGCGGCGGGGACACATCTCGGTAGTCAATTCGCCCGACGGCACGGTGGGCAAGCTACGGACCAGTGACGGCAAGAATCTGGGTACCTTTAAGACTGGAGGCGTGATCGCGGTTGGCGTTTGACGGTAGCAATGTGTGGGTAACCACTCACGGGATAGCGTCACGCGACTGAGACGAGTCGGCTCCGATGCAGGCAGTTTCAAGTAAGCAACAAGCCGATCGGAATCGCCTTTGAACCTTGCCGATTTTTGAACGAATGCACCCGAAATTCCTAAATTCAGACTGTTTCAACGCGATTCCGATTTTCTGAACGGGGTTTGATGCTGCGGTAAATGCTCCCGCCAATAATGTAAAATGTGCCTGCTAGACATTAAAGGAAGAAATTAAGTCTTGGCGGTAAATATAACTCCCCCGTCACGATTTAGTGACACACTTCCGCGTATCTCATATTTGTAGTTTTTATCCTTCTGCTTCGAAGCGCACTGAGCTTGCGGCCACGAGGGTAAGTAACTGCCGCTGCTCTGGGGGTGAGCCGACAGAATTGAGGGCAACGGCAGTGTCGTCCTTTGTATCCAAACGTGGAGGGGCGTAATGAAGCAGCCGAAGCCTAAGAAGCAGCCAACCCGTGACGATCTTGCCTCGGCGTGGAAGACGATCCGTGACCAGTTCCAAATCATAGGGTTGCAGGCCGACGCGATCCGCCATCAGGACCGGTTGCCAGAAACCATATATAAGGCGGACAAAAGGCTGCCGGAGTCGAGGAAGTCGCACGACAAGCGGCACCCATCGCGCAGCCGCTACGTTAACTGATCTTCATAGGTCAACGCAACCCGTAGGGCGTGTTATTGTGACCACAGTTCTGTCACCCATTCGGCAGGAGATCAACTAAGGAGAAAAATCAATCGAAATGCTCCACCTCGTAGTGCGCAAAGAAGAGGACGCGCCGTGCTTTCCCCAGTGTGCCGGCAAGTTGTTGTAGCCATGTTGCAGAGAAACGGCAGTCGGGTACGGAGTATGATGAACCGGATTTCCTTATGGAACTTGGGTTCGTTGGTATCTTGATTGCATAATGATGTATGGGCCTAAAGGGAAAGCCAGCTGCAGAACCAGTCCTTCCATTGATCCGGACTGTGCAGGAAAATGTCCAAAGTCGTGACACCTTCTGTCTACGCCGACTCTCACGCCGGAGCGGTTCCGGCGCCACCTCTTCGACTTGCCCACGATGCAGCCGCAGCACGCGATGACAGCGGCGGGCAAAGGGATTATACGTCGCTATCAAGAGATATTTTGTCACACGCGCTTTCAACCACTCTCATTTGAATCTTGCTCTGAATCAGCATCTCGGGGTTCGAATCCACGGGGCAGCCAATACCATCTTGCGGAAGTCCTTCGTGAAAAGTCTCAATGTACCAGATGTGGCCTTCGTAGTGGGCCGGGATAGATACTTCTCGAGCTTCACGCTGAGGAAACTGCCGGCGGCCTTTTGCCTCGCCTTGTGGGACTTTTCGTTCGAGCCATGCATCTATAAGAGTGTTTAACAAAACTCACACCCAGCGAGTTCTGCTGCCCCCCCACTCAGGCAGCATCAGCCTGTGACCACTAGGCACTTAGGTCTACGCTAGCTGCTACCCGGCTCTTGCAATCGTCATCAGGGGGTGAGCTTGAATACCGTTCCACATCCATACGGGGGATTGCAGGTAACATCACCACCCTGTTCGGTGGTCCCGTAGAGGTTGCCCTTCGTGTCCCAGACCAAAGCTGTGAAGGGGATTGCCCCATTCGCCCCCCCAGTGAAGCTGTGCAGCACAGTCTCCTTGCCTTTGCTACTAACCTTGAACACAGTTCCGAGCTGGGAAGTGCCTCCGACCTCGGTAGTGCCGTAAAGGTTGCCGTTCGCGTCCAGGACTAGACTTTCGAAGGGATTGCCCCCATCCGCCCCACCAGTGAAGCTGTACAGCACGGTTTCCTTGCCAGTCTTATCGACCTTGAACACCACTCCGTTGCCGGAGGTGCCGCCGAGTGCGGTGCCATACAGGTTGCCTTTCGCGTCCCGGACTAGACCTGCGAAGGGGGCCAACCCGTCCGGAGGCCCAGTGAAGCTGTGCAGCACAGTCTCTTTGCCTTTCCCAGTTACCTTAAACACCGTTCCGAAGCCAGCGCCGCCCCCCTGGGTGGTTCCGTAGAGATTGCCCGCCGGGTCCATGACCAAACTTCCATAATAGAGGGGAACTCCCCCATCCGCCCCCCCAGTGAAGGTGTACAGCAGGGTTTCCTTGCCAGTCTTATCGAGCTTGAACACCACTCCGTTGCCAAAGCGACCGCCGAGTATGGTGACACCATAGAGGTTGCCTTTCGCGTCCCGCAGAAAACCTGCGAAGGGATATTTCCCGTCCGGACTCCCAGTGAAGCTGTGCAACACGGTCTCTTTGCCGCTCTGATTTACCTTGAACACTGTTCCGAAGTTGGAAGCGCCGCCGGAGTAGGTGGTGCCATAGAGTTGGCCGTTCACGTCGATCAAAGCGTCGTAGGGATATCCCCCGCCGGTGAAGCTGTACAGCACGGTTTCCTTGTCTTTGCTATTCAGCTTGAACACCATTCCATAGCTGGAAGCGCCGCCAAAGTAGGTAGTCCCATAGAGGTTGCCCTTCACGCCCCGCACCAAGCCTGCGAAGGGGTATGCCCCGTCCGGACTCCCAGTGAAGCTGTAAAGTACGGTGAAAGTCTGCGCCTGAGTTAATTGGGTCGTGGCGAGCGCCAGCGCAAGCATGAACGCTAACGCCACCGCGACACTTGCCGATTGCAAACGTATCCCCGAAATCCAGGCTCGATGTTGCGCTGAGTTCGCCATGATCGCCCTCCCTGTTAAACGCCAACCATCCTAGCCCTCCGGCGCAAAATGTCAAAAGAGACTTTCGGCTTACTTCAGGGACAGGGAGGTGAAAGCCCTCATGATTGTGCACTCTGGCGGGCACAGTCTGCCGGAACGTGGGTTGCAATTGGGTTTTGTTAGAACCTCTAAAGCAGTGGGACAACGAGATCTGACCGTAGCCCAAGCTAATCTGCTCTGGTGCTTTTGCTCGTGGCACTCCACGAGCGGGAGCGTGCCGAATCAAGAGCATCTTTTCCGCGCCCTGGGCAGGAGCGTCCGTGACCTCCGTAACCCGCAAGGGGACCCCACGGCGACAGCGCCAATTCCGACGATGCGAGGTACAATGATTTAGCCAGGCGGAACAGCAGCGGACTCTGCAGGGATGCAACCATACCGAGGGATAGCTTGGTGGGCTCATGGAGACGATCACTGCATCTGCGCGAATATCCTTCCAGCGCTCCTGCCGACCCGCATCGGATCGGTAGACCCGCATGCTTTGAAAACCTGGCGGAGTTGAAGTTGAGTCATCTCTCGCGGATGACTGATTCGACTGGGTTCTTCCGGCATGCCATTTTTATGACCAGCCGCCCATCGAGGCGCAAGCAATGGTCTCAGCCTGTCTTGAAGACTATCGCGCCACATCAGACCTCTGGCGGTACGAGCAGGCGCAACGTGCCTTCGACTGGTTCATCGGCTGGAACGATCTCGGATTGGAACTCTGCTCTCCCAAAACAGGCGGTTGCCGTGATGGGTTGCACGTGGATCGGGTCAACCGGAACCAGGAAACGGAATCAACCTTGGCCTTCTTGCTTTCGTTGGCGGAGATGCGCTTGGCGCAAAATATGCTGACGAGTTTCGCGGCCTCCGGTCTCGTTTCTCCGGAATAACCAGTCCATGAACGCCAACTCGATTCACGTCAAACGCACGGCCACGGTCCTCAGGCCTGATCAGTCACGCGTTCTTCTGCGGCCATTCAGTCCGGAGGATCCCCAGCGGGCCAGCAGGATTATCGCCAGGATCATGTCGCTCCCGGAAAACCGAGTCGGCCCTCTCCTGGACGAAGTATCCGCCGAATTCTCCCAGCGACACCAGCACATCCACCAATCCTTTCTGGAACGATTCGAACAGGTCCGAGACCTCCTGTTGACCGATGAGAAAATTTCCGAACAAAGAAAGTTGTTGATCGGTTCCTATTTCGTTTGCGAATTCTCCTTAGAATCCGCAGCCCTGTTCAATCCGTCCATCGTCCCGCACCCTGACCAGTCTGACCTGCCTCCCGGCGCTCTGCGTTTTATCCTTAGCTTGCGCGCCACCGGGGAGGGACACATCTCCTCCATCACTTTTCGGACGGGTATCATCCACGTCGACCATCGGATCGAGGTCCTACCCCCAGCCGGCTTCCTCACCGAGCCGCGTCAAATCCCGAACCCCCGTTACGAGAAGGTGCTCTTCGAGCGGAAACTTTTTGAGCTGGGATTGACCAGCGGATTCACACGCCGGGTTATGGACAAGTTGGGAGAGTCGTTTGCATTGGAAGAACTGCGCGCCAATCTCGAAGCCGAAATCAAGCAGTCCCGCGTGTCGGATCGGAACACGATCCGGGGAATTTTAATGCTGGCCCGGTCCAATTACGAGGTTCAGTTTCAGCCCCAACAGGGGCTGTCTGAACGCATCATTTTCCCGGCCACGCCGTCGCAACGCAACGGCATCGAAGACGCCCGGTTCGTCTGTTTCCAGAACGATGACGGCACCCACGTCTACTACGCCACCTTCACGGCCTTCGATGGCAAGGTGATCTTGCCAGAGCTGGTGGAGACTTCTGACTTCCTCCTCTTTCGGTTCATCACGTTGAACGGTCCGGCCGCCGAAAACAAAGGCATGGCCATGTTCCCCCGGAAAATCAACGGTCTCTATGCCATGCTCTCCCGCCAGGACAACGAGAACATCTACCTCATGTTTTCCGACAACGTCCACTTCTGGTATGAACGCAAGGTGCTCCTTAAACCGATGTTCCCCTGGGAGCTGGTCCAGCTTGGGAACTGCGGGTCCCCCATTGAGACCGAAGCAGGCTGGCTGGTCCTCAGCCACGGTGTCGGCCCCTTGCGAACGTACTGCATCGGCGCGTTCCTCCTCGATCACGACAATCCCGGCAAAGTGATCGGCCGCCTCCGCGAACCCTTGCTCAAACCGGACCAAAAGGAGCGTAAAGGCTACGTGCCGAACGTCGTTTATACCTGCGGCACTCTCCTCCACAACGGCGAACTGATCATTCCCTATGGCATGGCCGATCACGCCACCGGTTTCGCTACCGTTCCCCTCGATGAAGTGCTGGCTGCCATGGACTAGGAAATGTCGTCGAACAGTATGAGAAAGCCCGACAAAAGAGTGGCTGTTCTGTCGCCGATAGCCTGGCGAACGCCTCCTCGGCAATATGGCGCCTGGGAAACGGTGGCTAGCAACATCACCGAAGGGCTCGTCGCCCGTGGCTGGGATGTGACGTTGTTCGCGAGCAGGGATTCTGTGACCCGCGCTCACCTGCATGCCGTGGTGGACAAGGGGTATGAAGAGGATTCCGCCGTCGATCCCAAAGTAGCCGAATACCTTCACATCTCCGAAGCGTTCGAGCGCGCTGCTGAGTTTGACCTCATCCACAGCCACTACGACTTCATGGCTTTGACCTACACCCGGCTGGTCAAGACACCGGTCCTCACTACCATCCACGGATTCTCGTCAGCCAAAATCATGCCCGTCTATCAGAAGTATCGTGACGGATATTTTGTCTCCATCAGCAACTCCGATCGAGCTGCAGGGCTGAATTACCTAGCGACAGTCTACAACGGCATCGACCTCTCGTTATACCCGCTTCAGGAGCCCAGCGGTGATGACCTTATTTTCCTCGGTCGGATCCATCCGGATAAAGGTGTTCATCTGGCCATCGAGGTTGCTCGTCTGAGCGGATTGCGTTTGATCATCGCTGGTATTATCCAAGATGAGGCCTATTTCCGGGAGCAGGTCAAACCCCATCTCGATGATCAAAACGTCCTTTATATCGGACCGGTGGGCGTGCCGGGCAAAAACGAATTGTTCGCCCGGGCCCGAGCCCTACTGCACCTGAACACCATCCCGGAGCGATTCGGACTTGTCCTGGTCGAAGCCAATGCCGCCGGCGTGCCCGCCATCGCGATGGACCTCGGCTCTTGCCGTGAGGTGATCAAGGACGGGCAGACCGGTTTTCTGGTTGACAATGTCACTGAAGCGGTTCGGGCCCTTGGACGAATTTGTGAAATCGATCGTCGTGCCTGCCGCAGCCGTGTCCAGCAATATTTTTCGATCGATACCATGGTAGAGGGATACGAACGGGTTTACTCGACGATTTTTGATCTGGAAGCGAAGAGGCAACCATGAAGCCGGACATTGTCAAACGATACCGCCACAACCCCATCCTTACCAAGGCCGAGATCCCCTACCCAGTTGAAACCGTTCACAACGCGGCGGTTGTGAAGCACGAGAACGAATACATCATGCTTTTCCGCTCCCATCTCCGCACCGGACGGTCCATCATTGGTTTGGCACGCAGTCCCGACGGATTCCGCTTCACCGCCGATCCACAGCCCTTTCTGATTCCTGACCGGGACAGCCCTTTTGCCGCCTATGAAGAGTTCGGCGTGGAGGACCCACG
>DATNNO010000155.1:0-39264 GCA_035601775.1 Terriglobales bacterium | reverse complement strand
ACCATGCTGGTCAGCGGCTACCCCGACGTGCAAAGCGCCATGGCCGCCATCCTTCTAGAGGCGGACGAAATCGTGGTGAAACCGTTCGAGATTGGGCGGCTCACCGAACTCGTCCGAGAAAGAGTGCTCAATCGCAAACCTACGAAACGGTTGGAAAAGGAGAGAGTGGGCGTGATACTGCAGCGGTGCGTCAGCAGTATCGTCGAAGACTGGTTGGCGCGGGCGAAACAGAGCAGTGAACTCAACCACCTTCGGCTTAGCGATGAGGAGCGCACTGGACATCTCCCTAAGCTGGTTGAAGACCTGGCTCTGCGCCTGAGCAAGTCCAGCGCCACCACCAAGGACAGCGATGCCATCTTTTCCGCTGCCGCCGTAGCCCATGGCAAGCTGCGATATCATCAAGGCTACACACCCGCAATGCTGGTGCATGAATCGCGAATACTGCAGGTGACCATCTTCGGGACGTTGCAGGGCAATTCGAACTCTCTGGATTTCAGCTTGCTGTTACCAGATGTGATGACGATCGCGGACGAGGTGGATGCGCAGTTGACCCAGTCGATGGACAGCTACATGAAACTCATGCAGAAGTCGGCAGCCTAGCGAATCATGTTTCTCTCTAGCGGTATGGCTCGGCTTGTCCTGTCCCTGTTATTTCCCGATTCGAGGAGTGTGCGAACCGACCCCGTCCTTTCCGCCCGCGGTTCTTCGCGTTCTCAGCATTGTCTGAGATTCAGACAAAATGGGCCTTTTCTTGACTTCTACCCGAATTGACGGAGAATGGATTGCGGAGATGCTTATGGCACTTCGAGGGGGGCAGCAGTTTCTGCTGCTCGCGTCTGTGCGAAATGGAGCTGCGGAATGGATTACTGGCTTGCCCTCGGACTTCTGTTGGCGGGTTGCGGTGTTGGAGCGCTGCTGACAGCGGCTGTCTATTTATCCCAACTTAAGAAAGTCAAGACCGACCTGCAAACCGGTCACTCCACTTTGCAAAGCAGATCGCAAAGTCTTCCGGATTCGAAGAATAGAGGACCTCAACGGACGTCCGCGTGACTTATCCCATACAGGCATTTCTCCATTCCCATTCTGGCACGCAGAGACAACCCGCGTCGCTTAGCATCGCTATTTGTTTTTGAGATTCTGAGAAACTATGACAATACTTCTGATAGAAGACAGCAAACTACTGCGGACCGCGAATGCGCGGGCCCTCGTCAAGGCTGGCTTTCAAGTTATCGGTGTCGGAGACGGAGAGGAGGGTTTACGCAGCGCTCGGGAGACCATCCCTGATCTCATCCTGCTTGACATGCTTTTGCCCAAAATCACGGGGCTCGATGTGCTTAAGGGTCTTAAGAGCGACGTGCGGACGAGAAACATTCCTGTCATCGTACTGAGCGGCCTGTCTCAAGCCAATGAAGCCAAGCTCGTGAAAGAAGGTGCGGCGGCGTTCTTCGAGAAATCGGGGAAAATGTTAGACAACAATTCAGCAGATCTGATTGAAGCCGTGAAAGGCGTGTTAGCCAGCGCCAGCAAGTAAGAGCCGGGCAGCAAATCAGCGCAAGCCAGCGTCCGTAAGGCTTGGCGTTCACGTGCCAAACGTGAATCGCCGCGACCAAGAGGTTAGATGGCATGAGTAACGCGAATGCAGCTGCGTCTGCACCTTCTGTGTCTATGGGAAGTGCGCTTGTGGTCTCCAATGATGCTGCTAGCATCGAACAACTCAGCGCGTCGATGCAACAACTCGCCATGTCCCCAGAAGTATGTTTCGAGGTTCCCACTGCGCTGGGCTTGTTAAACCGGCGAAAGTTCGAAGCTCTAATTGTTGATCTCCGGTTGGGAGATCAGGCTAAGGCGGTCCTGGAAAAAATACGGCTCTCCCCTGCGAATCGGACTGCCGTGATATTCACCATCAGCGACAGCGATGCCGAAACCGCGGTCGCCTTCAAGGCGGGATCTAATTTTGTATTACGGAGACCTCTTTCCCGGGTTTCGATCGACCGAAGTTTGAAAGTTGCTTATGGTCTGATCGTGCGGGAGCGGCGCCGCTACTTTCGCTGCCCGGTCGAGATTCCGGCGGCGATTCGCAGACCCGACATGCCGGAGGTTCACGGCCAGACCCTGAACATCAGTGAAGGTGGGATCGCCATTACTACGTCGGTCTCACTCAGAACCGGCGTCCAGGCGCAGGTCCAATTCACCCTTCCGGGTCGCGAATCCCGGTTCGCGGTTGACTCGACAATCTGCTGGTGCAAAGAGGGGTACCTCGGGTTGCAGTTCACCTCGCTTCCCCCGCAGTTGGCCTCCGAATTACAAGAGTGGCTCTCGCGCCGGTTGGAAGAGAGTCTTCCCGAGTCGGTCGCCGACAAATTCCGCAGCCTTGAGCATGTCCCGCATTCTATGGAAGAACCTCCAGCAGTTTCTAGCTCCGGCGTCATGGAGTCGTCGCGGAGTTTGAACGTCGCGATGGAAAACCAGAACTGGGTCGTCCTATATCGTGCCGCGGTGGCGGAGTCGGACGTAGAAAAAAGGCTGCCAAAGATTGACCTGGCGGAACACGATATGAAACAGCGGTGCAGCGAACTTGACGCCATCGGCCCAGAGGCTGCGGAAGAGCGGCAGCGACTGAACGATGCCATCGAGAACCTGCGCAGGCTGAGGGCAAGCAGCCACTAGGGAGACCGGTAGAGGTGCTCTGTTCAGTCCCAAAATGTGGCGGAGCGATTTTCTCGAATCGGCGATATGAGATTTGGATGATATGAGCGATAAGAGCATAGCCCTGAAACTGCTGGTGATAGACGATACTCCTCAGAATCTTGAGCTGGTTGCTGAGGCTCTGGCACAGAAAGGTCTTCAGATCCTTACTGCGAGCGATCCGGAAGCGGGGTTCGAACTCTTTCTGCGTGCTCGTCCTCAGATCGTACTGCTTGACCTCGTCATGTCGAATGTGGACGCGATGGAATTGCTGGAGCGAATTGCGGCGGCTGATCCGGGGACGGATGTCATCTTAATGACCGGGCACTACTCTCCTGAATCCGCCGTCGAGGCGATTCAGAAGGGAGCGTGCGATTACCTGACCAAACCACTGGACTTGGAAAAGCTTCGCTGCCGCATTAGGGCTCTGTTGGAGGACGCGGAGAAACGGCAGCGCGCTCTTCAACTAGATCGAGCCTTAGTGGACACTTTTCAGTTTGAAAAAATGATCGGTCGCAGCCCCCTCATACTGGAAACATTCGCTAGAATTCGCCGGGTTGCACCCCACTATCAAACCGTCCTGGTTTCCGGGGCAACCGGAACCGGCAAGGAACTGGTGGCGCGGGCTCTGCATCGTTTGAGCCCCAGGGCTTCCGGGCCGTTTGTGGTTTGCAACTGTTCCGCGTTAGTGGAAACCCTCTTGGAGAGTGAGCTCTTCGGCTACGTACGCGGGGCGTTCACTGGTGCAACCCAGGACAAAATCGGAATTTTCGAGCAGGCCCACGGCGGCACTGTGTTTCTGGACGAAATTGGAGAGTTGTCGGCGCCCGCGCAAGCCAAACTACTTCGAGTGCTTCAGCAACGCGAGGTACAGCGTGTCGGCTCGCCCACCGCTCATGCCGTGGACGTTCGCGTGATAGGGGCCACGAATCGCCAACTCCGCGCCATGGTCGCAGATGGTCAGTTTCGTGACGACCTGTACTACCGGTTGGCGATGGTCGAGATTTCCCTTCCACGTCTTGTGGATAGAAAGGAAGATTTGCCGCTGTTGCAAAAGTACTTTGTTGAAAGGTTTGCAAATCAGTACGGCAAACAGATTAATGGGATCACACGACGTGCTCAGTTGCGGATGGCAGGCTACTCTTGGCCAGGAAACATACGCGAGTTGGAAAATGTCATTGGGAATGCTGCAATGATGACCCAAGGAAACACCATTGATGTGGGTGATCTCCCCGAACCGCTCGCGGGCACGGCGAGCGTCGGGAGTGTTGCAGACGAGGATATGTTGTCATTGCATGAACTGCAGAACCGGCATGTGGCAAGAGTTTTGGAGCGTGTCGGCGGCAACAAAGCACGTGCCGCCGAAATCTTAGGCATCAGTAGAACCACGATCTACGAGATGCTCTCCAAAATGAACGAGAGTCAGGCAAACAGCGATCCTGGGACCAAAGCAGCCGGAGTTGCCAAATGACCGACTTCCAGGCTCTGCACATATAATTCAAAGGTTCTCCCCCCGTCGTGACTTAGACTCCCGTACGGAATCCGAACGCTGAATCCGCTTTTCCTACAGCCTGCGATTCCCATTTCGGGAAATGGACACGATCGAAACCCTGCTATGCTGTTGATAATAATAGATTTGCAATGATATTCCCGAAATGGGCGTGGTTGGCCCCCGCCCTGCAATACGTGAGTGGGGTGAGCACTTATGAAAGCAACAAGAACTTCAGCGAACAACTTAGAAGCAACCACAAAGAGTCGGGGATCAAGCTGGGTGGCTGCCATAGTCCTTTTGCTCTCGGTCGCGTGCGGAGCGGCAGACGTTAGGCCCGAGAAGCCGGAGCCGAGGGTCGAAAAAACAGCCGTTCAACTTCGAATCGCTGGAGTTCCCTCGGACGGCATCATCTGCTTCGAAATGAAGCTGAATTCTGTTGTCGCAAAAGCCGCCGATGGCACAACCACGACGCTAGTCTCGAACCCTATTAGGGTCGAAGTCATGCACTGGGCTGGCGACAACGAAACCGTGGCGGTTACAAAACTTCGGCGCGGACGATATACGCAGATCGCTATCGCAGCAACCGGCGCCAGAATGACTTATCTGAATGCCGTGACTAATCTCTTGGTGACCAAGCAATTGTCGAAAAGTTACAACACAACCATTCAATTCAATCCAGCACTTACGGTCGGCGCAACACCGGTTGTGCTGAATTTGCAGATAAGCCCAACTAATATCGTGAATACCCTGGGTATGGGGAACAGTGGGATAAGAAACACGGGCGAAATGTTTCGCGTCAAGGCTACTCAAGTGAGCACTTTGGGTCTGCAAAAGCCGGAGACCGGAAGAGTGGACCGGATTGTTGGTTCGGTGACCAATATCTCCAGCGGTTCATTAACTTTGACAGATGGGCAGACCGGTTCCGGGTTGACCTTCACGGCTGACCATAACACTCGGTTCTATAATGCCAGCCTCTCCACGCTTCAGGGGTTGATCGTGGCCGTGCGCGGCCGGTCTGCCAAAGACGGATCCCTGGTAGCCACGGATGTAGAAGCGCTCGAGAGTCACAGCGGAGCCGTCATGGAAGGTGTAGTGAGCGGTTACATACCAAACTCCAACGTCGTGACTCTTGCTTCACAAGATGGTTCCGGAGATGGAATGAAAAGCTCGATCATAGGCTCAGGAGTTTCCGTCGACCCGAGCAACAATCCGAATTTCGTTGTGGACACCCACGATATGGACATGACCGGCCTGGAGTCGTTGCAGTTTGACATCAATAGCCTGGTGCTCGGCCAACATGTGCAAGTGCAGTCGATGAGGGCAATCCAGCGCGACTCAAACGGCAATGCGGCTCTCGTGGTTCCCGAAACCGTGAAACTTGAACCCCAGACCCTTACTGGCACCGTAGCAAATTATCAATCGGGGAACACGCCAGGTACGTTTACCTTCGACCTGGTGTTCGCCACCGACGCGTCCATGAATGTTCTCAACCCGTTCTTCTACACCATGCATGTTTACCAGCAACGTGGGGCGGATCTGCAGAAGCTGTCTGCTGCAATCAGCGATGGCGCGACGGTTCGCGTATGGGGACTTGTCTTCTATAGCCCGCTTCCACAGGGCAGCAGCGTCAAACCTTCGATTAAGGCAACGGGAGAGAGAGCGGTACGTTTGCTCGGCCACCGGCAAAATGAGCCAGCTTTCATCATGGTAGCCGGACGAATCAGCAGTAACCAGTGAACACGAGCCACATCGTGTGCCCTCCCCCAAAAAGTTAATCGCACCCGCATCACTCAAAATCTCCAATCATTCATCAGTCAGTGGCCAGCTCGGCCATCTCGCAAACGTGGGCATCGCGAGAGGCCGGGGGCAGGAGCGTTCCCCTAAGGCTCAGCAAGGAACAGGCGTTGAAGAACCCCGCCCCAAAGCTGGGATCCAGTTGCTTCGTTGGCTCCACTCCAGCAAGTACAGAATCACTTCTGTCAACGCACCTGATGCAAAGTCGCTTGACACAAGGTTGCATATGGTGGTAGAGCTGTCAGACCACAGTTTCTAGACATTCGGTGCGGCTATGACGTTTGCCCTAGGGCTGCAGGATGCAAGACGTTGACGATTGGCGAACTTGGGCATAGCTGTATCGCCGCACAGACAAGCGATTATCGCGGATGCATACTCTAGCGGAGGCCCCTGTGTCTTCCCCGATCAAACCCATTCGACTGTTCGCATTGAATATTGGCGTATTTCTGGCTTGTCTACCGCTGTTCGCACAGACCTATACGGGCCGTATCCTGGGCACTGTTACAGACCAAACCGGGGCTGCGTTGACTGGCGCCGAAGTGGTCATCACGGATGTGCAGAGAGGCCTCACCCGAACTTTGACCACGGACCAAGCCGGAGAATATGTGGCTCCCGACCTCTCTCCAGGCATGTATAAGGTCCACGCCACGGCCAAAGGCTTTAAGTCCGTCGAGCGGCCTAACATCCAGCTGGAAGTTGCGAAGGATATACGGATCGACCTTGCGCTCCAGCCCGGCCAAGTTTCCGAGACGGTCGTCGTAAGTGGAGACGTGCCGCTGCTCGATACCACCTCCTCCACCTTGGGTGGAACGCTCAGCAATGAGGCCATCAATGACCTGCCGCTAAATGGCCGCAATTATGAGAACCTGCTGCAGTTGCGGCCCGGCGTAGTGCGCTATCCGGGTGGAGGGTTCTCCACCACCAGCAGCAACGGACTGCGCGCCGAAGACAACGCCTATGTCATAGACGGCCTTTATAATAGCGAACCCTTCTCTGGGCAGGGCATTATCAATGGGGCTGGCATTGCGGGAGACTCAGCGACCATCCTGCCCATCGACGCCATCCAGGAATTCAACTTGCAGGAGAATCCTCCGGCGGAATATGGCTGGAAGCCCGGCGCTATCGTCAATGTTGGGCTCAAATCGGGCACCAATGGTCTTCATGGTACCGCGTTCGCTTTCGGCCGCGACGGTGTGATGGATGCGCGCAACTTCTTCAACTGCGCCAGTAGTCCGTGCGCCTTCAGTCAGTTCCCGAGCCCGAAGAATCCCCGCACTCTGGAGCAGTTTGGAGGATCGGTCGGCGGGCCGATCATCAAGGACAAAGCCTTTTTCTTTGGATCGTATGAAGGACAACGATATGACGTGGGCAACCAGTTCGGCGGCGTAACCAGTCCGTCGATGGTGGCGATGCCCGCGCCTGCAACACCCAACTGTACCTCTGGCCTGGTTTCGGGTGACTGTGCCGGCAGTATTCCGAATGCGATTGCTGATCTGCAGGCAAACAACATTCCGATCAGCGCCGCCAGCCTGAAAATTGCGGGCTGCGCGCTCTCAGGTTCTACCATCACCTGCAACGGCACTGGATTCCCTACCAACAACAGTCCAACCATCAACATAGTCAACGGATTTCCCAATCAGGTCGGGGTCGACAATGTAGTCGCCAAGGTTGATTACCACCTCAGTCAGCGCCACAGCGTCAGCGGCATGTACTTTTTCGGTAACAACTCGGGAACGGTCGAGGATTTTCCGGAACTGCAAGACAAGTGGCGGTCCAAGATCCACACCCGCGCCCAAGTGATCGGAGGAAGCTGGGTTTTCACCCCCAGTGCGCGTTGGGTCAATGAAGCCAGATTCGGATACAACCGCCTCTACCAGCCAACGCTGCCTGGCGATCTCAATACACCGGCGTCAAGCTATGGTCTTAATACCGGGGTGAGCGGTCCTTTCAGCGGAGGGTTGCCGCGCATCGGTTTTGCCGGATATTTCTTCCCCGGACTGGGCGGCTTTAAGTGGCCAAAGTTTCAAGGGCCCGACTCGATCACCCAGTTTATCGACCACGTATCGTACACTGCGGGAAAGCATGCTCTGAAGTTCGGCGGCTCGGTCCATCGGAACTACGTGAGCGGTGGTGCGTTTGGCAACGCCAGGGGCAGCATCACTTTCCTCGGCGGCGTCGCCTTGCCCGCATCCACCCAGTTGGAAGATTTTTTCGCGGGCGACCCTTTCAAGGCATCGGTGCTAACGGGCAATCCAACCCGACAGTCGCATAGCTGGTCCTACGCCGGGTTCGTTCAGGACGACTGGCGCGTGAGCAAAACCCTGACCTTAAATTTGGGGTTGCGCTACGAATTTAACTCCGTCATCAAGGAAGCCCACAATCTGCTCGGTAACTTCGATCCCAACCTCGGCATTGTGCAGGTGGGAAAACAGATCGGCAGCGCCTACAACTCCGATCCCAAGAACTTCGCTCCACGCTTTGGCTTCGCGTGGGATGTTAATGGCAAGGGGACTACGGTAGTCCGGGGTGGGGGAGGCCTGACCTACGAATTCGTGAACTGGGAAACGTTCCTGGCTTTTAACAACAGCTTCGGGCTGCCCAGCATTCCCACCGGAGCTGTCATATCCGGTACCGGCACGGCCAACCCCGTTACCGCTGGAGGCACGATCACAACGGGTAATTTGACCATCCCGCCCTTCCCGCCTCAGTGGGACAGTAATACACCTCTCTATGGCAACCTCAGCAGCAGCGGGATCAACTGCGATCCCAACGCGGCAGGTCCATGCGCCATCATGGGAGTTGATCGCAATATCACCACTCCTTACGTGTGGAGCTGGAATTTGAACGTTCAGCACGCCTTCGCGCCCAACGTGACTCTGGAGGTTGCATACGTGGGCAATCACGGGGCGAATCTGGCCGGGATTCGGGACATCAATCAGGAGAGTCCGGGTACGGCTTCGCAGGCCACCCGACCCTTTAACGCGAGGTTTCCCTACCTCAGCAATATTTTTCAGATGGGGAACTTCTACCGATCAAACTACAACGGTTTGCAGGCGACGCTGACTTCGCGAAACTATCATGGCCTGAGCTTGGTGGCTGGTTATACTTATTCGCACGCGCTCGACGACGTAAGTGCGAACTGGGACTTTGGCGCCGGGTACGGCCTTCCCCAGGATTCCACCAATGTTGCGAAGGAATACGCCAACAGCGATTTCGACGTTCGCCATCGGCTAACGCTTTCCTTGACCTACGCGCTCCCTGGCAAAAAAGGCTATGGCCAGATGTTGGAAGGCTGGGAGATCAATTCGATTGCAACCCTCGCCAGCCCGCAATATTGGGGGCCGATTGATTTGACCAGCGATGTCGCAGCCCTCGGCGGCCTCCCCGTGAGCCCGCCGCAGGCTACGCCGCAGCGCTGGGACTTTTTTGGCAACCCATCCGATTTCAAGTCAGGACCAACGCCGATTCCTCACTACACGGTGGGCAACTTCCCGGCCGCCTGCACGAACGATGCTGCAGCGATCGGAGCGACGTCGACCCTTAATACGTTGGGCTGCTACGCCAAAGGCAATTCGGTCATGATTCCGCCACCCCCAGGGCAGTTCGGCACGATGCGCCGGAACCTTTTCCCCGATTCGGGCTTCAGGAACCTGGATTTTTCGCTGGCCAAGAACTGGCACTTCGGGGAACGCCTGCGTGCCCAGTTTCGAGCCGAGTTCTTCAACATTCTGAACCATCCGAATTTCGCCAACCCCTATGGCGGACAGAATGGCTTCGGGCTGAACGATCCCGCAGGCCCAAACTTTGGTTGTGGTTGCGCCACGCCTGACATAGCGGCTGCCAATCCCGCTGTAGGTTCTGGAGGCCCTCGCTCCATCCAGTTGGGGCTGAAGTTGACGTTCTAGCCGGCGGTCAGGTTTTTGACAGATACCCGAGGGCCGGACAGAATGTACCGTCCGGCCCTTTTTCCGAGAAGCCTCGTTCGACCACCAAACCAGAATGGACTATGGATCATGGAGAACCGCCATTTCGCCTTCACACTTCTACTGATATGCGCCGCGCTAATCCCGCCGGCTGTTTTCGCGCAGCAACGACCCGAGCGCACAATTGAGGAAATCAAAGCTGAGGCCATCCATCGCGCCGAGGTCGGCCAGTATCCGCTGATTGGACTTGATCCCGGCGATGTGAAGGAAGCTTTCGACAAAATTCATACCAAGGATAAAGATGAGTGGGCGGCGGCCTTCATGGGCGTGGCCGACCGGTACTTCAACGAGGCGAAGGCGCTGGAGAACACCGATCCCACGAAGGCCAATGCGGACTACGTTCGCGCGTGGCGGCTATACTCTTTCGGCCGTTGGCCAATACCGGCCTCTCCGGGGAAACAACGAGCTTATGCGAAGGCGATCGAAGCATTCCTGGCGCATGCTAGCTTCTGGGATCCGCCCTTGGAAGTCGTTCACATACCCTTCGAAGGGTCTGAGATTATCGCGTATTTGCGGCTCCCGAAGAACCCAAAGGGTCCGGTGCCTCTGGTGATCGCGGTCAACGGTTTGGACAGCCGCAAAGAAGATCTGTCGGAAAGCTTCGCCGCAATCCTGCCTTACGGGATAGGTTTTCTCGCCGTGGATGGGCCGGGCACGGGTCAGTCGCCTATCAAAGTAAGCGAAACCGCGGACCGAATGGTGTCGCGCGTGATCGACTACGTTCAGACCAGGCCAGAAGTGGACAAGACTAAGCTCGCAGTTCACGGCGTCAGTTGGGGCGCGTACTGGGCGGCCAAGCTTTCCATCGTCGAGCGCGCGAGGTTGCGGGGAGCAAGTGCTCAGTCCCCGCCCATTGATACTTTCTTTCAAAAAGATTTCCTGATGAATTCGCTTCTGGGGAATCGAGAGTACTTGTTCGATCAAGTGCCGGCTCTGATGAGCATTTTCGATGGAGTCAATACGCTGGACGACTTGGCGGCAAGCCTTGCCAAGATGTCTCTGGTGAAACAAGGTCTCCTCGGCAAACCAACCACACCGATGCTGGTCATGGCCGGAGCCTTGGATACCCAGGTGCCAATATCAGACATCTACTTGCTGCTCAGCAAAGGTGACGTTCCGAAAGATGCGTGGATCAATCCACAGGGCGGCCACTTGGGGCGACAGGTCAAGGTGTGGCCTGATCCCGTCATTTTCAAGCAGGTTATTATCCCTTGGCTGGTGCGCACGCTGGATGTACAGAGCGCGCAAAGATAATCGCCAATTCAAGTCCAAGAGAGATAGATGCAGCTCAGGCTGCAGGCCTCTCCAGTTCCTCGCGATTCCAGTTCCCCAAGCTCGCGCCGGCGTCGTAGGTGCTCTGTAGGAATTCCTGAAGCACGGCTTTTGGCGATGAGGCACGCCGAACGTCGTCGTACATCAGAAAGAATTCGTGCATCTGCGGATGATAGAAAGCTTTTACCGGGCGGACATGCGCCTCGGCTAAACCTGCCGGTTCCGGAGCCGCATAGGCGTAGAATGCCGCACCCTTTATGTCGCCACCACCGGGCCAGAAACCGGCGCTGATCACTTCATGCGAATATGCCTCTCGCGTAATCAGGTCTGCCCCTTCTCGCGGAGGTGCCCGGCGGCCCGAGAAGCGCGTGACCGCCAGATCGAAGCTGCCCCAGAAGAAATGCACCGGGCTGCTCTTGCCGATGAAGCGGGACCGAAACTCTTTGAAGATTTCATCAGCGCACACCAGTATCCGCCAGAAGCGGTTCGCGTATTCCGCATCGTACGAAGCATGTTCTGTATCCTGGTCGAAGGCGATCGGGTTGGGAACCTCGCATGGCATCTTCCAGATTTTTACGTGGATCCCTAGTGACTGCAGACACTGCATGAACTCCTTGTAAAAATCGGCAACGGATCGCGGCGCCAGCGCCATTACTTTTTCCGCGCCTTGGCTGGTCCGAATGAGCAGCTTGTGATGGATGAAATCGAATTCAATCTCAAAAATCCCTCGTTCATAGGGGATGGGAGAAGTTGTGAGTCCGAGTGGAGTGACGTAGAGCGGCACTTCCCACCAATGATTGAGTTTTGGGCAGAGCGCAAGCCGGACTTTGCCCACGATCTGCGTCCACATATGGAGGGTCGCGTAGGTGTCCTTCCACGCGTCAAGGGGCAATTCCGGCCAGAGGTCGGGGGTGATGTTCTGCATGTTCATATCGCCTCCTGATGAAAAACGCTACCCAGAAGAAGTGCTACATTTTACTGCACTCGGAGTTCGGATAAACGGAAACTGGTCCGGAGATCTCATAATTGTCGCCGCGTATCTCGCTCATTTGCCAGCCTGTTTGGAAAAGAGCCGATGCGCCCGCAAAATCATCATACCAACCTGAGCCGGCGGGCATCTAAGGGTGAGGCGAATTTACCAGATGGCGGGACGAAAGTAGACTTCCGCCGAGGGTTTCCGCGCGCTTCGTAATTGGGGTTCTGGTAAACCATCTAGAAAGAGTTAGCTGCGGGAAGCTGGTGCGCGGGTTGGAATTGGAATCAGGCGTGCCACGAGAGACCGGCAACGAAGACGAAATCACAGAGTATATGTAGGCGACTTTGGAGGCAAAGATGCTCGTCGCGCAAAAGGAAGTCGAAGTTCGGCATCAATTGTTTGAGCGCCTCGCCGAGGCTCGAAGTCGAACTGATGAGATTTTTAGCATCGTCAAGCTCGACTCTCTCTACGAGCGGCCGATTCCAGAAAGACACCGGATCATTTTTTATCTCGGTCATCTGGAAGCATTCGATTGGAACCTTCTGCGAGAGCGGGTTCTGGGGTTGAAGACTTTCCATCCCGACTTCGACAAGTTATTCGCCTTCGGAATTGATCCAGTAAACGGGGCATTGCCGTCCGACCAACCTACCGATTGGCCATCCGTGGCGGATGCGCGTCACTACGTCAAGCGAATCCGGGGCAGCATTGATGAAGGTCTGACCGCGTTAACATCCTCTGACTGGGATACTAATCCGGTCGGGGCAGATTTTTCCGCCAAGACATTGCTCAATGTCGCCATCGAGCATCGGCTCATGCACGGGGAAACCTTGGCGTACATGCTCCACCAGTTGCCGCTTGAACGGAAGCTTCGAATGCAGCGCAAGCCTGAACTGATTGTTCCAGCAGTGGCGCCAAGAATGATCGAGATTCCCGCCGGGCGGGCAACGCTTGGACTCACGCGCAGTAACAGAAGCGTTTTCGGTTGGGACAACGAGTACGAAGCACAGGCCGTCGACGTCACGGCATTCGCAATCGACAAATATAAAGTGACTAACGGCCAATACCTCGATTTCGTAACCGCAGGTTGCTATGAGAATCCTGCCTGCTGGACAGAAGAGGATTGGAATTGGCGAACCGCGCAGGAGATTAGCCATCCTGTGTTTTGGAAGCGGAATCGCGAACGATGGTATTGCCGGACCATGTTTGATGAAATCCCTTTGCCTCTGGACTGGCCTGTGTATGTGAGCCACGCCGAGGCGAGCGCATACGCTCGCTGGGCAGGGAAGTCGCTGCCCACGGAAGCGCAGTGGCATCGGGTGGCTTATGGAGCAGAAGACGGTACCGAGAGACCCTTCCCTTGGGGCACTGCGGCTCCGAACTCGAGCAAGGGTAATTTCGATTTCCAGAACTGGGACCCAACTCCAGTCGGTGCGTTCCCCGAGGGCGAGAGCGCTTTCGGCGTCGCTGATTTGCTGGGCAACGGTTGGGAGTGGACATCGAGCCGGTTCGAGCCGTTTCCCGGCTTCCAGCGGTTTTCGTTTTATCCCGGCTACTCCGCCGACTTCTTCGACGGCAAACATTACGTGATGAAAGGGGCCTCAGCGCGTACTGCCGCGTGCATGTTGCGCCGCTCGTTTCGCAACTGGTTCCAGCCCCATTACCAGTACGTGTACGCAGGATTTCGCTGCGTGAGCAACTGATCGATTTCGGAGGACAGCATGCTGACCCACGCCTTTACTACCGACACCAAGTCCGACCTCATCACCGATGTACGTCTCGGTTTGACCAAGCCCGGACAGAAGGAACTGCCTTCGAAGTACTTGTATGACAGTGTTGGGTCCGCGCTTTTCGAAGTCATCAGCGTCCTTCCGGAATACGGTTTGACTCGTGCCGACGAGCGTCTTCTGCGCCGGCATTCGGAGGACATTGTGGCGAGACTTACACCTCCGACCGTAGTGGCCGAGTTGGGCAGCGGTAGCGGAAAGAAGACGCGGTGGATGCTCGAAGCGCTGAGCCGACATCAGCATATTTCCTATTGCCCCATCGAGATCTCGCGGGCCGCGCTCACCATGTGCGAGCGTGAACTCGGCGACATTGATTCGGTCAGCATCGTCGGCTTCGAGCGCGAATATCTTGATGGACTGTTGGAGGTGGCTGCTAGACGCCGGAAGGGAGAGCAGTTGCTGGTCCTATTCCTGGGCAGCACCATCGGCAACTTCGAACATCCAGCAGACGTAAAGTTCCTGCGTAAAATGCGCGAGATCCTCCAAACGGGCGACGCGCTGCTGCTGGGCACCGACTTGACGAAACCGATTCATCAACTGCTCGATGCGTACGATGATTCGCTGGGCGTGACTGCGGCATTCAACTTAAATCTGCTGGCACGAATCAATCGGGAGCTTAATGCCGACTTTAGCCTCGATCAGTTCGAACACGTCGCCCGGTTCAATCAGGATGTGGGCAGCATGGAGATGCACATTCGCTCTCGGAAAAACCAAACCGTTACGATCCCCGCGGCCGGCTTGTCAGTCACGTTCCTTGAAGGCGAAACCATCTGGACAGAGAGCAGTCACAAGTATTCTCCCGCGGAAGTATTTCAAATCGCCGAGAAGGCAGGCTTCCGCTGTGATGCCCAGTGGATTGATGAGGAATGGCCATTTGCTGAAAATCTCTTGATCGCTGAATGACCTGCTAATCAAGTTGTTACTCCAGATCGGTCTGAGCTTCACCAGTCTGAGTCTTCGATTCCAGATTAATCTCCGGCAAGTTGGCGCTTCTGAGTTGGCGATTGAGCGCCGGCAGATCGGACTTCTTGATTTCCCCCCACCGTTTCATCACTGCGGAAAGGTCACGTTCGGTATCCGCCACCGCGTTTATTTGGGCCGCAGTCGGCGACGCATCGGCCTGTCCCACGCTGCCGTAGAGCGTGCCCACCGCGCCATTCTCGCGAGTGAGAGTCGGTTCCGGCGCAGCACCGGCGACGGCCGGCGTCGGCCCCCGTAAAAGTGTTTCCACTTTCTGATCGAATGCTTTGATCGATGCCGCGAGCGTGCCACTGGGCTGAGCCCCAATCGTGTGGAGCTGATCGAGGACTGAATGCGCCTGTGCCACCGCTTCCGTACTGGTAGTCAAATCCGAGGCCAGACGCACTTCCAGGTTGAATTGTTGTTCGAGACCGGCGGACGGCGTGTTTACGCGCGGATCGATTTTTACCGTGAGCGGGGCCGTCGAAGTGTGTCCGTTTACGGTGAGTCGTGCGGTGTATTCTCCGGGTAGCGCGAGTGGGCCGAGCGGTGATCTGGGCGTATCGTGAGGAACCGCCGAAATCGGATACTCGTGCTGCGGCGAGGCGGGCGCGGGATAGCGCAGATGCCAAATCCAGCGGTGCATTCCGGCGCTGGCTGAAAGAATCTTCGGCATGCGGATCCAGTACAGCGGAATCAGTTGCTTCTCCAGTTCTGCCTGCGTTACTTCCGGCTGGTCTGCACTGGAATAACGGCGCACCAGTTTTCCTTGCGCATCGATGATTTCAATCGTGAGCGGGCCGGAAGCAGGCTGCGCGAGGAAGTAATCGAGGATCGCGCCGTCGGGAGGATTCTCGCCCGTAGGCTCGTCCGGCTGGATCGGAGTGTCGGGATTCGTGCTGCGCCGGACGCGGTAAGCCGGTTCGGGTTTGAAAAGATATGCTTCTGAATTCGCCATCGAATCGGCGAGCTGCCGCAAGGGCGTGATGTCATCGAGTATCCAGAACGATCGGCCGTGGGTGGCGACGATCAGGTCGTTCTCGTGAATCCCCAAGTCACGCATCGAAGTGTGCGGCAGATTCAATTGCAGAGACTGCCAGTGATCGCCGTCGTCAAACGAAACCCAGACGCTGGTTTCAGTGCCCGCAAAAAGCAGACCCTTGCGGACCGGGTCCTCGCGCACAGTGTCGACCGGAGCATCAGTTGGCAAACTGCTTGAGATCAGCTTCCACGTCTTGCCGCCATCGTGGGTTCGGTAGATATAAGGATGCAGATCATCGATGCGGAAGCGGCTCACGGACGCGTAGGCGGATTGGTCGTCGAAATGCGATGCCTCGATTTGTGTAACCTTGCTCCATGGGGTCAATTCCGGCGGCGTGATGTTGCTCCAATTCTTTCCGCCATCGTGCGTCATCCAGATCAAGCCGTCGTCGGTCCCGGCCCATAGAGTGTTTACGTTCTGGAATGACGGAGCGAGCGCATAAATCACTCCGCGTTGTTTCCCCGCATCCGGATTCTTGGCGGCAAGTGTGCCCACGCTCGGAGGGACTCCCGGATTTTCCCGTGTGAGATCCGGGCTAATGGTCTGCCAGGAATGTCCGCCATCCGTGGTCTTGAACAGCACGTTAGAGGAGAAATAAAGAATGTGAGGATCGATCGGCGAGAAGAGGGTAGGCTCGGTACGGTCGGTGCGGTATTTTTCACTGCGCACTGGAATGGGCGTTACGTTTTGCACCTGCCCGGTAGACCAATGATATTTCGAAACCTCGCTCCTGCCGCCTCCGTAGATAATATCGGGATCGACCGGATCGGGCGCGACATAACCGTACTCGATGGTGGCGACAGGATGCCAGTCGCGAAAAGTGATTTCGCCGTCGTTGCCGCGGCTCGAAATGCACACTGAACCGCTTTCCTGTTGTCCGGCGCAAACCCGGTAGGGAAAGGTATTGCTGACTCCAACGTGGTAAAGCTGCGCAGTCGGCTGGTTGTACCACGAACTCCATGTCTGTCCGCCATTGACGGTCACAATGGCGCCTTGATCGCTGACCACAAGAATGATCTTTGGGTCATTGGGGTTGATCCAGAGGTTCTGGTAGTCATCCCCGCCCGGTGAGCCGCGAATGCCCGTCCAGGTCTTGCCACCATCCGTGGACCGCACGGTCACGATGCTCACGCTGTACACGACATCGGGATTTTTGGGATCCACTTTTGGAACTGGAAGGTCACCGCCGCCGATGCGCATAGCAGGACGCGGGTCGCTGGTGATCACGTGCCAGTTTTCACCGGCGTCGTCGGAGCGGTACACGCCCAGACCCGCGGCGGAGCCGTATTCCCCATGTTCAGTCGTTGCCACAGTTGCATAGAGCCGGTTGGGCTCGCTGGCTGCGATCGCCACATTGATTTGCGTGAGTTTGTTGGGCAGACCTCTGGTTAACGGGTGCCAGGTACTACCGCCGTCCGTGGACTTGAAAAGCCCTCCACCGGTTCCTTGAAACTGGTTGTTATCCTCCCACGGCCCCTCTCGCATTTCCCAAAGAGATGCGTAGAGCACGTCAGGTCTCGAGAGATCCATCTCGATGTCGGAACCGCCCGTGTTCTCGTCCACGGAAAGAACGTTCAGCCAAGTCTTCCCGCCGTCGGTCGAGCGAAAGATGCCTCGCTCATCATTCGGACCGTAAGGATGCCCGAGCACTGCGGCGAACAACCTATTCGGGTCGCGTGGGTCAATCGCGAGCGCGGGTATCTGCTGCCCGTCACGCAGGCCGAGATGGGTCCACGTTTTGCCCGCGTCTGTGGACTTATATATTCCGTTGCCGACCGATAGGTCAGGACGGTGCAGCCCTTCACCACTCGCCACATAAATGATATTGGGATCCGATGGAGCGACCGCGATGGCGCCGACCGATTGAGTGGGCTCCTGATCGAAGATGGGTGTCCAGGTGCGGCCATAGTCGTCCGACTTCCAGACGCCACCATTCACCGCCCCGATGTAAAAAAGATTGGGCCGATTCGGTACCCCGGTAGCCGCGCGGGTCCGGCCGCCACGAAAAGGCCCGATCATGCGCCAGCGCATTTCCTGATACGTGCTCTCCTGATACTGCTGTGCCTGGCTGACGCCTAGGAGCGAGAAGGTAAAGCTGCTAACGAGCAAAATCAGGATCAGACGCGGAAATCGAATCACGTGGCCCTCCGGTTGAAATGTTCCAAGTGGGACAGCATAAATCAAATGAGGCGTTGGGAAAATGGCTAGTGGTTTGACCCTAGGAATCGTCGGACTCTTCTTCGCGACGCTGCTTCTGAATATCGATTCCGAGCTGCTCCGCTTTCTTGTAGAGATGGCTGCGCTCGAGACCGAGTGATTTGGCTGCATTCGTGATGTGATAATTGCTCCGCTTCAGCTCCGCGAGAATCGCTTCGCGCTCGAAGTTCTGCACCCGCTCAGCCAGCGGGCCTGAGCTTGTTCCCGACGAAGGCAAACTGATCGGAGCAACAGGCAATGCGGAGCGAACTGTCTCCAGTGTCACTTGCCCGTCGGTCGCCAACAGCATCAGCCTCTCCACGACATTTCGTAGCTCGCGGACATTACCAGGCCAGGGATAGTCCGCAAGAGCTTCAGTCGATTCTGGAGTGAAGGGAATCGCCTTCCAACTGTTCTGAGCGCAGACCTGCCGGGCAAAGTGTTCCACCAATGCCGGAATGTCTTCCCGACGTTCTCGCAGAGGAGGCAAAACGAGCGGAAACACAAACACTCGGTGAAAAAGGTCTTGACGAAACTTGCCCTCGCGCACCAGAGTCTCCAAGTTTCGATGGGTTGCAACCAGAACGCGTACGTCCACGGAAATAGTTTTGTCTCCGCCGATGCGTTCCACTTCACCTTCCTCCAGCACCCGCAGCAGCTTGGCCTGCATGGACAGAGGCATATCGCCGATTTCGTCCAGGAAGATTGTGCCGTGCTCCGCCTGTTCGAACTTTCCCGTGTGGCGCGCGGCCGCGCCGGTAAATGAGCCCTTCTCGTGTCCGAAGAGTTCCGACTCGATCAGCTCAGCCGGGACTGCGGCGCAGTTCAGAGTGATGAAAGGACCCGAGGATCGCGGACTGCGTTCATGCAGCGTGCGGGCAACCAGTTCTTTTCCGGTGCCCGTTTCTCCCAGAATGCAAACTCGTGACTCGCTTGCCGCTACGCGTTCTGCCTGGGCCATGACTTTCCGCATAACCTCCGCGGTCCAAACGATTTCGTGCTTTCCCAGACGTTGCCGAAGCTGCCGGTTTTCCGATTCCAAACGCCGAAGTTTGAGCACGTTCTCCACTGTGAGCAGCAGCTTTTCCGTGGAGACCGGTTTTTCCAGAAAGTCGAGGGCTCCCAGTCGCGTGGCGCGAACCGCCATTTCAATGTGTGCCTGGCCCGACATCATAACCACCGGAACCGTGATCCCCTGCGACCGGAGATCTTCGAGAAAGGAAAGCCCGTCTTTGCCGGGCATGACCACGTCGGAGAAAATCAAATCAAAGTTCTGCGTCCTGGCAAATTCGAGCGCCTTCACAGCGTTATCGCAAACCGTTGCTTCGTGGCCTCCCAGGCGGAATGCGCGTGAAAGCGAGGCCAGAGTGTTGGCCTCGTCATCCACTATCAGAAGGCTTGCTTTCTGTGGCGGCACTAGTCGCTCCTCACGGTTGCGGCAATGGCGCGGCTTGCTTGATCGGCTGTCTGCAGTTTGTCGGCATTGCGCGGCAGTTCAATCGCGAACGTCGTCCCGCGTCCGGACTCACTTCGGACGCTAATTCTGCCACCATGATCGCTAATCACCGACTGAACGATTGCCAGCCCGAGCCCCGTGCCATGCGGCTTGCTGGTGTAATAAGGAGTGAACAAGCGCTCACACTCTTCTGGCGTGAGCCCGGTTCCCGTATCCGAAACTTCCACGTAGCTGAGATCGCCGTCCTGGCGCGTACGCAGCATAAGCGAGCCACCCTGAGGCATAGCATCCATCGCATTCAACACCAGATTTGAGAGTGCGCGGTGCAACAGGTCAGGGTCGGCGGCGATGGGCTCCATGGGTTCGGCCAATTCCAGTTTACATGCAATGTACACATGCTCCGGCGCATGAAGCTGCGCCTGAAACAGCCTGCCTACATTCTGCACAACGTCATTGAGTTGTATTTGCTGGAACTGCGGCTGGGGCATTCTTGAGAACTCGCTGAAGCGCGAGATAATGGCTTTGAGATTCGCGATCTCAGCCAACAAAGTGGAGGAGCTTTCCTGAAAGATTTCTTCGAACTGCTGAGGACTCTGCTGTCGCGCCCGCAGCAAGTTCTCGACGGTCAATTGCAACGGGAAGAGAGGGTTCTTCAGTTCATGCGCCAGACGGCGAGCCAACTCACGCCACGCCGCGACACGTTCCGTCTGCACCAGATGCTCTCTTTGCGCCAGCAGCTCGCCAGTCATGCGATTGAACGATTCCGCCAACTCGCCCAGTTCGTCGGACGAAGTGACGGCCACCTGCGCGTTCCAGTTGCCCGAGGCGACTTCCCGTGCGGCCCGAGCGAGTTGTTCCACCGGGCGCGTGACCCGGGCCGCCGCCCATCCGCTGAGCAGAATAGCCAGCAAGATCCCCGCGCCTCCTGACAATAAAGCTGCCGAGCGGATGTGTTGGCGAAGCTCAACATAAGGGCGACGTGAATCTCCAATCAGTAGGACGCCAAGCAGTTGGTTATCCCGTCCGCTGAGCGGGATGGCGTCGATGGTTTCGTCATCGACTGCATTGGAGGACCAGTGCACAAGAGTCGTGGTCTCCCGCCGCTGTTGCTGAAGCTGCTGAATAATTGGCGCAATTTGATCCGCTTGCTGGACTGCGCCTGAAGTGTCAATCAAGAAGTGGGGAGAAAACCTGCTTCCCAGATTCTGGTAAAACATGGCTCGCATGCCGGCGGGAAGCTCAAGGCTGGCGAGGAAGTCCTTATCAATCCGGCGGCCTCCGACCACGAAAAGTGGCTTCTCGCCCAGGTTCACCTCTCTCACTGCAAACAGTCCTAATGCCGCGCCGTCGGGCAGTTCCTCCTGCTTCAAGAAAGCATCTTTGGGAAGTGCGGATATGAGGGTGAGAGCTTCCTTGTAGCCAAATTTGGCCGGCGATTGCGCGGACGAAATGATGGCGGCCTGGCTGTCGATGAACTCCAGAAAATCCAGCTGTTGATTGTCCGCAATCGTCTTGGCTTCGTTGAGATATGCGCCGTAGTCAGGAGAACCGTGGCTCAAGGCGAGAGCCATGCGAGTGGTGCTTTCGCTCGCTGCGATGGTCTCCACACGGTGCGCGACTTCTTCACCTCGACGATTGAACTCGCGGCGGAATTGCGCGACCAAGGCTGCAGTGCGCTCTTCACTTGCCTTTTCGAAAGCCCTGTGTGTTAGTGACGAGATGCTCCAGGCAACAGCCGCCACCGACACGAGGACGGTGAGCGCGAACACGGCCAGAAGTTTGCGCCGGAAGATCATGGTTTCTCCGCGGCCAGCCAGACGTTGAGCAAACGCCAGCTTCCGTCGCGGGCTGTCCTCCAATTCTTCACCATATTAGACACCTCGTACGCCGTCCGCAGATGCAGCAAAGGAATCACACGTTGCGATTGCAGTAACTTGCTCTCCGCGCTATAAAGATCGTCAACGGAAGAGAATGCGGATTTACTCTGCGGAAGTCCAAGCCCGGCGGCCAGTTCACCGAGAGCGTTCTGAGCGTCGAGCGAGATCAATGGAATCCGGACAAGGCGCAGGTCGGCGCTGCTCGCATTTGTGATCTGCATCCCCAGCCCGGCATCGCGGGCATTGAGCGCGATTCTCTCGGCGATCACGCGCGCTGTTGGATCAGCCGGGTCGTAACCCAGAGTCCAGGAAGTGGTGTGTGGGATCTCGCTGCGCACCTGCCGCGCAAGCGGCAGGTCAATCGATGCCGGAAAAAGAAAACCGTAGCCCGTCATCCAATTCGGCAGAAGTCCGCCGGCAGGCTCTCCTCCACTTTGCAGCACGACCGTATTCAGCAGCTCGCGATCAATGCTGAGCGCGAGAGCTTGACGCTGTCGTCCATCCTCTGGCGACTGCGAATCGTGGCTAAAGACTAGCGCAATCAATTCCACCGGAGCTGAACTCTCCACGTGGCGGCCTTCCGCGCCCGAACGATGCGCTTGTTCCGGTGCGACTTCTATCACTTGCGCTTTCCCGAGGTCGAACGAGATCATCTGTTCGCGAAAGCTTTTTCTCATCTCAATTTCGATCGCATCCAGGAACGCTCGACCGTCCCAATAGTCGTCGCGTGCCGCCAGCGAAAGCCTCTTTCCCGGATCCCACTGGAAGACCGCAAAGGGTCCAGTGCCGGAAATCTTCCCGCCCTCGCGCTTGACAATGCTATTGCGCGGCAAAGTCAGCTCGGCAGGAAGATTGGGAGCCGCGGAATCGCGCTCTATAATGACAGCCTCTCCTTCAGAGAATACTTTCCAGGTTGGATTCGTCCTTCGCAACGAGGCAGCGACGGCGTCCGAAGTAACTGGCGCTCCGTCTTGGAAAGTAATTCCGCGGCGCAAGAGAATCTGCCAACGCTGGTTGCCAGGCTCGGCCAGCCATGAACTCGCCAACGCTGGTTCAGGCTTGCCCTGCTCGTCCAATGACACTAGGGTGTCAAACATCAGACTAAAAAGATTGCGCGATTCAAACCAGCCCGGCTGATTGGAATCGGAAGGGTCCAGAGATGTAGGCGCAGCCCGCATCTGGACATGCAGAGTCCCACCGTAGTGCGGTCGCGTGGCGGCGCTCGAGCCGGCAGCCCAAAGCAGGCTACTGGCCACAAGTAATGGAAAGCCGGTAAGCCTCATATCTCCCCGTTTCCGAATTCTGCGAAACCGCGATGGCGCCGGTTCCGTCCGAATCGGCCCAAAGCGCCGTGATGCTGCCACTAAACTCCGCAGGCTGGCTCACGGCGACGGGTTCACGATCCGCAATTTCGAAAGCTGTGACCGTTTCGCTGGCGTTGTCAATGTTGCTAGTGACCAAAACTTGCCCACCCAGCCCGCAACCGCTCCGCACGCTCGCGATGTCGCTGCCCCAGCCCAGTTTGCCCCCAGTTTGATCCGTGACTCCATCCAATAAGTGGACCTGACCGTCGACGGTGGCAAAAATCCAGAGCTTGTACTTATCTCTGGGCAGCACCGCCGCCGAATAAAATGCTTTCACCGTGGTCTGCTTCTCGATACCCGGCGATAGCGCCCCGGTAAAAAAATTTCTTGTGGGAGTGAAGAACGCACTTAAGCCGGACTGATCTGTCCCCAGTGGCCAGGGATCATCGCTTTCATAGCAGTTGATAGCCAGAGGAGCAGTCGGTGTGCTTCGGCAGAATGTCCCCGGCAAATACGCATCGAACAGGTGATCCTTCCGCAAAGCCAATCGGCCCCGCAGATCGCGCGGCCGCGGACGCGAGTGCGATAGCGGCAGTGACTCTTCCTGCTGCCAGCGGCCATCCTGGAATTTAAAAAGTACGACGCTCTCCGGTTCGAGAACAATCATGTGCTGCGGGCTGCTGTTCACCAACGCAACATCCAAGATGCGGCTTTCGTCTATCCACAGCAGCGTCTTATGGATCACGAGCGCGCTCGCCGGATGCTCGATCGCGGCTGGACTCGACCTGGGTGTGGCAACCATGACGACGGAAGCGTCGTTGTTTCCCTGATGGATCTCGGCGACCCAAACATAATTCTGCAGATTTTCAGAAAGGGTAATCTGCACCGTGGCGGCGGCCTGGTCTGCATTTACAAACCGCACTCCGAGAGCGGCAAGCTCGGTCAGAAGCCCTCGACGAATCTCTTCGACGTCTGGGCGGTTGACAGAGGATCGGTTCACCAGGTCCAACGCCACCGCTCCCGGACCAGTAGCCGCGGCAATTTTTCGCGCCAGTTGCTCTTCGGGCGGGCGCCAGTCACTTGCCAGGATCATCGGCGCGCGCATCAGCATCAGCACGAAAAGGCAGGCAGCACGTGGAAACCGTGATGACGGAGCACGCATGTGCGGGATGCGCGCATTATAAACCGCATTGACGTTGGCGCTTCGCATATAGCCCTGTACTGACTGGAGTCACCTTCTGTAGCGCCCGGCATCTTGTCGGCAAGATGCCGGCGCTACGAGACTTACTTCGGCTGCTGCTCATCCGGTTCTTCCGCCTGACTGGCGTGGTTTGCCACGCTCATGCTGCGCAGCACGTCATTGGCGAAGAAGAACTTTCCGTCCGCCGGCACCATCATGATTTGCAGTTTGTCCGAGAGCCGTTCCGCCACGATCTTGTTAATCAGCAGCGGATTCTGCTTCAGAATCGCGCCTTCACTCTGCATTCGCACCGCGTCCGCCGCGGCAGTCACGCGGATGCGATCCGCTTCCGCTTCCGCCAGCAACTTGCGCCGCTCCATCTCAGCCTTGCTGTCAATCACTTTGGCCTCCGCCTGTGCCTCCGCATTCTTGACCGTGGTTTCTTTGTGAGCTTCGGCTTCCAGCTTCGATTGTTCAATTTGTTTCTGTTTGAGCGGCAACGTGTATTGCATGGCGTCGGCCTCGCTTTTCGCCTGCAGCACGCGCACCTGGGCTTCTCCCTCTGCCTGTTTTACTTGCTGAGCCTTTGTAGCCTCGGCTTCAAGTTCCGATATTCTTACCTGCTTTTGCTGGATGTCGGTCTGCACCCCCATGCGGTCGCTCTCTTGTTCCTTGAGCAGCAGACTCTCCAATCCCTTCGCGTATTCGGGCGGCAACTGGATGTCGCGCAGCATCACTTCTTTCACGATGATTCCGTCAGCAGCCAGCTTCTGCGTGATGACGTCGGACGCGCGCTTGCGAACTTCCTCACGCTTCGTCGCGAATACTTCCCGGACGGTGTAGTTGGGCACGAGTTCACGCCATGCGCTCGCAACCACCGCCGGCACGATTTCTTTTTCCACCGGCTGAGGCAAGTTGCTCTGAATGTAGTCCAGGTGCTTGGAATCGAGCCGGTATCGCACCGTAATGGCCAGGCCGAGGGTGAGCCCCTCTTTCGCCTGCACATTCAGCGGCTCTGACTTTGCGCCTTTGCCAGAGCCGGCATTGCCCGTGTTCTCCAAAGCGCCGGTGGTGAACAACTGGTCGCGGGTGTCGAACAGCGCAACACTTTCCGCGAGCGGGACCAAGAAATGCGCGCCCGGATACAGTGTGCCCGGCAATGTTCCACTGGTCTGGCTGACCCGAACTGCCGCCATGCCGCTGGGCACAACCACGATGCCCAACGCCAACACAATCGGACCCCACGCCAGCAATACGAGCGCCAGAGAGCTTCGCCAGCGCATCCGCGGCACCGGCGGCAGCGGCCCCGCGCCGGCCACAGCAAGCGCCTGCCGGTATTTCATCTCCAGGAAAATGTCGTAGGCCAGAATTGCAACGGCCGCCGTGATCATCCCGATGCCGCCCAACATGAGCAAATACTTCAAGAACAACATACATCCTCCTTGGGCGCTTCAGCGCTCTTGTCCAGATTTGATCTGCACTGCCTGCCGGGCAAAGAACAGGCCGAACACTTTTCCAAAGATCAACTCTTCCACCAGGATTGCGATTGCCAATGAGAAGGCCATCCCTGCGGTCACTGTTACTGCAGTCATTAGGGTTTGCATTGCGTCCTCCCGTCGTAGGCTTGCCCCAAACGAAATAGCAGGCTACAGACCAATGCCGACATTGTTGATGGTGAATAAGTTAGTGAGACGAGACTTGGGCGGGATGGTGTTCGGTCACGGACAGTGTGTGGGTTTGGCTACACGCCGCTCCGGGAAGCGGGCGCACAGTTTGGCTAGGTCAGAAAATTGGGCTGTGCCCTTGTGTTAAGGAACCACCGGTGCCGCAAAAATGGGAATCGGTCGCGCTTCCTCGACAACTGGCTCGGCCATCTCTCTCACATAGAACGCGACCGCGGTGGCGCGCTGCCAAAAACGGGTAGCGAGAAGCAGTAGCAAAGTCGCTTCGCCGACGATGAACGCACCCACCACGCTGCTGGGCGGAACGATCGTTTTCCACAGGAGGATTCCAGCCACCAGGACGGCCAGCGCCACGATTGCAATCACGACGTAGCTGCCTAACAGACGTCCGAGACTGCGCCGCGTCTTGCGGAATCCGGCGGCAACCGATTTGCGTACCGCGTGCTGGTCCCGCAGGACCACGTCGGTCTGGGCAAGGTCGAACCAGATGCGTATGACCGTCAGCACCAGAAAAATGACTCCTGTGCCGAGGATCTGCGTAAAGAATGGCAGCCTTTCATTGGAAGTTTTGTCCGCGGCCGTAACCAGTGCGTTCAGCGCGCCAAACAGAATACCGGCGATGATGCCTGCGATCACGGCGAAGAGCAAAAACAGGCGCACGAATCGCCAAACATTGCGCCCGCAGGCGCGATAAAATTCATCGCGTGGAAGCCGATGGTCAGAGGCATAGCCCAGCAGCACTCCGGGCATGAACAGCAAGCTCGCCAGAAAGAACACAACGCCGAATATCATTGCGGGCGCCCTTGCACTGGGGAGCGCCCCGAATTCCGGACGTGCCAGCAGTTCGATGAATACAGCCAGGTTGAATCCATGAAGCAACTTGTCGGCATAGAGGCTGTGGTCCAGAACGCCATGCGCACTATCGTTGAAGGCGGCCGCTCCGAAGTGGGCAAATGCCAGGTTGAGCAGGTAAAACCATACGACGTAACGCTTGTTGCGGCCTGCGATGCCAGCACCCGCGGAAACCAGATTCGTATTCTCGTTCATTGTGATTTCTCCCTACACCAGCCACCAGGCCAGGAACTGCGCGAAGAACTGGCTGATGCAGGTCCAGTAGTTTGTCAGTTTGCGCGCCGGCGCGCCGTTCACTTCCGCGGTTCGGCTGTTATTGAAGTTGTTGCGATCGAATTGAATCTTATGGTCGGGATCGACTTCTACCGATTCTATTTTCGCCTTCTTCTGGTACGCATATCTTACCCAGCGGTCTTGTCCGTCCCAGTGCTGGCGGACCTTGTCGCCGTTGTCGAACTTGATTTCGACGTCGACGGGCAGGACGAACTCACCCTTGCGGTGAATCCAGACATTGGAGATATATTCCGTCTGGCCTTTTTTCTCTTTCAGGTTTTCTTTGTACCAGTCGACAGGCGTGGAATTGATCTTCAGCACTTCGTAGTCCAACACCTGCGTGCCATAGACTGCCTGGTTGAAGTACCAGCGCAGGTCTCTCCCCGAAACTTCTTCAATAGTCTTCAGGAAATCTTCCTTGGTGGGATGAGTGAAGCGGTATCGCAAGAAATAAGTGTGCATGGCCTGGCGCATGGTATCTTCGCCGATCACGCTTTCGAGAGTGAGTAGCATAGCGGCGGTCTTGCCGTAGGTGACTCCGGCATAGGAATTGGAATCGGCATATTGCCAGCCATTTTTTGCCATCGGATCAAGATCGGCCACACCCTCGTACATGACTCTGGCGAGGTCACGTTCTCCGGCGGTGATTCCCCACAAATTGAGAACCGAAGTTGACGCGCCGAACATGGAATCCATGACCTTGATTTGGGTGTATTGGTTGATACCCTCGTCCATCCAAGCGTCTTCGAATTCGTTGGTGGCCACCATGCCGTACCAGTATTGATGGCCAAATTCATGTTCGATGGCTTCCGCAGAACCCAAGTGAAGGCCTTCTGGCTCCCACCAAGTGGTTCCTCCCGTAATGAATGTTGGATATTCCATACCAAACGCTTGCGAACCCGGATCCGGATCCACCAAAGTGAGAGTCTTGTAAGGATACGCACCGTACCAGCGGTCGAAGTGGTCCATGCTTTCTTTGAGAACGCGGGCCTGCCGCTCGACCTGACTCCAGTGGCCAGGCTGCATCATGATTCGCAACTTCACCGGGCCCATGCTGCCTTGAAAGGTGTCGTTATAGATCAAGTAATGCGGGCTCGCGGTCCATGCGAAATCGTGAATGTCATCCGCGTGGTAGCTGACGGTTTTCGTGCCGTCCGCATTGTTCAGGCTGCTAACTTCAATGCCAGCGGCCCCAACCACTTCGTACTGGGGCACCGTGAGCTTGACGTCATAAACGCCGAAGTCCGCGAAAAACTCGGTGTAAGCGTGAAACTGGTGGCAATTCCAGGCGCCATGCCACCAAACCCCAACCTTGGGGAACCACTGACCACCGAGAACAAAGTCGCGATTCCAACCAGTCCGCTCCAGGGTCTCCGGAAATTGATCGTGGAACTTGATCTTGAATTGGATATACCCATCGGGCGGGATGGGCTTTAGCAAGTGCACCTGAACTACAGTGCGATCGTCTTTGTTGTCGTCATCCGGGTGGATGTATTGCAGTTGGGAGGCGAAGTCGCCCTGGCCCACGACTTCAAAGCTCTTGATCTCCTCCGCTCCGTAGCTCTTGCTTTCCCACTTCTTAAAGTCCTGCCCGCGAGTCCCCTCCCGTTTTCCTTCCCGCATCCAAGTAGATGTGGGTTGAAAAGCATTCAAATAAAGATGGAAAGGGAAAGTGTCCAGCGGCTGCCCAGTGAGATTGTGATATGTGAGCGTTTCGCTGGCGTCGAGAGCATGAGCTTTGGCATTGTACTTAGCGTCCATGTCGTAAGCCACAACTCGCTGCGACAGCGGGGTTGGAGAGTTGATGGCCGACGTAGTGGCGGGGATCGCCATCCCGGCAGGACTGCCGGTCTGCGCGAAGACGGGCACAGCCAGCAACAGCGCAAGCAAGCAGACGGCTAGTCTCAGGCGCACAGGCACGGATAACACTCCCTCTTCAAAACCTCTGGATAAGTGCGGACTTGAAATCATAGCTCAGGAAGCAGTACCCGTGTTGGAGAAACCGATCGCTCTGCTCCTGACTTACGGTACGTCATTTAGGAAGCCGCGGTTCCATGTTTTGCTTCAAACCCACGCGTCCGCTGGTCGCAGAACGATAGTACGGTCTACTGGAAGCAGGGCCGCTGCGACTGGCGTTTGCTAGACGGATACTGGAAAACCCTCGGCAGACCGCAATTAGAACCCCATCTGATCTGTTGACATCCTCGGCACTGTCTGGGATTTGAGGATCGACCGGGAGGGGAGGCGGGTATTTTCTGATAGGGCAGGAGGAGCAATGGGCGAAGTGGGACTCCTGCCGTTTGCGCGCGTGGCCTTGCAAGTGGCGCGCAGTGTTCTTCCAGCCTACCGCAGTCGGCAAGCGCCAGTTCAACCCGCCTGGTTGTTGGCGGTGCTTCGTTTCAATGCGCTAATCAACGGGCTAAGAAGACGGGACTTTTGCGAAGCTGTCCCATACCGAAAATACTAGACACAACCTACAGGCACTAATTCCGGGTTGCGCCGGGAATTTTGGATGGATTTGACAGCGTCTTCGGCCGTGAATCTTCCCATAACCAGTGCCAGCTTACGATTGGTTGTGGTCTGGATGGGGGCCCGGTCAATGCGCTGCACGTATTCAGGGGCGCGAGTACCGCCGCGGTTTACTTTCACAACAAATTTAATGTTTTTCATGGTTTTTCCTCTCGCCTCGGGGTACCAAACACTCGCGTGACAAACAAATGGGAGGCGCTATCAACCGCCTCCCATTTCTCGACAACCAGGCTGCTTTCTACGCGGCCTTGCTTTGAACCTTGGCATCGAGGGTCTTCTTCTCGCTGCCAACATTAACCTTGATCTGCTTGGGCTTGGCTTCGGCCTTCTTGGCAAGGTTAATCTTCAGCACGCCTTTGTCATAGTGGGCGCTCACTTGCCCTGGATCCACGGAATTGGGCAGCGTGAACGAGCGGGTAAAGCTTCCGTACTGCCGCTCGACGCGGCGGAAGTTTTCCTCTTTCTCGTCCTTCTCGATCTTGCGCTCGCCATGGACGGTGAGGGTGGTGTTCTCGATCTGAACATCAATATCTTTTTCGTCGATGCCCGGGACTTCAAGCTTCAGAATAATGGTGTGCTCGTCTTCGTAGATGTCCACCGGCGGCGCGAAGCTGGTTGTCGTTAATGCCTCTTCCGGGCCTTGGGGGCTATAGGACTCACGGAAAAGACGGTTCATGCGGTTCATGCGGTCTTGCATGGTCGAAAACTCACGGAAAGGCTCCCAACGGGTCAATAGTGTCATAATGCAATTCCTCCTTCAGAGGGACGGCTAAGAGGAAAAACTTCAGATGGGCTGACTTAGTTCAGAGAACCTGAAAGAGTAAGAAAGGTAACTTGCTCAATTACAATGCTAGGCTTCTGCGCAACCGTTGTCAAACTTCGGCTACGGTCGGCAGCCTCGGTGCTGGTCGGGGCGACGGCGCACCAAGTACGGAAATCTCGGGCGGACGTGAGGGTCGAACGTGGCCAACCTGGCCAACACTAACCCATGCCTGCCCACACCAAGGACTGTCTGCCTTCTCAGGGGACTGCCCCGTTACAGCAGCTTCCACAATACTGTTTCCCTAATAGTGTGACTGCTCAGATTTGCTCACTTTTCAAAACAATCTGACGAAGACTCAACATATTGGGTTGTCAGATTCGCGCGAAATCGCGCGGCTCTCCTCGACTGACCTTCGCCCAGCGACTACAGGCTCTTGTAAGGCTCATACGGAGGCTCAAGGCTGTGCTAACTTGTTGACATACGGCTCATAGGTCAGCACCTCGCCGCATGAGAATTTCTCAAACGAGTAGGCAATCACTCTCGACCGCGACGACTCTGTTTATTGCTCGTCGAAGATTGACATCTCAGCCTGTTTTCATGAAGGGGTGGAACGTCGGCCGCTCAAGGGTGAAGTTTCCAACGGGAATCCGGGGAAACACGGGCGACAGTAAGCGGGTGTTCTGCCGTTTTATGGGGCGGGACAATCTGCCTGCGCAAAAGAGCCCCGTGGCCTCACTGGCGGTTATCGTTTGCCGGGCTTCGTTTCCACGGCGTCGGCTGCGGAAAGTTTCCGATCTCGGTGTGGCTCGGTGCGCAGGGCACCCGTATGCAGTCCACAAGCTTCTCCGACCGGTACGCCACAAGTAGGACAAGGCACGGATAAGATCTGTTTCAACGTGAGTTCTTTGGTTTTCACTTCCGCATGATGCAACCTTTCACAGCTGAAAAATGCTCAATATTGCTCATTTTCAACACATTAGCAAAGCGGCCGGTTTCATCGGGGTCCGCCAGCGGGTTTTTTGCAATATATGAGCAAAAGTGAACATCTTTGGTGATCGGCATTCTGACAAGATATTCGCGACTGTAGCGCTACTCCGGGAGAAAGCTTTTGGTGCCGCCAACAAAATCGGTCAACAACAAGCGCGACTTCGACCCCAAGAAATTCCTTGCTACTATCGGCGAGGGTAGGAAAGTCGTGGTCTTTCCCAAGAAACAAACAATCTTCACGCAGGGGGACGCGGCTGATGCCGTCTTCTATATCCAGGAAGGCAAGGTTCGACTCACGGTCGTATCCAAGATTGGCAAGGAAGCAACCCTGGGGATATTGAGCGAGGGCGAGTTTTTCGGAGAAGGGGGCCTGGCGGGACAGGCCCTACGCATGGGATCCGCAACCGCAATGACGGACTGCGAACTGCTGCAAATTGACAAGAAGGCAATGATGCTTGCGCTTCACCGGGAACACACGTTCTCGGATCTGTTCGTAGCGTATCTGCTGGCACGGAACATCCGATACGAAGAGGATCTAGTGGACCAACTGTTCAATTCCAGCGAAAAGAGGCTAGCTCGAATTCTGCTCTTGCTTGCACATTTCGGCAAGGAAGGCGTACCCGAGACTGTAATCCCCAAGATCAGTCAGGAGACCCTCGCCGAGATGATCGGCACCACCCGGTCACGAGTCAGTTTTTTCATGAATAAGTTTAGAACGTTGGGCTTCGTTGACTATGATGGCGGGAGCGGGCTGCAAGTTCACAGTTCACTTCTAAATATCGTTCTTCACGACTAGCTTCCGCGTAGAAATCCCAGAACAAAGTTCCCAAGACAGCACCGCGCAAATCAGGCACTTGCTGAATCTAATCCGGAGAGCGGTGTTATTTTCGTCGCGACCAGCACTTCCAACAACGTGGCGGTGTTACGAACGCTTCCCGAGATGGTGATGAGTGCTTCTGAGACAAGCGGATGTTGTTCCGCCAGCGAGTCAAGACGGTCGCTCACGCTGTAGAGTTGCTGAATTTCGTGCAGAATCGTATTCGGATGCATGAGGTACGCGGCTTTCCTGAGAAGCCTAAGAAAGAGAAAACTTCAGGTGGGCTGACTTAGTTCAGGGAACCTGAAAGAGGGTTCGGATTCTGTTCTGCATATTCGAACCCTCATAAAACACCGCAAATAGGATCAAGCAGCATGATCGCGCGTTCATCCTGCGATCGCGCTAGCCGCGCCAGCGAGAGTATCCCCAGCCGCCGCCGCCGAGCAAAAACAGCACCAAAAGAACAACCAATACGGTTTCCATTTTGTACCTCACTTTGTTAAGAGGAAGCTGGACTGGCCTTTGTAACGGTCGTCTCACTTCTTCATTAGGCAACATGATATAAGTGGCGAAGACGGATGTCTGGTCACATTGGACCACTTTGAGCGCTCGATTTGTGTGGCGCGCCACGCAGGATTGTGAGCGGATTTGCGCTCTGATTCGTAGGGAGTTTACGCTCCCACTCTTTCGTGCCGACGTTTGCCCCATCTCGATGGATGCGAGTGCTGTTGCAGTCGCTTGGCCCCGGCGTTATCACCGGGGCCGCCGACGATGACCCATCCGGCATTGCCACATATTCGGTTGCGGGCGCGCAGCTTGGAACCAAGCTTCTCTGGACCGCGCTCCTGACGTGGCCGCTGATGGCCGCGGTTCAAATGATGTGCGCCCGAATCGGCAAGGTGACGGGGCAAGGCCTGGCCGGGAATTTTAAGCAGCGATTTCCAAGTTGGCTGCTATACGTCTTCATCGTGGCCCTGCTTGCGGCCAACACGATCAACATCGCGGCAGACCTCGCCGGCATGGCGGATGCTGCCGAAATGCTGTCGGGGATCAATTCGCATCTGTTTGTAGTGGTTTTCGCACTCCTGATTTCGTGGGCAACGGTCCGGCTCCACTATCACCAGATTGCGGACGTGCTCAAGTGGCTGGTGCTAGTTCTGTTCGCCTACCCGATCACCGCGTTTGTGGTGGGGGCTGATTGGGGACGAGTGGTGCGCGATACTGTCGTACCGTCGATGCCGCATACCAGAGATGAATGGTCGACGCTGGTCGCGATTCTCGGCACCACGATCAGTCCGTATTTGTTTTTTTGGCAGGCGAGCGAAGAAGTTGAAGAAGAAAAGGCGGCAGGTCAGAATACGCTGGCTAAACGGAGAGGAGCAACACTCAAAGAACTTGAGCTGAGGAACATCGATGTGGGCGTCGGCACATTTTTCTCGAATGTGGTCATGTTCTTTATCATCCTGACCACTGCGATCACCCTCAACCGGCACGGCATCACGCACATCGAGACTACTCGCCAGGCCGCCGAAGCCCTTCGGCCGCTCGCGGGCAAGTTTGCCGCGACGCTGTTTACCGTCGGCATTGTCGGCGTCGGATTTCTTGCCATCCCGACGCTGGCGGGATCAACGGCATACGCCTTCGCGGAAACGCTGGGGTGGCGCCAAGGCCTGGACAAGAAATTGAAGCGCGCACGCGCGTTTTACGCTCTCATTCTGCTCTCAACGGGAGTGGGCGTCGGACTGGATTTCGCCGGCATTAACCCCGTGAAGGCGCTTTATTGGACGGCGATCATCAACGGACTGTTAGCCCCATTCCTTCTCGTCGCAATCCTGATCGTCGCTTCGGACAGGAAACTAATGCAGGGCCAACCGAGTTCACGCTTGGGATGGACCGTCGTGGCGATCACCACCGTGGCAATGTTCGCCGCGAGCGTAGCCATGTTTGTTGTGTAGACGGCCGATCTCGCTGCCGTCGAGCCGCCCGCTCGCCGCCGTCAGCAGCACGCTCGCCGCAACAAGGTCCAGGCCGCCTCCGTACATCGTCATCACTGTGCAAAAGCGTGGTGGGCGTCATCCGACTCGGTCCCGCGGATAGGTAGTCCGACAATTGTGAGAAAAGGTGTAATCGTGTTTACGTGTTCCCGCACAGTCTGCAAAACCGTGCTTCTGGATTTTTCCAAAACTGTTCAATTGTGACCAGTCGTATCGTTCCGGAGAAGCATAGCATCGCGGTCGGAAGGCATCACAAGGGTTGCGGGCTAAAAAGCGTAGCCCGGAACACGCATCGCATGGTCGTTTCTTTCGGGTCTCGGATGCGCCGACCCTTACCTGAAGCCCCCAAATCACCGACGTGCTAAAAGGAGCCATATGAGTAACGAAACTGAAAAAAATCCACAGCAGGAGAAACAGCAGCAGGGCCAGCAAGACCCAACCGGATCGAAGACTAACCCTTCACAAGAAAATCAGAGCCAAAGGAACCCTCAACAGGACATTTCCAAGAAGAATCCATCGCAGGACAGCGACTCTCAGCACAAAGGTCAACAGAAACCAGAAGATGAGAAGCGGCGTGCTTCCTGAGCAATTCTTTTGGTGACAAGCAGTGTAATGACGAGACGCCCCGGCTTAAACGTTGGGGCGTCTCGAGTTTGAGTGGGCACGATCCGTAGCGTCCGTGAGACGTGCAATTACCAGCCACATGTTTGCATCGCACGCAACAACAACAACCTGGGCTCCCGAAATTAGCCAAATTTAATTGTCAGAACTGTGCAGTTTGGACCAGCCGAACTATTCTTTCCAAGCCTATGCTGTATCTATCGATGAGAGAAACAGTCGCAGCGAAGGCGCTGCTCTGGCCTCTTGGAAAGAAACAATGGAATATGAGCCACTTCAATAACAATCCGACACCCAAACTCCGCAAAGCTCCCCAACCGCCCCTGTCATACCCTGGGGCGATCCCTGACTCAGACCGTGCCAAGAAGCCACCGCTCGGCGAACCCCGGGCCACCGACCAGGAACTGAATCCCGGAGATCGCGTCGAGGGTTTGGGCAACTTCGGAAAGCCGAATGGAGAATTCGGCACAGTTGAGCGAGCTAACGAAGATGACGCGGTCGTCAAATGGGATGATGACGGTCGTGTGAGAATCCACCAACCGTCGCTTAAGAAGGTTTAGCCCGTCCCCCCTCTCACTGCGTGGAGGTGGCCTTTTGATCTTTAACTTGCAACTCGTTCACTACCTGCCGCACATTTGGAACGGCTGACGCTACTTGTTCGACCTGTGCGCGCTTTGACTGAGAGTTGACCTCGCCGGTCAGCGTCACGACCCCACTCTTGACCTCATACCTGACGCCCTTGAGCAGCTTGTTCTGGATCAGGGCGGCATCTAAGTTCTTTTCGATACCCTGATCCAGATCCGCGTTCACTGTCTTCGCGTCTCTTTCGACACCCGGAGGAATCACGGCGATCTGATCGGCGACAACCTGCCCCGTCGCGATTGACTTTGCGATGGATTCAGCTTGCAACTTGTCACCGTCAGCCGCGACGTTTCCGCCAAGGGTCACTACGCCCTTGTCGCGATCCTGGGTCACGGAGACATTCTTGAGACCGGCTTGATCGAGCGCTTTACGGATGCTGTCAGAAACATCAGGCGACTTTGCGGTCGTCCCTGAGCAGCTTACCAGGGTCCCAATTGCGAGCAGCGTGAGCAAGCTAAAGAATAATCTAAGCGTTTTCATGTTTTTCCTTTTATCGAATCTGGATTGAGTCCGGAGTAATGAGCAACTTCTGCCTCTAGAGACAGCCGACAGCCTATAGATTCGCTCACTCGCTTCGGCAGTGCTGTGCAGAATCGCTCACTTTTTTGTGAGCATTACTGACCAGCGGAGATTCATTTCTTTCCCCCATAATCGACACTGGCAACATCTCCACGTGGAAGGACGACCATTTTGATAAAGCCAGTCACAACCGCGAAGAAACTTGATTTCAATCCCCATGCCTTTCTTTCGACCACTGGCAAGGGTCGGGATATGGTGTCTTGTCACAAGAAGAAGATTATCTTCGCGCAAGGCGATTCTACGGACGGACTGTTTTTTATCCGAAAGGGGAAGGTAAGGCTCAGCGTTGTATCGGATGTTGGGAAAGAAGCAACTCTCGGCATTTTGGGCGAAGGCGATTTCTTTGGAGAAGGCGGCCTTGCGGGTCAGCTTCTACGCGTGTCGTCTGCAATCGCAATGACAGACAGCGTCCTTCTGCATATCGAGAAGAAGGCGATGATGCTTGCCATGAGTCTGGAACCAAAATTGTCGGCCATGTTTGTCAAATACTTGCTGAAGCAAAACATCCGATATCAGGATGATTTGGTCGATCAACTTTTCAATTCCAGCGAAAAGCGGCTAGCGCGAGCTCTTCTGCTGATGGCGCATTTCGGCAAAGAAGGAGTGTCCGAAATGTCGGTCCCTAGACTAAGTCAGGAGACGCTGGCAGAGATGGTGGGGACGACCCGTTCGCGGGTCAGTTTCTTCATGAACCGATTCAGGAAGCTCGGCTTCATCAACTACGACGTTGGACATAATTTACACGTGCACAGTTCACTCCTCAGCGTTCTTCTTAATGATGACAACGGAACAACCGTGACTGCGGAGGCCAAGAACTTGACTGCCCACGCCAAGAAAGGTCTCGAACCACCTGCCGAGCCCGGCGCACCACCTGACAAAGACCGCGCCAAGAGGCCGCCCCTCCGCAGCCTTCAATGACACCGGAAGTGAACGCGTCGTAGCCATCGCCGAAGCTGAAAGGCCGTTGCGGATTAGAGGACGTATCAACACTGGCTCGCAAAAAACGAAGGAGGGTACCATGTCACAAACCGTACTGGAGAGAACGGCTGAACACATCACCGAATCAGCTCACCAGGCTTCTCGCGCAACCTGCGCGGTCGCTGACGCAATAGAGGATGGCGTAGGAGTGGCGAGGCGTGCAGCAAAACAAGGCGGCGATGCTGCCGAAGAATTCTTGAATGACACAACTCAGCGCCTCGAGCGACACCCTGTGCTAACTCTTGCGACGACGTTTGCCGTAGGCTTCACCGCAGGAACATTGATCGGCTGGATGACAAAACGAAGGTAGATCAGGCTTCGAGGAAACGATGCGCAGCGCCCGCACCTGGCTTACTCGTATCGTAAGGCTTCGATCGGAATCCAGAAACGCAGACTTTCTGTCTTCGGCAGGCCTCGGGCAGACCTCGGGCAGCCCTAGGCGGTAGTTCAACTACCTGGGCTATCTCAACCAGTTCTCCTTTAGGATCAACAGCCTCGAACGGCGCGGTTTTCAGAGTCTCCATGCTCGCCTGCATCAGCGCATTGGCACAAGCTGCGTTGTGGCCGCACGCAAGTGCCTGAGCCGAACAAGTCCCTTTCGGGTCGATCTGTCGAGGAAGAGTGCGCGGTTTTGACCAGCTTTTCGGGTGCACTTCGTTCCATAATCGAAATTGTGAGGAACCAAACGGTTCGATAGCGACGCGGATCTACGAGCCGTTCGTACTTGTTCGTCTCACCGGAAAGAAATGGCCACATGAACAACTGGATCAAAAGGGGTTGTGCATTGACATCGCGATCGGTTGTGATAGTGACAATCATTTTGCTCGGATCGAACGCACTCTCCCAATCGGATTCCGAGCGACTCGGAATGTCGGCTAACGAACTGGCACGGAAGGTGGTCACCAACGAACTGAAATTCCAAGCTGAGAATCACGGCCACTGGATGTACCGGCTCGAAAAAGAGGAATCCGGGGTGAAACAGGTCCAGGAAATCCTCGAGACAAGCAGTGGTTCTCTCAGTCGACTCCTCTCCATTGATGGCCACCCACTTGACGCCAAACAGCAGCGGAAAGAGAACCAGCGCATTCAGAGGCTCGTGAGCCATCCAGATGAGCAACGGAAATTACAGCAGGCGAGCAACAAGAAGGCAGAACCAGGGGCGCGCTTGTTCAATATTCTGCCTGACGTATTTGTGTTCAGCTACGCGAGTCGTCAGGGGGACCTCGTAACCCTAACCTTCAGACCAAACCCAAAGTTTCAGCCGTCTTCCCTCGAAGCCCGGGTTTTCCAAGACATGCAAGGTGAGATGACCGTCGATACTAAACAAGAAAGACTTGCAGCGATCAATGGCCATCTCACGGAGGATGTGAAATTCGGAGGCGGACTGTTAGGACACTTGGACAAGGGGGGTAAGTTTGAGGTTAGGCAGTCAGAGGTGGCACCGGGTCAGTGGGAAATGACTGTTCTGGGTGTGGACATGAAAGGGAAAGCTCTCCTCTTCAAGACAATCTGCGTGCAGGAGAGCGAAAACCACAGCGACTTCCACCGAGTGCCCGACGACCTAACGCTTGCCGAGGCGGCGGGCCTGCTCAATAGACAGATAATTGTAGCGGATAATCGCTAACGCATCGCAAACGAGTTCTGCCGACTTACGCACGCGTCAGTGTCACTCTCAAGCAGACCCTTTAGCCGGCATTCCCGGCGACGGCGTGTTCGCCACCACCCAAGAACCGGTATTATCCAGGGCAACCTAATCAGCGGTTGGGTTGCGGTTACGCCCGCTCGCTGGGAAATTCGAGCACCGGAGCCCGAGCAAGAGGGTGTTTCGTGGTTTCTAGCGGTGTCCCAGATCGTTCCCTCTAGATCCTAAGGAGGCCTCAAGCATGCCTGCAGACAGCAAGGAACGACACCGAACAGGACGCATCGGCTGGCTACGCGCGGCGGTACTGGGCGCGAACGACGGCATCCTTTCAACCTCGAGTCTGGTGCTCGGTGTCGCAGCTGCGCATGCGACTCACAGCAACGTATTGGTCGCAGGGGTCGCCGGCCTGGTGGCTGGGGCTATGTCGATGGCTGCCGGTGAGTACGTGTCTGTCCACTCACAGGCAGACACCGAACAGGCAGAACTCACGCTTGAGCGTGCGGAACTCAAAGCAGATGACGTGGGGGAGCACAAGGAACTGATGGCAATCTACGTCGCCCGCGGACTCGATCCTTCGCTCGCAAAACAGGTCGCCCGGCAACTGATGGCCCATGACGCAATAGGCGCGCATGCTCGCGACGAACTCGGTATCTCCGAGACTCTCCGTGCGCGTCCGATTCAGGCTGCGTTGACATCGGCTGGCAGCTTCGCGGTCGGAGCAGCCATGCCTCTCTTGGTCACCGCCATGGCCCCGGTGGCGGCTTTGATCCCTCTTGTTTCTGGAACTTCATTGGCGTTCCTCGCTCTTCTTGGCGGATTGGCCGCACGCGCCGGCGGCGCAGGAGTGACGATGGGAGCGATACGAGTCACATTCTGGGGTGCACTGGCCATGGCGCTGACCGCAGGC
>DATNNO010000154.1:0-20950 GCA_035601775.1 Terriglobales bacterium | reverse complement strand
GCTGAAAAATACCAAGTTCGGCAACAGAACGATCTTCGGCAACAGGTGGGAAACCCGCAACCGGGGCCGAATCTGGAAAACTCGTTACTGGCAACAGAGAGTCCGAAAATGAGTTTTTCAGCAAACTGTTTAGCCGCTGCTTCTGCGGAGCCGACAGATGCTTCGGAACAGCCTGAATCATCAAATAAACAGGCCCAGATTGGGCCACCATAGCCGATTCCATCCGGGTTTTGAGCCCGTCAGACCCGAGATTGGAGTAGAAGTGGTTCATGACAAAACGCATCTCGATGGAGCACGGGCGTCTCGCCCGTCCAGCCGCGAAGCGGCGTAAGAATGCAGCCCACGGCGTGAGCCGTGGGAAAGAGGCAGGAAACGGATAAGCCCCAGCGGGGCGGAAGACTGGTCAGTGCGGTGCGTTTGGTGCTTTTGGGTGGCGCAGCGCTTCCAGCGCTGCGATCCAGGCCAGCACGACTGATCGGCTTTTTAGCCGCTGAGGTAAAGTTTTTCGCAGTCGCAAGGATTCTAACAACCGGTCCTAACCCATCGGAGCAAAGACTCCGCAGGAGAAAAAGAAATGTCGGAAGCTACTGTAAAAGGAACCCGCACTACCGCCGAGACGCCCGCTGCCACCAGCGTCGTTCCCAACGTCAAGAAAGCGCCAGGTCTCGCCTTCCGCCGTTTCTTCACCAAGCCCGGCGTCTCGCCCTACGACGAGGTCGAATGGGAGCGCCGCCTCGCTCAGATCACCGACGCTCAGGGCAGCGTGATCTTCGAGCAAAAGGATGTCGAAGTTCCCAAGGACTGGTCGATGACCGCGACCAACATCGTGGCCAGCAAATATCTTCACGGCACCCTCGGCACGCCCGAGCGCGAGTCCGGCGTCCGCGCCTTGGTGACCCGCGTCGCCGAGACCATCCGCGACTGGGGCCTAGCCCAAGGCTATTTCAGGACTCCCGAAGATGGCGCGACTTTCCACGATGAACTCGCCCACATCCTGATCCGCCAGTACGCCGCATTCAATTCGCCGGTCTGGTTCAACGTAGGCTGCGATCGCATCGAGCCTGACTCCGACGCCCGCAACTGGCATTGGAACGCCGTCGCCGGCCGCGTGGAATTCGGCGTCACCGGCTACAGCACTCCGCAATGCTCGGCCTGCTTCATCAACTCGGTGAAGGACTCGCTTGACTCCATCCTCACTCTGGCCAAGACCGAAGGCATGCTCTTCAAATGGGGATCAGGCACCGGCACAAATCTTTCACCGCTGCGTTCTTCGACCGAAGGTCTCAGCGGCGGAGGCACCGCCAGCGGCCCGCTCAGCTTCATGAAAGGCTTTGACGCTTTCGCAGGCGTAATCAAGTCCGGAGGCAAAACTCGCCGCGCCGCCAAGATGGTCATCCTCAACATCGACCATCCCGACATCATCGACTTCATCGAGTGCAAGTCCAAAGAGGAAGCCAAGGCCCACGCCCTGATCGCATCCGGCTACGACGGTTCCTCGCCCGATTCCGACGCCTACTCGTCCATCTTTTTCCAGAACGCCAACAACTCCGTCCGCGTCACGGACGACTTCATGTACGCCGTCCTCCGCGACACCGATTTCTCCACTCGCGCCATTCGCGACGGCCGTCCCATGCAGACCTTCAAAGCCAAAGATCTGCTCTACAAAATTTCCGACGCCACCTGGCGCTGCGGCGATCCCGGCATGCAATTCGATACCACGGTCAACCGCTGGCACACCTCGAAGAACACGGCTCGCATCAACGCCTCCAACCCGTGCTCCGAATACATGTTCCTCGATGACTCCGCCTGCAACCTGTCCAGTCTGAACCTCCTGAAGTTCGCGCCCAACGGAACGTTCGATGTGGAAGCCTATCGCCACGCCGTAGATGTGCTCATCACCGCCCAGGAAATTCTGGTAGACAACGCCGGATATCCCACAGAAATGATCGGCAAGAATTCGCACGACTATCGCCCGCTAGGCTTAGGCTACGCAAATCTAGGCGCGCTGCTCATGGCCGCCGGCCTGCCCTACGACTCCGATGCCGGACGCGACTACGCCGCCTGCGTAACCGCAATCATGTGCGGCCAAGCCTACCTGCAATCTTCCAAGATCGCAGAACAATGCCCAGCGTTAGTCCCCGCCACCGAACCCACACAAAAGACGTTGGCCGACACCAACCTTGGTGTGGAGCGGGCGCCCTCGCCCGCTATGCCCGGAGGAGCCTGCCCCGGCTGGTACATAAACCGTGAGCCATTCTTAGACGTAATCCGCATGCACCGCGCCTCGGTCAACAACATAAACAAAACCAACGTCCCCACCCCACTCTACGAAGCCTCCAAGCAAGCCTGGGACGAAGCCCTGGCCCACGGCGAAAAACACGGCTACCGCAACTCCCAGGTAACCGTCCTGGCCCCCACAGGCACAATCGGCTTCATGATGGACTGCGACACAACTGGCGTCGAGCCCGATTTGGCGCTGGTGAAGTACAAGAAGCTGGTGGGTGGGGGGATGATTAAGATTGTGAACAATACTGTGCCTACGGCGTTGTTCAAGCTGGGGTACTCGCATGATGAGGCGGACAAGATTGTCAGCTACATCGATGCGACTGGCACGATTGAAGGCGCGCCTCACATCAAGGATGAGCATCTGGCGGTTTTTGATTGCTCGTTCAAGCCGGCTAAGGGGACGCGGTCGATCGCATACATGGGCCACCTGCGGATGATGGCGGCCACGCAGCCGTTCATCTCCGGAGCAATCTCAAAGACTGTGAACCTGCCCGAGAACGCCACCGTCGAAGACATCATGGAAGCTTATCTGCAGGCATGGAAGCTGGGGCTCAAAGCCGTAGCCGTCTATCGCGATGGATGCAAGAAGTCGCAACCGCTCAGCGCCGCCGGAACTTCCACTGCGCTCTCGAAGAAAGAAGACGCTCGTGCAGGCACGGGCGTTACGCTCGTGCGGGAGGAAGAGAATCCCAACGGGCCTCCGCGCGCGGTGCGCCACAAACTGCAGTCCGAGCGCCGATCGATTACCCACAAATTCAACGTCGGCGGACACGAGGGCTACATCACCGTCGGCCTTTATCCCGACGACAGCGTAGGCGAAATCTTCATCACCATGGCCAAAGAGGGATCGACGGTCAGCGGCCTGATGGACAGCTTCTCCTGCGCCGTCTCCATCGCTCTGCAACACGGCGTGCCGCTGAAACTGCTGTGCGAGAAGTTTGCCCATACCCGCTTCGAGCCCAGCGGCTGGAGCGGCAATCCCGACATCGGCTTCGCCAAGTCGATCATGGACTACATCTTCCGCTGGCTGGACCTGCGCTTCTCCACCGGCCAGCAGCAAATGCTGTTCGAGAACCTGCGCCTGAGGCCAACCGTAGCGCCGACAGCAGAAGCGGTAGGCGACATAAACGGCTCGACGGAAGTAAGTGGAGGCCGGGCGTCCTCGCCCGGTCCCGCCGCCGGCAGCCACCACGCCGCCGACGCCCTCGCCGGAATCATCGACTTGGGCGACGCCCCAACCTGCTCCTTCTGCGGATCGATCATGACCCGCAACGGAAGCTGCTACCGATGCGGAAGCTGCGGGAGTACGAGCGGCTGCAGCTAAGTTCGCGTGGGACAGCCGCCCAGAGCCTGCCCTGAGCGGAGTCGAAGGGGTTGTCCAGCGGAGCGAAGCTCCGCAGTGATTTGGGAAGCGCAAGTTTTGGGAAGGGCATGGCTTCAGCCATGCCGAGATGGCAACCAACCTCGACGGCTTCAGTCGCTGAGGCGAAGTAGCACGAAAGTGGCTGGACAAGCAGTTTCGAGAAGAGTAAAACGTTTTCGACTGTGAGGGGGTCACGGCGAGCCGTGGCCCCATTTTTTTCACAGGCCATAATCGGGCTGGCTTTGTTTATGTCAAAACCTCAACTTGGTCACTACGCGAATCCGCTATCGAAAAAGTCTTTCAGCAACGCAAGACTCGGTCAATCTTTCGCTGAACATGACCTGATAAGGACGAATCCGACGCTCTTCGTAGAAACACCTGCAATCCGTTCGGCACGAGACATTGGTTCGGGTAAGTGCTTCTATATCGGTAGGCGAGGAACCGGCAAAACTGCTATTACCTTCTATCTAAGCGAGAAATACCCTAAGAACACGCTGCTGCTGTTACCAAAGCTCCTTTCCTCCGGGGATGCTTTTGTCTCGTCCGACTGGGATCGTCGCGTGCGTCAAAAGCCATTCAACACCTTGGTCGCTGGTTTCGTGAGGGCGATACTGGATGAGGCAGTTGCGGAGTGGAGGCGGCAGGGGCTTTTTACCTTCCGCAGTTCGGAGGAGAGCGAACTTACCAAGGAGCGCAACAACATTGAGCAATACGAGTTTGATCTCCGGCTTTTGAATTTCATAAACGAGGGATTCGAGTACCTCAAGACGAAGAACACGAAGGAATGGCTGCGGTTTCGGAATAGACCAGACAAACTTGCCAAGGAGATCACTGAAGAGTATGGCGGCAGCACGAGGTTGCAGCAATTCATCCTGATCGACCGACTCGACGATGAGTGGGACAATTCGGACAACGCGGTGGTTTTGGTTGTTGCTCTCATGCACGCATGCGTAGAGATCCGGGCCGCAACCGCGGCAGTGCGACCGATTGTTTTCTTACGAGAGAACGTCTTCGATCGCGTACGGGAGCTGGACAGTGAATTTTCGAGGCTTGAGACATCCTTGGTGTCCCTCGACTGGACGAGAGAACTTTTGCGCGAGTTAATCGAGCGGCGGCTTAACGATGGACTGATCGCAAAGTACGCTGTCGACGGCTCGACGTGGAAAGCATTCTTCCAGGGTGATCTAGACGAGAGCGAGAACCGCGTCTTTGGCTACTGCCAATATCGTCCCAGGGACGTGCTCCTGTACACCTCTACTGCTCTCGGCTTCGCCCAGTCGCACCAGCGGGGTCAGATTTGTTCCGAAGATCTTGAAGAAGCACGTCGTTCCTTTTCTGAGAATAGGCTAAAGGAACTAGCGGACGAATACGCGGACAACTATCCTCGCTTAGGCGTTGTCCTCACCCGGTTTTACGGTCTCGGGACGGAATACACAGTGGGAAGTGTGGAGGATTTCATAAAGAAACTGCTGGTTGACAACGAGGTGCAGGACGCATGCAAAACCTGGATCTACAATTTCACGGCACCGGACCAATTCATTCAACTTCTTTACAACGTCGGCTTCTGGGGGCAGAAGCAACCTGGCGGCCGAATTCGGTTTAAGTCCTCCGAGGCTGAGGACCCGGGCAACCTGTCCATAACGGGAGACTCAACGTTTGCCGTGCATCCATCCTACGCCGATGGGCTGCAGCTTCAGAAAAGAGTAATTACGTCGCTGGGCGAGAACGTCTCCCTGAGGACCTCCGGCTTGATTCTTGACGTTCCCGAATCCTTCTCAACCTCCGCCTACCGAACGAAGATCACGCAGCTTTCCGAGGAACTCGCGACGCTGCCAATGGGCATAGCATCGTCGCGAAAATTTGAAGACCTTATAGGAGAAGTAATCAGGCTCTGTTTTTTTCGATCCCTGTCCAATGTGCAACCGAGATGCCGGAATGTCGGTGGGACGAGCGTCCGAGACTGGATGGCATCCAATCGTGCACCGATTGGCTTCTGGGCTATCGTGCGGGAGAAGTATAAAGCGACACAGATTGTCTGGGAATGCAAGAATTACGAGGAGCTTAAAGCCGATGACTTTCAACAAGTTTCTTACTACATGAACGACGAGGTTGGACGGTTCGCAATAATCGTTTCTCGCTCGTCTTCGCCCCTCAAGCAACACATTTTCGATCACATCCGCAAGGTCTTCCAGCAAAGTAAAGGATTGGTGTTGGTGTTACGTGAAGCTGACACCAAGACTTTCCTTCGTCAAGCCCTCAACGGAAAACAGAGCGAACATCATCTTCAGGATCTTTTCGACAACGCGGAGCGCCTAATTTCCTGAGTTGAGCCGTCCTGAGGGCCAAGGTTGGCGCAGCGAAGCGCAAGGTCCCTCGACTCCGCTCGGGATGACAGATGGGAAGACGAGGCGGGCAGGTGGGGACTCTGGGCTGCGGGTGTTCGCGGCTCCCTGCGGGGCCTTAAGCTTTTTTCTGGCGCTTGCGGCACGACTGAAGTCGTGCCCTTCCACGAACACTCACGGGCGAGGGTGCCCGCGCTACAAGGGCTAATGCGGGTTCCTCTCTCCGATGTCAGTGACCTCAGCTTGCGTTTCGTGCTGAGCTGTGGCAATATGCTGTCCTTCCCTCCGGTGCCTATTGCACATTAGGCGCAGACGGTGCCACGTCTGCGACAAAATAAAGCTTTGACGCCCGTTGCCGAGTGTGAGCACTTAAGGTCGTGGGCCACACAGTTAGAACGGGGCCACCATGGTTGAGCTATGCGTGGCCAGACTCTGCCGGATTTGTTTCGAGGTCTCTATGCCAGTTGACACGATAAACCGGGAAGAAGCGTGGAAGGTTCTGTGTAACTCCTATCGAGACGCGCTCTTCAACGAAAAGATATACACCAACCGACTGATCCATACCCGTACGAGAAACAAGATCGCAAACCTGATCATTGCCAGCGCGGCAACGGGCTCACCGTTTCTTGCACTTGGCATTTGGCAAAATCCGACTGGCAAGATTGTCCTGACCGTGTTCACTTCCGTGGTTGCGGTGACAGCTTGGATTAACAATCATCTGGATTGGCCTCACGACCTGCAGCGATACAGCAGGCTGCATGAGGGTTTTCAGAATGCTGCGTTCGCCCTCCTGCAATTGATCCAGCGAATTCAACTGGGGAGTGTCTTCGACAAACCATTCTGGGCCAGCTATGAAAAGCTCGCCCAGCATGCGGTGGAACTGGCGCGGGACGGTGATCTTCAGATTCCGGCCGATCTTGCTGCGCGTTTAAAGGCTGAAGTGATCTCTGAATCAGATTCTGTTTTAGGGAGGAAAACCAATGAAACTACTCACTGAGCCCATGCCCGTGCAAGTGCCGGACCGGGAGGGAGAACCGGACTGGGACGTAAACAACTTTCCGGGAGTAACGCCTCCTGGAGGCTGGCCGGAGCCTCCTCCTCCGCCGCCCCCACCAAGAAGGTAGACGGTGTGTGTGGCCCTGGTTAGAGATTTCGGCGCGTGAGCTGTTGTGGCGCCCGCGCGGGGCGTGAATCTTTTTCTGTCGCTTTCGGCACGACTGAAGTCGTGCCCTTCCGCTGTGATCATCTTCAAACTTTAGACTTGGCTGTAGTAGGTCGTTTCAGCGAGGGACGCCCGTGTCGGAAGAGTTGAACGAATTGATCGAAATGGCGAGAACGATACGGATGACGCCGGAGCAGGGGAATCGCACGTCTCGAAAGGCGCGAGACATGGGGCACCCCGCGGCGCAGCTTTGCCTACGGCAACGTCAAGATTGAGAATGATTCCATCACTTGGGACATGATTGACAGGGCGGCGGAGCGGTTGGCGAAAGGGAAATGAGCGAGCGTCCTGCTTTCTGTCCGGTCTGGCGGGTTTGCGCTGCCTGAATCTTCTTCTGTCGCTTACGGCACGACTGAAGTCGTGCCCTTCCCACGAATCCTCACGGGCGAGGGCGCCCGCGCCACACGAGCAAATGCGGATTCGCGACCGGCGGAGCCAAGCGCAAGGTCCCTCGACTTCGCTCGGGATGACGAGCCGGGTGAAGACTGTTTGTATATCTGGAACTGCTAGGATGAGAACATGAAAAAGTCGGGCGCGAGCCAGGGCCAGTCAGCATCGGAGCTCATCTCGAAAAGAATCGCCGAACTCGGGGACTGGCGCGGGGAAGCCCTCGGCAGAATGCGCAAGCTCATCAAGGCAGCAGACCCGGACGTCGTCGAGGAGTGGAAGTGGATGGGCACTCCGGTTTGGTCGCACGACGGCATCCTCTGCACTGGCGAATCCTACAAGAATGTCGTGAAGCTTACCTTCTCCAAGGGCGCGTCTCTGAAGGATCCGGCCCGTCTCTTCAACTCGAGTCTCGAGGGAAACGTACGCCGCGCGATCGACATCCACGAAGGAGAAGAAGTTGACGAGTCCGCCTTCAAGGCGCTGGTTCGCCAAGCGGTCGCCTTCAACAGTTCTGGCAAGTCGAAACCTTCGAAGAAAGCGAAGTCCTAAGGGCTTCCGCCCCTGAACAGGTCCGACATCGGGGTGGCGGAGGTGTCGTTCCGCCCGAGCGTATCCAGGTTGAAGATGGCCTGTGGATTGTCTGAATGAAACAACCCGCTGCACATTCCCGTTTGTATCCGGAAGAGTATTTCGTCGCCGTTGGTGAGGGAGATCGGGGTGCGACCATCGTCGCGCCCATGCGGGGCCTGAATTGTTTTTCTGGCGCTTGCGGCGATTGAAGTCGTGCCCTTCCCGAATCCTCACGGGCGAGGGCGTTTGCGCCACACGGAAATGCCAATTGCACATGAATTGGTGCAAAAACGTGTTTTTGCCGAAATCTTGTCAAGCCCCCTGAGGGGCCCGAATCCCCGTAAGCTGTTGCGGGCAAAGCGAATATATTTTTGCAAATTTGGCGTATTTACCCTATTCAACTAGCTATCATGGAAGTAGTGGGTAATTGCTAGTGGCTGGTGACTAGCAACGATCAGCGGCAGCGGACAGGAGTGTCCGCTCTACATAATTTCAACGAAACACTGCGCGGCCCTTGTGGCCGCGTTTTCTATTTGCGGGCAGAACTTACTGACGAAATAAGGGGAACTATGACTAAGAACCGGGGAAGCGAGATCGCGGGTTGCAAGGAACGGGGCGAATGGGCGGAGCTGTGTTTTATGGCGCGGGCGGCGGGGCAGGGACTTCGGGTGTCGAAGCCTTATGGGGACTCGGCTAGTTACGACGTGGGAGTGGAATGCGTTGCTCCGAAGCGCGAGGGTCGGATTCTGCGGGTGCAGGTGAAGTCCACGATTTTTAAGCGGCGGGGCGAGGGGTATAGCTTGAATGTGATGGGTCCGCAGCGGGAGCGGTATCCGAGCGGGGTGGTAGACTTTTTTGCGGTGTATCTGATTCCGCTTGATGCCTGGTACATCATTCCGTTTGAACTGATGGGGCGGACGAATTGCACCTTGCATTTCACGCCTGATAGCAAGCGGCATAAATATGCGTCCTATCGGGAGGCTTGGCATTTGCTGCGGGGTGAGGAGAAGAAGGCTCCGGGAGCGGCGAAATAGGAATGCTGGGGGAGGCTGCCCTTGCGGTTTGGGAGTGCCCTGAATTGATTCCGGTCGCGAGTTAAAAGGCCGCGGACAGGGGTGTCCGCGCCACACGAAAAAGAGGGTTTGTTCTGAAAATGGAACAAGAACTACTTTGTTGCCGCAGGTGCCTGCCGATGGTGTAAATACGGAGCACTGCATAAGCGGGGGCCCTTGTTTCCGGTTCTCCCCCCATGCGATGCGAAGGGCCCCCGCATCTGGCTTTGCCGATCACGCTTTGCCAATCAATATCGAGAAGGTTGGAGGTATAATTCCGGTTATCGGAGGAATCTGTATGCGAATTTTCGGCCTCCTCGTTTTTCTGCTGTGCGGATTGGTTTCGGTCTGTGCGGCCAGCGACCCGTTGCGGCAGAGTTCGTCCCCACCAGCGGCTGCAAACTCTTTCGACTCAGATCTGTTCAACGGTAGCTCGGCGAGTGATCGCGCGGATCGGGATCATCGCCGCTTCGATCCGGCGCGAGACGGAGATCTGACTTGCTACACGATTGAGAGCTATCTGGTGAAACGCCAGAGTCCGAATTCCGATGTCACCGAACCGGCCGGGCATTCGACCTGCCAGCGCGCGTCGAAGTATAGCGTGAAGAAGGCAGAGGAATCGGGCAAAGCTCCTTCGCATTGAGACGCCGACGCGCGGAGGGCACGATGAGGCGATTCTCTGCGATTCTGGGATCGGCCTTCTTTCTTTTGATCGCGCCCGGAACTGTGGCCGGATATGTGCCGTGGCGGATCTCCGGCTGGCGGATTCAAGCTCCACTTCTTCACTTTCCTCCTTTTCGATGGGTAGGAGTATTGCTGATTGTGACGGGCGTCCCGTTGCTGCTGGACTCGTTTGCCCGCTTCGCGCTCAAGGGCCTGGGAACGCCGGCACCGGTCTTCCCTACGCGGCATCTGGTGGTTAGTGGGCTCTATCGCTATGTGCGGAATCCCATGTACTTGGCGGTCGGCGGGGTGATTCTGGGGCAGGGATTGCTGTTCGGTGATGTGCGGGTTCTGGGCTACGGAGTTCTCGCCTGTTTCGTTGCCCACCTGTTTGTTGTGCTCTACGAGGAGCCGGCGTTGCGTCGCAGCTTTGGCGCTGAGTATGAGACCTTTTGCGCCAACGTTGGACGCTGGGTTCCCCGCTTGAGCGCATGGAAGAGTGGCGAGCGTTATCCTGTCTAGTAAATTACTCTGCGTAACCTTTTCCGCTTCCGGCAGTTTATATAGTTAGAGGCGCGATGGTCGTTCGAGCACCGGCATCGAAGCGGTCCCCGGAGCAGGCGGAGGAACGCCTGTTGGTCGAAGCTGCGCAGAAGGATCCCACTCGCTTTGGCGAACTCTACGAGATCAACTTTGAACGGGTGTATGCGTTCATCGCGCGGCGTGTGGGTGATCGCGATGCGGCCGAGGATTTGACCTCGGAGGTGTTTCACAAGGCGCTGGCCAATCTTCGGCGTTTCGAATGGCGCGGCGTGCCGTTTGCGGCATGGCTGCTCAGGATTGCCACCAATGCGATCGCGGATCGCTCGCAAAGAGCGGGGAGAGAGTTGGCGGTGGACGATCCGCCGGAGCTGAGTGAGGAGGCGAGTGCCGACGTCGATGTGGAGGAAGTGGAACATCGGGCGTGGCTGTTTCGTTTAGTAGACCAGCTTCCTGCGGATCAGCGGCGCGTGATCGCGATGCGGTTTGCGGAGGAGAAGAGTATCCGCGAAATCGCGGAGGAGTTGGGGCGTACGGAAGGTGCGGTGAAGCAGTTGCAATTCCGGGGCTTGCAGAATCTGCGGGCGCAAGTTCGCGAAAAGCCAGGTGGCAAGAATGGCTAGACGGAGTTTGTTCGAACAACTCGATGAAGCGGTGCAGTTGGTGATCGGTAATCCCGGTGCGCCGCTGCCGCGCGGGGACTCTGGCATAAATCCGCTGGTGCGCCTTGCGGCTGAGTTGCGCGATCTGCCTAGGGAAAATTTCAAAATGCGTTTGAAGAATGACTTGGAAAGGAGTATTTCGATGGCGACCACTAAAGCACCCTTGACTGCAACTCGCACCTTCGCCGCCCCGAGGCTGGCCTTCAAGGATGCGGCGAAGGCAATCGAGTTCTATAAGAAGGCTTTCGGAGCGAAAGAAACCATGCGTTTCGACACCGGAGAGGGAATCGCGCATGCCGAGATTTTGATCGGCGATTCGGTCGTCATGCTCTGCGAGGAGTGGCCGGAGGGAGGTCGGTACAGCGCGGAGACGATGGGCAGTTCTCCAGTCAGCATGTCGATCCAGGTTCCGGACGCGGATGCCTTCGCGGAGCGCGCTGTGGCTGCCGGGGCCAAGCTGCAGGGCAGGATCGCGGACCAATTCTATGGATATCGCGAGGGAACCTTGCTCGATCCGTTCGGATACGCGTGGACTGTGTCCGCAGTAAAAGAGGAGATGCCGGTTGAAGAAATGCATCGCCGCTTCCGGGCGATGATGAAAGAGGGGGAGGCAAAAAAGCCGGCGGTGAATCCGATTCCCAAAGGCTTCCGCACAGTGACGCCTTACATGATCGCAGCGGATGGGCCAGCGCTGCTGGAGTTTGCCAAGCAGGCGTTCGGCGCCGTGGAGACGTTTCGCGCCGTAGGAACGGCGGGCGGGCTGCACGGTGAGGTACGCATCGGCGATTCGATGCTCATGATGGGCGGCGGGCTCCCGGGGCGTGAGTTCCGCGCTACGGCGAATGTCCATGCGCTTCACCTCTACGTCCCTGATTGCGACGCGGTTTACGAACGGGCGCTGCAGGCGGGCGCTACGTCGATCGATGAGCCCAAAGACCAGGAATACGGCGAGCGTTCGGCCAGCGTGAAAGATCCGGCGGGGAACTACTGGTATATCGCTACGCACCTGGGCGAGACCTACACTGCGAAAGGACTGAACAACGTCAATGTGTATATGCATCCGCTGCGGGCAGAGCCGGTTATCAACTTCTTGAAGCGGGCCTTTGGGGCGCGGGAGATTGCGAAATATGCATCGCCCGACGGGGTTGTTCATCACGCTGAGATACGCGTCGGTGACTCGGTGGTGGAGATGGGCGAGGCCCACCGGAAGTACCCGCCCATGCCGACGATGTTCTATCTGTACGTGCCGGATTGCGATGCGGTCTACCAGCGTGCGCTGCAGGCGGGCGCGACTTCGATTGCTGAACCGGTCGACCACCCCTACGGCGACCGCAGCGGCGGAGTGAAGGACGCCTTCGGCAATCAGTGGTACATCGCGACGCACATTAAGGATGTGGCTTTATGAGAACCTGCTAAAAGCTGGACCGGGTGATCCTTGACCTCACTGCATCAGCCGCTTGAGTGCAGTCCGAGCTTCGCCGAGCTGGGGGAGGCGGGATTGCGGATTCGCGAAGTGAGAGAGAAATTCCTGGTATTCGTTAATGGCCTGATCGCGTTTGCTGGTTCGCTCGTAGAGTTGGCCCAGATAGTAGTGGGAGAGGATTCCAAGTATGGGAAATCGTCCCCTCAGAGCATCGTAGTTCGCCAACAAGCGCTCGTTCCGTAAAACTCCGCGAAACTCGGTCTCGGCCGATGCGTACTCATTGGTGAGCAGATGGCTGCGGCCTTTGAGGAAAAGCAGATAAGGATCCTGGAAATCGGGAATGCTGCTGGCGCGACTTAAGGCGGTTTGCCCGTCCCCGCGATGCACCGCTGCGCTCACATCCGCGAACGCTTGATCAATCTCAAGAGCCCGAGGGGCGATCCAGGAATGGCTTGAGCCGAAACGCTGCAAACTTTGCTGCGCGGCGGATGGGTTTCCCGCCATGGTTTGCAGGAAGGCGACGGTTTGCTGTTCCTCGTCGTTGAGCTTCTGTTGTTGAGCAAAGGAGAGAGCGGAGGAACTTTCTCCCAACAGGACCGACAGGACGGCGAATGGGCGCAGGAAAGCCTCAGCAGCCTGGCTCTGTTTTGCGTGCCCAAGTTGGAGCACTACCGCCCGATAACTCGCAAGTGCGGCTTCGAGGTCGCCTCCGGCCTGCTTGAACTGTGCCTCGAATCCCGGAACATAAAGGCGCGAAAGGGGAGACGCGCGTTGGGCAAATTGCTGGAACGCCGCGTTGGCCATGTCAGGTTTCTTTTGATCGGTGTAAACGATGGCCAGCTTGAGGTACTCGCCGTAATCGCTGAAATCCGGCTTCAGTTCGAGCACTTTGCGGTAGGCGGCGACGGCTTCATCATCCCGGCCTGCCATGAAAAAGATGTCGCCGCGGGTGTCGAGGGGATTAGGATCGCCGGGACGAATCGCCTGGTAGCTGTCATTCGCCGTCAGTGCGCCATTAAAATCGCCCTGGGCAGCCAGTCCGTAAGACTCAAAGTTGAGGAGATCTTCGTTTTTGGGATCCAGCGCGAGTCCTTGTTGCATCAGCTCATCCGCTTGCTCTTTCTTACCGGAGCCGCCCAGCATCGCGACCAAGATACCCCGATCGAGACTCTGGCGGGGGAACTCGGATACCAGTTGCTGACGGGCGGCGACCTCAGCTTCCGGATCTTGGGAGCGACGGGCTTTGAGCACCTGCAACGACAATTGCTCGTAACGAGGCAGGCGCGACTGGTTTTGACTGACCTTGATCGCAAGCTCGTTGCTGCGCCGCAAATCACCCAGACCGCGATATTGGTCGGCAAGGCGTAGGGCGGCGAGAGCGAACTGCGGGTCCAAACGGACCGCCTCCTCCAATTCGCGGACGGCATCGCTAGTGAGAAAGCGACGGCCGTAGTCAATGCCCAACTGGTAATGGCGATAGGCCTCGACGTTGGAGGTGGAAGCCTGCTCGATCTCCGGCGCTTTTTGTGGCAGGGCCGATGGCGGCAGAAAGCTACCGGCGATGCTCGCGGTCAGCCGGTCCACCATCCCGAAGATGCTCTGCACGTCCTGTCCTTCGAGCTTCTCGGAGAACAGGATCTGGCCGGTGCCAGTGTCCTGCGCGCGGACGTCGAGCCGCAGTTGCGTGGGTCCGATCTTCAACAAGGCGCCGGTGATGTAGGCATCGGCGCCGGCGTCGCGCGCGACACTTTGCGCCTGAGCGGGATCCATGGACTTTCCATCTTTGCTGGCGCGCTGCACCGCGCTCATCACGCGCTCGGTGGAGAGCACGTCAAGACCTTTTACCTGGGCCAGATTCGTGGTCAGCATGTCGGTGAGACCGTTGTCGAGCCAGTTGAGGGACTGATCCTGCGAGAGGTTGGAGAAGTACAGGACGGCGATGGACTTGTGGCCAGGAACGCTAGGATGAACAGTTCGGCCGCGGAAAAACCAGAATCCTGCGAGCGCAATAATCACTAACGCGGTGATTGCGGAGACGGTCATCCATGTGCGTGTCCGAGCCGGGGCTACGCTTCCTGCCTGGCTCCCTTGCGCGGGCGCGGCTGCGGTGCGTGAGGAAGATCCTGCGGCGCTTGCGGGAGCGGCCGCCGATTCCATCGGCGGCGGAGTGATGGCCGGGGCGGCAGGTGGCGGCGCGGCCTCGAAGGCTGCACTCCTCCCGGATTCTGAGTCCCGCTTCAACCTCTGAAGATCGGCTCGCATATCGGCGGCGTGCTGATACCGGAGATTGCGGTCTTTCTCCAGCGCCTTGTTGATAATCTCTTCCAGCTTCGGGGGAAGGTCAGGATTGAGTCGCACCGGGGGCACGGGAGCCTTGCGCAGAATGGACTCGAATATCGCGGCCGTACTGTCGCCGCGAAACGGCAGGGTGCCGGTGGCCATCTCGTAAAGAACGACGCCGAAGGAAAACAAATCCGTACGCGCGTCCAGTTCCTTGGCCCGTGCTTGTTCCGGCGACATGTAGGCCACGGTTCCCAGCGTGCTGCCTGGGCTGGTGAGATGCGGTTCACTAAAAGCCGTAGCGCTGGCCTCGACCGCCTCAGCTTTGCGGGCGACGACCTTGGCGAGGCCGAAGTCCAGCACTTTGGCTCGTCCGCGCTTGGTGATAAAAATGTTGGCAGGCTTGATATCGCGGTGGATGATGCCTTCGCTGTGGGCGTTGTCGAGCGCATCGGCGACTGAAATGGCAACTTCGAGTAACTGATCAAGCTCCCATGGCCGCCCCATGATCGAGTGCTTCAGGGTCTGGCCATCGAGGAATTCCATCGCGATGAAGGGCTGGCCTTCATGCTGTCCGATTTCATAAATAGTGCAGATATTGGGATGGTTCAGGGCTGAGGCGGCTTGGGCCTCACGCTGGAACCGGTCCAGCGCCTGACGATCCTTCGCCACGTCGTCGGGAAGAAACTTGAGCGCGACAAAGCGGTGAAGGGTTGTGTCTTCGGCCTTATAGACGACACCCATTCCGCCGCCGCCCAGCTTTTCCAGAATCCGGTAATGTGAGATGGTTTCGCCGATCATAGTGGTTGCGAGGTGCGTGGCTAATGCGGAAGCCCCCTCAAAGTTACCAGTTATGGCTCCTCAGTGTACCGCAATTGCCGATGAGTTGATTGTGAGCGACAGCGTGAGGCGCGATGCCCAGGGATGGTCAAACACAGGCTAGCACCTTGCAGTTTCGGTGCCGACGAATCGTAGAAAAATCCTGAATTTGTGATTCCTGGTGGATCCCGATGGTCTGATTTCATCATCTGCCTTGAAGTCACGACGGACTTCGAGTACAAGAAGGGATTATGAGCCGCTCAATTGGTGCGCTTCTCCTCGTATTCTTTTGCCTCGAGCGTTTATCTGCCGACCCACAATTCGCAATCATTGGGCAAATCACAGATTCAGAGGGTGCGGCGATTGCAAGCGCTCGGGTGCTCGTTCACTGGGATGCCAGCGGCAGTGCGGTCGGTCACACAGATAACATCGGCGTCAAGCAAGACCTCATAGTGGTCACAGATGCCGGGGGGCGCTACTCCGCAAACGTCCCAGCAGGATTTTATGATGTGTTTGTCTCAGCCCCAGCGTTCACACCAATCGCCGCTAAAGTGATTGTCAAGCAAGGTCAGAAGACGATGCTCAACGCGAAGCTTTACTTAGATCCTCTCGTGTCAAAGGAAATTGGCGGCATGCAAGTCGAAGGCGTGCGTTGAATGCCTGACTCGTGAAGAATGCCAGTAAGGTGGCTGTGACCGCGCACGCGAGGAGAAAAATTCCAATTGCAAGCCATCCGGTAGGCGGAGGGTGCGGGTTTAGCGGGCTCATCTGAGTGTGGTAGTTACCGGCGTCCAGGTCTTGGAGCCAGTTGGGCGTAGCGGAAACATCCGGTCAAATGGTCGTTCACCATGCCCACGGCCTGCATGAAGGCGTAGCAAATCGTGGTGCCGACGAAGGAGAACCCGCGCTTCTTCAAGTCTTTGCTCATGGCGTCTGATTCTGGCGTGCGGGCTGGGACCTGCTTCGCCAAGCGCCAAGTGTTCACGATCGGCGATCCGCCGGCAAACTGCCAGACGTAAGCGTCGAACGAGCCGAACTCGTCTTGCGCTTCGAGAAATGCTTCTGCGTTTTGTACCGCGGAGGCAATCTTTAGGCGATTGCGGATGATGCCGGCGTCGTTCATCAGGCTTTGGATCTTGCGGCGGTCGTAGCGGGCAATCTTTTTGGGATCGAAGCCGTCGAAGGCGGCGCGATAGTTGTCGCGCTTTTTGAGAATGGTGTCCCAGTTCAGGCCGGCCTGGGCGCCTTCGAGGATGAGGAATTCGAAGAGCCTTATGTCGTCATGAGTCGGGACGCCCCATTCTTCATCGTGGTAGCGGATGGAGGGGGCGTGGCTTGCCCAGGGGCAGCGGATCGGGTTTGCGGGCTTCGTGTTCATCGGCGGTAATCGAGCTGCGCTCGACTTGGACGGGTCAGAGACCCGTCCCCACACAAGGTCGTCCTCACACAGGGCACGGACGGGCGAGTCGCCCGTCGCCACATAGTCCCGTCTCCAACAGGCCTCGGACCCGGTTACTGCAGCGATTTTGGATCGGAGCGGTTCTTGGGACTCTTTTTGTTCAGGAGCGCGACCAGTTCTTGCGCGGAGGCCGGGATGCCCACCTTGCCTCCGCGAATAATATCTTTCGCGCTCAGCTTCCGGCCGTACAGTTTTTCGTTCGCACTTCCATCCGAGCGCAGTGTGGACCCCTCGAGCGAGATTCCGGCGAACAATCCCTTGGTGCGTGAATACGACAGAATCTCGGCGTTCATCACGACGTCAGTTGCACCCTCCGCCGTGCGGCCCTTGGGACCTGCGGCGGCCGAGGCGTCACCACCCAACTTCACCTTGCTGCTGAGAAGAGAGCGGGCTCCTTTAGGATTCATCACCAGCAAAACAAAGTCGGTGGCTTCTCCACCCAACTGGAAACCGATGTTGAGGCCTTCCAGGGCATACAGCGCGGGCGTGCCCCAGGGCCCGGTGTAGTGCTCTCCGCCGCGGCAAACCATGACGCCGCGGCCGTAGCTGGCGCCGATGCCGAACGCGCCCTTCTTCACCGACGGCAAAATGATGACGCATTCGGCTTTATCGAGCAGATCCTGGGGAATGTCGTCCGGGATGTTCAGAATTTCTTTCAGAACTTCTCCCGATTCTTTGACGCGATCCTTTTCTTTCTCATTGTCAGCAAAAGCGGGCAGCACGAGGGCACACATCACGAACAGAGCGAGTAGCGTTTTCATCGAGTCTCCTCGTTATCGTTGTGTAGCTATTCTAACCTGTGTCGGCCTCCTAAGATGCCAGAGCAGGGCCTTTCGAGTAGCGAGGCACGATTCACCCAAGTTGAAGATGTGGTGAGCTTTTGCCCGTGACCAAACGAGTGCTCCTTTTGTAACTTGGCATTCGCGAAAGGGTCTCCTACAGTCCAAAGGAGTGAAACCGGCATCTGGCGGGTGCTTCGGCCCACAACGTGCATCTAATCAAGAGGTAAGGAACGTAGGGACCGGGGACTGACGCCGAAAGTCGGGACTGGATGTGGAATGAAGTACACAGGGAAGTATTTTTTGCTCGCCGGGCTACTCCTGGCCACGGCCTGGTTTCCGCTGCGGGCGCAAGTGGCCTATCTCGCGCCGGGCAATGGGTTGGCCGCATCTGCTTCCTCCAGCCCTGATTCCGGGGACTCCGTTCTCACCATTAAGAAGCGGGTAGACGAAGTCAACGTACTATTCATTGCCACGGACAGACATGGTAAGTTCGTGCGCAATCTGGCCCAGAAGGACTTCGCGATCCTGGACGATCATAAGCCGCCGCAATCCATTGTGAATTTCCGGCGCGAAACTGACCTGCCCATCGAACTTGGGCTTTTGATCGATACCAGCGGTTCGGTTCGGGGCCGGTTCGACTTCGAACAGGACGCAGCCGTGAGTTTTCTGCAAAACACGGTCCGCCCTAATTTTGACAAAGCCTTCGTCGTGGGCTTCAACGGGCACAGTCAAATGATGCAAGACTTCACGGATAACGCTGCCCTGCTCTCCGCGGCTGTACACCGTATGCACGACGGCGGGGGTACCGCGCTCTATGATGCCATCTATCGAGCCTGCCACGAGAATCTGATCAAGGATCACGAAGACCATCCTTCGCGACGGGCCATCGTCGTGGTGAGTGATGGGGAGGACAATCAGAGTGAGTTCAGCGAGGCGCAGGCGATTGAAATGGCGCAACGCGCGGAAGTCATCGTTTATGCCATTTCAACCGATGACAGCGGCTTGATCCTGCGTGGCGATAAAGTCCTGCAGCGAATCGCGGACGCCACCGGCGGCCGCGCATTCTTTCCGTTCAAGATGAAGGACATTAAGAACTCGTTTTCAGCCATTGAAGACGAACTGAGGAGCCAATACATCGTTTCGTATCATCCAGCTGATTTTGAGGCGGACGGCCGCTATCGGCCCATCGAAATCACCGCCCTCAAGAAGGATCTTCAGGTGCGCTCGCGCAAAGGCTACTACGCGCCGCGGCAGTAGACGTATGCTTGCCTCAGGATGCTCGTTAAGACCTTTGTTCTTTTCCAGATAGAGTCAGCCCGTAGAGACGTAGCTAGCTACCTCTCTACAGATCGAGACGCGGAGCAGGCTGACAGTGCTACAATTTGGGGGGCAGAGCGGATTTTGTTTGAATTTCCGCAAGACCGGTCGGTGCAAACGTTCCCATGTCAGGTGGACCATTGAAGCCAAAGTTTCTGTTCATCGTGAGTCTCTCATGTTTGCTGCTGGCGGGGAGTGGCTTTGCCAAGCGACGGCGCACGACTAACCAGCCGGTGAAACAAGAACAGCCTGCGGCTCAACCTGCACCGGCGCTTCCGCCGACTCTGGCTCAGATGCCAGCATCTGCTCCACAAGTTTCATTCCAAGGTGGCCAATTGACGATTTCGGCCAAGAATTCCACCTTGGGTGACATCTTGAAAGCGGTTCGGGTCCAGACGGGTGCGACGATAGACCTTCCGGGTAACGCGCCTGAGCGGGTAGTGGGAAACTTCGGTCCGGCTCCGGCTCGGGATGTGCTGACATCGCTGCTCAACGGCTCACACTTCAATTACCTTCTGCTGGGGTCACCGACCGACCCGAGTGCCCTGGACCGAGTGATCCTGATGGCCAAATCAGGCGGTTCGACCGAGAGCAATCCGCAGCCGGCCACCGAGCAGGCGAGCACCTTTAACCAGAATGTCTACGCCCGGCCGATGGCCGCTCCCATGGCCGCCCCTGGAGGCAATACCGTCGTGGTCGAGGGTCAGGATGCTCAGGACGACGCCACTGCGGATGATTCCGCCGACGCAACCGACGACACCCAGGCGGACGATCAAACGGACCAGACTGACCAGACCGACGACCAGCAGGCAGCTGACGACCAGCAACCGCAGCAGCAACCAGATGGACAGCCAGCCGTCAAGACACCCGAGCAACTCCTGCAGGAACTGCAACAACGGCAGCAGCAGATGCAGCAGCAGGGCATACAGCCGGGGATGCAGCCGGGAATGCCACCGGGCTTCCCTAATCCTGGAATGAACCCGGGCCAGCCGGGCGTACCCAACCCACCGCACAATTAGCCGCGCCCAGGCATTTCTCCGGCGATTGGCACGGGATGTTCGCGGAATACCGTTGGAAGTGATGCATGGCTGTGGAACGACGGCTTACATCGGATGTTTGCGACACACGGCGGCCGTCGACCGCGCTAGTCTCCGCCCGCGTGGGCGGCTCGGGCTTGGCCGGGGGCAAGTAAAGGTTTTTCGTCAATGCGGTGCCGCGACTGGTTGGCCAAGGCGTGAAGAATTCCGATGACGGAGCCGTAGGCGGTTAGAATTCCAATTGCCAGCACAATAACCACAGTGAAACAGAGGATGCAAACGCTTAATAGACCGCCCAAGTTCCCCGCCTTCTCACGAATTGCCGCAGCCGCAATTCCGGACTTTTGCCGCGCTTCTGCTGATGCCGCCGCGCTCCCTGAATCTACCCGCGTTGACGCTTGCTGCTGTTAGCAAATAAGATACGTAAGTAGAGCTGCGCACTTCCACTCTCCAACATCTCTGGGGACCTCGTCCACATTACGGAAGGACACTGAAGGGTATTACTTTCGCGGTTTATGGCCATTACCAAGATTTCGGTGCGCGGGGCGCGCCAGCATAACCTCAAGAACATCGACGTTGAGATTCCGCGCAACACCCTCACCGTGGTGACCGGGCTGAGCGGCTCGGGCAAATCTTCGCTCGCCTTTGACACGATTTATGCCGAGGGGCAGCGCCGTTACGTGGAGTCACTGTCGGCTTATGCTCGGCAATTTCTCGAGCGGATTGAAAAGCCGGATGCCGAC
>DATNNO010000153.1:0-34922 GCA_035601775.1 Terriglobales bacterium | reverse complement strand
GCCACATGATCTGCCGGTTTTGTATAGAGGAGCAGACGGTGCGCTCGCCGGCTTGCATTTTGACCCCTCGCCCGCGGAGGCCTTGCCGCAGCTGACCTTCCCCGCCAGTTATGAGTTGCAAGCCAACGGCGAAACCCTCGCGCTCCAACATTTTGCTCCCGCGCATACGGATTCGGACATCTACGTTCATTTTCAAAGGGCCAACGTGATTTCGATGGCCGACACGTTTTTCAACGGCATGTATCCCTACATCGACCCCGGTACAGGCGGCAATATCGACGGCATGATTGCCGCCGCCGGCACAATTCTCTCGCTCGCCGACAATCACACCAAGATTGTTCCAGGGCACGGCCCGCTCGGGAACAAAGCGGACCTCACGAGAGTCCGGGACATGCTCATCACTTCGCGAGATCGCGTTCAGAAATTGAAATTCGCGGGAAAATCCGCCCAGGAAGCCGCCGCGGAAAAGCCGTTTGCCGATCTCGACCCCGCTTGGGGCAAAGGCATCATCAACGGCGACCAGTGGGTCCACGTGCTCTATCTGGCGCTCTGAGTCCCGGCTGAGGATTAGTTACTGGTCACAGCATCTATTGTCAATACTAGCGGCTTCGAGCTCGCTTGAGCTCTTTACCCAACTTAAGGAGGACCTGTGTTTGAAGGACTGTTTCAACCTATGCATCTGCTGGTGATCTTCGGAATTGCTTTGCTCGTATTCGGGCCCAAGAAACTTCCGGAACTGGGCAAAGGAATCGGAGAGGGCATCCGCGGCTTCAAGTCAGCTATGAAAGACGAAGAGAAGCCGGTCAGCACAACAACCGCCATTGCTAACGACCAAGGCCTGACCAAGGAGTGAATTGTGGGTTTTGGCAGGGAAATCCTGGGCTAAAGCCGAGTTCGAAGAAGCGAGGCCACGGCTTCAAGTCTCAGTTCGCGGCAGAACTCGATGCTGCGCCTCGGGACAAGTCAAAACCGATTGCTCACATGAATCAGTTGGGGATCAGTGAACCATCCTCGGATCCTCGGTATCGGGAACAGCCAGCCCGCCGGTTAGGCTTACCCAAGAGCAGAGTTTTCATGCTGCGGGCTACCAGAGCGAGCGCATTCGGAAAATCCTCCTGAATAGCAACATTGAACGCCGCTGCGTCATGCCCTATCGGTACTTCTCCGAACTCAAGACTTCACCTATGGACGCATAGTGGCCCTTGCCAGTTCCGTTGAACACGTTGGTTGTCTCGATGTCGATTCTCTTCGGTCCGCAGTAGAGCCTCACGTAACTCATTTCCGCAGTCGGGGAGCGACTTGTCGGAACACTGAAAGAGCAGGCGTGCTGGTCTTCCTTGTCGATCTGGGCCATAGCACCCCAGAGAGCTTGAGCAAAGGCGTAGGTGTCTTCGTTGCCCTGAGTCCAACTCCTACTGGCATAAGTGAGCTTTCCAGCGGTGAATCCCAGAGCGCCAATAATGGTGATTGGGTCGTTCTTCTCCTCGACAATCCAAGTGTCACCTTCTTCTCCCTGAACCTTCACGACCCTGTAAGTTGCCGCAAGGCGAGTGATGACCCCATCGCGAGACATTCCAAGCTGCAACTCCATACCGATGTAGATGGTCGGCTGCTTCGATGGAACATCCTGTGTAAGTGGCTTTGTTTGAGAGAAACCGGCATTCACCAACATCATTGCGACTGCCAACCATTTCATTCTTCAGCTCCCAAACACGGATTTTCGTTTTGACATCAAAAACGGCACCCATTGTAAACCCATCCGCCTGTTTGCGACCTTAGTGCGACACTCTGCTGGCAGAAACCTCAGACCAAGGCAACGCACTGCGCTGTGTCGGTTGGTGCACGATCCACCTGCACAAACCTTCGCGCCTGCAACATTCGCACTGTGCCGTGAGTAAAGCTTACACTTTAGGGGAAGGGAGTGCCATCGCCATGGGAGTAGTCGAAAACCTGAAAGACGTTGCCGAGCTGGTGAAGAAAGCCGGAGAGATTGAGCTATACAAGAAGATTTCAGCCGCCGAGGACGAAGTCAGAGAGATCACGCGCGAGAAGCGGCGGCTCGAAGACAGAGTCGAGGAACTGGAGCACGCGCTACGGTTCAAGGAAGAGACAGTCTTCAAAGCACCCTTCTACTACCTGAAGGAAGGCGATCAAACGCCCTACTGTCCCCGCTGCTGGGAAAAGGATCGCCACGCCGTGCACGTTGTCCACTACGGCGAGGATTCAGAAGACGTAAGATGGGACTGTCCTGACTGCAAACAGATGTACTTGAGCAAGAAAACCGGGAGCCGACAGCATCAAATAGCGCCTCGTGTCGGGCCTTGGAGCTGAACATCTCTGTCCGTCTTTTGTCCGTAAAGTGGGGCAAAATCGTGCTAGCAGCGGGAGAGGTTTTTCAGTGTTTCGTTACGGTTAGTGGTGCTGGTTTGTTTGGAGTGTAGGGCGGAATCGGACTACGAACCAGAGGGTCGGGAGTTCGAATCTCTCCGGGCGCACCATTTATCCATAACTTAGGGCACCGACTCTCGGATGCCCTTTGGTTTTGTCTTCAATTGTCCGTGATTGGCCCCAGGTCTTGTGAGCGCGCAAATTAGACGTGTGGAGTTAATTACCTAGCCGTCAACTACAACTCAGCATTCGCGTACGAATTGATTTCGCAGTTTAGGCTGACTTCTTCAAATTGTGGCGTGGTCCATGCCATGATTCCTCCTTTTATCTAATGGGTGGTGTTGAGCAAGATGCTGAAGCTGGAGTCGGCGTTGTTGATGGTCGCGAGATCGGGCTTGCCGTCGTGGTTGAAATCAGCCACAATTACCTGCCTTGGTCCAGCACCGACCTTGAACTTCCTGGGCGGCTGGAAGCTGCCGTCGCCATTGCCCAGCAGAACGGAGAAGGAGTTCAACCGCCGGGTCGAAGGAGATTCCGGTTTGTTCGACTTGTGCTATCGCTAGAGTGTGGCCCCCGCGAGTTCGGGGTTCTCGGCTTCCGTGGTGTCTTCTTCCGCGGAAAGAGCCACGTGTTTCCGCGCTACCAGCATGTAGATCGATGGCACTACGAATAACGTGAACAATGTACCTATGATCATTCCGCTGACCAGCATGATCCCGATGCTGTTGCGCGCGCCAGCTCCAGGTCCCCTCGCGAGTACAAGCGGGAAGTGACCGGCGACGGTGGCGGCGGTCGTCATGAGAATCGGGCGCAGCCGCGTCTCGGCTGCCTCAATGATGGCAGCCAGCTTTTGTTTCCCCGTTTCCTGGAGATGGTTTGCGAACTGCACGATCAGGATGCCGTTCTTTGACACCAGACCAACCAAGGTGATCAGTCCAACCTCGCTGTAGATGTTAAGCGTTGTCAGCCCCAAGAACGAAAACATCAGTGCCCCGGAGATGGCTAGCGGCACCGAGCCGGCAAGGACGATGAAGGGATCTCGGAAGCTTTCAAATTGCGCGGCCAACACCAGGTAGATCAGGATGGCCGACAATAAAAAGGTGCCGAGAAACTTGCTGCCCTCAACTCGCAGCTGGCGAGACTCGCCCGCGTAGTCAACCGTGAAGCCTTGGGGCAGAATCTTCTTGGCCTCGTCTTCAAGGAAGGTCAGCGCCTTGTCGAGCGGGACCGCAGGCGGAATTACGCCCTGAATCCGCACTGCGTTGAGCTGCTGGAACTTTTTCAGCTCTCGCGGCTCGGTAGTGGTCTTTAGGGTAGCGAAGGTGGACAAGGGAACCAGCTTGCTATCCGATCCTTTAACGTAAATTTGCGATAGCTGATCGGCCGTCAAACGTTCCACGCGCTTGACTTGCGGAATGACCTTGTAACTTTGACCCTGGATGCTGAACCGGTTCACGTAGTTTCCGCCGAGCAGGGTTGAAAGGTCCTTTCCCGCTTGGCTCAGGTCAACCCCTTGGGAGCGGAGCTTGTCGCGGTCAAACACCACCTCGGTCTGAGGCTGGTCAAACTTCAGGTCGGCGTCAGCGTAAATGAACATGCCGCTGGCGAAGGCCTTGGCGACCAGTTGGTTTGCGAACTGGACGAGTTGCTCAGGCTCCGCCGACGAAGCGATTACGAAGTCCACAGGGAAATTGCCGCCTCCCGGCAGCGGCGGTGGTGTGAGCGGGATCACGCGAATACCGGCGATCTTCGATAACGGCCCCGTGGACTCCACCAGAAGTTGTTGAGCGGTCTTCTTGCGCTGGCTCCATGATTTGGTCACCATGCCGCCAAAGCCGCCGTTAGGATCGGTGATCTGAAACACACTCTCGCTCTCAGGGAACGAGTGATAGACATCGTAAATCTTCGACGCGAATAGCTTGGTCTGATCAAGGGTTGCGTTGGCGGAGGCCTGGACCACCCCGAAGACCACGCCCTGATCCTCGGCCGGCGCCAGTTCGCGCTGAGAGAACATGTAGAACGGCACAACCAACGCAACCACAATCACCCATATACCGAGGACCACCGGCCGGTATTGCAATGTGCCCGTCAGCATGCGAGCGTAAGCCTTGCGCACGCTGTCAAAGCGGCGGTTGACCCATCCCGAGAAACCGCGCTCGGTGTCCCCGGCGCGCAGCAACCTCGAAGCCATCATTGGTGACAGCGTCAGTGCGACTATTCCCGATACGATTACCGCCCCAGCGAGAGTGAACGCGAATTCGCGGAACAGCGCACCAGTCAAGCCTCCCTGGAGACCCACAGGCGCATAAACCGCGGCGAGCGTGACGGTCATCGCTATGATCGGCCCCACCAACTCACGGGCAGCGTCAATTGCCGCCCGATACGGAGTCTTGCCTTCATGGAGATGCCGCTCCACGTTCTCCACCATCACAATGGCGTCGTCTACCACCAGGCCGACCGAGAGCACGATGGCCAGCAAAGTTAACAGGTTAATGGTGAAGCCGGCCGCAAACATCAGGAAGACTGCGCCAATTAATGAAATCGGTATGGCGACCACGGGGATCAGCACTGATCGAAACGAGCCCAGAAACAAAAAGATGACCACAACAACGATGAGAAGAGTCTCGGTAAGGGTACTCAAGACCTCTTTGATCGCGTCCTGGATGTACGCAGTCGAGTCGTAGGGTATGCCCACCTTCATACCGACCGGCAACTGGGCTCGAATTTCAGGAATGGCAGCGCGAACTTGCTTAATCACTTCGAGCGCGTTGGCCGTAGGCAGCACCCAGATGCCCATGAAGGTCGCGGCCTCACCGTTAAAGCGAACATCTTCGTCGTAAGTCTCGGCGCCAAGCACTACGTCCGCGATTTCGCCGAGATGAACTATCGTGCCCTTGTCCTGCTTCACCACGAGCTGGCGAAAGTCCTCCGCTGTGCGCAGATCGGTGTTCGCCACCAGGTTCACGGATACCATGGAGCCTTTGGTCCGCCCGAGGGCCGAAAGGTAGTTATTGTTCGCTAGCGCGTCATGCACTGCGGATGGCGTAATGCCAAGAGCCGCCATCTTTTCTGGCTTGAGCCAGACGCGCATGGCGAAGGTGCGCTTACCGAGAATATCGGCGCGCTGGACGCCGCTGATGGCGCTCAGTTTGGGCTGGACTACGCGCGTCATGTAATCCGTGATCTGGTTCTGATCGAGATCAGAGGACGAGAACCCAAGGTACATTGCAGCAAACTGAGTATCGGCCGTCTGCAGGTCAATGACCGGCGCCTGCGCTTCGGGCGGCAAGTCATTGCGAACCTGCGCGACCTTGGCCTGTATCTGAGTAAGAGCCGCGTTGGTGTCGTAGTTGAGCTTTAAATGCACGGTAATCGTGCTAACGCCCTGGGCGCTCGACGATTCCATGTAGTCAATTCCATCGGCGCTGGCAATCACACGCTCCAGCGGGGTCGTGATAAATCCTCGAACCAGGTCAGCATTGGCGCCGACATATATCGTGGAAACCTGCACCACTGCAATGTCGCTGCGCGGATACTGCCGCACGCTGAGTGAGCGTATGGACTGCAGGCCGGCGATCAAAATCACTAAATTGACACAGATGGCGAGGACTGGCCGCTTGATGAACAGATCCGTAAGTTTCATTTAGTTGTCCTCGGGCTTCGGAGACGGATCGTTTCCCGGTTGAATCTGGTTGTTGACCGCCACTGCTGCCCCGTTTCGCAGTTTGAAGGCCCCCGATGTCACAACTTCGTCGCCCTCCTTAACACCTGAGATGATGCCGGCCTGATCGCCGCGCGAGCCCGCTATCTTGACGAACTGCTGGCGTACTCCGCGGTAGGTCTTCCCATCCGGGCCTTTGAGATCCGTAACGATGAAGACGGAATCGCCGAATGGCGCGTAGTTGATCGCCGACGCCGGCAGGGGGAATACTGAACGCTGCGCGCCCACTCCGACCTCCACCTGGACAAACATGCCCGGACGCAGTTTGTTTTCAGGATTAGCCAGCGTTGCCTGTACCTGAACGTTGCGGGTGGACTCGTCCACAGTGGAATCGAGAGCGTTCACGCGCCCGGTGCCGCTGAACTGGTGGCGGCCCGAATCGTCGGTTGAGACCTTCACGTTCTGTCCCGGTCGCATCTGGCTCATCACCTGCTGTGGCACGCTGAAGTTTGCGTAGATCGGATTCAATGCCTGAAGAGAGACTATCGCGGTGCCGGGAGAAAGGTACTGCCCGAGGTTGACCTGGCGGATACCCAGGACTCCCGAAAACGGCGCCCGAATGGTCTTCCGCTGGATGGTCGCTTTGATCTCGGCAACGTTTGCTTCCGTTTGCTTTTGCTCCGCCGTCGACTTGTCGTAATCCATCCTGGAGATAACCCCTTCGTTCACCAGTTCCTGATTCCTGGCATAGTTGATCTTTGCGAGATCACGCTGCGCTTCCAAAGCGGCCAACTGGGCTCGTTCTTGCCGCATGTCAAGCTGTACGAGCACATCTCCCTCATGAACGGACCTGCCGGAATCAAAGGTGATCGTGTCGACGGTCCCAGGGAGGTCCGCGCTCACAGTGACGCCGTGTACGGCCACGGTGGTTCCCACCACGCTAAGTGTTGACGGCCACGTTTCTTCCTTGGCGACAATGGTTGTGACGGCTTCCGGAGGAGGCTGGAACGCGCCAGCTTTTGAGGCCGCCTGAACTTGGTGCAACTTGAAATAGCCGAGACCCCCAATCAGCAGCGCGGCCACGACCAGCATCAGGATCATCCGTTTCGTCATAATCTCCTCTTACAGCTGGACAACTCTTCAAATACCTGGCAAGCAGAGGTCGTTCCGGAGCATGGTTGCCGGAGAGGACCTTGTATTTTAAGCCAGAACGGCAGCCAGCTTCGTGACGTGAGCGCATCGCGGCAACTTGTCGCTTGTTCAATGCCAGCCGCACCCGCTTTTCAAACCACCTATGCATACGATTTCCTGAACTGCCTGAAGGATGCGAAACTTCTTTGACCTGCGCTTCTTGAGCGGTGAGATTCACCGCCGCACAGCAGCTACGTTGCCGAGGTCTAGCCGGGTTCTGGGAAGCAAAAGGCCAATTCTGGGTGAATAGTCGGGAAACCTTGCCTTGGGGTTATTTCAGGGTTGCCGGTCACTCGACCGCAATTAGGTCAGTCAATCCTGTCCCGCAAGTTTAGCCAAAGTTGCCACCAGCATTTCGCCCGCGAGGAACGCGCGCAAAGCGCAAGACGCGCCGCTTTCGTCACCGCGGCTAGGCGGCGTTGAGCCGGCCACGCATGCTCGGGCGCGCTCGAACTCAGCGCGGGCTTCGTCGAAGCGGTTTAGCTTTTTGAGGAGATCGCCGCGCGTTCGCCGTGCAGGTCGGCGGATTCCCAGGACAGCCTTGCGCAGTCAGCGTTACGGTTAGCTCCACGTATCCATTGCGTCGTTGCTCTGGCCCGAGCATTGATTTGCCTGAAAGTCGGTGGTAAACAAAGTTTTTTGGGCGACGTGTAAGTAAGAGGCAGATTTCCCGCCCCTGACGCCAGCTGTTGACCGCAAGATTGACGGCCGCCCTGTACCTCGATGCAGCCCAGACCATCCTGATCGCGGTCAGTATTCATTGCAATTCTGCAAGAAGCCGCCATCCCAATCCGAAATGCGGTCCAGTTCCCATACTACCGTGGCAGTCGGATCATAGTTAGTTATGGTCGCTGGAAAGGAACCTGATTCTGGCCGGCTAACACCGATTAGAAAGTTGGGGTGATGGAAATTGTGGGCGCAGCCGTCCCTTGGATAGAGACCTCCTCGGTACTATTCACACCGGCATGTTTCACCGAGCTGACGGTCACGCTCACCCTGGGGGGGATTCGGCGTTAGGCGGAGCGAGGTAAGTCGCAGTGAAGTATCCGTTGGAACCCTAGGGGGCCGGGGAGAGCGTTTCATGGAAGCCTCCGTCGAAGACGACACATTATCCGGCTGCTCAGAACGTGAGTCAACATGCAAACCATTGCACTGTCGTTAAGCAGACGGATCGCGAGATCTCTAAATGACGCTTCGCACGTCTTCGGTTTGGCCGCTCTTCATGCTCCTGTAGGCCGCGTCCAGAATTTTCTGATTGTGCCAGCCTTCTTCGCCTGGAATCGGAAACTCCGCTTTGCCTTCGACTGCGGCAGCGAAGGCATCCACCTGTCGTGCGTAGGCGAGTTGGTTCGAGACTGTGTTGGTCTCTACCACGGCTCCGCCCCGACGCAGTTCGAGATGGATCGGGTGCTCCACGTTCAAAGCATCGTCGGCGCGCAGCACGCCGGTTTCACCAACCACTTCGAGGGGCGTGCGGTATTCCGCGCGGAATGAAACCATGACCGTGGCCAGGGTTCCGCGGGAGAACTCCAGCAGCAGCGCCGCCCCGGCTTCCACGTTGCCCGGCACGTTGCCGGCAATCTCGCGAGCGCTCACCCGTAGTACTTCGTCCTGAAGAATGAAGCGCAGCGCGTCGATGCAGTGCACGCCCACATCGGCGACCGGGCCGCCGCCGGCTATTGCGGGGTCATTGATCCAGGTTCGCGCGTGCCCATGGGCGGCGGGAAAGGAAAATTCGGAGCGCGCGAAAACAGGTTTGCCGATCTTTCCCGCGGCCACCTGTCCGCGGAACCACGCTGTGCTCTCTTCAAAGCGAAAGACTTGCGCTACTCCCAGCAGAACTCTGGCTTTGCGGGCGGCCTCGACCATTTGCCGGCATTGATCGGCATGGATTGCCATTGGCTTCTCGCACAACACTGGCTTGCCGCATGCGGTCGCGACCAGCACATCCTGTAAATGGCAGGCGTTCGGTGTGGCCACGAGCACGGCGTCTACCTGGGGAGAGCGGCACAGCTTTTCGGCTGAATCGAAGGCCAAGGGAATATTGTGCTGATGAGCCGATTCTTGCGCCTTTGCCAGGTCGCGCCGGGAGAGAGCCGTTACGCGACAGTTCCTGGCTAGAGCGAAGCCAGGCATCAGCCGCTTCACCGCGTGGAGTCCAAAACCGATTATTCCGAAGCTGATCATGGCAGGTCAGGACAACGTCTAAAGGCGATGTTCATTGTGGCACTCGCGGCACGAATAAACAGGCTGCGGGAAAACTCGTCTTTCGATACCTCAAAGGCTAAAGTTCTCTTTGATTGGAGAGTTTAGCGCAGCGGCTGAAGAGTGTTGGTGAGAACTACTCTTTCGCCCCCTGGGGCTTGTCAGTTTCCCACTTTTCCCCACGGCTCACGCCGTGGGCTGCAGTCTTACGGCGCTTCGCGGCTTAGAGCGTTGAGCTTTGTTCCACCGTGTCGCCGAAATCTTAGTTCTCACTCACACTCTGAAGCGCTGCTCCAGCAGAACTGATCATCCTAACCAAAGTTATTTCGTGACCGACATCGAGGAAGGCGCAACCCCGGTCAATGCCGACTGCGAGGTGGTGGTCAGAGCTCCGGTACTAGCAGCAATCGACAGCACGGAAATGGTGTTTGCACTTTGACTGCCGGTGTAAAGGAACTTGCCATTGGGATCAATCACCTCGAACAAAGGAGCGCCACCGGCACTGAACGGCGAATTCGTAATCTGCGTGAGAACACCCGTGGTGGGAGCAACGGAGAACACGGAGATGTTGCTGGATACCAGGTTGGCGACGTAGAGATACTGACCCAAGACTGCGACGGAGGTCGGCTGGGTTCCGGTAGCAAACGAACCCAGCAGAGTCAAAGCCCCAGTGCTGGAATTGATGGATAGTATGGAAACTGTGTTGTCGGCCGAGTTTGTCACGTACACAAACTTCTCCCCGGGATCGACCGTGATGCCGAACGGCCCGTTGCCAACCTGAACTGGAAGGCCGGCCACCGGTCGCAAAACTCCAGAAGTAATGGCGTAAGCGAAAACCGACGCTAAATTGGGATTGAGCACGTAGAGGAATTTCCCTGAAGGAGTGATTGCGCAGGCCGCCGGATTGGGAAAAGTGCTGAAGGGAGATCCGGCGACCGGTGCAAGAGCTCCGCTTCCGGAGTTGATGGAATAAACCGAGATGCTGCTGGAGACTTGGTTAACCGCAAAAAGAAAGCTACCGGGAGCGTCCATGAGGAGAGAACCCGGCGCGAGCCCGGTAGGAGTTCGTGGCAACACTTCCTTTAGTGAGCCCAAAGAGCTGTCGATGGTGAAAAGCGAGATATCGTTCTCGCTTTGATTGGCGACGTAAGCAAACCGCTTGGAAGGATGCACCAGAACCGATGACGGCGAGCTCCCCGCGGGATACGGCGAACCCACGATCGTGGTGAATTGCGCGGAATTGTTATCAATGCGGTAGGCTGCCACCGCGTTTGAGTTTGGCAAAGTCACATAGGCAGTGTGGGTGGAGGCGGAACCGCACCCCGCGAGAGTTGCCAACCCCAGTGCAATGAAAATCAGAGACGTTCGCTTGCTCGGCTTCATCGAGCCCCTTCGCGAAAAGTGGAAGTTTCGACGGATCGAAGTTTCGACAGGTCTAAGTTCGACAGATCTATGAAACATGGCTTCGGAGGTTTCCAGGTTCGAGATGCAACTCTTTAAATTCAAAGTTTGGGACGCCGGCCAATATGGCCAAAGTGGAAAACCAACCCGGTTGAGATGCGTATATCGTTTTGAGTGGCCCCAAACGTCTGGGTCCTCAGGTAATCCGCCTGGGCGCGAAACGTGAACCGCGGCGTCAGGTCCAGGTCATAACCTCCTCCCGCCGCGATGGCGCGTCCGACACTTTCGAATCCATTCCTGGTTGCGGTCGAGATATTGACCGTGTTTTGCGCTTTGCCGAAAAGAGCATGAACGAAGAACTTTGATTTGTCCCTTCGCAGAGAATACTGGGGACCGATCATATAGTTGTATACGGTGAGCTGGGAGCCATAGTGACCGCTTCCATCCGCAGTCAAGCCCCAAACGGGGGTGAGATTGAACGTGGCCTCGCCATTAAATCCATTTAGGTTGGACCAATTCGCGAAACCGATAGTTGGCGAATCGAGTCTCAGATAGGAATAGCCGCCAAACACCTCCCACCGGGGAGCTACCTGTCCCGCAGAAAGGGAAGAGGCTGCCATGACTACCGAAAAAACGAAGAAGATGAAGACTGCCGCCCTCTTGCAGGGGACGCCCACACGTTCGATGGCCATTAGTATGAAAATACCAACTTCCCTCCGGGATTGTGCTTGAGACGAGGATAATATAGCAGTTCGCTTTACCTTCGCGCTCTTTGTGTTTCGCAGCTTAACTGTTTGTAATCAAACACGATTCTACCCGGAAGTTGCGCATAGAAGTAGGCTGAACCGTGTAATTCTTTGTAAACCCCAGACTGCCCATGTAGGCGCGGGCGTCCCCGCCTGTGCGGTGCCGAACCCGCGCGCTGTCCAAGAATTTGGACGCCGCGGTTGACTTCAGGCACGCCCAGTCATAACATGCCGACACTACGCCGCTTCAGCTTTGCATGATTGGTCAAATCCTGGGTCACTATCGAGTGCTGGAAAAGATAGGCTCTGGGGGGATGGGGGAAGTATACCGCGCCAGCGATGAACGGCTGGGGCGGGACGTCGCCCTCAAGATACTCAAACCCTCTCTCGCCCATGATCAGGATCGCCTGCGCCGTTTCGAGCAGGAGGCCCGCGCGGCCGCCACCCTGAGTCATCCCAATGTTGTTGCCGTTTACGACATCGGCATGCACGACGGCGCGCCTTACATCGTCTCCGAATTGCTGGAAGGGCAGACCCTGCGCGAGCGCCTGCCCAATGGTCCTGTGCCACGGCGTCAAGCGGTTGATTACGCCTCGCAGATTGCGCAAGGCCTGGTCGCCGCGCACGAAAAACGTATTGTGCATCGCGACCTCAAGCCGGAAAACCTCTTCATTACGAAGGATGGCCGGATCAAGATCCTAGATTTCGGCATTGCCAAGCTCACAAGTTCGGAGTTTGGCTCCGAGCCTGGCGAAGCTGCCTCGGTTGCGAATATGACCACGCAGACCAAGTCAGGGTCGGTGCTGGGAACCGTTGCCTACATGTCTCCCGAACAATTGCGCGGCAAGGCGGTGGATCATCGCAGTGACATCTTCAGCTTTGGCGCAATATTTTACGAGATGCTCACCGGCAACCGTGCCTTTGCCGGCGAGACCCAGGTAGACACCATGACCGCGATCCTTAGAGAGGATCCTCCCGAGATGATTCAGGAGGGCGCGTACATCCCCCAAGCCTGCGAAAAGGTGGTCCGCCATTGTTTGGAGAAAGAGCCCGAGAACCGCTTCCAGTCGGCTCGCGATCTGGCTTTCGCCCTCAACACCTTGTCGGACGTTACCACCAGCAAACAAGTCCTTGCCTTCCGCCGCGGCAAGACCCGCTTTCGGACCTGGTTGCCCCTCGCCGCTGCCGCAGTGCTGGTGGCAGCTCTTGCCATGTTTCTGGGAGCCAGGCTCAGACCAGTGGCGAACCCGGAATTCCACCGGGTTACGTTTGAGCGCGGTACCGTGTACTCCGCTCGCTTCACTCTCGACGGGCGTACCGTAGTCTACGGAGCCGCGTGGAATGGGCGCCCGCTGCAGATTTATTCGACTATTCCTGACTCATTGCTGGCCCGCCCGTTGGGCTTAACCTCCGCCTATCTTCTGGGTCTTTCTCGCTTCGGCGAACTGGCGCTTACGCTGCACGGGAGGCCCGGCTCCCGTCTCGAATTCGAAGGTGGGATGTTGGCGCGATCCCCGATGATCGGTGGCACTCCCCGCGAAATTCTTCAGGATGTGGTCTGGGCAGACTGGAGTCCCGCTGGGGAGCTTGCCGTTGTGCACCACGCCAATGGACGCGACAACCTGGAATACCCTGTCGGCAAAGTTCTCTACCAGACCAGCGGCTCGATCAGTAACATCCGCTTTTCGCCTCATGGAGACCGCATTGCGTTCCTCGATCACCCCCAGCGATGGGACAACAGCGGCTCCGTTTGCGTAGTCGACTTGGCCGGACACAAAACCACGCTTTCCTCCGCTTGGGAGTCGGAGAACGGCTTGGCGTGGTCTCCCCAAGGCAACGAAGTGTGGTTCACTGCCTTGCAAGGCGGATCGAGCAATCGCTCCCTGTGGGCCGTAAATCTATCTGGACTGCAGCGCAAAGTGCTCACTGTGCCCGGCGGCGTCACCATTCAAGACATTGCGCCGGATGGGCGCATGCTGGCTACGATTGATATTGAGCGGCTGGCCATGGAGTGGAGCGGCAAAGACAAACAGATCCGGGATCTTTCCTGGTATGACTGGAGCCTCGCGAAAGATATCTCACCCGATGGCCAATCGGTGCTGTTCGAGGAGGGCGGGGAACCGGCCGGTCCGAGCAACGCGGTTGCCATTCGCAAAATCGACGGCTCGCCGCCTATCCGTTTGGGAGATGGCACCGCCGACACGCTGTCGCCCGATGGCAACTGGGCCGTCTCGGTCTCGCAAACCGGACCATTGCACCTTACCTTGCTTCCGGTTGGCCCAGGTCAACCTCGTCAGATCCCTTTGCCGGGGTTGGAGCGTTTGCAAAACGGCGCCCACTTCTTGCCGGACGGGAAGCGAATCGCGGTCAACGGAAATGAGCCCGCACGCCCGGGACGCACCTACATTGTCGATGTCTCCGGCGGCAAACCCGAGCCCGTCACCCCCGAGGGCACCTATGCCACGCTCCCCTCGCCCGACGGCAAGTTCCTGGCAGGTGAGACGGCAGATTCCAAACTAGCTCTCTTCCCGCTGGACGGAGGGCCGACGCGTCCCATTCCCGGCGTGGGTTCCGGCTATGTGCTGGCGCAATGGTCCGCCGATAGCAAAGCCTTGTATATCTTCCAGCCAGGAGAAGTGCCGCTGAAAATTGCGCGCCTGGACATCGCCACCGGAAGGGTGAAAACGGTTCGGGAACTGGTCCCTGCGGATCTCGGAGGCGTGGTCTCAATCGGGCCCGTGATCACCAATGTGAATGCGTCCGAGTTCGCCTACAGCTACTACCAGACCCTCTCGGTGCTGTACGTGATTTCCGGACTGAATTAGGAAACTCTGATTAGAGAAGGGGGTTTGCCGTGAGACTGCTTATTCCTTCCTCACTCGTCCTGATCGCTGCTTTCTGCGGGTCGGCTCCGGCTCAACTTATGCCGCAAACCGTGGCGGCCCACACGCCTGACTCCGCACTCATCTACGCTCTACTGCAGACACACATGCCCACCAGGCATGGCGATGTACCGCATCTTCAACCGGAGGAACAAATCGGCCCCATCGTTGGGCCCAAGATCAAGCTGGACCCAGTCCAGCTACAGCGCGAGGGCCGGGAGCTTCTGGAACTTTCGCAATCATTGCAGCTTGATATCGACTCCGTGAATCACGGCGTGCTGCCCAAGGACACGATCGGAAAACTTAAACGCATCGAAAAGCTTTCGAAACATTTGCGCGGGGAAATTGCGCCCTGAGCCCCGCCCGAGGACTGGGGAGCCTCTGAGCATCCTGCAGCGTCATCGAAACTCTGGGCCGTCCCTTCCACAGAACCCTTAGACTCACTTTCCGACGGTCCTCTCCAGGTAATATTCAGAATCGTCCTGGCCATGAATGTAACTTTCCGCCGGGTCGTCACTCTATATATGCTATGGCGACCGTGACCGTCCTGGAGCGAGCGCGACTGGAAGGTTGGACCGACGAGGAGGTCGTCGAGCGCGTGTTGGCGGGCGAGACCGCATTGTTCGAGATCATTATGCGCCGTTACAACCAGCGGCTTTATCGAGTTACCCGCGCCATTCTGCGGGACGATGCGGAAGCTGAGGACGTCATTCAAGATGCATACGTGCGAGCGTATGGGCATCTGAACCAGTTTGCTGCACGAGCACGCTTTTCCACTTGGCTCACACGTATTGCCGTGCATGAAGCGCTCGCGCGGATTCACCGCCGCAGGCCAGTGGTGCCGTTCGAGGAAGAAACCGACCTGACCGTGGACTTTGAAACCTCCATCACCAAAGCACCCGAAACTCCCGAGCAGCAAACATTGAAGAGCGAAGTTGGCCACTTGCTCGAGAGTGCCGTTCTTTCGTTACCTGATAAGTATCGCACTGTGCTTATGCTGCGCGACGTTGAAGGAATGTCCACCAAGGAGGTCGCAGGAGTTCTGGAACTGACGGAGGAGAACGTAAAGGTCAGACTGCATCGGGCGCGCGCGTTAGTGCGTAAAGATCTATATGCACGAGCCGGATCTGCTGCCACCGATATATTCCCTTTTATGGGTACCCGTTGCGATCGGGTTGTACAGCGCGTGTTTGAGCGCGTTGCATAAGGATTTGTTCTCAGCTCGCACGCTGTCCTTACCCCAATGATCCAGATTCAAAAGGTTTTTCGGGCATCCTTTTCCTTGTAACCAATCTCGATCTATCCACTCTATCCCTACAGCGGTGCCGGATCCGCTGTTTGTGATTTGTCCCCACGTGTACGGTATTCGCTCTATGCCTACCCGAACGGGCTAGTTCACAGAAGTTGTTCTGGCCGATACTTGAAATCCCTCAGCAGCGGAAGTGTTCACTTCAAAATTTCATGAGCAAACAGACAATCCAACCAAGCCGGAAAGCGAGGACGTGTCAATGAAGCGAAAACTCCTGCTGGTAGCTCTTCCTCTAGTCTCGTTCACATTGTTCAGTTTTGTATTTAAGGTGCAAGCGGCACCCGGTCTGCGTTCGTATTTCGATGAGCTCGTATCGCAGCACGACTCTTCGGTGATTGAACAGGGCAGGGAAACATTTCGTTACGCTACGTTTGGTGATGAGGCCTGGTGGGGTGGGCAACTGCAACTCCATAAGGCCATTGAGGGCAGCCACTTTGGCGGGGTTGGGCCGGGTCTGAGTCCAGCTGAAGCGCTGGCCGCCGGTCTGAAAGTAGATCTCGATGCTTTGCCCAAGTCCCTCCAGGACGCCATCGAAGATGGAAAGGTCAATCTGAAGGACCCCGCTGTAACCTTGCAGTTACTGAAGCTAAATTCTGTGGTCGGCGTGACTGGTCACTTGAACGCTGATGGCAGCCTCAGTTCGGTTGGACTTCAATGCGCTTTTTGCCACTCTACGGTGGACAATTCGCTCGTGCCCGGGATCGGGCATCGTCTCGACGGTTGGGCAAACCGCGACCTCAATGTCGGAGCGGTGGTGGGGCTCTCTCCGAACCTGGACCCCATCGCAGACGTGCTAGGTGTTGATGTGAAGACCGTGAAGAAGGTACTGGCCAGTTGGGGCCCGGGCAAGTTCGATGCCGAGCTCCTCATGGACGGCAAGGCATTTCGCCCGGACGGCAAATCGGCGGCTACTCTCATCCCTCCTGCATTCGGCTTGGCCGGTGTGAACTTACATACCTGGACGGGATGGGGCTCGGTGCCGTACTGGAATGCGTTCGTGGCCAACTTGGAGATGCACGGCCAGGGAAACTTCTATGATCCGCGGTTGGACAACGCAAAACAATTTCCGGTTGCGGCGAAAAACCATTTCGGCCATGTGCACAGCGATAATGACATGATCAGCTCCAAGCTCGCGGGACTCCATCTTTACCAACTCTCGATTCCTGCTCCCGTGCCCCCACCCGGCAGTTATGACAAGGAGGCTGCCAAGCGCGGGCGCGTCCTTTTCACCGGCAAAGCCCAGTGCAGTAGCTGCCATCAACCGGGGACATTCACCGACTCCGGCTGGAACCTGCATACCCCCAAGGAGGTCTGTGTTGATGGCTTCCAGGCCAATCGTGCTCCGGATCATCGTTACCGCACTGCCCCATTGGCGGGACTTTGGACTCACGCCAAGGGCGGCTTCTACCACGATGGCCGCTTCGCGATGATTAGCGATGTGGTAAATCACTATGACTCTTGTTTCAGCCTTGGGTTGGGCGATGGTGAAAAGGCAGACCTGGCGCAGTACCTTAAGTCGATTCCCGCGAACTTGGACGCCGCCGCGCAGTAAGCGGTCCGGGCACGCCATCAGGGAACAGCCTTTCCACTTTCGCAGGTAACCTGAAAGCATGGGGCGCCGTGTAGGCCCCGTGCTTTCGCCGTTCGGTTTGAGGATCTCGACTTTTGTGGGCTCAGGGTCTTCTTTTCAGCGACAGGCTTGCCCAATGTAGGCGTGGGCGTCCGTCCACACCCAATTGAAATTCACACTTAGTCAGAGTCTCCTCAAGCAGTCGCATTTGGCGTGGGCAACTCGCGGAGGAGGGGCGCTTCGATTTCTGCAACCAACGGACTGCATCCTGTTTCTAAAAGCGGATACTGTGGCGTCGTCGAACCCCTGGTCGTCCACCCTTGCAGAAAACGCAAGGACGGGGCAACCTCTCCATTGGCGGAGCGGGGAATACATGGGCCACTCCCCAGCGCTGTGCAGGCCATCGAGTGGGTAGACAGCGCGGAAGCCACACAAGAACAAACGATTACCTTTGGACTCGCCGGAGACCAGAGGAAAGCTTAGTTCTCATATCGCATACAGATCTGTAATTGGTGAATGGCTTCATCGACCGCCCTGATTGCATCCACCCGGTGCCCCTGGAAGTCGTGAGCGGCGGATTGTAGGTGAGCTTTCGCATTCTCTAGTGCATTGATCGCAGCCCGAATCTGGGGGTGCCGCTCGCCCGCGGGCGAGGCCGGAGACAATGCCAACAACAGAACCAGCAAAGCACAGAAACTCATTATTCTGTTCTTCATAGACTCCTCCTCGTCGAACGGCGAGTCGAAACACCACTAAGGCAGGTTATCACAAATGCTTCTTACTTCCACATCTAGCGCCTGTTCCAACCAACCCCACTGCCGACTATCGCAATGCCAAGCGCATCTCTTTGCCGCGCTTGTCAAAGTTGATCTGCAAGATTGCCGGATGGCCTTTGGCGAAACTTCCCGAGATAGTCGCTGACTGTTCGTATTTCTCGAGCGTGGAACGCACCCGGACACGGAGACGGTGCTCGCCACCGGCTAGCCGGATGGTTTCGGTTTCCTTGACATTCCCTCGAAATGGATTCCAACGCTTCTTGGTCTGAGCCTGCAATGAATGGTCGTAAGCCAACTTATCGTCGATCCACAGCGAAAGATCCGCCGCCGAGAAATGATGTTCAATGCGTATGTCCAACGTGGCATCAGCAACCGCTTTAGAAAGCGTCCTGGAATCGGAAACTTTTCCAGCGCTGTGGGCGATGCCCTGGGACTTACCCACTGCGGGAGCCGGTTCTCCGCTCGCGGCGACTGCCACCGGTGTACCGCTCGCGCCGACAGCCACTGGCGTACCGGTCTGACCCGGGCTTCGGAGTGCGTGGCCTTGGCGATAAGCAAAGAAGCTGAGAATGATCGTCGCAACCGAGAATACGAGTCCTGTGCGCACAACTGGCATGCGCCACCAGGACAAGATTTGTAGCGGGATGAATGAGCGTACTTTTGTCTCCGCCTGAGTCGGTGTTTCATAGAAACCAACCGGTACGAAGTTCGCTGAAAGAATGTCATTCGTAATGTCGCTGGCTGGCCGGCCGGTGCCTTCTCCTGCTCTGGAGAACCGCGACGCGCCGTTACCACGTTTTGAGATTGCCTGCCCTCGCTCTCGCAGCTCATGGAGATCGAGAGCGAATTCCAATCCGCGCTGGTAACGTTGCGCGGGATCTTTTGCCATGGCGCGGGCGATTACGGCATCCAGCTCAGGAGGAAGGTCATAGTCAAACGAGGTTGCCCGAAGGGGATCGCGGTTGGCTACCTTGAAGCAAACCGTGGCCGCACTGTTGCCTTGAAACGGTCCGTAGCCGGTAACCGTGCGGTAGAGAATCGCACCTAACGAAAACAGGTCGGAGCGTCCGTCCACCGGCTCACCCTCCAACTGCTCCGGCGACATGTAAGCCGGTGTGCCCAGCGCCTGGCCCGGAATCGTCCGGTGCGCCAGGTTCACTTTTGCAATACCGAAATCCGCGATCTTGGCATGCCCTTCGGACGTCACCAGGATGTTGGCAGGTTTCATGTCACGATGGACTACTCCTTGGGCATGGGCGTGATCCAGTGCTTCTGCCAGTTCCTCCGTCAACTGAAGTGCAGTGTTGAGCGCTAGCTTCTTGGTTTTTTCCGAAAGCAGCCGGTCCAGAGATTGACCCGCAATATACTCCATGACGATGTAGGCAATACGGCTCTCCGGCTCCTCGCCGGTGTCGAAGATGGTTACGATACCGGGATGCAACAAACGGCCGGCTGCCTGAGCTTCATGAAAAAATCGGTCTCGATATTCGCGCTCCTCCTCTGGATTCTGGCCGGAGAGCGAGATCGCTTTGACAGCTACAAACCGGTCGATCTTGGGATCGCGAGCCTTGTACACCACTCCCATAGCTCCACGACCAAGCTCAGCTATGATCTCGTATCGTCCGCAACGCTTACCCCACCGAGTTTCCATTTGGCTCATCACTTCTTGGTCCGGCAGAACACACTTGCCCCTATTTTAGGGCACCTGCTGCATTGAGAGTGTTCGGCACAATACCACGATGGTTACTGCGGTAATCGTTTTTCTGAACCGAATGGAGCACTCGGGAATCTGGCCGAAGCTGCGGATGGTTATCTGTAGGCTGAACTATTCGTGGTCCATTACTTCGTCGATCGCGACCTTGCCGCCCTTGTTTACGCTCACCACGCGATGGATAATCTTGAACCCGGAGGCCGTAATGTCGATCACATAATTCCCCGGGTTCAGATAAAACTCAGCCGGCGACGGTTTATCGAGAGTCCAGGCGTTGACCGCGATCTGGGCACCTTTGGGCCGGGTTTTGACGCTCACGGTTCCCATCCCCGCCATCTCGCTCCCCCTAAAAAGCTTCCTGAACTTGCCTACCATCTTGATTTCATCGGTACGGCCCAAGGCGCGCAAGCTGGGTGCTAAATGGAATGTCTGTCCGATCCGCAAGTTCGCGACGGTGGTTTCCTCCAGATAGCCCTGCTTTTTGAAAACGAAGGTGTGAGTGCCCGGTTGGTCCACGGAGATCTGCGCCGGAGTCATTCGTCCCGTGTCCTTGCCATCCATCCACAGCGCTGCGTCGGGCGGATCGCTGTTCACCGATACGGTGGCGGCCAATGGAGCTAATTGCACGCTCATCGACGATTTGCTGCCGGAAGCTCCTTTAATGGTTCGGGGCCCCTGAGCGCCCGGTGCGGTTGAACGGACGCTTAGCTGTCCGGGAATAATGGCGGGAGCAGGACGGGGCTTTACTCTCTCCTTAGGCATAGGGCGCTCCTCGTTGTACTTGGGCTGCACCGAGACCGTGCGCGGCTCCGCGGTGACCAGCTCCGGGGCCACTTGCTCTGGAGTTTGATTGGCGGCTGGTGCCTGGGCGGCGGATGGGTTTGCGCTCCCGCTCGGCTGGGCCGACGCACTGGCAGCCGGTTGCGCTGGCGTGCCATCCTCGTCCGAGATCTCGGAGTGGGTGTGCCATGCGATAGCGCCCACAATCAACAGAATGGCCGCAATAGCTGCCGCCGTCGAAGCCATGAAGAATCGCCGCGGCGTCTTCTTAATTTCCGTTACCGCCATAGTCTCTGGAGCTTGCGATCCTACAACGTCCTTCCCAGCGGTAGGATCTGGTGACTGCGCAGGCTGGGATGATTGGGCCGGAGGCGCTTCAGGTTCGGAAAGTGTCTTGTGCTCAGCTGTCACTGTGCTCGTAGTACTTGTATATACAGCACAGTGGGCTATTGTGCTAGCAGCGGCAACAGCGGCTCCGTCCGGGCTCGCTTCCAGCGCAGGTGTGCTGACGGCTGGCGCAGCGTTTGCTGAGGATGGGCCACTCTCTGAGGAAGCTGCCTCGGTTTTCGCTGCAGTGGCCGTGGTCGCTCTCTTGGCCGGCGAGACTTGCTGACTTCGAAGAATAGAAGTTCGCACGAGCCGTAGGGTTCTTCCGGCTTGTTCGACCATGATAGGCTTCGTCACTAAGAAGTCCGCCCCGAAGCGAAGCGCGTTGGCCCCCGTTTCCCGGGCGACGACAGCCACAACTAACGCTGTTTTGTTCCCTGGAGAACCGTGCGCATTTCTTAGAAGCAATCTCCTAGTCGGTTCGTCCTCGCAGTCAATGACCAGGAAGTCGAAGCATTCGGCCATGAGACTTCTCATTGCTGAAAACACTTCGGTTTCGTGCCTGACAACAATGTCCAGTCCCTCGAGGAGCGGGATCAACGCGCGGGCGGACCTCTCGTCCCGGCAGAACAGAAGAGATTGCATAGTGATCCAGAGTCTATGGTAGAAAACGACCTGTGTTGGGGACAAGTTACAGAAGTAATCCGGAAGAAAGATTGCTGAGCGAGATATTGCAGGACGGCCTTCTCGTGGACACGGGCGCGGGTGTTCGATTCAGTCACCTTTCGTTCCAAGAGTATCTCGCGGCAGAATTCCTTGTAATGGGAGATCCGAGCGGCGATCGTGTAAAGCTGGCCCTGAAGCAGTTTTACTCCGGGGAGGACTGGTGGAAAGAAGTTCCTTACCTTTTATGTTACGAGCACTTCGAGTCCCGGGGAGATGGAAGAATGGTTAATTAAGAGAGCTAAGGATTGCAAGACATCCATCGATAGTTCGGTCGTGCTAACGGGACAATTCGACGAGAGGTTGGGCTATTTGCGCAAAGCGCTCCGGGATGCATTTCCGTCCTACTCGTCGAAGTATCCAGCCGACGGCATTACCACCGAGACGAGCCGTCGGACCTCAGACAAGGGCACGATACTCGTAGAACAGCGCCGCACCTTGACTGGACTGAAGGTCGACGACTGACGGTCGAAGCCGCTCTTCCCATTTCGGGCATCTTCTCCGCTCTTTCTGCTCAATTCCCTTGACTTCGCTTGAGCTATACAAGATAACAAGTATATAGCTCATACGCCGAATGTCTTCTCCCACCCACAACCCGTTTGTTTCCAAGATTTTCCCTGTAACTCCTTATTCCTCAAAGATTTCAACCCTAGTCCCCCGCTATCCCTCTGATTCCAATAGATCAGGGGGAGGGGGGTGGAGACCTATTATGTCGTCGTATCCCAATAGCATTCCCCGTTGCGAACACATCAAAATCAACGGCACCCAGTGCGGATCGCCCGCCCTGAGGCGCAACCATTTCTGTTTTTTCCACAAACGCTGGCATGAAACCCGCATCGTCCTCAACGCCAACCGCGCCCGCCGCGCCCGCGTCGCGCTCGATCTGCCCGTGCTCGAGGACGCCAACTCCGTCCAAGTCTCGCTCATGCAGGTCATGCGCCTGATTCTGAGCGGACAGGTAGACCCCAAAACCGCCGGCCTGCTCCTCTACGCTCTGCAGACCGCATCCTCTAACCTCAGCCGCATCAACTTCGAGCCCGCCGTCAAAACCCGCGTAGTCATCGATCCCCGCACGGTAGACCAAACCCCGCTCGGCGAAGATCCCTGGTCCGAAGAGGATTTCGAGGAAGAAGAAGATTTAGGCGAAGACCAGGAAGCGTCCGCAGAAGAAACCATCGCAAACATCGAAGGCCGAGCCGAGGCCGGACAAGAAGAAGATGAGCAAATCATCGCCCAGATACAAGCCGTAGCCGCTCCCGCAAGTCGTCGGCAGAGATGCGTGGCGGCGCATCCGTATCGCCGCCGCGCAGCTAAAGACTTTCGCGCAGTTCGCGGGCAAATGCGCGCAGGGCAGTCTCATTTCGCCGGTACCACATCCACTGGCCCAGTTTCTTTGCCTCCACCAATCCCGCTTTCTTCAGAATGGACATGTGATGGGAGATCGTAGGCTGGGAAAGGTGAACGCGCGGCTCGATATCCGAAGCGCATAGACCTACGTCCTTGCCGATGGAACAAGCTCCGCGCTCCTTGAGGGCTTGCAGAATGCGCCGCCGGGTAGGATCGGCGATGGCATGCAGCACACGATTCAGGGTCTGCTCAGAATCAGTCATGGTGAAGATATAGCAATAAACCGGAAATCGATGGTTGTCAATGTGTGAGTGATCGGGGCTGCGTCTTCCGAGGTTCAGCAGAGATTGACGACTTGAAAATCGACAATCGTCACTTCTTCAGGATTGGGTTGTAGCCATCGCTGACCAGTTTGCCGCGCATGAGTTCGGCATCTTTGATGTCAGCGTACGGTCCAACTTGCACGTGGATGAGTTTGTCGGTGGGCGTGTTGGTTGAGAATGCGGGATATTGCTTTTTCTTGAGCGCGTCGACCAGGGCCTCCGCATCCTCCGGCTTGCTGACTGCGGCAACCTGCACGTAGTAGCCGTTCAACGGCGGTGGAACAGCGGGATCAGGGGTGGTCTCGGCGGTGTTCGCAGGCGCAGCCGCATCGGACGCTTGGGTTGACATTTCCTTCGGGGCCGGCTGGCTGTTTCCGTCCTTGCTCGCAACCGCTTTGTAAAACGTCATATCAGCCGGCGGAGTGGTGCTAGTGGCCTTGATGGCAGAAGGCCGCAGGCCGCCAGCAGTGGCACTGGTCGCGGCTGGGAGGTCGAGAGACACGACGGTAACGGAACTTCTGCCCAAGGAAAATCCCATGCCGAAAAAAACCGCACAGAGTGCTACCAGTCCGAAAAACAGGGCAAGCATCTTGCCTGTGCCCAGCGTGATCTCCGTCTCCTCAGATGTAGCCGTTGCCATTTGCACCTCGTCGTCGTTGCCGATGGACGCTCAGCTCTTCGCAGCACCCGGAGAATCGCCTCCGTCGGGTCTTGCGAATAACTTCGGAATGCTGGAGAAGAAGTCCACCGGGACCGGAAAGACTACGGTGGTATTCTTCTCCACGCCGATTTCGGTCAAGGTCTGGAGATAGCGCAATTGCACGCTCACCGGTTCGGTGGCCAGCAGCCGGGCTGCATCCACCAGACGCTGAGCGGCGGAAAACTCGCCTTCGGCGTGAATGATCTTGGAACGTTTCTCGCGTTCCGCCTCGGCTTGCTTGGCCATGGCGCGCAGCATGGACTCGGGCATGTCCACCTGCTTGACTTCGACATTAGCCACTTTTACTCCCCAGGGAGCGGTATGGGTGTCGAGGATGCTTTGCAGGCGCAGGTTGATCTTGTCGCGATGGGCCAGCAGTTCATCCAGTTCCTGTTCGCCGAGCACGGAACGCAGCGTGGTCTGCGCGAACTGCGACGTTTGATAGACGTAGTTGGAAACTTCCACGACGGCCTTGCGTGGCTCGATCACGCGCAGGAATATGACGGCGTTTACTTTCAGTGTCACGTTGTCGCGGGTGATGATGTCCTGCGGCGGAACTTCCAGAGCCTCCTGACGCAGGGAGATGCGAACCATGCGGTCGAGCGGGGCGAAGACGAAAATGAGGCCCGGACCCTTGGCTTCTGGAAGCAGACGCCCCAGCCGAAAGATGACGCCGCGCTCGTATTCCGCCAGGATCTTGATTGAACTTAACAGGTATAGACCGGCAATGATGATTACGATAGTCGTGAAACCAACCCCAAGCTCCATCTGGGCCTCCGCGCCTGATTGTCAGGAATGCCTCTGAGGCGGATTGTATCGCAATTGGGGCTGGCGGGGCTGTGATTTCAAAGCGGTACGGGGTTGTCTGGTCAGGTGCATGCGCGTCATTGGTGACGGGCGAGGACGCCCGTACTCCATTTACGTTTTTGGTGCGGAGGGCGAGGGGTCCACGGACAGTTGCAATCCTTTTACCTGGCGCACGATGACCGGTTGTCCTGCGGGGAGATTGGCGGAGGAGATGGCGTCCCACAGTTCGCCGTGGATGAAGACTTTTCCTTGCGGCGATAGCGCGCTCTGAGTCAGGCCGATTTCGCCGATCAGTCCTTGCACGCCGGTCACAACCTTATTGGCTCGCGCTTTCAGGGCGATGCTCATGAGGAAGACGGTGATGATTCCGAGCGGAATGCTGACGGCCAGCGCTGTCAGCAGATGGACTCGCATCTCGGGAATGGGTGCGTCCACTAAGAGGAGTCCGCCCAGCGTGAGTGTGACGATTCCGCCGATGGCGAGCACTCCATGGGCAGCGAATTTGGCTTCGAGCGCGAACAGAATGAACGACGCGAAAATCAGAACTACGGCGGCGAAGCGGGTGGGCAGCAAGTTCAATGCGAAGATGGCGAGAAGAATGAATACGACTCCGACCGTTCCGGGCACTACCGCGCCGGGATGGTTGAACTCGGCATAAAGCGCGAGCGCACCGACGGCTAGCAGAATAAACGAAATGTTCGGATCCATCAGGTAGGCCAGGATGTGCTGCTTCAGTGTCATATCAAAGGGATGGATTGGGCTGCCGACCAGATTGAGCGTGATGGTCTGGCCGCTGAACCGCTTCACCTGCTTGCCTTGCAATTGCTTGAAGAGGTCCGCTTCGCTGGGCGCTATGTAGTCGATCAGTTTTTGCGAAAGCGCCTCCTGGTCGGTGAAAGACTTGGATTGGCGCACGGCGGTTTCGGCGATTTCAACATTGCGGCCGCGTTTCCCGACCACCGATCGCATCAGGGCGGCGGAGTCGTTCTCGATTTTTTCTTTCATCACGTCGTCCATCTTGCCGCCGCCGAGCGAAACGGGATGAGCAGCGCCGGTATTGGTTCCGGGCGCCATGGCCGCCACATCGGCGCTTTCGAGGATGAAGAATCCGGCCGAAGCCGCGCGGCTTCCGCTGGGGGTGACGTAGATGATTACGGGCACGGGTGAGGCCAGGATTTTTTCGATGATGTCGCGGGTGGAGTCAAGCAGGCCGCCCGGTGTGTTGATCTCGATCAGCAATGCCTGATCTTTATTGCGCTCGGCTTCCGCGATTGCGCGGCCAATGTATTCATCGGTGATGGGATGAATCGCGTCGTTCACCACGATCTTCAACACTTCGGCGGAAGAAGCGGCGGAGAGGACGAATAACAGCAATCCGGTCAGAAGGCCGGAACAAATGCGTGAAACGAAAAGCGGTTTCATCGATTGGGCAGCGGCTGCGCTTCCTGCGCGAGCTTGGCTGCAACGGCGCGCTTGAGGGCCAGCGCGGAAGCGTTGGAGGGTTCCAAACGCAAAGCCTGGGCTATGTTCTCCGCGGCCGCTTCAGCTCTATTGTCTCGCAAATCAAGCCTGGCTAATACCAAAAGCGGTTCGGGGAACTGGCGCAGGCGCAATGCCTCTTCGGCTTCGGATCGCGCCCCGGTCGGGTTGTTTTCGGCTTCCAGCACGCTGGCCAATCCGGCGTGGGCTTCGGGATTTGAGGAGTTGAGCGCAATCGCCTCCCGGAATTCGGCTTCTGCTTCGGAGATGAATGCTTGGGTCAGTAGTTGATGTCCACGATCGGTGTGGAATTTCGCATGGGTGAGGGGATCGGTTTTGGCCAGACGCTGCTCGGCCACTGCTTCGATTTTCAAGGCAAGCTGGCGGAACGAACTTTCGTCATAGTTGGCCCGGATGCGCTCGAGCGGAGTCTTTTGGCTCACCGGCACAATTGCTCGCGGGGCTGGAGATTTGGCTTCAGGCGTGATTGCGTCAAGCAGAGATTTGGCGGCGGTATCGCCTGGCTTCAGCGAGAGTGTGTCTCGGAGTTGGCGGGATGCGCCTGCCAGATCGCCCGTGCGGTAGAGTTCTATGGCCAGATTGAAGTGATAGTCGGGGTCGTTGGGATCCGCATCGATTGCTTTCTGAAAATATTCGGCGGCGGTTTTTCTGTCTGCGCGAGAGCTGACCACTCCCAGGTTGTTGTAAACCTCGGCCAGCGGCAATCGGGCGGCAACGAAACGGAATGCGGACTCGGCGCGCGGGAAATCTCCGTTGTCGTAGGCGGCGAGTCCAAGATAGAAATTCGCCTCCCGTGCGAGCGGATTGTTTTCGGGGACGCGCGTCAGCGAGGAGACCGCCAGCTCGTACTGCCGTCCACGGTAATAGGCTTTGCCAAGTTGCAGCAGCGCTTCGGGGTAGGCGGGATTCCGGCGAACCGCTTCGCGAAAGTGCTGAATCTGTTCTTCAGTTGTCGGTGCGGTAACGCCCCGAATATAGTTCTCGAACGCGTCCAACCGGATGGAAGGCGCAGCGTCAACGTACGCCTGCTGACTGATCGAGATCTCCGGGCGAAGGGTATGCAGAACGTCCCAGGCCAGCGCGGTCTGAATGTCGATGAGTTGGATCAGCGGGCCGGACTCGTTCATTTCGGGCAGCAGACGCTGGCGGCGCATATCCAGCAGTTGCGCCGAAGTGGTGAAAGTTCGTCCATCGAAGCGGTACAGGCCAAGCACTACGTAGTCCACGTCTAACTGTTCGGCAATGCGGTAGAGGGTGGCGCGCGAAGGATGAAGTTCGACCGGGATGCCCACGCGGTCGTAGGCGCGGAGGCGGTCTTCGCGCGGCAGCACAAACAGCGTGGCGGAATTCAGGCGATCTTGCAGCAGTTCCGGAAAGGCGTCGCCGACCCACTCGATGCCCGGGGCCTTGGATTGATTTTCAAAGGGAGCTACCAGCACGGTCTGACCCGCCGTGGCCGGTTCCTGGGCAAGAGCGGCCGCGGACAAGAGCAAGTGGAAGACTGCGCTGAGCCGGAGAAATTTCAAGGCAAGTAGATTATAGCGGGTGGACGCGCTTTGATTGTGGGGTGAAAGACTCTGGACGTTCTCCTGAAGCTTTCGCTGGACACCGGGCGTTTGGCGTTGGTCAGATGAAGAAAACGGCCAAGGGCCATTGTCATGGCACCAGTTTGGTGATATAAGGGTGCGCCATGGCCGGCCGCCCAGCCGTCGCGGTATCCAGGAGCAACTTAAAAACAGAGAGGAGACCTCCAGTGAAGCTTCGCGCATGCTTCGTCATCGTCAGTTTTCTGTCAGCGGCAGTTTGCACAACTCTGGCCCAAACAGCGGCCCCAAACTCAAGTCTGGCTTCCACCCAGGTGCCACGGCTTATCAAGTTCTCGGGCGTCGCGCAGGACGAAACACACAAGGCCATGACTGGCGTGGTCGGCGTCACTTTTTCGCTGCACAAAGATCAGCAAGGTGGCAGTCCGTTGTGGATGGAGACGCAGAACGTCCAAGCCGATGCGACTGGACATTACACCGCAATGCTGGGCTCGGCCAGTGCAGACGGTGTGCCGTTGAGCCTGTTCAGTTCGGCTGAGGCGCATTGGATCAGTACGCAGATTGCAGGGCAGCCGGAGCAGCCACGGGTGCTACTGCTAAGCGTGCCGTATGCATTGAAGGCAGCGGATGCGGAAACGTTGGGCGGCTTGCCTTCGTCAGCGTTCATACATGCCAGCACCGGTGGGGCACAAGGCCAGCCGGGCTCGGCAACGGCGGCACCTGCCGCACCAAATCGTCCTCCCGCAGGCGTGACGGGCAAGGGCACGAAGAACTTCGTTCCGCTGTGGACCGGAGCAACAACGTTGGGCAATTCGGTGATCTATGAGACCGGTGGCAATGTAGGTATCGGTACCAAGACGCCGCAAGCAATTGTTGATGTTGCCGGTAAAGCAGCTCTGGGCATGCAGGTGACGGTGCCGGGCTCCGCGGCCGCCATCAACGGCATTGCGACCGATCCGCAAGCCGGCACGACAGGCGTATACGGACAGAGCTCCTCCCCGATTGGTAACGGGGTGTTCGGACTGGACAACGCAACCACGGGCGGCATCGGAGTGATCGGGCAATCCAACGCCACCTCAGGCAAGTCTTATGGCGTGGCGGGTTTCGCATCGAGCACGAGCACGGGCACCGCTGGCGTGCTCGGTAATGCGACCGCCATCACTGGCCAGGTTCATGGCGTCGGCGGATTTGCGTCCAGCACCACGACCGGCGCGGTCGGTGTCACCGGCTTTGAGCTCGCTACCACGGGCCAGGTGTATGGCGTTGCTGGCGGGACCAATAGCACCACGAACGGAGCCGCCGGCCTGAGCGCGTACGAGGGCGCCGCTACCGGAGTTGTTTATGGTGTCGTCGGCTCGACCAACAGCGCAACCAATTTCGCCGCTGGGGTAAGCGGCTACGAGGGCGCGACCACTGGGCAAGTCTCCGGCGTAGCAGGCGGGACCGCCAGCGCCACCACCGGCGCCTCGGGCGTGAGCGGGAGCGCGAATGCCACCAGTGGCAGCGTGTACGGTGTGAGCGGGTACACGCCCAGCACCGCCGGAGTCGGAGTGCTTGGCACCGCGTACGCCAGCAGCGGCAACACCACCGGTGTTAACGGAGCGACCGTGAGCCCGAACGGTATCGGCACATTTGGGCACAGCGCCTCGACCAGCGGCGGCACCGGAATTCAGGGCCAAACCGAGAGCACAAGCGGCGGGGCGGCTGGCATTTTCGTTGCTCACGGTGGCGGCGGATTGATTTTGAGCGGACTCGCGGGCAGCAACTATGTCGGGAAGTTCAGCGTTGACGCCAGCGGCAATGGCTTCTATGCGGGCAATCTCAACGTCACCGGCAAACTGACCAAGGGCAGCGGGTCATTCAAGATCGACCATCCGTTGGATCCTGCGAATAAATATCTCTCGCACTCGTTCGTCGAGTCGCCCGACATGATGAACGTGTACAACGGAAACGTCACGACCGATCGGCATGGTTTAGCAACGGTGAACTTGCCGGACTACTTTGAAGCGCTCAATGGTGATTTCCGTTATCAGTTAACTGTGATCGGGCAATTCGCGCAGGCCATCGTGGCCCGGAAGATCGCTACCAACCGCTTTGTGATTCGGACGAGTAAGCCTGACGTGGAAGTGTCGTGGCAGGTGACCGGCATCCGGCACGACGCTTATGCCAATCAGTACCGCATACCGGTGGAGGAGGACAAAGCGGTCGGGGAACAAGGCTACTATTTGCATCCGGAAGTATTCGGACAACCGGAATCGAAGAGCATCTCCGCGGCGCGGAAGTCTGCACCTTCTTCGCAGGATGTGGTGGCGGACGCGTCGCACAATTAGGGAAATGATTGCGTGTGAATTTCAATTGATGCCGCACGGGCGTGGACGGACGCCCGCGCCTACATCGGCAACTTAATCACAGTGTCTACTCGTCGCGCAGAGTTTTCATGGGCTCGACTCTGGTTGCGCGGTAGGCGGGGATGATGCTGGCGAACAAGCCTACGCCGGCCAGCAGGACCGACACTGCTCCGAAGGTGATGGGATCGGTGGGCTTTACGCCATAGATTAGATTGGCCAAAACCCGACCCAGAGCTAACGCGCCAGCCAGTCCGATTGCGACGCCAATCAGAGTCGGCCGCATGCCTTCGATCACAATCAGCCGCAGCACATCGCGAACTTGCGCTCCGAGTGCCATGCGGATACCGATTTCGCGTACCCGCCGTTTCACGCTGTAGGAGAGCACACTGTAAATTCCGATTGCGGCGAGGAGTAGGGCGAGTCCGGCGAAGACCGCCAGCAGCAGCATGTTGAAGCGTTGCTGCGATAGGGATGCGCCAATTACATCCTGCATGGTGAGGATCTGGAGCAGAGGCAGTTCAGAATCGACCTGATGCACTGCATTCGAGACTGCTGAGGTCAAACTCGATGGATTGGAGTTGGCGCGCACGACGAGCGACATGGGGAACGAACTCCATCCACCCAGCAGCGGTGTCGAGAGCTGGGCCAATGGCATGTACAGCGTTGCTACTGGATCGACCGCATCCAGCCCATCGTCCTTGACATCGCCGACGATGCCGACGATCTCCCGAGCCGCGTCCGGGAAAAAAGTCATGGTTAAATGTTTGCCGATGGGATTTTCATTGGGCCAGAAGCGCTTGGCCATGGATTCGCTGATCAAGATGGCTGCGGGTCTGCCAGCGGCGTCGGCATCGTTGAAATTGCGTCCGCGAAGCAGTGGTACTCGCAGAGCCCCGATGTAGCCGGGACTGACAATGCGAACTGCGACTTCGGGCTGGTCTGACATTTGCTGAGTTGGCCGGCCTTCGATGGCGATGGGCTGAATAGAACCGCCGCCGCTGAGGGGAACCGAGTCGATCACGCCGGCGGAGTCAACTCCGGGCAGCGCTCGAACCCGCTGTAGTACGTCATTGAAGAAACTGCTCTGTTGCAATGGGGAAGAGAATCTGGTCGAGGGGACGCCGACCCTCATAGTAAGAACGTTGTTGGGATCAAGGCCTGGGTCAACACTGCGCAGCATCCAAAGGCTGCGGATCATGAGCCCGGCGCCGATCAGCAACATGAGGGAGAGCGCGACTTCGGAAACCACCAGCAAGCCACGGGTTCGCTTTCCGCCTGAATCTGAATCCGTGCGGCCCAGACCTTGCTTCAGCGCCTCATTCAAATCGATTTTGGTCAGACGCAAAGCGGGCGCCAGCCCTGCCAGAACTCCGGTGAGAATGGAAACGGTAAAAGTAAAGCCGAGCACCCAGCCGTCCAGGTTGATTTCTGGCGACTGGGACAGTTGATTCGCCAGGAATGCGGAGATCAGGCGAACTCCGAAATGAGCGATCAGCAGACCCACGAAGCCACCCATCAACGCGAGCAAGACAGCCTCGGAGAGAACCTGCTGCAGCACTCGCGAACGGCTGGCGCCGAGCGCTGATCGGATGGCAATTTCCTTGCGGCGTCCCAGCGTTTTCGCCAGCATGAGGTTGGCAACGTTGGCGCAGGCAATGAGCAGGACGAATGCGACCGCGCCCAGCAGAACCAGCAGAGCGGGGCGAACGCTTCCCACCAGTTGTTCGCGCAGAGGCACGACCACAGCTCCCCATCCTTTGTTGTCGGTGGGATATTGCTGCTCCAGCCGGCTGGAAATCGTGTTCATTTCCGCCTGCGCTTGTTTCAAGTCTGTGCCGGGTTTCAGACGTCCGATGACTCCGAAGTGATGTTCGCCGCGCACTGCCTTCTCTTTGTCCGTCAACGCCATGGGCGTCCAGACTTGCGCCGAAGGCGGCATTTCGAACTTGGCGGGCATGACCCCCACGACGGTGTAGGTTTGCCCATTAACAGTCACGTTTTGGCCAACAATGCTTGGGTCCCCGCCAAAGTGCTCGCGCCAGAGCGCATGGCCCAAAACCACGACATTGGCATGTCCTAGTCGGTCCTCTTCTGGAGCGATTGCTCGACCGAAAAGTGGCCGCACCTGCAATACGGAAAAGAAGTTGGGAGAGACGACGGCGCTTGTAACCGACTCAGGTTTACCTTTGCCAGTTAGGTTCATGTTGGCGTAAGTGTAAATCGCAAGTTGGTCGAATGCGTGGTTCTGGTCACGCCAGTCCAGGTAGTTTGCCGCCGAAACGGCAAATAGATTCACTCCCGGAAAACTTTTCGGAGGCGGCACATGCCAAACCTGCACCAGCCGTGCAGGATCCTGGTAGGGTAGCGGGCGAAGCAGCACGGCGTTGACCACGCTAAAAATGGCGGTGTTTGCTCCAATGCCAAGGGCCAGGACTATGACTGCAACCGCCGCGAATCCGGGGCTCTTGAGCAGCACGCGCAAGTTGTATCTGAAATCCTGTACCAAGTTTCCCATCCAATTCCTCCGTTCCACCGCTGGGTTAGAGTTCCCAACTCAGCCCTGCGGTTACAGCGTAGATACAAAACATCCCGAGGGAACATGCACATTTCGTGCCAGCTTGCTCGCTCCTATGCGAATGAAAACAAGCCTGACTTCGTTTGGACGCGGAGAGGTGCAGATTGTAACTGTTCGATTTTGGGGATGAGCCGTCCGAATACGAACAGTGTAAGGATTAAAGGATTAAAGGATAAGGTGCTGAGCTTTTTGGGCGTGATTCAAGCGGTCGTCATTTCATTGTTTCGTCGTTTCTTTGTCGGAACTGTTCTGCTCGCGTTGCAGTTCTGTCCAGCTCGGCAGGGTTTGATCTCCCGTGATTAGTCTGGCTCCGCGTTCGTAGGTGAAGTACGACCACGCCCACTGAATCAAAACGATCAAGCGGTTGCGGAATCCGATCAGGAAAAAGATGTGGACGAATAGCCAGGAGAGCCAGGCGATGAATCCGGAAATGTGAAGCTTGCCAAATTGTGCGATAGCGGCGGCCCGTCCGATGGTTGCCAGGCTGCCCTTGTTCACGTAATGAAAGTCTTGACGGCGCTTTCCTTGCAGGTCGCGTGCAATGTTGCGTGCGGTTGCTTTTCCTTGTTGAATCGCAGCCGGCGCAACGCCCGGCACCATGTTGCCGCCTTCATCCTTGATCGCGGCCAAGTCTCCGATGACAAAAACTTGGGGATGGCCGGGAATACTCAGATCGGGATTCACCAGTACGCGGCCGGCGCGGTCGAGGGGCGCGCCGAGTTTCTTGCCTAACGGTGACGCGGCCACTCCGGCGGCCCACAAGATCACCGCCGCGCACAGACGAGTCTCTCCCATGCGAACGGCGGCGGGCTCGACGCCCGTGACCATCGTGGACGTGTGTACCTCGACTCCGAGTCGGCGGAGCTGATCCTCGGCGCTTCGGGAAAGATCCTCGGGGTAGGTAGGCAGGATTCGAGGACCGCCTTCGAGCAGTATGATCCGCGTGCGCTTGGGATCGATGGAACTGAATTCGTCCACTAAGGCGCGGCGGGCGATCTCTGACAGCGTGCCCGCCAATTCCACTCCTGTAGGACCGCCGCCGACTATGACGAAATTCAACTGCACCTGTCCTCCGCCGCTGGCCGCCTGGCGCTCGGCTAGCTCGAATGCGAGCAATACCCGGCGGCGGATTTCCAGCGCGTCCTCGATCGTCTTCAGGCCAGGGGCCAGCGGTTCCCACTCATCGTGTCCGAAATATGCATGGCTCGCACCTGCGGCAACGATCAGATAGTCGTAGGGAAGTTCGCGATCAGCGAGCTTTACGACGCGTCGATCAAGATCGAAATCTTGCACTTCTCCGAGCAGAACCTCAATGTTGCGACGGCCTCCCACGATCCAGCGGATGGGGGCGGCAATCTCTCCGGGGGACAATCCGGCGGTTGCCACTTGATAGAGCAGGGGCTGGAAGGTGTGGTGATTCTTGCGGTCGATCAGGGTGATCCGGACGGGATAGCGGGCGAGCCTGAGAGCTGCGTTGAGGCCACCGAACCCGGCGCCAATGATCACAATTCCTGGAATGTGTTTGCCGTTCATCCGATCCCTTGTCCCACAAAGTCAGCCGAGCTTCACTCGGCAGCCCGGACGGGGGCGTCCGGACCAACGTGTCGGACGCGATCCGACATCACACTTTAGTAGATTCCCGCCATGACTGCCGAGTCGCAATAGCGAGCCCAGCTTCGGAGCTTCAGTGCAACCGGTATTCACTGGAGTAACAAGCGAATCGCGCGCTGTTCCGTTTAATCAAGTAACATGACCGGGTTAGGCGCGAGCATACGCTTTGCATTTGAAACCTCCGCAAACAGAGCCTCAATCCCAGGCGCACGCAGCCAACGTCTCACGCTGGCTTCCGTTTCTAATGCCTTCGGTTTCCGATTTGCTTTTTGTTGCGCTGCTATTGGGCTTTAGTTGCGGCGCGATGGGGCACCTTTTGTTGCGCGATGCGGGCACGGGATGGCACATCCGCAACGGGCAATCAATGCTGCATACGCGCTCGATCACCCGCGTTGATCCCTTCTCGGCGACCATGAGCGGGCAGCCCTGGTACGCCTGGGAATGGCTATACGACATCGTCATAGCTGCCATTCATCACCTGCTCGGACTGAACGGTG
>DATNNO010000152.1:0-2236 GCA_035601775.1 Terriglobales bacterium | reverse complement strand
CGCAGCGAGCGTTAAGAAATGCCGACGTTTCATCGTAGATTCCTCCTGGCTAATACTGGGGCCAAAATCGCTTTTTAATCTATCACCGTCTAGTCGATCGGGCAAGGGCGCGATTTTGGACCGCGATTTTGGACCACGTGACCGCCGGAACACAGGCAAGCTTAGCCTCAGACCTCCTGAGGTCACCCGGCATTTTCAAATCGATGTGGAAACTGCATGAGCCAGTGGCGCAGGCTCTCCAGAAACTTGCCCGGGCTGACGTGAGAGTTGCCCCGCCGGTTGTTGTTTTTTGTGGATGAATTGGGTTGCAAAGAGGAACGAAGCATCTCATTTGTCTGGGATTGAACACACTACGACCCTTGGCGCTGGTCGCGCTTCCTGGCTGGCGCTGTATTGCGACGGGCTTTAGCTGGCTTCGGCGATCGGAATCAGTTTGAATCCGTTGGCACGGGCTCTGGAGTTCAGACTTACCATTTCCCGTTCCGTGCGCCTGCGCTCGAATTGCGCCGCGCCCCGATCCACCCAGGCTTCGCCTTTGGTGAACATGCGGTAGACCAACAGCGCCAGATAGTGGGCCATAGCTTTGACCGCCGACGCGAAGGTTGGCAACTGCCGGCGCAGATGACGGTACCGGGCTCCAAGGTAGCTGTCGCTCTCCAACAGCGTGGTGGCCGCCGTGCGTAATGCCACGGCAACGCGGTTGTTTACTTTCTTCTTTCCTCGCCTCACGGTTTTGCCTGCGCTGATGTCCTTGCTCGGAGTCAACCCCAGCCACGAAGCAAAGTGATTCTCGTCCTTAAATCCGCTCATGTCCGTGCCGATTTCCGAGACGATCGTCTGCGCCGTCATCACATTGATTCCGTCGATCGAGGTCAGATCTACTCCGCAAATACGTTTCAGTTCTACTTTCAGGTCCAGTTGCGGCTCGTTGCCCTGCGGCTTCTTTGCCCTTTTCTTCTTCTTCGGCGTGGCCGCCGGCGCGCCTTCCGGCTGAGCGGGGACATCCAGGATTCGAGTCGGCAGGCTAGCCAGGTAACATTCCAGCTTCCGGTCGGATTCCTGCATCTGCTGGTGCACGAACTGGTAACTGTTCACCGCCTGCTGGAGTTCGAACAACACGTCTTCCCGCCAGTTCCCCTCCAGGCTGCGCGCCACCTCTTCCCGGCTCGCCTTGACCCGGTAATCTTTCAAATCCGCCAGTTTGTAGGGGTCCCGCTCCCCTTTGAGGATCGCGCCGATAATCGCCTGTCCGCTCACTCCGAAGATGTCGCTGATCACGTTGGCCAACTGAATGTTCATTTTCGTCAGCGCCTTCTGCATGTGCTGTACCGTTCGCCCGGCTTCCTTGACGTGCCTATCCCGGAGTCGCCAGATCGTGCGTACGCTTTCTATCTGCTCCGGCAACCGGAACGAGTCGCGCACCAGCCCGTAAGTATGCAGCTTCATCAGCCACTGACTTTCCTGCACGTCGGTCTTCCTGCCGGGCACATTTTTGGTGTGCTGAGCGTTCACCAGAACCACCCGGATGCCATGCTGCTCCAGAACATCGTACAGCGCGATCCAGTACACACCCGTGGCTTGCATCGCCACCGTATCGATTCGGCACGCCTTTAACCATTCCGCCATCCGTTGCAAGGCTTCTGTCCAGCAGCCGAATTCCTGTACCGGATTCGGGTCCCGATCCGGCGGCACCGCCACATAGTGGCTCTCATTGCCTACGTCGATACCTCCGGCGTTGGGATTTTCGATCGTCAGGCCGGGATCGCCCGCTGCCACCTTCCGCCCCAAGTCTCTCCGCTGTTTGCGGTTCAGTTCTCCCCTTTTCAACCGCTCGAAAGTGGACATCTTACGCTTTGCCATGTCATACTCCTCCAGTCTGAATTTAGACCAGGGCTCGGCTCGGCTTGCGAAAAATACACAGACTCTCCAACGGGGTCGAGCCGGGCCTTTTTCAAGGCCGGCTCGCCACCAATCAATACATCGCGGAAGCCGAAGTCATGCTGATAGACGGGCACAAGGCACCAACCGAATCTCGACCATAGCTTGCCGCCCGGGTCCTATTACGATTAAAACCCCGCGCCGCGCAGATTTAAGTTTCTGCTTCAATACCTCGCCCCAAAGGCGTGGTGATGCTCTCCAGAAACTTGCCCGGGCTGACGTGAGAGTTGCCCCGCCGGTTGTTGTTTTTTGTGGATGAATTGGGTTGCAAAGAGGAACGAAGCATCTCATTTGTCTG
>DATNNO010000151.1:0-8316 GCA_035601775.1 Terriglobales bacterium | reverse complement strand
AACTTCTAATGCGGGACATAAATTTTTCCTCCTGGGAGATCACCAGAAAGGCATTCAGATACCCGCGAATACCCTTGTTGAGCCTCAACATTCTATGCCCGAGAAGTCTCCGAGCGAAGGTAACTGGCGAAATCAGGCCATAGCGCTCAGAACCGGGTTGTGAGTGTAATCGTTTTCTCCACCAGTTATCCCGGCTTAGAACTGGACGGATATCTCACCCATCCTGCGTGGGAATACGAAACTCATTCAGCTATCGAAAGGGCAGTGGCTCTTGCTCAGGGTATAAGCCTTCCTGCATCGGTCGGAAAGACCAGACGCCAGTGAAGAGCCGTACGTATTCAGACTTAAAGGATAAAGGTCTTAAGGATACGGATATGAACGATAAGGACTGCGGCCGACATCCTCCCCGCAGTCCACGCTGGATTTTTCTCTATTTTCTCTCCGACGGTTGCGGCGCACCCAGCGCAACAGCTTCGGACTCACTTGAATTGTCCGCTTGCCTTGGTCGATCCGACAGGCGGGCTTGGGCTTCCCGGAGCTGTCTAGGTGTCATCAAGCGGGTAAGATTTTTCAATTCGCGCGTAGCGAGACGATCTCCCGCTGACGCTGCCAGGCTGTACCAAAAGTAAGCACTGACATAATCGAGCGGAACCCCTCTACCGGCCATGTACAAGTTCGCCAGATCGAACTGACCCCGGCTGACGCCCTTTTCGGCGGCTGCGCGAAACCAGTTTGCCGCCTGCCGGTAGTCTTTCTCCACTCCCAATCCGTCCTCATACATCACCCCGAGGTTATTCTCAGCCTCGGGAAGTCCTTGTTCGGCAGCTTTGCGGTACCAGTAAAGCGCCTGGACATAGTCCGTCTCTTGACCCCAGCCATGGTGGTAGAAAGCGGCCAAGTTGTTCTGCGCGGTCGCTGAACCGTGTTCCGCAGCTTTGCGGTACCATTTGGCCGCCTCCACATAATCGCGGGGAACGCCATCACCTGCGTAGTATCCGTTCGCCAGGTTGCATTGGGCGGAAGGGTCTCCCTGCTCGGCCGCGGCGCGGTACCACTTCATGGCCTCGCTTGAGGCTTTGGGAACACCCCATCCGCGTTCGTACAGAAGCCCCATCCTCGATTGCGCAAGTACATGTCCATGCTCGGCAGCCGCGAGATAATAACTCATCGCTCTCTGGCGGTCCTTGGCGACTCCGAGGCCGTGCTCATATAGGGCACCAAGGTTGTACTGCGCGGCCGCCAATCCCTGGGCCGCTGACGCCGTGTACCACCGGGCTGCCTCTTCGTAATCTTGGGCGACGCCCTCGCCATAGGTATAGAGGTAGGCGAGCTTATTTTGCGCTATGGCGACTCCACTCTCGGCACTCCGCATGAGTTCGGAAACCGCAGTCGGAGTAACCTTGTCCTCCGCCGAGGAAGGGGCGGCTGCCTCGGGTTGGAAGGCAACGCTGTAGACAATCGGGATTCGGCCTGCCTCGATCCGCTCCCCGACGCGTGCGAAGAGACTTGCTCCGTACAGAGTGAACGAAAGGAGCGTAATCACGAGGAGGAGGCGGGTGGGGTTTTGGGAGAGTTGAGCCTTTTCCACCCGACGCGCTAGCTTCAGTCTTGGAACCAGACTGGCTCCATTTATTAACACAATTTTAACCGAACTGTAACACTCCTTTAACATTTCATTTTACAGCTTCTCTCCGATGGGGCGCGAAGTCAAAGGATTTTCTCGCCACGGATTGGGCCCGTTGCCTCCTCAGGAATCGCTCTGTAGATCTTCGCTGGGTGAGTTGTTCAACCGGCAGGGGCCAACTTCAAACTTAACCGTTCCCTGAACCCAGCATTCACCTCGTAAACGCGGAGCGGAATGCGGAGTCGACGAACCTCCGACTGCGTGCGCGTCACCGCCGGCCCTTCACAGGGTTTCCGGCACACCTCGCCTGTCGGCCGACCGCAATTCCCACCTCGGGACAAATCCCAAAAGAAATACTCGTCCCGCACAGACTGCACAAGCTGCACAGTGTTATACAGAAACTGTCTCCCGTCTGATCTGGACTCACCTTCATCCTTATTTTTTGCAGGTGACGTCCTATGCCGCGCCTTTTGTCTTTGTGTGCCCGTCCTCATGGGTTGTTGTTCGCGCTCTTCTTCTTTGCAGTCCCTGCTTTCGCGCAGGACGCCTCCACCGGGGCGATTCGCGGAACCGTGGTCGATTCTTCGGGCCGCCGGATTGTCGACGCTTCGATCGCACTGGTGGACTCTGCCAAAGGCTTCCGCTACTTTGTCACCAGCGATTCCGCCGGACAATTTGTGTTTGAATTGCTGCCGCCTGGGGAGTACTCCGCGCGCGCGGTCGCCCCGGACATGTCGCCGCAACTCACTCCCAAGCTGCACGTGGACGTGGGCGCGACTACCGAGATCGAGTTCAAGCTGCAGGTCGGCGGAGCCAAAGAGATGGTCACGGTTTCCGGCGAGCCCCCCATGGTCGAAACCCAATCCAACGCTGTGTCATCGCTGATCGACAAACGCGCGATCGAGGAATTGCCGCTCGACGGGCGCCGCTTCACCGACCTCGCCCTTCTAACACCCGGTGTCTCGCAAGACCCGCGGGGCTTGACCTCGGGCTCGAATGGCGATTTGGCCTTTGGCGGAATACGCGGTTATCAGTCCAGTTATCTGGTGGACGGCGCCGACAACAACAACGCCTTCTTCGCCCAGGCCCGCGGACGCTATCGTGCTCCCTACCAGTTCTCCAACGAAGTCGTGCAGGAGTTCCGCGTGTCGTCGAATACCTACGGCGCGGAATTGGGACGAGCCGGAGGCGCGGTGATCAATGTGGTCACGAAATCCGGATCGAACCAGCTCCATGGAACCGATTTTTATTTCATTCGGGATAGCTCATTCGGAGCGACCCATCCTTTTCTGGACTTCAAGCCGCGCGAACAGCAGCAGCAATTCGGCTTCACCCTGGGCGGTCCCATCCACCGCAACCGCGCGTTTTTCTTTGGCGGACTCGACCAGCACATCTTTCACGTTCCCACGGTGGTGCGCTTTCTGGATGGAAGCTCGAAAGTCGTTCCCCAACCAGGTCAAGGTCCATTGCACGATGGCGACTACGAGGCCAGTGATCAGGCACTGGTGTTCGCCGCTGCCGCTCGGCTGTCAACGCTGGCGGGTCAATATCCTTCCAAGATGCTGGGCAACGCCGGCTTCTTCAAGCTGGATTTCACTCTCACGCCGCATGAGACACTTTCGGCGCGCATCAGCACTTCTCGCTACTACGGACAAAACAACGTCTTCCTCGACCCGGCCAGCCCGCTCACCACCAACGCCATCAGCGAAAACGGTCAGGAGCAGGTAGCCACGGAAACCGGTTCGCTCTCTCTGACCAGTACGCTTTCCTGGCGGCTGGTCAGCCATTTGCGCGCGCAGTTCTCGCGCGATCTGCAGCAGTCCAGCACCAACACCACCGACACACTCAGCAAAATCAGCAGCATCATCGACGGCTTCGGACGTTCGAACATCCTGCCCCGCCAGACCCGCGAACATCGCCTGCACCTGGCCGAGACCATCAGCCTGGAGGGCCGGCGGAATTCCTGGAAGTTTGGCGGCGACGTCCTGCGCACATGGATCTATAACTACTTCCCCTCGCAGTCCGGCGGAGAGTACATCTTCGATCCCATTAAAGTGGACCCGTTCACCTTCGAACCGACAGAAGCGGGCTTGCTGCTGACGCCGCTCCGCGCTTACGCGCACGATGTGCCGAAGTATTACATTCAGAATTTTGGCACGCAGTCCAGCCATCCCGACACCAACGAGTACTCCGGTTTTGTGCAGGATACAATCCGCGCCTCCGATCACCTTGCCATCAGCCTCGGCGGACGCTATGACTTGCAGACCTTCAGTAAAAAAGGACTGCTAACCAATCCGCTGTGGCCGGATTCCGGCAAAATTCCTTTCAACCCGTTCAACGTTGCTCCGCGCGTGGGCCTGGCGTACTCGATCGGGAACGAGCGGCCGTTGGTAGTACGAGCAGGGTATGGCTGGTTTTACACTCGCATTCCGCAGATTTACACTTCAACCATTGCGAACGACAACGGGTTCTCTTCTGCCAATCTCTTCCTGAATAATTCCAACTACTACGATCATCAGGTCTTCCCTCAATACCCCAACTCGCTGGTGAACTGCCCGCTCAGCGCGACGTCGTGCACCTTGCCGGCTGGCCTGGCGCAATTTGCGAAAGCCGGCGTTTCCGCATTTTCTCCAAACTTCAAGACACCAAAGGTGGAGCAGGCCAGCCTCAGTATCGAACAAGAAGTAGCTCACCGTTTCGCTGTGGGCGTTTCCTATATGTATGTGCATGGGGAAGATCTCATCCGCGCCCGCGATATGAATCTGCCGCCGCCCGTGAACGTGGAGTATCCGGTGTACGACAACGCGGGCATCAACTTTCTCGGCACGTACTACAACGTGGATTCGTTTTCCACCTGGCAGATGACGCGCTCCTTCACCTGCCCGTATCCCCCGTGCATCAATCCGCTCGCGCGCCCGATCCCCCAACTCGGCGCCATCGACGTTTTCGAGAGTGCCGCATCCAGCGTCTACAACGGGATGACCGTTTCCGTGCGCCGCCAGATGACCAGCGGGCTCTACTTTCGACTCGCCTACACTTTCGCCAAGGCAGTGGACGATGGGCAGGACGCATTAGTCGCGGGACGACCCGCCGTGGTGCAGAATTCCTACGCCACCAGCGCCGAACGAGGCCCCAGCGTTACCGACCAGCGTCACCGCCTGATGTTCGCCTGGATCGCTGATCCCAAACCCTTCGGCCGTGAGCAGCCTTTCCTGGCCAGGGTGTTCAATGACTGGAAACTGTCTGGAGTGCTCACCTTCGGCAGTGGGCGACCCGAGAACGTGATGGTTTCGGGAGATCCCAATCAAGATAGCAATGGCACCAACGACCGGCTTCCGGGAGCGGGGCGCAATTCGTTTCTCGGACCCAACTACGCTACTACCGACTCGCGGTTGACTCGGCGCCTATATGTTCGTGATCGGCTGAAGCTAGACTTGGTGGTGGAATCCTTCAACCTGCTGAATCGCGACAACAAGCGCGTGCAAGTCACCGAAGATGGCTTGCAGAGTAACGTGGCGCATTTCGTCAAGATCGGCACCCAACTTGGGATCAATTACTTCCCGGGCCATTACCAGATTCCCAGGAACCCACTACAGGCCACCAATGCGTATTCTCCAAGACAGGTGCAACTGGCTTTGAAAATGATTTTCTAAGCCGAAAGCTATTCGGAATCTTGTCAAGCCCCCTGAGGGGGCCAATTCCCGCCAAGCCTATGATTCAGCGGCAGAAATAAATCTGGAAAACATGTCCTAGTTACCCCTCCGGATCTGATAGTCTAAAAGTAGGGATCAAGTTGGGCGCAAGCTTTCGGGCTTGCGCCTTTTCTTTTGCTGCGGTTTTCTTCAGGGACATCTTTCGACACCAATGAGCAAAGCCAAGGGCGCTTCACGCAGACGCAAACCAGCGTCCTGGCCGGACTCTGCCCGGCAGAAGGCGCGGGCCCGCGGGGTCCTCACGAATCGGCGAGGCAATCTTGGCGAAGTGGCTTTTGTGCACAAAGCCATGAGGCTGGGTTTCGTGGTGGGAAAGCCCTATGGCCAAATCAGTCGCTATGACTTCATGGTGGAGGGTGGGCACAAGCTTTGGCGGGTACAGGTAAAGACGTGCGCTTGTTTGAAGGGTGGCCTCTATCGAGTGAACATACGCTGTAAGACGAACCGGGTGGGGCACGCCTACGCTCCATCCGATGTCGATTTCGTGGTGGTGTATATCATGCCGGAAGAAACCTGGTATGTTCTGCCGATACGCGAGCTGGGAGGGCGTATGACTTCACTATTTCGTCCGGTGAAGCCGAAGGGAATCCTCCGCCTGGACCCCTATGCCCAGTACCGCGAGGCCTGGCACCTGCTGGGCGAGCCGGATGGCCCTGCCTTCTGATGGGTTTCGGCCTTGGGGGCTTAGGCACCCACCCTTTTCGCAAAGAACGCGAAAAGGGTGGGGCAACCTTCTTATTAGCAGAGCGAGAAAATAGGTGGGCCAGCCCCCGTCAGAGAATTGTAAGTTCGACCATCCTCGAAGAATGTGATGCCAGACCTTCATCCAGATGCAGCTGCTCTTGGTGCTTTGTGCTCGGCTTGGATGCGCTCCACATACTCCAGAAAATCCCTGTGTGACAAGTATTCCACTCTCAACCGAGGCCACTCCCTTTGCAGGAGCGGGCTTCCGACAATTCTCTTTAAGTCGCCTTCCCAGACAGTCCACACCGTCTTCGCCAAATACTTGTGCTTCCAAAGGTAGTACTCTTCGGAGCACAGATTCAGATACTTCAGAAGACAGATGGTTAACTGTGCACTTTGCGCCGGGAGGGGAGCATGTGAATCGAACCGCCCGAGAAGTGCGTCCTCCGGAAACTCACCGAGTATGTGCTCATATCGCTCAGTGTACTTCATGAGTATTTGGGCGTTAATCTGTCGTCGAACACTGTTGATCGTGTAAACGAGGCTTACAAAGCCCCCAATTACGCCCACGGGCGTGGCAAACTTGAGCACGAGGTCTAGGTCTACCCGCATATTGGTAAACTCACCGGGAGGGACGCATCGGATTCTATCTGAGAAGTGCTGAAAGTTAAACAAGAGTGAGTTGACTTACACACTAGGCGACGGCTCCAAGCCTCAGCGATGATTAACAGATGTGGCGCCCGGGTTACTGGAGCGACCGCATATGACACGGTTATCTCATCAGCCCTGCGGAGCTTTGCTCCGCTGGACAGCCGAGGGCGGCTGTCCCCACGTGGTTCGTGGTGAGTCAATGAATCGGGGCAGGAGCCTGTGGTTGCGGTTTCCGATGATCCCAACCTCAAAATCAAGGTCAAGGGCGGCGGACAAGAGTGTCCGCCCTACACGGGCGCAGCTGACCCACTCCCAACATAGCGCTTGACTTGTGTGCAAAACCTTGCAATAACTATCGAGTCCCATTGGACGAGTTTGGGGGTGTTGTTCCGTTGGCAGAAATCAGACTGCAAGAGGGCGAGTCCCTCGAGAATGCGCTGCGCCGTTTCAAGCGCAAGGTGCAACAGGAAGACATCATCAAGGAGGTCAAGCGCCACTCCTTTTATCTGAAACCCGGCGAAAAGAAGCGCGTGAAGGAAGCGTTAGCGCGCAAGCGCAGCCGGAAAAAAGCTCGGAAAGAGCAAGACTAGCAATCGTTAATGGGCCGCTCCTCCCGTGAGAACGGCCCCTTCCCTTTTCCGCATCGCATTCCTTGGTTTGGGATATGCGTAACCACGGGGACGACGCAGTTTCCATGCGTCAGAAGTAATCCATGTCCAGCCAAGGGCATGGCGGGCCGAATCCAGGGGCAAGATCACTGAGGGGGATGAAGCGAAAATCCTGCGCACTCGTGCGCCAGGGGAGATGCTCGATTTTCTCATCTGGTACGTGGGGGTGGGCAGGAAAGGGCTGAAGGAGCATCCTCAATGGAATTCCAGGACAAGATGTTGACGTGCATTGACTGCGGCGCGGATTTCGTCTTTACGTCCGGGGAGCAGTTGTTTTTCCACGATAAACAGTTCCGGAACGAACCCAAGCGGTGCAGGGCCTGCAAAGCGAAGCGGGTTGCGGTTCTAGGAGCGGCAGCCATGGGGCATCACGGGTTCGGGAGAACCGAGACCCGAGCCGTGTGTTCGCAGTGCGGCAAGGAGACCACGGTGCCGTTCAGGCCGACGCAGGGACGTCCCGTGCTTTGCCGGGACTGTTTCCAACAGAAGCGGACAGCGGCGTCGGCGTGATTCGAAACCGGCGTCTCTCCGGGCGGCCGTCAAGACGTGTGAACTAACCAGCGATGGCGGCTGAGTCGGGCTGGCTCGCCTTCCTCCTCCCTTCGAGATTTAAAGCGGAGACGTGTGTCTGCGTGGATAAGTAAGCTGCGAGGCCGATGACGGAAGCACTGGAAAAAGCCGCCAACAGTCGTTCTGATTCATCAAGGGCCTCAAAGGCCGGAATCGATGCTCATTGCCTGGAGGTTTGTCTCCTGTTCCTTTCACAACGCTTCCTCAACTCCTGAGCGCTTCATGGGTCAACTGCTCCGGCCTAGTCTGGATTAGACGCTCATTTTACCAGTTAGGGCGGGGTTGAGCGGTTCTGGGTTGTTCTTTTTGCCATCTCAATCGCGGAGGCAACATGTTGATTTTGGCCGAAACAAAAAAGCCGGCTGCTCCTAGTCGGAGCGCGCCGGCAATTCGCAGTCTTTCAAAT
>DATNNO010000150.1:0-17242 GCA_035601775.1 Terriglobales bacterium | reverse complement strand
GAGTCGGTACAGGTCGCGCTCACCGTGATCGGACCGGCGGACGCACCGGACGTATTCAGCGTAGCCGTGTTGCCGTTGCCGGAGATGCTGCCGCTGCTGGCCGTCCAACCGCCGACGGTTACAGGAACGTTGTCCGGGCTGGTGCAGGTGCAGGTAATGGTGGAGCTTCCGCCGGCCTGGAGGGTCGACGGGTTCGCCGAGCAGGACATGGCCGGTGGATTCTTCGGCGGCTCCTTCACGGCGAAGGTCGCCATGCAGCTTGCCTCGCCGCCCTTCGTCATCTTGGGATCGGAGATATGAGCGGTAACCGTGTAACTGCCACCCGCCACGCCATTGGTGTCAATGCTCGCGGTATTGTCCTTGCCGGTAATCTTGCCGCCGGTGCTGCTCCAGTCGTACTTCAGGGTGTGCTTGGAATTGAAGTTGCTGCCGGCAGCCGTCGCCGTCGCCGGCTCGCCCACCATGACTTCACCAGGATTGATGGTGCAACTTGCTGAAACGGGCGGCCCGGCCGGTCCACCGCCAAACATGAACACCACGCCACTTTGCAGTCTTACGCCTCTGGCATCCGTGGCGGGAACGAGCGCCCGCGTACCAAAATGATGATTCGAGAGCACGTAATCTGCCCGGATCAGACGCAAAGCGAAGTGTCTATTCAAGTTCACATCGAGACCGCCGCCTGCCATGAAGCCGAATCGGTCATCGCCGTGGAAGAGATCGGGCGCAAGGCGATGGCCGCCCATCAGAGCTTCGAGAAACGGCGAAAAATAGTGGCTGCGAAAGGTCAGCTTAGGCCCCACGGAGAGGTTGTAGAAGGCGGCGTCGTCAATTCGTTTGCCCACGCCGGTCTCATTGCTGTCCCAATGCCCGCTGATGTCGCCGGTCAATCCGAGCCAGCGGTTAAAGTTGTAGGTGACGCTGGCACCGATGCCGCGGGGGTTCGATTCCAAACGGCTGGCCACGGGGAGCACTCCTCCGGGAAGCCTGCCATGCACGTCGGTGCCGGGATAGAAGAAGGAGTATCCGCCGAAAAGCTCCCACTTGGGAGCAGGCTGGTCCTGCGCTGCCGCGAGCGTGCCAACGCTGCACAGGATAGCAACTACTGCCAACCGCATAACCGCGACCCGGCCACAAGGGTTCTGAGAGCGAGATAACATATGAAAATTCCTCCGAACTTGATGACTTGAAATCCTGCTTGCATCCCAACCCGGTAGTGGGCCAGCCTGAAGCTGGTCCACTACCAATGCCTCATAGCTTACGGGGCCGTAACAGGGTTGCTGTCCAAAGTGACCGCGGCATTGCGAGCCAGTGCTCTGCCCGTAAGGGTTGCGCCAGTATCCAGCGTGATTGATTGAAGCGCCATTATGGTTCCCTCAAAGATAGAGTTCGTCCCCAGGGTCGCTGAACTGCCAACCTGCCAAAAGACGTTCTTAGCCTGGGCGCCGCCGGCCAGAACAACCTGCGTACTTCCTATGGTCGTGAGTGTGGACCCTATCTGGAAGATGAAAACAGCATTCGCGTTACCCTGTGCGTCGAGAGTGACGTTACCTGCCGATAACATGACCGTGCTGGAGTTCTTGTACAGGCCAGGGAAGAAAGTCAGGCCGCTCATATCTCCAGCCAGAACCGCACCTCCTGGCAATCCAGCGGTATAGATATACGCGGTGGTCAAATCGAGTTGGGCCTGTGCTGCGACCGGGTTGGTTATTTCCATATCCGCAGGGGGAGTGACTTTTCCGGGCGGGAACCCTGTAACCGCGCTTCCCGGGCTTAGCCCCAGATCGCCACCGGTAATGATGGTCGGGCCGGTATTTGTGACTGTGGAGCCAGCCAGAACTTCAAAATTCGCCGCCGATCCCAACGGCGGAGGCGTCGTTTGACATGCCACCGTAGCGGTTGTGAAGCTCCATACGAAGTTACTTGCCAGTGGATTGCCAAAGAGGTCCTGAGCCCCCGTGGTAATGGTGGCGGTATAAAGGGTGTTCAGTGCGAGGAGGTTGGTTGGTGTGAAGGTCGCGACGTGGCTTGGCGCATCGTAGGTAACTGCTCCTGCCACGGATGCCGCACCGGCCAACGTAAAGGTTGTGGTATTGATGGTTAAGGGATTCATCGCCTCGCTGAAAGTGGCGACGACTACGGTGTTGGGACATATACCGTTAGCGCCATTAGGGGGGGCCACGGAAATCACGGTGGGCGGGCCCGGCTGACAAGTTGTGTTCCCTGTTGTGAAGCTCCATACAAAGTTACTCGCCAGCGCATTGCCAAATAGGTCCTTGGCTCCGGTGGTAATCGTGGCGGTATAGAGTGTGTTCAGAGCGAGACTGCTTAATGGTGTAAAGATCGCAGTCTTGCTGGACGCATTGTAGGTAACTTGTCCTGCCACGGGTGTCGTCAGCGGGCCGGTCACCGTAAAGGTTGTGGTATTGATGGTTGAAGAATTCATCCCCTCGCTGAAGGTGGCAGTGACTATTGTGTTGGGACATGCACCGTTGGCGCCATTAGGAGGGGCTACGGAAACCACGGTAGGCGGAGTTACGCCTGGGATCGTGGCGGCATTCTTGTCCGGATCGCTGCATGCGGCGCCGACAATGAGCAGTAGGAATGCTGTGAACCAGATCGCATGATGTTTGTGTCTACGCATGACCGTCAACCTTCTTCCTCTCGGCTGAACTGCTGCCGCACAGTGGAATCAGAGAGCTTTGCAATTTAAGCTCGGAACCTCAAACTAATGCTACCCCCGTTTTGGCTACGCCTGCCGTAACGAACATCACCCTTCTAAGTGATGGCACTAAGAACGATTTAACTTAACAAGCTGGACTGTCACGAATCTGGTCAAAATTGCACACTATCAAGATCAAGGGAATTAGGGGAGAAAAGGTGGGAGGAGAGCCGAAGCCGGAAAGACAAAATCCTTTCTCCACGGATTTTGCGGATCTACAAGGATGCCCTTCTTTTTTCTTGGTGCGCGCAGGATTCTGCACAGCCGGGGGCGGCTGTCCCCACGTGGGTGTGGCGGGTCAGAACAAATGCAGGTCTTTCGAGTTGCGTGGTGGAGCGAAATGTTTCAATCTGGTTACAAAGGGGGCAATATTCCGATCTCCCGGCTACAATACCCGTGTGAAACCAAGCATCTTTGTAGTTGAGGACGATCCCGATATTTCGCGCCTGGTGCGGCATCATCTGGAAGGCGCGGGCTTCGCCGTTAAAGTATTTCCGACCGGCAACACGGTGATCATGGAATCGGAACGGCAGCGCCCCACGCTTTTCATTCTCGACATTATGGTGCCAGGGAAGGACGGGCTTGAGCTCTGCCGTCAGATCCGGCAGACGCAATCGCTGGCATCGACTCCGGTCATTTTTCTAACCGCGAAAAGCGGGGAGGCGGACCGTATCCTCGGCCTCGAACTCGGTGCGGATGACTATATTCCCAAGCCCTTTAGCCCACGGGAGCTGGTGGCAAGAGTGAAAGCGGTATTGCGCCGTTTCGAGCGCCCACTTTCGCAGTCGCCGCTACGGGTGGGAGAGATCGAAATTGATCCCGGCGCGATGACGCTGACGGTACGCGGTCAGTTGGTAGGCACGACCGCCACGGAGTTCCGTCTGCTTGACTATTTCGCCCGGCACATCGGGCGGGTCTTCACGCGGGACCAACTTCTTGACTCCGTCTGGCGGGATACGGCTTATGTCACACCGCGCTCGGTGGATGTCTACGTGCGGCGCATCCGCGAGAAAATCGAACCCGATCCGGAAAATCCGCGCTATCTGAAGACCGTGCGCGGGGCTGGCTATCGCTTCGAGGCTCCCAAGTGAGGAGGCGGCTTTTCTTCCGGCTGCTGGCCGCCTTTGCCTTGGTGATCGCAGCCACCACGGTGACCCTTGATTTCTCCATTCGGCGGGCCTGGGAAAGCTCCCTCAGGCAGGAGATCGCGCGCAGCCTCAGGCAGAAGACGCTGATGTTCGCGAACCGCGTTAATAGTACCGACCGCCAACACGATCTTGAGGACATCGTTTCGCAGGAGGGCCACGCTGCCGGTGCGCGCGCAACCGTCATCGATGTGACTGGCAAAGTCCTGGCGGACTCTCAGGCGAACGCAGCAACAATGGAAAATCCTGCGCAAGAGCCGGAGTTTATCGCAGCCTTGAAAGGAGAAGTCGGAACCGATACGCGCCCCAGCCACACCTTGGGCATCGAATCCCTTTACGTGGCCGCACCCGTCTCCGGAGGAGCAGTCCGGTTGGCCTATCCACTATCGGACCTCGAAGCTGCCACATACCAGGTTCGGAGAACATTGCTGGTCGGTTCGGCACTCACGTTCCTGGTGGCGATTGTCCTGGCTGGAATCCTGGCCCAGTTTACGGCGCGCCGGCTGCAACGGATTGTGCAGTTTGCCGACAAAATCGCCGGCGGCGAACTCACGGCGCGCATCGCTGAAGCTTCGGGGGATGGAGTTGGACAAGTCGCCGCCGCTCTCGACAAGACGGCGCGTCATATGGAAAACAACTTCGCGGCCCTGCGAACCAGCCAGCACCAGCTTGAAACCTTGCTGAACAGCATGGAGGACGCCGTGATCGCCGTCGGCTCCGATGACCGCGTGCAGTGGGCCAATCAGAGTATGGACAGCCTGGTTCCGCAGGGCGCCCGGCTGAATGCCCCCGTGGTCGAGACCGTGCGCGATCCCGATTTCCTGCGTGCGGTGCGCGGAGCCAGTGTGGCCCGGAAGGTGTTCACGGCGCGAGCGACTTCCATTATTCCTGCCCGCACTTTCGATGTGACCGCCGCTCCCCTGCCGGGAGGAGGCGCCGTTGCCGTTCTGCGTGACTTGACCGAGACCGAGCGGGTGGAGAAAACACGTCGCGACTTCATCGCCAACGTTTCCCACGAGCTGCGGACGCCGTTGACGTCTATTCAGGGCTACGCCGAGACTCTGCTCGACAGTTCGCCGGAAAATAACCATTCACGCGAGTTTCTGGAGATTATTCGCAAGAATGCGAATCGTATGTCTCGCCTGACCGAAGATCTTCTGACTCTGGCGAGAGTGGAATCGGGCGAGCAGCGCTTTGACATCCAGCCCGTGGCCGCAGCGGAGATTCTGCAGGAAGCGGTCCAGGACGTCCGCGAACTGGCGCGCACGCATGGCATCGACTTGCAAGTGGAAGACTCAGCGCCGGACTTGGTGAGTGCCGATCGCGAGGCCATCCATCAGGTTTTTTCCAACCTCATCGACAACGCGCTCAAGTACGCTGGGTCGGGTGGGCGGCTGGTGCTGGGGGCGAGGCGATCGGAGCGTGGAGTTGAATTTTATGTGCGCGATTTCGGCCCGGGTATTCCGTTCGAGCACTTGCCGCGCTTGTTCGAGCGTTTCTACCGCGTGGACAAGGCTCGCTCCCGGGAATCCGGGGGCACGGGGCTGGGGCTGGCCATCGCCAAGCACATCGTGCTGGCGCACGACGGCACGATCCGCGCTGAGAGTGAACTAAACCACGGCTCGATGTTTTTGTTTACTCTGCCACTGGCTGGTGATGCTTCGCCAGCGTCATCGTGAAGCAGGAGTTCTAACAGGCTGCGGAGAAACTCGTCTTTGTCACCTCGGAGGCTAAAGCTCGCATTCATTCAAGGGCGGTTACCGCAGAGCTGAAAGCGCTGCGCCACCCAAGACCCGATTTTTCCGCAGCCTGCCCAGGAAGCTCGTATTAAGTATGAATCTCCGTCGGCTCTGCACGGGCGGGACGCCCGCGCCTACATTTGACCCCAAGAATTTACAAGCTTTTAACAACTTCCTTGAAACAAAGAACCTATGCTTGTAATGTGACCATCAGTCCAGGCCGGCAGCGAAGACGACCGAGTGCAGTGCGTCCGCCATTCCGTGAGCCGAAGGAAGTTGCGATGAGTGCCGCCCCCGTGAACACCCCAGTACCCGAGCGTCCCTACTCACACCTCGTAAAACGAACGATTGAAGCTTGCGCGGTGGCCAAGGATGCCGCTGCGGCTGCCGCCGAGGGTATCGCGACCGGATCTTCGCCACTGCTCAATACCATTCGAGAGCGGGAGAAGGAACTCGACACGCTGGACCGGGAAATCGACGATGGGGTTACGCTCGCCATCACGCACGTGACCGAACCCGAAGCTCGCGAACTGCTGGCCTGCATGAAATTCATGATCAGCCTGGAACGCATCGGAGATCTGCTGCTCAGTTTTGCCAGCAGCGCGCAAGCGGCTGGCCCGCGCCTCGATCCCCAGGACACGCGCGACCTCACTCACATGGCGACCGTGCTGGAAAAAATGCTGGCCGACGTGGGAGCCGCCTTTGCCGCTCGTGACGTGAAGAAAGCCGTGGATGTGTTGCGCGCCGACGCCGAGATGGATCGTCTGCGCAATTTGATCTTCCTGCGGCACATCGAAAACCCGGAAGGCTTGCAGCGCCAGGCTAGCCTGCAAGTCATCTTCATGACCCAGTCGCTGGAGCGCGCCGGAGACCACGCGAAGAATCTTGCGGAAGAAGTCTGCCACTTCGTCAGCGGTCACACCATCCGCCACGTAATGATGACCTACGACAAACCGATTGAGCAGATGTTTTTGGATTGGCTGCGCCACCGCGACGAGCAGCATTAGGACGGATTTTCCCAACATTGAATCCCCCAGGGATTGGATCTTATCCTGCCTTTTGCCGCTGATAATATCTTCTGGCTTTGTCGCGGTTTCCGCAGGTTTTCATTTCACACCAGCGGCGACGGTGGTTCTTCGTCTTGTCGAGGAACAACCACCCGCATGGTTCAGAAGCGCACCGCCGCACGTAGGCCAGGTCGTCGGAAGTCAGCAGTTCGGACGCCGCGCGGGCGACGGGCCAGAGCATCGAGTCCAAGCTGCTGTCGGGCAGGATCCATTCCCAGGTGAAGCGCCGGTTCGTGGGTGCGATCCGGGCGTGCTCCGCTGCGTTCTGTACTGAAGCATTCAACCGGGCGAGAGCTGCGCTTGGAATTCCACGTCGTTCGGCTGCAGCCGAGAAAATGGAATGGATGGCCTCCCGCAACTCTACGGCATGACGAAGCGCGGACTGAGCCTGTCCGGGGGCCTCGCTGGCGAGGCGCTGTAATCGATCCGCGGTTTTTGGGGTGACGATTCCCGCCCCTTCTGCCCATTGCAGAAGACGTTTGTAGTCGGTCAGTAACTCTATGCGACGCTCGTTGGCGCGGTTGTCGACGGTATTCGCAAAATCCAAAGACAGAGTTCCCCCAGTGTACTCAAAGGGCGACTTTGCGTTGGGCTGTGGCATCTAAGAATTGAGCTTACCTTATCTAACCGTTAAAAACAATTTGACAAGTTAGGTCCGGCGTAGTTAAAATAGCCTCACCGTCAAAATATAGTTTTGATGGTGAGGTGCTTGTCATGTTTAGCGATCATCCCGCACACATTCTCGCTCTTCTGCGCAGCGGGTATAAGGTGGAGATAGGAGGCCCAGCATTGTCCCAGCCCGAGGCAGCATTGTCCCAGCCCAAGATGGAGAAGCGGTGGTTTTCGTCGCGGGCACAAATCGTCCTCGGGTTTGCGGCAATTTATCTGATCTGGGGATCCACATATTTGGGAATTCGCTACGCGGTGGAGACCATCCCTCCGCTGCTAATGATGGGTGTGCGCCACTTTGTGGCGGGAGTTGTGGTCTACGCGTGGGTACGACGGCGAGGGACCCCCGCCCCTCATCTGAAGCAGTGGGGATACGCCGCGATTGCGGGCGTGTTCCTATTCCTGGGCGGGCACGGCGTCCTGGCGTGGGCGGAACAAAAAGTACCTTCGGGATTGGCCGCGCTGTTGTGCGCTACGCTGCCACTCTGGACCGTGCTGCTGTCGCGGCTCGATGGCAGTGAACGGAAACTCGGGGTTAGAGCATGGGCGGGCTTGTTTCTGGGATTCGCCGGTGTGGCTCTGCTGATCGGCCCGAGCGTGCTGGGACGACACTTGGATCTGCTGGCCGCGGGCGCCGTGCTATCGAGCGCGTTACTCTGGGCGGTGGGAACCAGTTACACCCGGGCGGTTCGCATGCCCGCTTCGACTGCGCTCTCAGCTGCCATGCAGATGGTCAGCGGCGGAGCCATGCTGCTCATTGCTGGCCTGCTGGCGGGAGAAACGGCCCGGGTTCACGTTGCTTCCATCACAGCCCGTTCGGTGCTCTCGTTGGCCTACCTGATCGTGTTTGGATCGATCATCGCGTTCACGGTTTACATCTGGCTGCTCGCGGTGAGTTCGCCGTCCCGCCTTTCAACCTACGCGTACGTCAACCCCGTAGTTGCAGTTCTTTTAGGCTGGGCCCTAGCCGGGGAGGCGCTCGGAGTGCGCACCCTGGCGGCTACCGCGATTATTCTCGCGGGAGTGGCGCTGGTCAGCACACGGCGCAAGCAGGCGGCAACGGTCGAGGTACGGCGCAGGCCGATCCCCATCGAGGAAGCGTGCGAAGCAGCGGGAGACTAAGAATTACCTCAGCAATAAGAAAGTGAAGAAACCTGTGCCCCAAGGAAAACTCAGCACCCGTCTTTTCAGTGTGGAGCCAAAGATCCGCTATGTTGCTGTGAACCAGAAAGGGCGCATCGTGGAGATGGAGCAGAGCGGCTCGCATCCAACCTACAATCCGCCGGAGACGGATCGCATGGAAGAGCTGATCGTCAACCCCACCGTGCTGGAAATCACGAGCCGGCGCGGCAGCATCGATATGGACGGGATCCGATACGTGGTGATTCGCTATGGCACGCAATTTCAACTGATCATGCCATATCTTAAAGGTCACCTGTCGATTGGCGTCGAACTCGAAGACGACCCAGTGGAGATTGCAGGCAAGGTCGCAGGAGCTCTCGATTTAGGGGCCTTAGTAGCTTTCACTTCTGACGGGGGTTTCTATCGCCGACTTCCCCAATTAAGTGTTGTCGCTGGTTACCGCAGGCACGTGTGCGTGTGCGCTGCGGAGGCGGGGGTTCGGTGAAACGTGAGTACATATAGCAGATTCTAGGGAGAGGTGCAGCCTTGGATCATTGGGTATTTAAGAGCGTTGCATATTTGCTGTCGTTGATCTGCACGACGCCTTTGCTTGGACAAGCTGCCGTCTTGACGCGTTCGTATGATAACGGTCGCACCGGAGCAAACAACTCGGAGATGATTTTGACGCCGCAACTCTTGCTGAATAAGGGGCTCAAGAGACTCAAGAGTTTAAACGTGGACGATGACCCTCGCATCGAAGCGCAACCATTGTATGTGCCCCAACTGCAAACCCCGGACGGTAAGGACCACAATGTGGTTTTTGTGGCCACCATGGCCAACCAGGTATGGGCCTTCGATGCCGATGCGCCTTCGTTGGAAAAGGTGGCGAAATTGCCTCCGCGAAGTTGGCGGGAGAGCCTACAGGTATCGGCGGTATGCCCGGCGGAATGCTTACCCTATCGTCCAATGGAAAGCAACCTAACACCGGCATCGTTTGGGCCACGGCGCCAATTGATGGCGATGCCAACCACGATGTCGTCGCCGGAATTGCACGCGCCTCGACGCCACCCAACTCGATGCGACGCCGATTGACTCGTTAACGCCGCGGCTGAAGTTGCTTTGGGATAGCGCCCGTTCCGGCGTGACATTTGACTTTAGTAAGTTCTGTACACCGTTTGTTGCCGACGGCAGGTTGTTCGTCCCGACGTATGACGGTCGGGTGGACGTATACGTACCGAATCCATAGGAGATTCGCCCGATAGTCGCGCCCGAGGGCTAAGTAGTATGGCGGTGATCGTTCATCATCAGCAAGCAAACAGCGCAGGCCTGTGGAAGATGCACGTTTGGCAAGCTGCCTGGGATGGGAACAACGTCTGGGACGTGACGGGAACATCCGGGGAGATTGTCGATTTTCAACTGCCGAATGCGCCCGATCCGCGGAAACTGCAATTCAAGTTTCATTGCACCTTCCCTGCGACGGGCCTTGATAGTTGGGAACCTCACGATTTTATCAGGTGCCTTTTTCTTGTTTCTCCGTCCGAAGTCTGGACCTTTGAGTCCTCCCCTAGAGTTCTTTATCGAAATCCCTTTCCTGCTGGCGTCTCATTCAATCCTGGCGACGTGCTCATGTTCCAATCCATCACGCGAAACGCATTTCGCGGAGGGCAGCTCTATGTCTGGAATCCTTACGATTCCCGAATTCCTCATGCCTATTTTGGCGAGTCGGCACGTGACGACGGCAATGGAATATCTACTTTCCGGGTGACCCTGACCCCATGGATGACTGCGGGCTTCAATCTAAAACTGATGCAGCCTGGTGTGAACAATCAGCCGGCCGTTTGGGAACCAAATTCGAGCAATCGCGTTTGGCGGCCTTGCGATGGCGCCTCTTTATGGTTGAAGAGCGGCCAATGTGACCTGCGCAATAAGCCTCTCGAACTCACCTCGGTTGCACTTGAAGTGCTGTACGGCGCCAACTTGCCCAGCGCTCCGCAATTGGAATTGAACGACTTGGTGGAAGGATCGGTCTTCCCCTTCCTTAGTTCCTCAGCGAAACCGTACACCGCGAGTTCTCTCTTCAAAGTTGCCGCCTATCAAGTGCCGATTTATCCGGAAGCAAGCTACGCTGTCAACTGCGCGGATCTCGAAAACCCACCGATTCAGAGGCCGTTTCCTGCCGATCCCTCAGCGCTTGATGCCGTATCACGTTTCGTTCTTGGAAGCAGTGCATGGGTCGGTAGCTTCCCGGCAGTCGCAACCATCCCGCTGTCGATCAAGCCTCAGTTGGCATCGAGTTTCAATGGTGGGCTTCGGGTGCAGGCTTCGCTTGGGAATGGCCCTGCATACCAAACCGTACCCGCAACCCTGCAAAACGACGGGATGTGGTTGGCCGTGCCCAGCCTCGCACAGGACACAACCACAGCCATCGATCTGATCCCGATCGTGGGTGACGAGCCCAAACCTTATGCATGGATCGATACAAGCAGGTACTTCACTCCAACAGCGTCTACCAGCAGGCTCTACACCACCGAGGGTGTCTACGGAATCTGCGAGCGTGGTCCCACGCAGTTTGCCAATCCTCCCGACCGCTCAGCCTTGATGCAGGCCGCCTTTGGCGCCGCAGCCGGTGCCGCAGGCTTCGCTGCCAGGGAAATGCCCCATGGCGCCACCGTCCTAACCGATGACCTTTACTTCGTCGTGTACGCGCCGCACGCGGTTTGCGCAAACCTCATCCTGATCGATGAAAGCGCCCCCGGCCGTCCTCTGCGCAAGCAATCGCCCATGACGTTGACGGCTGACACCTTCTACTGGTGGTGCAGCGTGCCCATCGCGCAGGCGCCTCCTGGCACGCGATACCGCTTCTTACTCAATGACAATGTGGAAGTAATCGATCCCGCTGCGCGAGCCGTTCAGGACGGAGGCAGCCTGAAAACGTCGTTTGGAGACGACCCATCCGATGCTTCCACCTCGTGGTCGGTTGTGCTTGATGTTGCGGCGGTCAGCGCGGCGGCGCACGTCCAGCCATGGCAAACCATGGGCTGGCAAAACTTTCTGATCTACGAAATCCACGCCCGGCGATTCACCAATCTGCAGGCAGGCGCCCTAACATCTTTCGATTTGCTGGCTGACGAATTGAATGCCATCAGCCGGCTCGGGCAGCCGGGATACCTGCGGCAGCTCCCAGTTACTGTTTTCGGTGTTATGCCGGTGAACGAATTCAGCTCGGTGGTCTCCTGGGGATACGATCCGTCCTTCTACTTTGCCATCGACGGTTTTTACGGTGGCGCGTCGGCCATGGCTCGTTTTGTTAACGCCGCCCATGCTGCTGGCCGCGGCGTCACCCTGGATGTCGTTTTCAATCATTCTCTTGGCTCCTCGCTGATGAGCATCGCCCCCGACGTCTATCGCAACGGTGACTACGATGGGGATCGCATGAACTGTGGCCACCCGATGGTAGGAGAATATTTCCGCCAGGCTTCCGTGTATCTATTCCGGACCTTCAATCTCGACGGATTTCGTTTCGATGATACTCGGACCATCGTTACGCAATGCCAAGGGGGTTGGGAGTTCTTGCAGATGATTCGGTCGTCATTGCGCGCAGCCGCATCCGCGGAAGGGCGCGGCTGGCCTTATTGCGTGGCCGAGAATTCCGCCACCACTCCGTGGGATATATCCAATCCTTCGTGGGGAGTCATGGACGGTCAGTGGAACATTGACGAGGTATATAGGATCAGGGACGCTAGTTACGACAGCGGTAGTGCTGGGTCGGACGATTCCGGCCCGCTCAAGGCCGAAATGGACAAACCCCAGTATTGGGGGCGTCCATTTTTTCAGGCCACTCGCTACGGCGAATCGCACGATATCGTCAGCGGCCAGGACCCCCTTAGCAAACGCATTGCTGCGCGGCCTCCGTTCAGACAAGGCTATCAGATGGCGAAAGCTCTGGGCACTCTTACACTGCTTTCCAATGGCATTCCCATGTTGTTCATGGGTCAGGAAGTGGGCGAAACTGTCGGTTTTTCGTTCGATAATAATGACCAGTGGATTAACCCTCAACTGGATGATCTTCCACCTTCGGCCGCGACCGACCCGACTCGCACACTTGCATGGTTCAGGAAAATCATGGGTTTGCGCAACGAACCTTCCAAGGGTCTACAGGGCGACGCGAACTATCAGGTGGTCGCTACCGGGAATCGAACGGTAGCCTTTGTATGCGGCTCTAACCTGCGGCTTTTCGCGGTAGTTACCTTCGGCACAGCCAACCAGCAACAGGACAGCTCATGGCTCGGCCTTCCGCCTGGCATTGCCTACAAGGAGATTTTCAACTCATCATGGCCGGTTTTTCAGGTCGAGTCCGAAGCGGAACAAACCAACGGCGGCTATGATGCGCAAATTTACAGCAGCCAGATTCTCAATCTGCCATGGATAGGTGCCATTATTTTGGAACGCCGTTGAAACCAATATGTCTAGTCCACAGTTACAATAAGGCTGCCCGTAAATGAGACGATTGGTATTGGGAGGAGAAATCCGATCATTGAATGAGTTGTGGCAACAGCTATGACGAAGCGTAGTACCTCTAACCGGCGTTCCACTGTCGAATCGCGGGTGGAAGCCCTCGATTTAGCAAGTGTTAAGAAGGCTAAGCTCATCTACGGCCAGTTTGGTATTGCTTCTTTGGTGTGGAGCATTTCACCTGGACGCCGGTCTCGAACTGAGGGTGTTTGCGGGTAGCGTTCGTTCTTCTCGTGAACCCGACTACTCATCCAACAGATCCCGACTTGAAGGCACTCGGGTTCAGCGCCTCCTCAACGAGACTTACGGGCTGATCGATCTTTAGTCTGCCGCAGCGACCGTCGACCACCTTCGTTTCCTGGTTGGGCATACCGCCTAGCGCGAGCGCGACCGCTAACACCAGCGATCCTCTTGCTTGCAGGCATATCCCCCAAATCCAGCCCCGAAGTGCCACCGTGTTCGCCATGATGGGACGACGTAGAACGCGAATACCGCATCAACGGGCGCAAATCCTTGGATGATGCTCGATCCCGCTGGAAACTGCACTTGAACCCGATGTTTGGTCCGGTCAGGGCACTTGAGGTTGGCACCACCATTCTCGGGCGATACGTGGATGTCCGGCAGACAGAAGGGGCGAAGAATGCAATCATCAACCGGGAGCTGGCCTTGCTCAAGCGGATGTTTCGCCTTGGAATGCAAGCAACCCCGGCGAAGGTGCTGCGGCTCCCGGGCATTCCCGAAGCTGACCAAGAACAACGTTAGGAAAGGGTTTCTGGAGGACAGCCAGTACACAGAGCTGTTGGAAGCGTGTCCACAACTATGGTTTCGGGCGATGCTAGAATGCGGACGCACCTACGGCTGGAGGGTAAGTGAGCTGAAGAATCTGCGCGCTGAACAGCTCGACTTTGCGGAGCGTGTCATTCGACTGGAACCAGGGACCACGAAGAATGGGGAAGGCCGCGAGGTCGTAATGACCGAAGCCGTTTACACTCTCTTGCGGGGTTGTGTGATCGGCAAGGCTCAGTCCGATTAAGCTTTCACTAGGGAAAACGGTAACCAGGTGAAAGATTTCCGCGAGACCTGGGCCAAGGCTTGCAAGGCTGCTGGAGTGCCAGCGCTCCTCTTCCATGATCTACGGCGGACCGCAGCACGCAACCTCAGGCGTGCGGGAATCGCGGAGGGTGGGATCCAGCGAATAGGGGGTTGGAAAACGCGGAGCGTATTCGAGCGCTACGCTATCGCTACTCGAACTGACATTGCGGACGCAATGCAGAAGTTGGAAGCTCACGAGCGTGAGCACGTGACCAAAAAGAGTCACGTTTTCGGTCACAGTGATAGCCCGAACACAAAAGTTGCAAAGCCCGAAAGTATCAATTAAGCTTGATTTCTCTTCACCTTACGACCTAAGCCGGGATGGCGGAACTGGCAGACGCAGCGGACTCAAAATCCGCCGGGCTTCGGCCCTTGGGGGTTCGACTCCCCCTCCCGGCACCAAAATCTCCTAACCGTCTTTAGAATCAGCACCGAAGTTCACTGAACCTTCGTTCCTACCACCTTACTTACCGTTTTGTCCGATGCTTGCAGTGAACACCGGGCATGGCAAACCGCAAAGCTAGCATCTGGATGTACTGCAAGGTGGGTGGCGTGTCCCATCGGAAGCAGGTATCACTCACTTAGAGGTCGTCCGGCTATCGCCGGGGCGTTCTTCGGCGAGACAATCAAGTTCTTCCTCTGCCGATTGCACAAAGTTATCGGCTCAACATGCGCTGTGCGCTCGCGATCCTATTCGACTACTTTGCCGATGAGAACGATTGTGAGCGCAGGGCGTGGGCTCTGCACTATCAACTCGGCAGACGCATCACTGTCCACGAAGGTTGGTGTCTGACAGCGTCCGACCTCAACGACACAGTGTTGGACATCCTTCTCTCGGGCCGGAAGTCGGAACCGTTCGTCATCATGACCGCTGAACGCAGAGATGTGCTCAGGCAATTAGCGTGCTCGGAGCAGGTATTTGGGAATCAACGGCGGGACACACTCAGAGGGTAGTTGACAGGAGGACATCATGAGCGGCTACAAACGTCCCACGAATGGCGAGTTCAACGTCGAACTGGACCAGCGATTGAAGGCGCAGCAGGCCGAACGCGACGACCTTTTAGCACGTATCGACGCCGCGTCACCAGCTTTCGTGAAGGCGACCCAGCAGACACTCGACAGTTTCAAAGACCGCAGCACCGCGTGGTGGTGGTATCGCATAGTCCGCGAGTTTCTGACTCAGTGCTGGGAGAAGTGTTGGGAGTTCATCACGCGACGGCCGAAGCAGTTGTACGGCTCGCGAAGCGCATCGGCAAACGCACGTACTGAAACCCCTCCCTCCGATTTCCTCGAAACACAATTCATCTCAAATCAAAATCTCCGACGTAGGACTTGACTTCCCAATATGGCTCAGTGAAGCGCAAAACAGGATGATTCCGCCCGCCAAGCGGAATCCGGTATTTACCTGCTCCCAACAGTGCGACTCATCTCAGGCTGAGTCTTTCTTGTCCGCCATCCACCAATGCACGCACCATGCAACCAGCAGCGCAAACAGTCCAAGGGCCAGACCTGGGCCTGCGGCTGAAAATTCCACTCGGTCGGCGTGCCACATGAACGGCGACTTCCTCAGCCCCTGTTTTACCCAAGATCGTCGGCGCGGTTTTCCCGCCTCCGAAAGGCGGCCCGAGGTCTTATCATCCGGTTTCGCCAGAGGAAGAGGAACTTTTCGCGAACAGTTTTTCTGCGAGCCTCAAACCCTCCGAGATGATCAGAAAATCGATGAATCCGAATGGCAGAGTATAGAAAAGTGTAGGCGCACTTCCTTGGGGCCATCGAACCTTGAAAACCAATGGGACGTGGAGTGCCAAGATAACAGCAATAATCGCCCAGAACCAGATGTGTTTACTTAAATTCCATCGGATCTTGATGGCAACCATCATCGCTCCTAAGACAATAACAACTGCCAGTCCCATATCTTCTTTGCCGAAGTAGGCGAAAAACAGGAGCATGGGCAGCAAGATGGCTCCGATTTTGAGGCCAGTGTACCGTGTAAGTTCCGTTGCTTCGCGTGGATCGCGCTCAAACATCTTTACTCCCTCAATGATCCAGTCATACTATCCCGGTCCCATGCATTGCTGATACACCTGAACTGCCTTAATAGCGTCGTACCCTAACGAGACAAGAGAAACTGCGGTGCCTAAAACAGGTATCACCTTACTGCCGTTCAAGGCTAAACTTCCAACTGTAAGGCCGACTGTGGCAGCTGTATTAGCTGCTCCAGAAGCCGAAGGATTTAACAAAGTATTGCCAGCATTCGCAAGTGCGACAGTGCCATAGTAACCCGCGTTTAGGGCTTGAATGCCCTCGACGGTTCCCGAAAACAAGTTGCCAAATCCCGGAATACTCCCAGCAACGTCAAGCGCAATTGAAACTCCTTTTGCTGCTGCCGCTTGGCCAATGCAGTGCAATGCCTTTTGCTGTCGCGGTGTGAGAATGCTGTTGTTAGTACCGTTGTTTGCGCCCCACCAACTGCCGCCTCCGGAACTGGTCGTATTAGACAGGCCGCCGTAGAATCCAGCGGTTCCAGCCAATGGGTCGCTCCATGATTGGAAGGTAGCTCCGGTATCGCCCCAGCTTAGGCCTATGGATTCAGTTCCAACTGATCCACTCCCGTTAAAACCGCCAGACGAGCCGCCGTCCGTGCCCGGCCCCGCGCCCGCGCCCCACATATAAGTCCCACTCCCTCCCTTACAAGGTGCCGACCCGGCTTCCGATCCCGGCCCCGAGCCGTCCGGCACTGTGCAGTACAGTCCCCACGGATCAATATAGCTCAAGGGATTGTTCATCACGTAGGCGTAGCGGTTCCAGGTCTGCGGATTGCTCGGGTCTACCGCCGCCATGCCCGCCGGGTCGGGCGATAGCCAGCTTCCGTGCGTATTCTGATACTCTCTGGCCCCGAAGTGTTCCCCATTGTTTTCTGAGTCCCAGAAACCACCGGCAAACCCCGTGAAGTCCAGGCTAGTATTGGTTTCCGTGAAGTTATCGCCGAATGGCCCCATGAGTACGCCTTCCGTGCGCACAACAGCGCCAGTATAGTCCGTGCTTAAGCGCGGAGTTCCAAGGTGGTCGAGGTAATTAAATTCTGCTTTGTTGGCTTCATAATCAAAGAACCCACCCGTCACCCTGGCCAGTCCCGGCGCGTACTCATCGAAAGGCTTACCGTCCGCATCGACCACA
>DATNNO010000149.1:0-3170 GCA_035601775.1 Terriglobales bacterium | reverse complement strand
CATCGCAATCTGCTGGTAGCGTGTATGCAAATCACATCCTATAATCATCATCGCTCGGCTCCTTTCCTCCGAGCCTTGGTCGCTTTGAGCGCTTCCAAGTCTACTCGCTCGTTAGGAGCCGACACGGTTATCTCATCAGGCTCGAAATTGCCGCGCACACGCTCCAGCGCGGCCTCGAAAACTTGCCCGGGGATGGGTGTGGTGAACGAGGGACGGCGATGGTAGCAGCAGAACGTCACGAAGTGCGTCTGCCCGGACGCGTGGAATCGTTTCAGTCCCCAGGGCATAAGGCCAGCTTACGCCTGAGAACAGCCCCACTCAAGCCAAAGGACGGCTTGAGTGGGCCACCAGCCGGCCCAGGATCCATCGGAGTGGTCATGGGCTTGTCGGCCAGCGCCGACAGCATGGTCGCCTACCTGGGCATGGTAATCGGCATCGCCGCGCTCGGCCTCGTCGTCTACCTGTTCCTCTGTCTCGGAGGCCCGCTGGTGAAGCGTCTAGGCCCCGGCGCCGCCGGCGCGATCAATCGCATCTTCGGCTTCTTGCTCTTGGCCATCGCGGTGCAGCTAGTCTGGAACGGCGTAGCCGACTTCAAGGCATAGATCGTGTCAGCGCGGGCGCCCACGCCCGCGCACGAAGAAGTCGGCAAAGACGAAGTAGGAAACTGACCACGACTACGTGGGGACACGGGAACCCATTGATAGGGATCTGGCCCATGCTTTCCTATTTCTTCATATTCTTAACAATTGCACCTACGCAGTCGTCATCAATACCCATCGCAGAATGGAGCTGCTGGATGCGATCAATCACGGTTTATCCACTGCACCGGAGTTCGATTCCAAGATGTGGTCACAGACAATGTGGAGAGCCAGACCGAACTCGTGTTCACGAACAAACTCATCAAAAAGCTCGTTTTGCCTCTCGTTGAGAGGAAATACAGACTTGAGGACTTCGAGCTGTGGTTGTAAATCGTTTATCGATATCATAATTTCCCCCTTACGGATTCCTCGGCGTATTTGTAGGATAACCCGTAACAATCTGTCCGTCCCTCGTAACAGCTCGAATATTGACGCCGCCACGCGTTCCGTCGATTATTGTCGTCCTTCCCTGCGAAGTCACTCTGGAACCCGGAGCGCTAGCAACGTCAGAGATCTCATGCATGATTCTGCCTCGGCTCCAATCAGATGGGAATTCGCTCTTGCCTGAGATGCCCGTCCCAGGCGCACGCCCGAAGCCAGCAACTGGCCCGCCACGGATTGCCATTTGCCGCCAACTACGATAAAGGTGACCATTGCGATAGGCATCCCTTTAGTCCCCCACTCACTTCCCGGTGTATGGGTCAACAGGACCAATCTGGCAGTTGAAGTCGGCCATCGTCGCCCCAATTATTGCGGCGCTGCCAGCAGAGCCAAGAATCTTGGCGCCAGTCCCGATTGCGGCAGAACCTAAGCTCTCCGCCCCTCCTGCCGACGTTGCCCCCGCCTTTTGTGCACAGGAAAGCATGGGCCAGCCCCCCGTATGCCAGTATAGGCTTGTCGAATTATGGTCTCAATGTATGGATGGGGATAGCTATACAGAGGGGGAACGTTACGCCGCTGTCGGAGTCAGGTTTGTTGGCCTCCCTCGTCGCTGTAGTCGGCGAAAACAATGGTGCATTCAAGGTTAAGGGCCGCCAGCGCGAGCATTTGCTCGGGCCACAGTGATACGCCGCCTCCACCATCATTCGACCACCATGGGCAGCTGACATACATACGGACGCGCGGCTTTGCTTGGAGTTGCCGCAGAGCACTTGCCCGAGGCTGCAATTGACCTATCAACCAGTTCAAGTGCCGCCGCAGGTCTTTAGATTGCACGTGCTCTTCCGAGGATAAGAACCAACCGTTTACCCTTCCGATCGGAGCGAGACCCAAGCTATTTGGCGGTGACTTTTCGCCTCTTGCTGCATACTTCGTCGGGCTTATGCCGAGGAGATCGGTCACAGCTGACGGATGCAGATCATCCGAATACACGAGGAGCTGTGCACATGTCCTCTCGCAAGAGTCATCAACATCTTTAATTGGCGTGTAGTGTGAAAGCGAAATGTCTTGTTCATTCATCGTCATGGTAAAAACTCCACGATACTTCCGAAGTTCGTTACTACTCCCTCAACCTCGCCGACAAAAGTCCCGTCTGACATGATGTTCCCATGAAAATCGTTAGGGAGCTCATTAAATCGCTTAAGATCCTCCAGAGCTCGTCCCCAGTCCCTGCGATTCAGATCCTTTTCAAACAACTCGTTCAATTTATCAGCCGTTTGTTTGCTAACTGTTCTTGTATTGCCACTCTGAAGCGGAACGGAGGCCGAATAACACCCTTCGGCCCCAGCGCTCATTCCTGCTGATGCGCAGGCATGCCTGAAGCTTGCAGACGGGCCAGTTATCCCCAGGGTATCGTCAAGATAGTGCCACGCCGTTCCAACTTTCTGCCAAAACCCAGTTGTGGTGCCCATCGTGAAATCGCCGCTTTTCACAAACATTCCAGTACGTGTTCCGGCATTCCACGCATACACCTTGTCGTCGGCTCCGACCCACATCGGGCGGAAGGGATCGCCACACCGAGGACAGATAGCGCCACCACCACTCGCCAGCAGCCGCAGTGCCACACTGGCTGACGCCCGCAGGCCGTTAACAATGAAGCTCGGACAGGTGTCCGTATCGCAGAGCATGCTCGGAAGCCCGCCCCACTGTTGATTCACTCCCTCTAACCCGCTCGGGTCAACCAAACTCAGCGGATTGTTCATCACGTAGGCATAGAGGTTCCACGTCTGCGGGTTGCTCGGGTCTGCCGCCGCCAGTCCCGCTGGGTCGGGGGATAGCCAGCTACCGTGCGTATTCTCATACTCTCTGGCCCCGAAGTGTTCCCCATTGTTTTCTGAGTCCCAGAAACCACCGGCAAACCCCGTGAAGTCCAGGCTAGTATTGGTTTCCGTGAAGTTGTCGCCGAATGGCCCCATGAGCACGCCTTCCGTGCGCACCACCGCGCCAGTGTAATCCGTGCTTAAGCGCGGAGTTCCAAGGTGGTCGAGGTAATTAAATTCTGCTTTGTTGGCTTCATAATCAAAGAACCCACCCGTCACCCTGGCCAGTCCCGGCGCGTACTCATCGAAAGGCTTACCGTCCGCATCGACCACA
>DATNNO010000148.1:0-2999 GCA_035601775.1 Terriglobales bacterium | reverse complement strand
TGCGCCTCGGGAGCGATCCCCAGGATGACCCCCTTCATGGCGCCGATGAAATGATCGTTGAGTCCGAAATCAGTGGTGAGAGTGATGATCGGGGTGCGTTCCAATCTGTTACCTCGTTGAACCTGTGAGTTATCAGGAACTGGACGAAGTATCGAACGCCGCACGATGGCGCGTCAAGGAAGCACTCAGCCGTCAGCACTCAGCATTTAGTCAATTCGGGCCTTGAGTAGGGTGCGGCTTTTAGGTTTAGCTGAGTGCTGAGAGCTGACTGCTGTTTAGTCTACCTGCACGTCGCCGGAACCGGTGTGAACGGAAACCGTGGGACCGCCGCCGCGCACTTTGCCAACCACACTCTTCCTCGACTCCTGCATGCGGCCCTGGACGGTGGTTGTCACCGGATGGCCCAGCGTGACGGTTCCGGAATTCGAGGAGATATCCACGTCAAAGGCGGCGTCGGAGGGTACGCGCAGGGTCACATTTCCCGAGCCGGTGCGAACGTTCCATAGATTCTTGGGCATGCCGTTTCCGTGAATGTCGCCGCTGCCCGCCTCGGCATGGAATCCGCCATTGATGCCGTTTGCGGTAATGTTGCCGGATCCGGTGCGGATTTCAACGTCGCCCGCGCCCATCTCCTCGATTTCGATGTCACCGCTCCCCGCTTTGATCTTTGCTGGCCCGGAAAGCTCGCGCCCGCGAACGTTTCCCGAGCCCGTCTGGAAACGCAATTCACCGGTAAGGCGCGCCAGCTTCAAATCGCCCGACCCGCTCTCGAGATCAATATTGCCCTTGAGGCCTTCGACATTCTGATTACCGCTGCCGGTATGGGCTCGGATCGCGGTGTTCTCAGGGACAGTGATTTCGTAGTCGATGGAAATATTATTCAGATTGACGTAGTCAATCCGGATGCTGTTGCCGTTTTGGCGAATCGGAGGATTGTTCTGTAACTCCTGCACTTCTTGCTTGTGGTCGCCGCCGAACCAGGAATTCCCCGAGTGAATCTTGGCGTGAATCGAGACCGTGCCCGCAGCACCGCTCCGAACAGTGATGTCGCCGGAGCGAGTAAGCACTTCGAGGTCGACGGGGCCACTGACCTGGAATGAACGGTCAAAGGTTCCGATAACCGAGGCGAAGCCGGCCAGTGAAGTAGCTAAAATAAAAATCACCGTTCGAACTGCTCGATGGCGAATCAGAGGAGAGTTATTCATAGTAATCTGGTCTCGTGTGTCAGGTTTCGTAATTTAGTTTTTAGGCCGCACGTGAGGTCTCAGGTTAGTGCGATTAGGACTTTGGCTTGTCCTAACACCTGAGACCTTGTCCTACTGCAATACCACCTGGTCGCCTTCCTTCAGCCCTTGCAGCAACTCGGTCTTGGCGCCGTTCGATATGCCAATGTTGACGGCGAGTTTCCGCTTGCCCTCCTTGGCTTTTGGATCCGGTACTTCGACCGATGCCTTCTTATCCTTGTCATAAATGATCGAGCCTTCCGGAATCTGGAGCACGCCCTTGTGCTCTTCAAGAATGATCTCAGCGTTGGCCGTCATCATGGCCTTCAACACACCCTCGGGATTGTTAATCGAGACGCGCACCTCGAAGGTTGTCACATTATCTTTTTCGACGCCCATGGGAGAAATCTTTGTAACCTTGCCGGTGAAAGTCTTGTCCTTGAACGACTCGACTTTGATCCGGGCGGGTTGTCCCAAATAAACTTTGCCAATATCGCTCTCGTCCACTTTACCTTTGACGTAGACCTCGCTGGTGTCGCCGAGAGTCATCACCAGCGTGGCCGAGGAACCCAGCACCAGGATGGAGCTGACCGCATCGCCAATTTCCACGTCGCGGGAAAGAATGATCCCGTCAATCGGCGACTCAATCGTTGTGTAACCCAGCTGTTCTTCCAGCTGTTTCAGGTTAGCGCGGTCCTGTGCCACCTGCCCCTGGGCCTGACCAATCTTCGCCTGCAAAACCTGCAACTGCGCTTTGGACACATTCTGCTTGTTCAGCGACATCTCGTAATTCTTCTGCGCGTCGTCGAGCGCGGAAGCGGAAACCACACCCTCCTTCGCCATGCCCTGGGCGCGGACATAGGCGCGCTTCAGCAGTGGCACATCGGGCCCTTCGGCATCGACCTTCGCGCGCTCCAGGTCGGCACGCGTGCCGTTCAAGCTGGCACTCGAGGCCTCCAATTGCGCGCGGGCCTGATCGACCCGAGCCTGAATCTCTTCCTTATCGAGTTCGGCCAGCGTCTGCCCCTTCTTAACCTTGTCGCCGTAATCGACATAGAGCTTCTTCACAATGCCGCTAGCCTTGGACTTGATCTCGACCTTGGTGATGGGTTCGATCTTGCCGGTGGCCACCACGCTTTTCGCAAGGTCTCCCTTCTCGACCTTGGCGAGTTTGGAGGGATCGATCTTGGTGCCGCTGCTGGATGCGATCAGCGCGCCGGCGACCACCAGAATCACAACGGCTGCTGCTATCGAACTCCAGATAATGATTCGCTTGCGCCGCTTCTTTTTGCCATTACCGTTACCTTCCACGACCGCCTCCTGCTTGATTCCAAATCTTAGAACCGTCATTCATCTGTTGTTACGCGAGGAACGTTGGAATAGTTCCTCAAAAAAATTGCTGTAGAGACGGGGCTTGCCCCGTCTCACTCGCGGCTTCGTATCAGGGTATCGCTTTTGCGGTACCGCAAGTTCTTCGAAATCCAATCCCCTTTAGGGGATGGCCGTCGACAGCCCCTTTTCCGCAGCCTGTTCAGTCGTTCTAATACGTACTTAGACCGCTGCGCAGCGAAAAAGAAAGCGATCAGTTTCGGATAGCAATTATGGGTTCACCTCCGATTGTACTGCCTGCAACCCCCAAAAGCCGGTGATTGTGCGCCCGGACCTCTCGCCCCTCGAACCATTATCCCTTTAAAATGTTAGAATTAGAGTTCCATGATTGCATCCGTGCTGCTGCGGGTGTTCGTTGTACTGCTCTTGGTGGCGGTCAATGCCTTC
>DATNNO010000147.1:0-23050 GCA_035601775.1 Terriglobales bacterium | reverse complement strand
TGAAAAATACCAAGTTCGGCAACAGAACGATCTTCGGCAACAGGTGGGAAACCCGCAACCGGGGCCGAATCTGGAAAACTCGTTACTGGCAACAGAGAGTCCGAAAATGAGTTTTTCAGCAAACTGTAAAGCCGAACCCATTTGCAGCGACGTGCGGTATGCCTGAAGGCATACCCTGATACGAATCGCTAGTTTTTCCGCAAGGTGTTTAGCCACCCTTCAACTCTGCTCCGGGGACTAAGGTACGCGTAAGGAATCGACCATGGAGAATTTGCGGGCCACGATTACGTCAGGTCTGACGGAGCGTTACGGGACATTGGCGTCGCGGGTGCGCGAACTGGCCGCGCCGCTCACCGAAGAGCAGTTCTGGCAGAAGCCCTTTCCGTTTGGAAATAGTTTTGGCCACCTGGTTCTGCACCTCACGGGCAATTTGAATTACTACATAGGGGCGCAGATGGCGGAGACGGGATACGTTCGAGATCGCGACCGGGAGTTTACGGAAACGCGGCATCTGCCGAAAGAGGAAGTTCTCAAGAGCTTTGATGAGGCGATTGAAATGGTGCTGCGGGCGGCTCGCGCTCAGTCGGCCGAGGATTGGTCAGAGTCCTACAGCGCAGTGGGGGCGGGGAATGTGGGGAGTCGTTTCCACATGGTTCTAAAGTGTGCGGCCCACCTCGATCACCACGTCGGGCAAATGATTTATCTGTGTTTCGAATTAAGTCGGCCCCAAGCGCAGCACGGGTTTCACTAATGCCTACCCGGCGATGATAGGCTTTGCTTAGGACACCAGTTTCAATGCGACCTACCGATAAATGCTTCCTGCTTACTTAGCTGTAGTCCCCACCTGGGCGAGTCCCCGCGACATTGCTTTGACAAATTGTTTACATCGCCGTGACAAGGGATACATTTGTTTTTCGTATTGTTTCGGCGACTCCGGTCAGTCCGGGGTGGACGTACGGAGAGTCGCTATGAAAATGCGATGTTCAGCTGGGCTGGTGGTGCTAGCGGTGATTTTGATGTTGGCAACGAGTGCAATTCTGCCGGCACAGGCACAGACTTTCACGGTGCTGTATACATTCAACGGTCAGGACGGATTGAATCCGAACGCGGGTCTTGTACGGGACGATGCTGGAAACCTCTACGGGACCACCTACCTTGGCGGGACGTTCACTAACGGAGTCGTCTTCAAGTTAGACAAATCCGACAGCGAGACCACACTACTCAACTTTAACGGTGGGAGCAACGGGGGATTTCCCAGCTCCGGGCTCATTCTGGACAAAGCGGGAAACCTTTACGGTCCTGCCGATCAGGGTTCTGCAGGCGGCGGGGTGCTGTTCAAGCTTAGTCCGAAGGGCAAGGAAAAAGTGCTGTTCAACTTCGGTGGCTGCGCCACTTGCCTTAGGCCGAGAGTGCCTGAAGGGGCATTGCTGATGGACACATCTGGCAATCTCTATGGCACAACGTTGGCAGGAGGCGTCAAGGGCCACGGCATTCAATGTAACTATGGCTGCGGGACTATCTTCAAGTTAGACACCGCCCGCAAGTTGCATGTGCTCTACGCGTTTAAGGGAGGAGCGGACGGCGTGTGGCCTTTCGGACCCCTGCTGCAGGACGCGGCGGGAGACTTTTATGGTACGGCGCTGTATGGCGGGGATCTGTCTTGCCCGCAGGGAACGACGCGGGGTTGCGGAACGGTGTTCAAGCTGGCCAAGAATGGAAAGCTCACGGTTTTGTACACCTTCACCGGAGGGCCCGACGGAGCGTTTCCAGCGGCAGGAGGATTGATTCGAGATGAAGCAGGAAATTTCTATGGCTCGGCTCAAGGCGGCGGCAACAGCAACTGCTATCTAGGGTGTGGAACTTTGTACAAACTCGGCAAAGACGGCAAGTTCACGGTGTTGTATACGTTCACGGATGCAGAAGACGGAGGCACGCCATTTGGCGGCATGGTCCGGGATTCGAAGGGAAACCTCTATGGAACAACTCTAGGCGGAAATACGAATTCTTACTACGGAACGGTATTTGAGCTGAATAAGGCTGGCGTAATGACCGTGCTGCACGTTTTAAATGGTGGCACGGACGGCGGGTACCCCGTGTCAGGAGTGATCCGGGACTCCGCCGGCAACCTCTATGGAACCGCCTTCGTGTCTGCCGGTTTCAACGGCCCCGGCACCGTGTTCAAGGTCACACCTTAGAGTGTCTAACAAAACCCTCGCACACCTCCAACGTGAACAAACTGCAACCGTTTGCACCTTGACAGGTTAGCGACGGTCGGCCATAATCCAGCCTGCTCGTTTAGGGCTTAAGCCTTCATCCATCCATCGACACTTCATCTCAGGCCCAACGAGTAGCGGTCAAACCGACTTTTATTTCATTTAAAACATCGGCTCGTGTCTGTTTCCTGAAAAGCAATTCACTTCATCGATTGGAGGAAATCCCATGAAACTTCGCATTGGCTGTTTGATGCTTGTATTCTTGTCGCTTGTTCTGCCCATGGCTGCTCAGCAAACCGCAGCGGTGGTGCCAGCAGTGGTGACTTATTACGGCTGCGTAAACAATTCAACCGGTGCTATCAGGATTGTAAGTAAAACCACGGTGTGTAAGTCGACTGAACACAAGATTAGCTGGAACCAGAGAGGACCAAGGGGACCACAAGGACCACAAGGACCACAAGGGGCTCAAGGACCCCCAGGACCTCCGGGAATTTCGGTAGGCAACTTCGCGGGTAATACCCTACCCACCTCTTTGGGTTCGTTAGCGGTGGTCGCGGCAACCAATCCGATGCAGGTCACAGGCACATACTACATCAACGCCACAGCGCGCGTGTATGTTGACCCCTCCGATTATATTGCCTATTGCTACGTGACTATCGGAAGCAATGGGAATGGTGACGGTCTTTTTGGTGCGGCTGGCAGTCTCGGCGCTCAGCAATCGGTCAGTATCGCTGATAGTTGGTTTGTTGCCGCTGGAGACTTTGCTGCGTTAATATGCTATAGCTCTACCGGTGATGCCAACACCGTTGCCTACAACGCCTCCCTCACAGCAACTCTGATAAATAGCGCGTTCGACACCAAGAAGGCGCAACATCCGCGACGCGTACTTTCAAACGACCCGAAAGCGCCGAAGTAGCGCCCGGTGTTGTTTCTGATTTGCTCCAACCTCGCTTCCTTTCGGGAGCGGGGTTGGGGATGTTTAGGTTATCCAAATGCTTGCTCTCGGTGCTCAGAGCATCCCGCTCTGGCGGCGGAAGGAGTCAGTAGGCGCTACACCCGAATAATTTCTCGCCCGATGCTTTGGCTTCCCTCCAAGGAAGTTGGCCATAGTTGTTCCGGCTGCTTGTCGCTGAAAACTGGGTTTTGTTAGACGCTCTTAGAGAATCATTTTGCCAGATTAGGTCTTGGCGCCGCTCCACCCCTAATTTCTGTGGCCGCGTTCCGCGGGAATCCCTGTTCCAAGTTCGCATTCAGACGCCGAGGGGTTGAGGGATTAGGAAACCCGAGAAAAACATTAACCACAAAGGACACCAAGCTACACAATGAAACCAGAGGCGAGCAAACTCCGACGCACTGCTCGACTCCCCGGGCGCTGCTGAGCTTTGCTCCGGCTGATGGACATCCGTTCTTCCTCCTGCACAAAAATCAAGTCGCATATCAGAGCGTTCACGGCGACTGAGCGAGCAGGTGCAGCACGGTGTTTTCGACTTTGGGCCAGGCGTTTGAGTGGGGATCGATGAGGTCGAAATGGCCAGCGGTTGAGATCTCCAGGTAATGCACATCTTCTCCGCGCTTTTTCTTTTGCTCGGCATACTGGCGGCTGAAGTACGACGGGACGACGTCATCGCCGGCGCCATGAATTAGCCATTGCGTCGTGGCCTGGTCGATTGCGAACTGCATGGGATCGGCTTCGTGGTAATGCTCCGGGACTTCGCCGGGCTTGCCTCCGAGAAAGGCCACGACTGCGTTGTCGCTGAGGTGTTGTTCCCACGCTTGCTGCAAATCCACTACGCCAGCCAGCGAGATCACACGCTTAAGGGAAGATTCGTGGGCGGCGAGGCAGAGGGCGAGGTGTCCGCCTGCGGAGTGGCCCATCACCAAGGTTTTTTTTAAGTCGAAGTCGTATCGTTTTGCAATTTGTGGCAGGTAGCGGTAGGCGTTGCGAATGTCCTCGAACGTGCCGGGCCAGCCTCCGCCCGGGTTGCCGACGCGGCGGTACTCGATGTTCCAGGTGGCAACGCCCTTGGCGGTCAGCGCGGCGCAGAGGTGTCCGGCGTGGGCCAGGTCGTACTTGGCGCGCCAGAAGCCTCCGTGGATGTTCATCACTAGCGGGACCGGGCCCTTGGTTTTAGGAAGGCGAAGGTCTCCGAACTGATTGGGATCGGTGCCGTATGAGAGACGGGTGTCGGCGGGAGGTGGTGGGAGTGTGAGAATGTCGTCGGAGGACATGGGGACGGAAGTCAGCTAACGGTATATCGGTTCTCGATTGGGCGATCCTGCCAGGCTGCTGAAAAAGTGATATTGCGACCCGCAGCGCCTGAAGGCGCTACTGATTTTGCACCAGTTACGGCACCGCTGAAGCGATGCCCTGATACGAATCGAGCATTTTTCAGCAGCCTGCTTGTGGACGAACGCAATTGTCATCTTCCAAATCTTACAGTCCGGAGGACTCTGGGACCAACTCCACCATCGTTCCCTCGCCCCAGCCGTATTTTTCGCTAGAGAGATCGGCAACGGCACGATTCAATTCGGGCTCGGCTTCAGGGGCGACGAAGCGGGCATGGGCGGCGAAACTTTGTCCGGCAACCCGCACGCGCACTTGTGGATCAGCTCGCAGATTCTGCACCCAGTTGGAGGCCGGGTATTCGGCGATCAGGAAGAAGCGTCCGTCGCGATAGGTAAACCAGATCTCGATTTCACGGGGGAGACCGCTGGTGCGGCCTCGCGTGGTGAGATAGAGATACTGCTCGCGGCTGAAACTACTGACCTTTGAGCTTGAGTTTGGATTTGTTTTCTTCAAGGAATTCGCGCAGCTTGTCGGCCGCCTCCAGCAGGCGCGTCCACTGTTCGTAATAGAGCGTAACCGGGAAGCGGCCGAGGCCATAAACGCTGACTCCGCCTTTTTCGCTCACTCGGAATTCCATGCTGGCGGTGCGGCGTGGGCCCTGCTTTTCAAGTTCCGCCAAGCGGGCTTTCAGTTCTTCATAAGTTGGTTCAGGCATTTTCTTACCTCGCGATGACTCCATGATAGGGATTGTGTGGGAATTCGTCGAGGGGAGGGGCTGAAAATCTTAAAACGCAGAGGACGCGGAGAGTTCGCAGAGGGCGCTGAGCGAGAACGCGCGATAGATCGAACCTTTGCTGGCTATTCAATGAACGCTTTCATGCAGAACACGCTTCCTCCGGATTTCTCGAACTCGGAGGTATCGACTACCACAGGGGTCAAGCCTTCATGGGCAAGGATCTGCTGAAGGTTCTGGGTCAGGCGTGCGGTAATGAACCTGCCGTTTACTACGATGCCGTTCCCCATGAATTGCAGGGCTTCGTCGCGGCTGAGTTCGTGGATTCGTTTCCAGGCGGCACGAACTGTCTTTAGCGATTCAGGGGAGAATGCCCCGGGGTAGATCAAAGCTGCATCGTCGTTGAGCGGGCAGAGACAAGTATCGAGGTGGTAGCAGTGCTCATCCACCAGTTGAAGAGGGAGCACGGGGAAGCCTAATTCCAGCATGGCGGCGGCGAACTTCTCCACACCGCCGCGAGTGGAGCGGAAGCCGTAGGCTGCCCAGATGCGCGAGCGGTCGGGATGCCAGAGCAGATCGCCGTGGCCCTCGAGGTACTCTCCGTCCAAATCGAGGTCGATGATTTTGTAGCCGCGCTGGCGGAACCAGTCCACGAAAAACTTTACCTCCTTGTGCCGGGAGGCATAGCGCATGCGGCTGGGGACGATGAAGTTGCCGAGCCGGTCGTGGTGCCCGACGAATACCTGGTTGGCGGCAAAAACCATGTCGTCGAGATCTTCTACGGGATCGATGGTTTCCACCTTTAGCCCCGAGTCCTGAAGCGCGCGCCGCAAGTCTTCCCACTGTTGCTGGGCCTTTGCACGATCAATGGGGAGGCCCATATAGGGATTCTTGGGCTCGCGAACGTCAAAGAATGCGGGTGGGCACATTAGTGCGGTCTTGGGCATAAAGCATCATGATAGCGGCTGGGGGCGGCCGATTCCAGCGTGGGGTTATTTCGCGACATGCTGCCGAGATTTCGTCATTGCCGACTGCGTTTGGGCACCTTAGGGTTGGCGGCGCAAGACACAGAAGTCTGCAGCCTCATGGATTCAAACTGGTTCCATATGACTTTTCGGTTATAACGTTTCGGTCATCGGCGTGCACCCGCAATGCTCGCTCCGATTCAGAATTCAGGAGGTACCGCGTGCTTCACAAATGCGCAAATCCAGCCTGCCACACGCCCTTCCGTAAGCTGAGCCAAGGGAAACTTTTCCTGGTGGAAACGGAGCCTCTCGAAGGGTCGGAGTTGAGGCGGGCGAGCTGGAGAGGGAAGTCTTCCCATCGCATCGAGTACTACTGGCTGTGCGACCAGTGCGCATTCGCGCTGACTCTGTCGTACGAAAAGGAGCGGGGCGTAGTCACGGTTGCGCGGCCCGACTTTGCGAAGAAGAGGCCTGCGGCCGCAGGGCACGCGGCAGAAATACCCAGCCGTGAAAGTAGCCGAAGAGAACAGTCGGCATAGGAAGGAAAGGTAGCAACCATGGACAACGCAAGGATGCAAGAGTGTACGATTTGCGGTGAGGAAAGATCAGCGGGGCAGGTGTGGTTCCTGGTTGCTGAAAGCCACTGGGAAGACAAGCTGAAGGTTCTCGAGTGGCAGGATGAGTTGGCCAAGCGACAAGGGATCTATGCTGCGTGCAGCGGGGGGCACGTGGAGGAACTGGTTGTCCACTGGATGACGACGGGGAGTCTCGACTATCCGTTTGCCACGGTTGGACCCAAGCCGGGGAGGCATAAACAGCGGCTGGGCTGGATTCTGCCCACGATCGAGGAGCCCGACACCAGGAACGCCCGGCTGATCGGCGAATTGGCAGTTGACCGGGAGAGCGTACGGCGGGCGCTCAGAGAGGATCCTGATTCGCTACAAGTTATCCTGGACGAGTTGCTCAATGCGTTGCAGCGCGAGGCCACGGGGACCACGGCGCGGTTCGAGTCGGCGGATGCGATGTGCTACGGGTTCCCGCGAGAGATCTGAGACCATTCGAGAATATCTAATCAAGAGTCCCCGGATTTTTTCCAGGTGTGCCAGTCGCTGGTGACCGCCTTTTCCATGTCTTTGGCGGCTGCGAACAGCCAGGTTGGTTTGAGGCGGTTGAGATGCCGCTGGATGAATTTTCGCGCGTCCACGCTGCCGAGGTGGATGTTGGCGGTTTCCCATCCCATGGCGGAAAACAGGCGGAGTTCCTCGCGGTTGGTGGGCAGAACGCTCAGTTCGATGCGGGAACAATCTGGAGACAAGCGGCGGATGATCCAGCGTCCGCGCAATTGCACAAAAGGATCGGGGCAGCGTACGGCGCTGCGGATGATGGTGTGATACATAATTTCTGCCGGTCCCCCTCCCTGGGCCCAGTAAACCGAAGAAGGTACCAGCGCCTTGGCTTCGCGGGCGATTCTGGCACCGTGGCACAGCGCGATGGCAACCAGGCGGACGTGTCCTAGACTTCCCAGACCAGCAACGCGCCGGACTGCGCGATAGGTAAGCCCTCGTTCAGGCATGAGGTGCTCGAGAGCTTCCCGCGCGGTAGCGGGGATTTTGCCACCCATTCTCGGCAAACTGTCCATCTTCTGCCAAAAATGCACCGGATCGCGCAATACTCCGGTCGCGATCTCGCGCAACCAGTCATTTTCCTCTTCGAGCACGTAGGGGCGGCCGTGGCGGGTGAGGGATTCTTTGTAGCCTTCCAGGATTGCCGAGCACGCGTCTTTCGGCTTCACGGCTAGATGGCCGGCTGCGATGGCGAACATCGCACTTGTGGCTAGCCGCACTAGATCGATGGTGTAGGGCAGGACTGCGGCTTCGTCGAAATCATTGATCCCCCAAACCAGACGGCCCTCGATGTCACGCCAGGTGCCAAAATTCTCGACGTGGAGATCGCCCACGGCGAGAACCTCGGGAGCTTTAGCGAGGTCGGGGCAGACCTCGGGCCAGATTTGCATCCAACGATAGAATGTTGCACGAAGAAAAGGAAACACCGCTTCCGCCATGCGCTGGTGTTTCAGGCGAAGATCAGGCTTCACGAGCGTGGTGTGGCGGCCGAGCCACTCTTCAAAGCGGTGGGTTGCCTTGACAATATTCATTGCCGTCCGGTTGGCAACGATAGAACCGGCTCGGCCAAATGTCAACGCGTCAAGAGTCTCGAGCCCTACGCGCCTACACGTCCAAAAGAGAGGCCCCAGGCAGGAATCAGTATTTTACGTAGGCCATGGACCAGCTCCGAAAGGAAAGATTCAGGCACGGGGCAGAGTACAGTGGGCAGAATCAGTTTGCCGTGTCCTACGTCAGGAGTGGATGTGTCTTGACGTCCGGGGGCCGCGACTTTTCTCTCTGCTTCAGAACACGATCTAATTCGTCCCACCGGAGGCAACCCGCGGGCGCGCAACATACTCCTAGAGTGCGGGTTTGTGTGTAATGTGTATTTCAAATCGCGCCCGACTTGTGGGGGCGACACTTTAGAGAGACACGAGGAAACATGATGCCTATCCGACGCATTCCTTCACTGCTGTTTGGTTCACTGTTTTTCGCGGTTGTGATGGTCATGGTGCTGCCCGCCGCATCGTTCGCTCAGATCGGCGTGTCGATAACAATCGGTCCGCCGGCGCTGCCCGTCTACGAGCAGCCCCCTTGCCCCGCCGAAGGCTATATCTGGACACCGGGCTACTGGGCCTACGGCGACGACGACTATTATTGGGTGCCGGGTACGTGGGTGATGGCGCCGGAAGTCGGTTTCCTCTGGACCCCAGGCTATTGGGGTTGGGGCGGGGCTGCATTTCTTTTCCATGAAGGCTACTGGGGTCCGCGGGTCGGTTTCTACGGCGGGATCAGTTACGGCTTCGGTTACTTCGGTGAAGGCTACGAAGGTGGACGTTGGGACAATGGACGCTTCTTCTACAATCGTTCCGTAAACAACGTGAATATCACTAACATTCACAATGTTTACAACACCACGGTGATCAACAACACCACGGTGAACCGGGTCAGCTACAACGGCGGCGAGGGTGGGATAAGCGCGCGTCCGAGGCCTGAAGAAGAAGCTGCGGCACGTGAGAGACACATCCCTCCGGTAGCCGCACAGACTCAACATGTGGAGGCTGCCCGGGCTAATCCAGAACTACGGGCATCGGCGAACCATGGCAAGCCGCCCATCGCGGCTACTCCTAAGCCGGGAGCGTTTCGAGACCGTGCCGTCGTACCGGCCAAAGAGGCAGGTGCGCCATACCATCCCCCTGCCAATCGTGGAGGAGCTGAACCGCGGGGCAACCAGCAGGCTGGTCGTCCGGCGAACAACGTTCCTCGGCCCCCTGCTCCAGCCCACGCTAAGGATATTCAACCGCACGAACGTCCTGCTGCTCCAAACACGGGAAACGCTAAACTGGACCAGAAATACCAGCAACAGCAGAGCAAGCTATACCAGAAGCAGGAACAGGACCATCAGAAACTCCAGCAGAAGCAGGAACAGGAACACCAACAGCTAGCGCAAAAGAACGCGAATGACGCGAGGAAGCAGCAGGTAGAACAGAGGCACCAGCAGCAGACGCAGCAAATGGAGCAAAAACACGCAAGCCAGCAGCAGAAGCTGCAGAGCAAACAGCGAGGGCCCAAATAACACGGCGGAGGCAGAAGATCTGACCAAGGATGGTTCGTGCGGGGTACCGCTTGAGTGTCCGCTCGGGAGGCGATTGCACCTGCCCGTAAAACGACCTTAAGCGGGCCGCCCGATCCACCACAGGATCTTGGCTACGATCCGCCATCCATTGGTGGAAAAAGCAGTCGACTCATACTCCCGGTTTTCCGGGACCAGAACCTCGGTGTGATCAAAGCGTTGCAACCGGGATACGATCAAACCTTGCTCCTTGTGGGCTGCCACCACGATCTGACCATAAAGCTTGAGACGATTGGTCTGCGAGGTGTCGATCACGATGATGTAACCGTCGTGAATCAGCGGCATCATGGAGCGGCCGTGAACTCGCAGACAACTGGTATGGGCTGGGTTGGGACACCAATCGCTGGGCGCGGCCAACATCGATTCCGGATGGGCCTGATCGAGGGCATCGACCGGGTCTCCCTTCCCTCCATGAGTCGCAGCTACGACGGGCAGAACGGGAATCGCCACCAGGTTATCCGCTCGCCTGGATGCGTGCGCTCCAGCTTGGACCACCTGCAGGCTGGGCACACGGTCCTTGCGCAATCGCGACCTGACTGCGGGCAAAACCCGCATGAGATCTTCGCTGTGCATTCCGGCCCGCCCCCAGAAATACCAACATTCCGGATCTCCGGTGAGATTACCCAATTGAATGTAGACATTGGCCGGAGGTTCCTGAACGCCGCGCTCCCAGCGGGAGACCGCCATGGCAGAAGCGTTCATCTGCTTACCCAGCTCAGATTGGCTCACTTGGAGGCGGCGGCGAAGAGCGAGGATCCGTTTCGCCCACTCAAGCTTTGGATCTCTTGTGTTGCTCATGGCGCGCCTGCTACACTGAGGTTAACGCGGCCGTTCTAACACTCGCGTTAAGCGGCATCTTGTCGCGAGTCTTCATGAAAGGCTGTCATGTCCGGTGACAATTCTAGCACAAACTTAAACCCGGGAATACATTCTCCGCACACCCTTTATCGCGGCCTTTACGTAAGAATCGCCCGCAAGCTTGGGGTCGATCCTTCCTATGTTAGCAGAGTCGCCCGCGGCGACCGACGTTCGAGCCAAGTCGAAAGCGCCCTGCGCCGGGCACTGGAAGAGATCAACCGGCAACTGGAGCGCAGCTCATCCGGCCCCGAGAGCAAGCTTTCGCGTCCTGCAAGCGCGGCGAAGCGGTTCACCATTCTGCTGAAGCAAAATCGTAGCCGCATTCGTAAGCAATGGCTGGCCCACAGCCAAGCGGACCCCAATCTCAAGCGGGTCAAAATACCTGCCCGGAAACGAACAGCTCCCATCGTGCCGCTGATTGAAGAAGCCATGAAGGTCATGAAATTGAACGTGAAGGATATGACCACCGCGCCCATGAAAGCAGCCCAGCAACATGGCCGCCTGCGGCAGGCGCAGGGGTTCACGGCGATGGCCTTGGTGGAAGAGTACAACCTGGTTCGGCGCTGCGTTTTCGGTCTGGCTCAGGAACATTTTCAGCAGATGGACCCGCATCTCCTGATTCAAGATCTCACTCAATTTGGCGAAGCTCTCGATCTTCAAACGCAGCGTGCGTTGAGAGACTATCTCGCGACGGCTTAGCAAAACTCTGATTACTTTGCCATGCAGGCGCGGGCGTCCCCGTTCTGCCTGCCGCAGCGGACAGACGGGCCCGCTGAGCTTCGTCGGCTAGCACGGGCGGGACGCCCGCGCCTACATTGGCTTTGATAAGCGGTTCAGTAGAGATTCTGGTGACCTCTCGAAACAGCGCTTTGCCCCTCCGTGACCAACCCTCTCACGCTGAAGGCATCTAAGCAGCGGAGAGAGCAAGCGTGTCAAACTCCGATCTAACTTCAATTCTTTTCGTACTCTTACTTCTGGTCGGGTTGGCGCAGTTGCTCGGCTATTTTTTCGTGAAACTCCGCCAGCCGAGGGTGGTCGGCGAGATCCTGGCCGGCGTCGTACTGGGGCCGGCTCTAATCGGCCGATTGCCATTCGCGGCAGGGCTGATGGAAGCCACGAAGCACGAAGCAAGCATTTTGAATTTTATTTACTGGCTCGGCTTGCTGCTACTGATGTTCCTGTCGGGTGCGGAAACCCGCCAGCTTTTCAGCCGCGAAGAGCGCCGCGAAGTGGGCTGGCTGGCCATCGTGGGCACGGGCATACCATTCATCCTTGCGCTAGTGCTGGGTCCGTGGCTTGTCGGACCCGCGCTCGCCGGTCCTAACGGCAATCGCATCTCTCTGATCATCATTCTCGCCGTCGGGGTCGCCGTAACGTCCGTTCCGGTGGTTTCGAAGATCTTCGCGGACTTGAAGATACTCCACACCCGCTTTGCACGACTGGTTCTCGGCGTCGCGGTGCTGGAGGACATCGTGCTGTGGCTGGCGCTGGCCGTGGCAACAGCGATGGCCGGTAAAACCGCGCTCAACCCGCGGGAAATGTCGTATCACCTGATCACCACGATCGGATTCTTCGGGCTAGGGCTCACGATCGTTCCCCGGATGGTGAAGCGAATCAACAAGTCACGGTTCAACGTTATCGCGAAACACTCGCCCGTGGGCTATGCGATTGCAGTTCTGCTCGGATATTGCGTGGTCGCCGGGGCACTGGATGTCAGCGTTGTATTTGCCGCCTTTCTGGCTGGCTTCGCGGTGGTACATAAGAAGCGCAGACTTTTCTCGGAGGCGCTCGATGCCATAGGAAAGGTTTCGTTCGCCTTCTTTATTCCTGCGTACTTCGCGCTTGTGGGATTGAAACTCGACCTGGTTCACGGCTTGTCGTTGTGGATGATTGCCGCTTTCATCGCCGGCAGTTGTGTCGTCAAGATTCTTTCCGTATCCCTGGCAGGGCGCTGCGCAGGGTTCCGTGGTTTGGATCTGATCAATCTCGCGATCACGACCAACGCCCGCGGCGGACCAGGTATCGTACTGGCCAGCGTGGCATTTGATGCCGGGATCATCAGCCCGAAGTTCTACACGACCCTTGTGTTAACGGCCGTCCTTACCTCGCAGATGGCCGGCGCGTGGCTTGACTATGTGCTGCGCCGGGGCTGGCCGCTGCTGACACCAACCGCCACCGGCGAATTGGCCATCGTCTCGGCTGCGGAGAGTGCGTCCGCGGCCTGAGTGCGGCTAGGCGAACACGCGAGACATCTTCGTCGCTGGATCGCGGTAGCTCTTGATTAAGCGTTTTTTTGTTAGTCCTTGCAGGGGCGGGACGCCCGCGCCTACATTGGCTTTGGTAAGCGGTTCAGCAGGGCTGCTGCCTTGCGGAACCAGGGCCGCTCGCGGCGGCGCAGGTATCCGGGCATGGTTGGCTTCTTGTCCAGAATGCGCTGCGCCCATTCGCGGGCCTCGGCATTGCGCTGCTGATCCGCCAGGAAGCAGGCGTAATTGTAGTAAGTCTCGGAGGAAGTGGAGAGTTTGGTGACCTCTCGAAACAAGGCCTCGGCTTTGTCTGGTTGGCCGGTGTTGGCGTAAGCGTGGGCCAGCAGTGCGGCGGCGCGTTGAAAGTCGTACTTGGGATCCTGCGAAACTGCGCGTTCAAGATCGGGCAGGGCCGCGGCGAAGTCGCCCATGAATGTGGCAGCCATCCCCCGGCGATAAAACGGGTCGGGCGAGTCGGTGCGCGAGGAGATTGCCTTGTCGTAGCACTGGCGGGCGCGGGCGTAGTTCCCTTCCTCCAGGTACAGATCGGCCAGTTCCTCATAATTCCCGGCTGAGGGATTGTCCAGAATGGCTGACTCGAGTTCGTGAATCCTCCTGCGCCGGGGAAACATTTTGAACGACTGGCGCGCTAAACCGGCATCGGGGATGACCTCGGCGGCGATATAGATCAGCGCCCCGAGACCGCCGAAGAAAATAATGATCCACAGCCAATAGCCATCCGGGCGCCGGCGGATGAAGTGAACAATGGCCACCGCCTGCAGAATCAGACCCCAGGGAAAGAATAAGAAAATTAGCGATCCCATGCTTTGATGCGCAATATAGCACGTGCCAATGTAGGCGCGAGCGTCCCACCACTGACTCTCTATTGTTCGGACATGCCAGCCACCCATGCTAGAACTTTCTCAGATTCAAGCCTGTTCGATAACCCCCACGCTAGAAACCGATGGAGACCATCAAGATGCACGAGATATCCTTCCCACCCAACCAAGTCTCTATAATCCGTGGCATCAATAGGGCGCACAGAAAGAAAAACACAGGAGAGGGGCCGATCCTTGTGAAAATCTATAATTTTCCAGCAATTAGGCTTTCTGGACTGGTAGCTAGCGGACTCCGCCTTTTTGATGGCAGCAGCTACGGTTAACCCCGATCTCGGGATTAGCTCGTCCTGTCCGTGCAGATGAGGTGGAAGCATGATTTCCAAAATCTTCTCTTTGGAAAGATGCACACATCCCCATTCACCGTCAGATTCTTCGTTCGCTTTCGCCAGCAGTCCACAAGCGTACGAGTTGCTGCCGTCGGCCATGGAATTTTCTGACAAGAACCGAGTTTTGACTTCCTCAAAATTCATACTTTGGATCGGTGCGGAAATCGACCCCGCAGTGATTAACACCGTCTACGTCACACCTGAAGCTTGACACCCGAATGTTAAGATCATACATGGTGAGACCTCCTATCCATCTGCTGGCCGCCGATATCGACGGCACCTTGCTCAACCCAGAGTTTCAGATCTCAGAAGTGGACTTGGCAGCGCTGCGCCGCGCCCACCAGGAGGGCGTCGAAGTCATACTGGTGACCGGGCGGCGGCACCAGTTTGCTCTGCCGATCGCGCAGCAACTGGGCTTCGATCTCTGGCTGATCAGCTCGAATGGCGCCATCACTCGGTCGCTCTCTGGTGAGACTTTTCATCGCGATCTGCTTCCGGCGGAGACCTGCCGCAAACTCTGCGGCACGATGCGGGAATTTCGCGGGAACACGGTCCTGACTTTCGATATCGAGAGCAAAGGCGCCGTGGTGCTCGAGCACATGCGCGAGTTGAACGAGAGCATTCGGCGCTGGCTGGAGAAGAACCTGCAATATATCGATTTCGTCATTCCCCTGGAAAACTCTCTCACCACCGATCCGGTTCAGGCCATGTTCTGCGGGCGGATCGAGCGCATGCATCAGGTCCTCGCGGTTCTGGCGGCGAGTGGACTGGAAAAAGACATCACCGTCCTGCGCACCGAATATCCAGTGCGCGATCTCTCGATCGTCGATGTGCTGAACCAGGGGTGTTCCAAGGGTCACGCCCTGGAGCGATGGGCCAAGTACCGTGGCGTCCGCCGCGAACAGGTCATGGCCATTGGTGATAACTATAACGACATTGAAATGCTTGCCTTCGCCGGACTGCCATTTATCATGGGGAATGCATCGGAGGAGTTGCGCGGAAGAGGCTGGGCAGTGACTCTGGCCAATGACCAGAACGGAGTAGCGGCGGCGATTGAGCAGGTCCTGGGCGTGCGCGTAGGGGTCTAGGGGCTGCAAGTTTGTCTGGTGACGTCGTTCATTCTTCATATGAAGTTACTGGCTCAACTGATTTTTGTACTTGGTCTTCTGGGGGCGCCGTTGTTTGCAAACGGGGCGGATCTCGCCGTGTTACGCAACGGTTTTTCCATTCGCCACGAGCGGCGGGAGGTAGTCGGTTCGGTGACGCGTCTTTATTTGGACGCCGGCCGCGACGGGTATGTGGATGTTCCGACCATCGAAATCGATCGCTTTGAGAAAGACTTGGCAGCTCCGGCCGCGGGGAAAATGCCTGACAGTTCGCAGCCGATGAACGAAGTGATCAATGCTGTTAGCAGCCGGCACCACCTTGATCCGGATTTGATTAACAGCGTGATCCATGCTGAAAGCGGGTTCAACCCGAGTGCGGTGTCATCCAAGGGAGCGCAGGGCTTGATGCAACTGATGCCGCAAACTGCGTCCCGCTTGGGAGTGGTCAACTCCTTCGATCCTGGAGACAACCTGGAAGGCGGCACTCGATACTTGCGAGAATTGCTGGAGCGCTACAACTTTGACTTGATCAAAGCGCTTGCGGCTTACAACGCCGGCCCGCAGCGCGTGGAACAGTACCACGGCGTCCCACCGTATTATGAAACTCAGGCTTACGTTGCCGGCATTATCCGTGATTTCAACCGCAAGAAACTAGCGGAGCGCAAAGCGGCAGCGGTGAAGACCGCCAGTTACCACAAAGGTCCGACACGCCGTGCTCCGACAGTTAAACGAGCGGCGCTCCCAGATACAGCCCAGCAAGTGTCGCGCTGAATGTTGAGCGTTAATGGAGCACGGGCGTCTCGCCCATGTGAATCTCAGCGGACGGGCGGGGACGCCCGTCACTCCATCGGAGCTAGATACTGTCCCAATTAGGACAGTGCCGGGAGCCGGCTACGTTGATTCTTGCTTCCATGTCGTTTACCTTGGCATGGGGGCTTCCTTGAATTATTGCGGTTCTCGGCTCTCACGTTTCGGAGCGCCTCGGGTAAATGAGCAAGAAACGCATCCTAGTCTACGCGGTCGTCACGGCGATTCTTGTTGCCCTCATTTACATGCAGTTCCGGACATGGAAAAACTTCGACTGGCCCACCTTCTGGGGTCAATGGAGACAGATTAGCCCGCGACATATTCTTCAGGCCGTCGCGCTGATCTACGTCAGCTATTTCCTGCGTGCGCTGCGTTGGAAAATCTTCCTGCGACCGGTGCGCAAGGAAGTTTCCACCATCGGGCTGATTCCTCCGACGCTGATCGGGTTCACCGGCCTGGCCCTGCTGGGACGTCCGGGAGAATTGATTCGCCCCTACCTGATTGCGCGCCGGGCAAACCTCACCTTCTCCTCGCAGATGGCAGCCTGGGCTGTGGAACGCATTTTCGACGTTGGAGGCTTCACGGTTCTGATGGTCCTCGCCATCTTCCTTCCGACTGAGCTGCGCTTTCTGCCTAACCCCGAAATCTATCCTCGGCTTCGCGTAGGAGGTTTTCTGCTGGTCGCTCTGGTGGCGGGGTTGGCGCTGGCGGCTCTTTTGGTCGCGAAATACGGAGAAGCATTGGCCGCCTGGATCGAAGTTCGGTTCTCTCACCTGGCTGCGAGTCTTGGCCATCGCGTGGCGCAGAGAGTGCGCGAATTCCACGGAGGACTGGACACCATCCACAGTCCGCTTTCCTTTCTGCAATTGTCGGGCGTGTCGGTTTTGATGTGGTGGATCATAGCGCTTGCGTATCGCGAGGTCACTCATGCCTATGGGGCACCCCTCCAGCACATGACGGTATCCAAAGTTCTGCTGCTGATGGGCTCCAGCATGTTGGGCTCATTGATCCAGTTGCCCGGAGTGGGCGGAGGCTCGCAGTTGGCGACGATTTCCGCGCTCCAGCATATTTTCCATGCGTCGCATGAACTGGCGGCGAGTTGCGGGATTCTGCTATGGCTGGCCACGTTCGTCTCCGTGGTTCCCGTCGGCTTGGTTCTGGCTCACCGGGAGCGGCTGTCCTTGCGAAAGCTTTCGGAAGAGAGTGAACAGGAGGAGGCCCGCGCTGAGCTTTCGCCCTCGCCTCCGGCAGCCTGATGCGGCCTGCGTCCCACAACTGCTCGTCTTGTCCCTGCTACAATCAGTCGGGTCCATGATCTAAGCGCCATGAAGTGTCCTTTCTGCGGGTTCGCAAATGACAAAGTGGTGGATTCGCGCGAGAGCAAAGAAGCCGATTCCATCCGCCGCCGCCGTGAGTGCCTGAAGTGCGGCAAGCGCTTCACCACCTATGAGCGCATCGACGAGATTCCTTACATGGTGGTCAAGAAAGATGGCCGGCGCGAGAAATTCGACCGCCAAAAAGTATTGAATGGACTGCTAAGGGCCTGCGAAAAGCGCCCCGTTCCTATCGGCAAGTTGGAACAGATTGTGAATGAGGCGGAAAGCTTCGTGATCGAATCGGCGGAGCGCGAGCGCAAGACCAGCGAACTCGGCGAACTGATCATGAATCGTCTGCGCCGGTATGACAAAGTGGCCTATGTTCGCTTCGCCTCGGTCTATCTGGACTTCAAGGACGTACAGGAATTCATGGTCGAATTGAAGGACCTGCTCAAGGGTAAGGAACCGGAAGTTCGCGGCAAGCCCGTGGCCAAGAGTTGAGCACGCTGTAGAAACGTAGCTCTGCTACGTTTCGGATTGCTGACCGAGGCCCAGTTGTTGTCATCCGTCGCGAAGCGAGGATCTGGGTTCTTCGCGGGGCCAGGGAAAACTGCAGATTCCTCGTCGCGTTCGCTCTTCGGAATGACACAAGTGGGTTTGTCGGCGGTCTGAGACGTTGCCGAGCAACGTCTCTACAGTTTTGACCGCACTTGCCGATAGCTCCTCTTAAGGATATGGCGTACAAGATCACCCTCATTCCCGGCGACGGCATCGGCCCCGAAGTGACGCAAGCCACCGTGCGCATCCTCGAAGCCACGGGCGTCAAGTTTGAATGGGAAACCTTCATGGCCGGCGCTGAGGCATTTGAGAAATACAAGGAATACATACCGAAAGAGCTGACGGAATCCATCGAGCGCACTCACGTTGGGCTCAAAGGGCCCGTGACTACTCCGATCGGCGGCGGATTTCCCAGCATCAACGTCGCGTTACGGCAAAAATTCGAGCTCTACGCCAACTTCCGCCCCATTCGCAATCTGCCTCACATTCCCACGCGCTATCCCGAGGTCGACCTCATCATCGTGCGCGAAAATACGGAGAGCCTGTACTCCGGCATCGAGCACGAAGTTGTTCCCGGCGTGGTCGAGAGTCTCAAGATCATTACCGAGAAAGCCTCCACTCGCATTGCCCGCTTCGCCTTCGAGTACGCTCGCAAGAATAAGCGTAAGAAGATCCACGCCATTCATAAGGCCAATATCATGAAGCTCTCGGACGGGCTCTTTCTGCGCTGCGCCCGCAACGTGGCCAAGGACTATCCCGAGATCACGTATGGCGAGCACATCGTGGACAACACCTGCATGCAACTGGTCATGAATCCGTACCAGTACGACATGCTGGTGATGGATAACCTTTACGGCGACATTATTTCCGACCTATGCGCCGCGTTCGTGGGCGGACTGGGATTCGTCCCCAGCGCAAACCTCGGCGATCACTGCGCCATCTTTGAGGCGGTACACGGTTCGGCTCCGGATATTGCCGGGAAGAACCTGGCGAATCCAACCGCTATTTTGCGTTCTGCCTTGCTAATGCTGCGCCATCTCGGCGAGCACGACGCGGCGCTCAAGATTCGCAGCGCGCTGGAAAATGTTTATCGCACCCGCGAAAAGCTTACTCGTGACGTCGGCGGCAAAGCAGGCACCTCCGAGTTTGCCGATTTCATTATCGAAGCAATGGAGTCGGGGGCTGGCGCCCAACCTGTGGCAGAATCTTCACACGCGTAAGAAGTCCGTCTTCGATCTTTTTTTGCACGTCCCGGGTCGCGAAGAGTCACTTCTGCGTTGACTAAACCTTCCACTATTCAGTAACATCCTTTTTCTGCAAGGAAACCGGGGGAATGGCTTACACAACACGGCGTATAGGTGTGGTGCTCTTCCAGCTTGGCGGACCTGACACGCTGGAAGCGATTGAGCCTTTTCTTTTCAATCTGTTCTGTGACCCCGATATTATAGATTTCCCTTTCGCCCGCATCGGCCGTAAACCGCTAGCCAAGCTGATTTCCAGTACGCGGGCGAGAAAGGTCCAGCATCATTACGCGACCATCGGTGGAGGCTCGCCCATACGCCGGTTTACCGAACAGCAGGCACGGGCGTTGCAGTTGAAGCTGGTGGCATCTGGCGTGGACGCGCGTTGCTTCGTTGCCATGCGTTACTGGCATCCATTCACCGCGCAGGCCATCGAACAACTTCGGGATGCCCAATGTGACGAAGTGGTACTGCTTCCTCTCTATCCGCACTATTCCAGCACTACCACCGGCAGCAGCCTCAACGAGTGGCGACGGCAGTTTCGGGAAGACATCCCAGTCCATCGCATCGAGACCTTCTATCGTCACGAGCTTTACCTGCAGGCGCTGGTCGAGAAAATAGACGAGGCGCTGGCACGATTCGCCGACCCTGAGTGCCCAGAGATCGTTTTCAGCGCGCACAGCGTTCCTGTCGCCGTGATCGAAAAAGGGGATCCTTATCAACGGCAGATCGAAGAGACGGTCGAACTGCTTATGCAGCGCGGGAGATGGGCGAATCGCTACCGGCTCTGTTATCAGAGTAAGGTAGGGGCCAGCAAGTGGCTGCAGCCGTCACTGCACACGGCGTTGCGCGAACTCGCAGTGGAAAAAGATCGCGAGGTCTGCATCGTGCCCATATCATTCGTCTCCGATCATGTGGAGACGCTGGGAGAGATCGACCATGAAGCCCGCGGCGAAGCTGCGCATCTCGGGATCAGGAAGTTCGAGATGACATCAGGACTAAACGATTCGCCAACATTCGTTGCAGCGTTGGCCGACTTGGTGGCTACTGCGATTGGTGTTGATTTGGGAAGAGAACGCGGCGCGGAGTCGCTCGCTGCCGCTGCAGACTGAGAATAAGAGAATTAGAATAGAAGCGCAGAAAAAAGGAGTGAGGTCGGATGGCAGACGAGTCCGCCAAAGCGGGTGGCATTCTGGGGCATCTTCCGCCGTTGCCGCGGAATGCGCTTAATAATTCGGTCATCGGGATGGAGCAGGCCTACCGCCAACGCAAAGGCTTGCCTCTGCTCAGCGATGCCGATATTGTAGCGCTGAAAGCTGGTGCGCCGATGTCCTGGGAGGTGGGTGGTGCGGGCGCGGCGGCTGAGCCTCCGTCAACTCCGGCATCGGTTCCGAGTTCTTCGACTCCAGCGCCTCCCGCTGCCACGGCACCACCAGCGGCGGTCGCGTCCGGGGCTGCCATTAGCGCGGACGTCGCCAAGTGGGTTGCGGAGGGGAGGAAGTGGAGCAAGTCGACCATCGCGGCTGAACAGGCGCGACGGGGCCGCAAAGGTTTGCCCGCTCTCAACGATGTTGAAATTGGCGCTTTGCTCGGAGAGCCAGTCACACCTGCGGCAACTCCGGCAGCGGTTCCCGCTGCAGCGACGGCAACGCCAACTCCTGCCACCCCTCGGCCTGCGGCAGCCGCGGCCGTAACCGCTTCGGCGGCTGCCTCCGTGTCCCGCGGCGGCACATCGAGCACATACGTCGGTACGCCCGCAGTCGGAACATCGAGAGCCGCATCAGCCGGAGGGATCGCCTCGATCGGCCCGGAAGATAGTGAGGTCAATCAGCAGCGCCGCCGATTGGTGTGGAGTGCGGTTGCCGCTTTCCTGGTCGCGTGGTTCCTGGCATTCTTCCGTTTCTTTCTGCCGCGCACTTTGTTCGAGCCCGCGACCAGCTTCAAGATCGGCTATCCCGAGGAGTACGGTCTGGGAGTGGACACAAAGTTTCAACAGAGATACCGCATTTGGGTGGACCGGACGCCGGATCGCATCTTTGTGATCTACGCGCGGTGCACCCATTTGGGCTGCACTCCCGATTGGAAGCCGAGTGAGAACAAGTTCAAGTGCCCTTGCCACGGCAGCGGATACGACAGTGAAGGAGTCAATTTCGAGGGTCCAGCGCCGCGGCCCATGGATCGGGCGCGCGTGGAAATTGCGCCCGATGGCCAGATTCTGGTGGATGTGTCCCGGCTATATCAGTGGCCAAAAGGCCAGCCGACTCAGTTCAACGATGACGGAGCTTTCCTGCGAGCGTAGCGGATTGTGTGGCGCGGGCGCCCTCGCCCGTGTTGGTTTGCAGCATCGAGAAGCACGACAAGAGGAACCAATGCCTGAAGAGAATGGAAACGGCAAGAACGGCAATCGAGTAGGCCTGCTCTCACGGGTGAAGGCTGGAGTGAAAGAAGACGTCCAGTCGCTCAAGACCGATATGCCAGCGAAAGCCAAAGAGCAGATCGAAGGCCTGAAAGACCCCACCAAGACTCAGGTCTACACTTCGATCTTCCGCCACAAGCATGACGACACGCCGCGCAACCGTGCGTTGGGCGTGCTGTCGAACGTCTTCCTGCACCTGCACCCGGCGAAGATCAATCGCGACGCGGTGCGCTACAGCTATACCTGGGGCATGGGCGGAATCACGTTCTACTTATTTATCGTGCTCACTTTCACTGGCGTGTTGCTGATGTTCTATTACCATCCCAGCAAAGTGCAGGCCTTTCGTGACGTTCTCTATCTGGAGCACGATGTTCCCTTCGGCAAACTGCTGCGCAACATGCATCGCTGGGCCGCGCACTTGATGGTGATCGGAGTCTGGCTGCACATGTTCCGGGTTTTCCTGACTGGCTCTTACAAGAAGCCGCGCGAGTTCAACTGGAACATCGGCGTGCTTCTGCTGGTGTTTACGCTACTGCTCTCGTTCACCGGCTACCTGCTTCCAGACGATCAACTCGGATTCTGGGCGGTCACAGTGGGAACGAACATGGCTCGCGCCACGCCGCTGCTGGGCCACGAAGGCCCCTTCGGCAAGATGCTGGGGATGACGCCGTATAACGACGTTCGCTTTGGTCTGCTGGGCGGCTCAATCGTGGATGCGAATGCTTTGCTTCGTTCCTACATCTGGCACTGCATCGGCATTCCGATCGTGGCATCGGTTCTGATGATCGTGCATTTTTGGCGCGTAAGAAAAGATGGCGGCATCTCCGGCCCAGCACCCGTGATGCTAACTGCGGAAGCGGACAAGCCTCGCCGTAGCGCTTAGGCGAAGGCCGAGAGACGTAGCCAGCTACGTCTCTACAGTAAATGCGAAGTGCGGTAGCGACGTTGCTTTGCAACGTCCCCTGGTTAGGAGCACCTATGGATTGGCGACAACTTTGGGAGATCTGTTCCGCGCCCGACAATGTACCCATCGTGGGTTTGATCCCGCTGTTGGCCTTCTACATTTATCTGGCGTGGAAGCAGGCGAAGGCCAACGATGAACTGATCGGTGAACTCGAAACCAATCCCGCGATGGCGAAAACTCATCATCGCAAGACGTGGCCGTTCCGTCCCGGCTGGCAGAAAGAGATCCACGTCTGGCCATTTCTCCTGCGCATTGAATTCCTCGCCGCCATCATCGTCACCATCATTTTGATGATCTGGTCCATCACGCTAAGCGCGCCGCTTGAGGAGCCCTCCAATCCCAACCTGACGATGAATCCTGCGAAAGCGCCCTGGTAC
>DATNNO010000146.1:0-21831 GCA_035601775.1 Terriglobales bacterium | reverse complement strand
GGGCAGCAGGAAGAGCAGAAAGCTCCAGCAGTGGCGCGTCATAGCGCTAAAGAAACGCCGCGGCTGAAGGCGCGCTTTCAGAAGGAAGTTGCGCCCACGCTGATGAAGGAATTCGACTTTAAGAATCCCATGGCGGTGCCGCATCTGCATAAGATCGTGGTCAACATGGGTGTGGGCGAAGCCACGCAGAATGCCAAGGTGCTCGATCCGGCGGTGCATGAGCTTGGCCAGATTACAGGTCAGAAGCCGGTAGTGACGCGGGCCAAGAAGTCCATCGCGGCCTTCAAGGTGCGCGAGGGGCAGGCGATTGGCGCCATGGTCACGTTGCGCGGCGACCGTATGTATGAATTCTTCGATCGGCTTGTGAATGTTGTGTTGCCCCGTGTGCGCGATTTCAAAGGGGTTTCGACGAAGTCGTTCGATGGCCGTGGCAATTACACGCTCGGCTTGCACGACCAGCTGATTTTTCCTGAGATTGATTATGCCAAGGTGGACAAGCAGAAGGGCATGAACGTCACCATTGTGACGACAGCCCGCAGCGACGACCAATCGCGAGCCCTGTTGCGTCATCTGGGCATGCCGTTCCGGGCGCAGTGAAGGTTTCATAGTTTCAAGGTTTCACAGTTCGACGACAAAGATTCTTTAAAGGATTGCATGACTACAGCAAAACGAGTTAAGGACGCGAAGATCCAAAAGACGTTTCAGACGGCGCGCGACAACAAAGAAAAGCGGCCCAAGTTTTCCACGCGGAAGCACAATCGCTGCCAGATCTGCGGGCGTCCGCGCGCTTTTCTGCGCAAGTTCGGCCTTTGCCGCCTGTGTTTCCGCGGATTGGCGCTGCGTGGAGAGATTCCTGGGGTTTCGAAGTCGTCCTGGTAGTTGGGAAGGGCACGGCTTCAGGCTGTGTCGTAACGATCGCCTAACGACGCGGGGTTTGGCCCTGAGGTTAGGCGGAAGATGTCGTCGCGGGTTCTTCGGCGCAAAGCAAGAATGGCTGAAGCAAACGGGCGATTGAGGAGAAGGAACGCATGAGGTTGACCGATCCGGTCGCAGATATGCTGACGCGAATTCGCAATGCGATTAGCGCCCGGCACCAGAAGGTGGATATTCCCGCCTCCAAGCTGAAGCTGGAGATCGCCCGCATCCTGAAGGAAGAGGGCTATGTCTCCAATTTCAAGGCGACGGAGGAGGAAGGGCACAAGATCCTGCGTATCTACCTGAAATACGCCAACAACAATGAAGCGGTGATCTCGAATGTAAACCGCGTTTCCCGGCCTGGCTGTCGCGTCTATGTGCGGCGTACTGAGATTCCCCGAGTGCTGGGCGGTCTTGGCATCAACATTCTCACCACGCCCCGCGGCGTGATGACCGGACGCCAAGCGCGCAAGCAAGGCTTGGGCGGCGAGTTGCTCTGTGAAGTTTGGTAGAGACGCAGCTTGCTGCGTCTCGAAACGTTGCAAGCAACGTTTCTACAGCGAAGGCTGAGAGCTGAATCTATGTCACGAATTGGAAAGAAACCGATCCCGCTCCCTAAGGGAGTTACGGTCAAAATCGAGGGCAACACGGTTGCCGTGCAGGGTCCGAAGGGCAAGTTGGACACGCAACTGCCCGCGGGAATCAAAGTACAGCAGCAGGACGGGCATCTCCTGGCGGTGCGCGAAAATGATTCCCAGGCCGCTGTCCATGGTCTGGCCCGCGCCTTGGTCAACAACGCCGTCGAAGGCGTCACCAAAGGATGGACTCGGGACTTGGAAATCGTCGGCATCGGCTATCGCGCCGAAATGAAGGGCAAGAGCACGGTGGTGTTCAGTCTCGGTTACTCTCATCTGATCGAATATCCGCTGCCTTCAGGCATTGAAGCGACAGTGGATCCCAAGCAGACCAAGCTGAGCGTCACCGGGATTGATCGCCAGAAAGTCGGACAGGTCGCCGCCGAAATGCGCAGCCTGCGCCCGCCCGATCCGTACAAGAACAAAGGCGTGCGTTATGCCGGCGAGCGTTTGAAGAAGAAGGTGGGCAAGACGGGGGCAAAATAGTCGTTGGTCGATAGTCGTTAGCCAAGACTGTTTTCTGGCGAATGGACTTTGATCGGCGACGTAGAAGCTGTGAGAGATTGTGGTCGTGGGTTTGACTAGCGACTAACGACCAGCGACAAAGGACCAAAACAATGCTTACGCGGACATCGAAAAACATAAACCGGCGGCACGTACACGAGCGTATCCGCAAGAAGATCCTCGGAACTTCCGAGCGGCCGCGGCTGAACGTCTATCGTTCGCTGAACCACATCTATGTGCAACTGATAGACGATATGCAGGGCAACACGGTAGTCTTCGCGCATTCTGCCGAGGGCAAGAAGGGCGAGCAGCGCACCGGCGGAAACGTGGCCTCGGCCAAGGCAGTGGGCAAGCTGATTGCAGAGCGGGCGAAGGCCAAGGGGATCAGCAAAGTCGTTTTCGATCGCGGCGGTTACATCTATCACGGTCGAGTGAAGGCCCTGGCTGACGCGGCTCGCGAAGCCGGATTACAGTTCTAAGTTTTGTGTGGGACCGGGGTCTTTGACCCGGCCGGGCCGGGCGAAGCTCGGCGGAGAGAAGAAACGAGAATCACAGAATGCCAATAGTCATCAAGAAGCTCGATGCGGGTTCCTACCAATTGAAAGACCAGGTAGTGGCAATTAACCGGGTCACTAAGGTGGTCAAGGGAGGCAAGAATCTTTCCTTTGCTGCGTTGGTGGTTGTGGGAGATCCCAGTGCGGCCGTCGTTGGATACGGTTCAGGGAAGGCGAAGGAGGTTCCCCAGGCCATCCGCAAGGGAATTGAATCGGCGAAGAAGAATCTGATGAGGATCAACCTCACCCAAACCAGCATTCCGCACGTGGTGCTGGGGCGTTTCGGATCGGGCATGGTGCTCCTGAAGCCTGCTCCCGAAGGCACGGGCGTAATTGCGGGCGGAGCGGTGCGCGCTGTCATGACATCGGCGGGTATTCAGAATGTGCTTACCAAGTCGATTGGGACAACCAACCCGCACAATGTCATCAAGGCGACGTTCGATGCGCTTAAGAAACTGAAGAACCGGGCGGATGTCGCCGCCATGCGCGGCAAGACGGCAGAAGAGTTGTAGGACGGAGTCTGGAATGACGGCAAAGAAATCGAATGCGGGCGGCGGAAAGCTTCATCTGAAGTGGGTGCGTTCGGCGATTTGCGCCCCGGTAAAACATAAGCTGGTGGTCAAGGGACTGGGGTTCACGCGGCTGAACCAGGTGATTGAGCGTCCCGACAACCCCGCCATTCGCGGAATGGTGGCTAAAGTCCCGCATCTGGTCGAGATCGTCCAGCTATAGCGCAATTTTTCGTAGAGACGTAGCTAGCTACGTCTGTACACAGCAGGGATGAGCAATTATGAATCTCTCGAATATTCGAGCACCGAAGAAGGCGAACGAGAACAAGAAGCGCGTCGGCCGGGGTATGGGTTCCGGCATGGGCAAAACGTCCACCCGCGGACACAAGGGCCAACGTTCGCGCAGCGGTTCGCGCATGATGCGTGGATTTGAAGGTGGCCAGATGCCGCTCCATCGCCGCATGCCCAAGCGCGGCTTCACCAACATCTTCCGCAAGGAATACAACGTCGTGAATCTGGAAAGACTGACCGCGCTCGGGGAAACCACGATCACTCCCGAAGTTTTGCGGAAGGCCGGCATCATCAGAACCAAGCACCCGGTCAAGATCCTGGGCGACGGGGAGGTTTCGACCGCGCTCACCGTGCACGCGCACAAATTTTCCAAGTCAGCTCAGGAGAAGATAACCAAAGCTGGCGGCAAGTTTGAGGTCTTGCAGTAATGCTCGAGAAATTAGCCAACGTATTTCGTATCCCCGACCTGCGCAAGCGAATTCTTTTCACGCTGGGCCTGTTGGCGGTTTACCGCCTGGGTGGGCACATTCCCACCCCTGGTGTGAATGCGGACAAGCTGCAGCAGTTCTTCGAGCAGAACCGCGGCACGGCGCTGGGGTTTGTCGATCTGTTCTCCGGTGGCCAACTGCGCCGTATGACCATTTTCGCCTTGGGCATAATGCCCTACATCACTGCTTCCATCATTTTGCAGCTCTTGACGGTGGTCTATGAGCCGCTGGCGAAGTTACAGAAGGAAGGCGAACTGGGCCGCAAGAAGATCACGCAGTGGACGCGTTATCTGACCGTAATCCTCAGTGCGGTTCAATCTTTTGGGATCGCGATCGGCCTGGAAAAAAGCGGCGGGGATTTCGTAGGGAACCCGGGCCCCGGTTTCATTCTTATGACCATGCTGACCCTGACCACGGGCAGCGCGTTCATCATGTGGCTGGGCGAGCAGATTACCGAACGCGGCGTCGGGAACGGCATGTCGCTCCTGATCTTCGCCGGCATCGTGGTAGGCCTCCCGCGCGGGGTTGCCGACCTGATCGATAAGACCAAGAACGCCGCATGGGGGCCGTTTACACCAATCGCCATGGCGATGCTGGTAGGCGTCATGATCCTTGTGGTGGCGTTTATCGTTTACGTCGAACGCAGCGAACGGCGGATTCCGGTGCAGTACGCCAAGCGCGTCGTCGGGCGCAAAGTCATGGGAGGCCAGTCCACACACTTGCCGTTGCGGGTGAACGCCGGCGGCGTGATGCCGGTGATTTTCGCCTCGTCGATCCTGACCATGCCGCAGATGGTAGGTCAGGGGTTGAAGAACAACCGGTACTTTGGCGACCTGATCCACTGGCTGGGGTGGGGTGAACCGCTTTACACGTTTCTGTACGCTGTAGGTATCATCTTCTTCGCCTATTTCTACGTGTCAATTGTCTTCAACCCCAACGAGGTTGCCGACAACATGCGGAAGTATGGCGGTTTTATTCCCGGCATCCGGCCGGGCAAGCGTACCGCTGATCACATCAATGAGATTCTGACTCGGATAACTCTGGTGGGTGCGCTTTACCTGATCATCATCTCCTTCATTCCCGAGTGGATGATCACGGGAATCCATCTGAACCATTTGTATGGACCGGTCGGGGCATTTTTCGAGCGCTTGCCCGCCTGGGTTACAAACGGTCTGGGAGTAACGTTTTATTTCGGGGGCACGTCGCTGTTGATCGTGGTCGGCGTGGCGATGGACACGGTGACGCAGATTGAAGCGCAGCTTATCATGCGCCATTACGATGGATTTACGCCCCGCAGCGGACGTATTCGCGGCCGCCGTACCTGGTCATAGGGGGCTAGAGGTTGCCGTACCGCCCGGTCGGCGGGTGGTCATGGAGCTGACCGCCGTGAGCCTGGAAGCAGGGAACGTAGTTGAGTCAGTTCGATGGAGACCTCGCAAAACATCGGGCCAATTGTGTTGCTTGGGTCGCCGGGCGCCGGTAAGGGTACGCAGGCCAAGCGGATAGCCGAACACTACGGCATCCCGCAGATCTCCACCGGAGACATTCTGCGGGGCAACGTGCAGCGCGGCACCGAGTTGGGCGTGCAAGCCCAGGCTATTATGGCCCGCGGCGAACTGGTTCCCGACGATCTGGTGTGCGACATGGTGGCTTGCCGTCTCGCGGACGCGGATTGCGAGCGCGGTTTCATCCTTGACGGATTCCCGCGCACGGCCAAACAGGCCGGCTGGCTGGATGCTTTTTTTGAGAGCGAGCTCTTTGACAACTCACGTGGTGGCAAGTGCCTGCCAATTGTGATCCGCATCGACGTGGACTATAATCAATTGGTAAAGCGGCTCACCGGGCGTAGGACTTGTCTCTCCAACGGACACATCTATAACGTCTATTTCCAGCCACCTCGCGTCGCGGACATTTGCGATGTTGACGGTTCTCCGCTGATAATCCGCAGCGACGATCGCGAGGAAGTGATCCGGAAACGTCTGCTGGAATATGACCTCCAGACCCGGCCGGTGGCGGAATATTACGAGCAGAAGGGTCGCCTGGTTTCGGTGAATGGCGACTTGGAAGTTGGCGAAGTCACCGGGCAGATTTTCTGGGTGGTAGAGCATCGGGATGGCAATTGTTTGTAAGTCGACGGCCGAAATCGAAAGGATGCGGAACAGCGGCCGCATCGTTCGGGAAGTGCTTGATCACGTTCGTGCGCTGGTAGCGCCGGGCGCCACGACCATGGATCTGGAGCGGGCCGCCGAGAAGAAGATCAAGGACTTGGGCGCGAAGCCCGCATTCAAGGGCTACTACAATTATCCTTGCGTGCTTTGCACTTCGGTGAACGAAGAGATCGTTCACGGCATTCCGTCGGAAAAACGGGTGCTTCAGGCGGGTGACATTGTTTCCATCGATTGCGGCGTAGTCCTGGATGGATACTACGGCGACGCTGCGATCACGGTTCCGGTGGACGATTCGGTCAAACCGGAAGTTCGCAAGCTGCTCGAGGTCACCGAAGCCTCGTTGTACAAAGGCATTGAGCAAGCGCGAGTTGGAAATGCGGTCGGGGATGTGGGCGCGGCAGTGCAGGAATTTGTTGAAGCCAACGGTTTCAGCGTGGTGCGCGAGTTCGTGGGACACGGTATCGGGACCCGGTTGCATGAAGAGCCGCAAGTACCGAACTTCGGTGCCCGGGGACACGGCGCCCGGTTGCGCGAGGGCATGGTTCTGGCGATTGAACCGATGGTGAATTTTGGCCAGCCCGGGACCCGTGTGTTAGACGATAAGTGGACGGCGGTAACCGCCGATGGAAGCTGCAGTGCCCATTTCGAACACTGCGTAGCGGTTACAAAAGAAGGTCCAGTGATTTTGACGCAGTAAAGGTTGGCTCTCGGCCTTTAGCAAAAGGCCAAGAGCTAACAGCCAAGAGCTTTTTAAGGAGTCGATGAGCAAAGAAGACGCGATTGAGGTGATGGCAACGGTGGTTGAACCGCTGCCCAATGCCATGTTCAAAGTCGAACTCGAAAACAAGCACCAGGTGCTGGCGCACGTTTCGGGCAAGATGCGCAAGAATTTCATTCGGATTCTGCCGGGAGACAAAGTTGCGGTCGAGCTTTCGCCTTACGATCTAAATCGCGGGCGGATTGTCTATCGATATAAATGACGCTTTGAGAAAGTCAGGCTAGGTCAGGAGAACTGGCAACTAGCCACTGACAACTGGGAACTGAATTTATGAAAGTCCGGGCATCAGTCAAGAAAATTTGCGATAAGTGCAAGGTCATTCACCGCAAGGGTGTGGTGCGAGTGATCTGCGAGACTTCCAAACATAAGCAACGCCAGGGATAGAGGATAAAACATGGCACGTATTGCAGGCGTCGACCTTCCGCGCACCAAGCACATCAATATCGCGCTGACTTATATCTACGGCATTGGCAATTCGCGCGCCGTCCGCATTCTCGATCAGGCCAAGGTGGAACCGATGAAGAAGGTTCAAGACTTGGGCGAGGACGAGGTCAACCGCATCCGGCAGGTGATCGAGGGCGAAGGGCTGGTGGAAGGCGACCTGCGCAAGGAAGTTTCGATGAACATCAAGCGCCTCATCGAAATCGGTTCTTATCGGGGATACCGTCATCGCCGGAATCTGCCGGTCCGCGGACAGCGTACGCACACCAATGCCCGAACCCGGAAAGGTCCGCGCAAAGGCACAGTGGCAGCGAAGAAGAAGACTGCGACTAAGACATAAAACCGCCGTTGGTCGTTAGTCTTTAGTCGTTACAGGAAACGACCAAAGACCAAAGACCAACGACCAAGGACTGACGACACTATGGCAAAACCAGTAGCAGCAGGCGGCCCCGCGGCGCCAGAGAAAAAGGGCAAGAAGAAGACGTTCAAGAAGAAGGAGCGCAAGCACGTCTCCCACGGCATTGCGCACATCCAGGCTTCGTTCAATAACACGATTGTGACGATCGCCGATCAGGCCGGAAACGTGCTCTCGTGGAAGAGCTCCGGTTCCCTGGGATTCCGCGGGTCACGCAAGGGAACGCCATTCGCCGCGCAGCAAGCGGCGTCGAACGCCGCCGTTATGGCGCGCGATCACGGTGTGCGCAGCGTTGAGGTGCGGGTCAGCGGTCCCGGTTCGGGTCGCGAGTCCGCCATTCGCGCGTTGGCTGCTTCTGGCATCGAGGTGCGTAACATTAAGGATGCCACGCCGATCCCGCACAACGGCTGCCGTCCGCCGAAGCGCCGTAGAGTTTAACTCTCGATCTGTAGAAACGTAGCTAGCTACGTTTCTACCGCACAACAATGTCGTCCGGGACGAAGGGTGAAGCCAAACCTGTAAACCGGTCATCTAAAGGAGAAGCAACTTGGCACGTTACACTGATCCCGTCTGTCGTCTCTGCCGCCGCGAGGGCATGAAGCTGTTCCTCAAAGGCACCAAATGCTTTAGCGATAAGTGTCCCATCGAGAAGCGCAATTTTGCTCCTGGCCAGCACGGCAAGGACCGCAAATCGAAAATAGTGGGTTACGGCCTGCAGCTTCGCGAAAAGCAGAAGACCAAGCGCATTTACTTCGCCCAGGAAGGCCAGTTCCGCAACTATTTCGAGAAGGCGGCGCGCTCCAAGGGCGTCACCGGCGAACTCCTCCTGCAACAGCTTGAGCGCCGCCTGGACAATGTGGTCTACCGCCTCGGCTTTGGCATGTCACGGCGTCAAGCTCGCCAATTGGTGCGCCACGGTCACATCCACGTCAACGGCCACAAGGTCGATATTCCCTCTTACCAGGTGAGTGTCGGTGAAGAGATCGCGGTTCGCCAAAGCAGCCTGAAGCTGCCAATGCTCGAGCCAGCGAAAGATTTCGCCAGCCACCAGAACGCACCAACTTGGCTGGACATCGATCGTGACAACTACAAGGGACGAGTTTTGTCGTTGCCCAAGCGCGAAGACATCCACCTGCCGGTGAATGAGCAGTTGATCGTAGAACTGTATAGTAAATAGTCGGTAGTCGTCGGTCGATGGTCGTTCGTCAAGACCAGCGGCTAAAGACTAACGACCAACGACAGATTTTCTGGTCCACATTTCGAGCCAGATCAGCCTGTCCTGACGTTTGACCTGAACGTAACCAGGACCAGTTCAGGGATGTCAGGACTGAGCCAAACGGCCGAAGGAGAACAACGCAATGCTTTGGAAAGGCTTTCAAAAACCGAAACGTCTGGCGGTCGATACTCAGACCCTCACCGATAAGTACGGCATCTTCTGGGCCCAGCCCTTTGAACGCGGCTTCGGCACCACCATCGGAAATGCCCTGAGGCGCGTGCTACTGTCTTCGATCGAAGGAGCCGCGGTCACAGCGGTGAAGATCGAAGGCGTGCTGCACGAATTCCAGTCGATCCCCGGCGTCGTTGAGGACGCCACCGACATCATCTTGAACCTGAAGCAGATTCCCTTCAAGCTCAGCGGCGACGCGCCCAAAGCCATCTATTTGCGCGCCGATCAGCCGGGCGTGGTCACCTCGGGCATGATCGAGGCTGACGCCGACGTTGAAGTCCTCGACAAGGATGTCTACGTTGCCACCGTCAGCGAAGGCGGCAAACTGGATATGGAAATGCGGCTCAAGCGTGGCCGCGGCTACACCTCCGCCGACAAGAATTTCGACGAAGACCTGGGCATCGGTTTCATTCCCATCGATTCCGTTCACTCCCCGGTGCGTAAGTGCAACTACACGGTCGAAGCCGCGCGTCTCGGACAGATCACCGATTACGACAAGCTCACCCTCGAAGTGTGGACTAACGGCTCCATCACTCCGGCTGATTCCATCGGCTTGGCCGCGAAGCTGCTGAAGGACCATATGAATATCTTCATCAACTTCGAGGAGGATATCGAGACCTCGACGTCGTCCGAGGAACGCAGGCCCGAGATCAAGAACGAGAACCTCAATCGTTCGGTCGAGGAACTCGAGCTTTCCGTGCGCAGCTACAACTGCCTGAAGAACGCGAACATTCAGTCGATCGGCGAGCTGGTACAGAAGACCGAAGCCGAAATGCTCAAGACCAAAAACTTCGGCCGCAAGTCGCTGAACGAAATCAAGGAAATCCTGGGAACCATGGGATTGAGTCTGGGAATGAAGATCGACGAGCAAGGCAATGCCGTGCCCGGTCCAACGTCAAATCAGATTCTACCGGCGTCGGCATACGGCAACGATAACGATCTATAAGGGCACTCCTGAACACGAGATCGTGTGGGGACGGGTCTCTGACCCGTCCCAGGCGGCTAGCAAAACCACGATCCGTATCAGGATATGGCTTTAGCCATATCGCAAGTGCTCTGGAACCGGCCCGGCTTTAGCCGCTGCGTTTTCTGATGTTTGGGATTGTCAGCAAGCTGGGACGGTCTCGGACGATCGACCACTAACGAACTGAGGTTTTTTCCATGCGCCACAAAGTAGCAGGATGGAAACTGGGACGTAACACCAGCCACCGCCGCTCATTGCTGCGAAACCTGGTCACTTCGCTCATCCTCGAAGAACGAATCGAGACCACCGTCCCCAAAGCCAAAGCCATGCGCCCCCAAGTCGAGAAGATGATCACGCTGGGCAAGCGCGGAGACCTTTCCGCACGTCGTCAGGCACTGGCTTACCTCATGACCAGCGCAGCGGTCGACAAACTGTTTGACACCATCGGACCGCGCTTCGGCGATCGCAACGGCGGTTACCTCCGCATCATCCGTACCGGATGGCGAAAAGGAGACGGCGCCGACAATGCCTTCGTCGAACTCCTGGGCAGCGAGAAATTGCTCGACGAGAAGCGCCAGAAGCGTGGCGAAGCCCGCTCCAAGCGTGCCGCCGAAACCAAGAGAGCGATGGAAGAAGCCGAAGCCCAGCAGGGAGTCGAACACCCGGTCCCAGGCGCCGAAGGCGAAGACAAAATCAAGTAAGAGCAGCAGCCGCAGAATAGTCGGACGGACGCCTTAGGTGAATTAACAAATTCAGCCTGCCGCCGCGCTATTTCAAGAACAATCGGACGCCGAGGGTATAATCGCCATGATCCATGGCACTGACCCCTGGCACAAAATTCGGGCCGTACGAGATCCAATCGCTCCTCGGGGCAGGCGGCATGGGCGAAGTGTATCGCGCCCGAGACACGAGGCTACAGCGTACGGTAGCGATCAAAGTCCTGCCTGCTCATCTGTCTTCCAACCCAGAATTGCATGCGCGCTTCGAGCAAGAAGCGAAATCCATCTCGGCACTGCAACATCCCAACATCTGCGTGGTTCATGACATCGGTTCGCACGATGGCGTTGACTTCATAGTCTTGGAGTATGTCGCCGGGCAGACGCTGGACAAATTGATTCCTCCCGGTGGTATGGCAACCGATCAAGCGATCAGGTACGCCCTGCAAGTTGCCGACGCTCTTGCGCGCGCACACGCTGCGGGCATCGTACACCGCGACTTGAAGCCCGCGAACATCATGGTGGACGAGAGCGGACTGGTCAAAGTGCTGGACTTTGGGCTCGCCAAACCAGCCGCCTCCGCGTCCGCCATGAGCGGCGAAGATGCGACCATGGCAAGCATGGCGACGACCCCCGGGATGATCGTGGGCACGGTGGCCTACATGTCGCCGGAGCAGGCTGAAGGAGAACCCATCGACGCACGCAGCGATGTCTTCTCATTCGGTTCGGTGCTCTACGAAATGTTGACTGCCCGCAGAGCGTTCCAGGGCCAATCCAGCGCCGCGTTGCTTTCGGCCGTCATGCGGGACGATCCGAAGCCGTTGGGCGAAGTCAAACGAGATGTCCCGCCGGAAGTACGCCGCATCGTTACCCGCTGCCTGAAAAAGGATCCGACTGCGCGGTTCGCCTCGGGCGCCGAGCTCACCCAGACACTCAAGAACTGTCGCGACCTTCTGTTCCCTGAGTCGGGAGCGATGCTGAACCCGGCACGGATTGTCAGAGAGGTGCAACGCCCGCGCGTGCTGGTGCCGCTCCTGCTGACGCTCATCCTTCTTGGCACCGGAACGGCCTGGCTGGTAAAGCGCTACCGCGATGCTCGCTGGGCGCGCGACGTGGCTTTGCCGGAGATCTCGAAACTGTCGGACCAGGGGAAATTTGCCGACGCTTACGCGCTCGCTGTGAAAGCTGAGAAATCGATTTCCGGCGATCCGGCGCTGGCGAAGCTGTGGCCAGCACTTTCGTACCAGCTTTCGCTGCAGACAACGCCGCCCGGCGTAGACGTCTACCGCCGAGATTACGTGAACGCAGATGCGCCCTGGGAATCAGTCGGAAGAACACCGCTGAAGAATGCCCGCCAGCCGCGCGGGATGTTCGTCTGGAAGTTCGAGAAACCGGGGTTCGGTACGGTTTTGCGGACGACACTCGCGCTGATTCCGCGGTATTCGGTGCCTCCCGACGAGCCCGTAGAGGGAAGCGTCACTCTCGACGAGGTGGGGAATATTCCTCCCGGAATGGTGAGGGTCTCGCCTGCAAAATACTTTAAGACACTATTTATTCCCGGCTACGAAGGTATGCCGGAGTTGGCGCTCAAGGATTATTGGATCGATCAGTATGAAGTGACGAACCGCCAGTTCAAACTTTTTGTCGATCAGGGTGGATATCAAAAACGCGAGTATTGGAAAATCGATTTCCAGCGAGATGGAAAACGTCTCTCGTGGGAAGAGGCGATGGCGCTATTCCGAGATAGTGCCGGGCGGCCCGGACCGAAGGACTGGATCCAGGGCGAATATCCTAAAGGACAAGATGACTTCCCTGTGACTGGGATCAGCTGGTACGAAGCCGCGGCTTATGCGGAGTTTGCCGGCAAGAGTTTGCCCACGATCTATCACTGGAATCGGGCTGCGGGACCTTTTTCCGCGGCGTTCATCGTGCCGGCAAGCAACTTCGGCGGACCGGGTATTTTGCCGGTCGGCAGCAAGCCAAACGTGAGCCCGTGGGGCAACTACGACATGGCGGGCAACGTGAAGGAGTGGATCTGGACCGAAGCTGAGTCCGGCAAGCGCTACGTCCTTGGTGGAGCCTGGGACGAGCCCAACTACATGTTCATCGACCCGGACGCGCAGTCGCCCTTTCTCCGCGCGTCGAATATTGGGTTCCGTTGCGTCAAGTACATCGAACCGGAATCGCTTCCAAAAATCGCGACCGATCCCATGCCTTCACCCCGGCGCGATTTAACAAAGGAGAAACCAGTCTCCGACCAACTCTTCCAGGCCTACCGCGGCGTTTATTCCTATGACAAGACACCGCTGAACGCCTCGGTAGAGCCTTATGGCCAGGACGAAGAGGATTGGAAAGCCGAGAAGATCACTTACACGGCCGCATACGGAAACGAGCGCGCCATCGCCTACCTGTTCCTTCCAAAGAAAGCCAAGCCGCCTTTCCAGACGGTCCTCTTCTTTCCTGGATCGAATGCACTCTTGCTACGGAAGTTCTCGCTCTACACCACATCGGCTCTGGATGCCGTTCTCAGGAGCGGCCGCGCAGTGCTGTACCCCGTTTACAAGAGCACGTATGAACGAGGCGACGGCATGGAAACAGATGTAGCGAGCGTAACCAGCGACTGGCGAGATCACGTGGTCATGTGGGTAAAAGACGCTTCGCGCGCCATCGACTATGCGGAGACGCGTCCTGAACTGGATCACAGCAAGCTGGCCTACTACGGCTACAGCTGGGGCGCGGAAATGGGGGCCATTGTGCCCGCCGTGGATCCACGAATTAAGGTTTGTGTCCTCGCCCTGGGAGGACTTGACTTCCATCGATCGCTTCCGGAAGTCGATACCATTAACTTCATTTCAAGAGTGAAACAGCCCGTCTTGATGCTAAATGGACACTACGATTTCTTCTTCCCGGTGGAATCGACCCAGGAGCCTTTCTATCGCCTGCTGGGATCGAGGAAAGAACAGAAGAAGCACCTGCTCTACGAAACCAGTCACAACATCCCGCGCAACGAACTAATCAAGGAGACCCTCAACTGGCTAGACCAGTATCTGGGGCCAGTGAACTAAATCTCGCCCCCCATCGTCCACGAACGATCTTGCTTGAAAGCGATCTCGTTGCCGCAAAGTTAAATTCACCGCGCGCCCTCCGCAAAAGCAGCATTCCCATTTTGGTCCTGTAACCCGCATATTTTGATCCGTAAGCATTGTTTTTCCATCTGCCCAGACCTAGAATCCGTTTGTTAGCGGGCACTATTCTCCCCCATCGCGTAGAACACAAATCCAACGCCCTTTCGGGCGCATTAAATATGGAGGTAACCAATGGCAACGTCATCAAGAATCGCCCCCACTCCTATTCAACCTCATCTAACTCCCAACCTTGAGAACGTACTGGCGTTCCGTACACCAGTGGGTTCAATCTCCATTCCCGGCGGACAAACCAAATTGTTGGGCGTCGTCGATGTCAGCATGTACGACCGCATCCGCTTGGTTACGGATGAGCGCATCGATTCGACCGCCAACATTATTCTGCGGCTGACTTTCACCGAGGGTGAAGAGCTGGTGGCGCAACTCGACACCATCGTGCTGACACCTCACTCGCAAATGACCCGCGTATACGACGTTCCCGGTACACAGCTCAGCGTTTACGCCGATAGCGTGGGTGCCGCGGGTTCCAAAGGCTGCTTGGATGTGCTGATTTACGGCCAGTACTAGCGCGTTTACCCGCACTCCTTGGCGGTTGAACTATTCATGCTTAGAAGCGCACTTCCTCTCGGTTTGCGGGGTGCGCTTTTTCCATTCGGACATGTCCTTGTGCAGGCCGCCGGTCAAAGAATAATCGCCTGTATTACAAAATAATACATGCTATAGTTATCGCATTATGAGCAACACAGAAAAAACCATAAGCTTCCGTGCCGACGCCGAAAAGATTGATGCGCTCGATTCGCTTGCCGCAGCCCAGGACCGCCCTCGCAGCTATCTCATCAATGAGGCCATCACCAATTACATCCAGCTGCACGCCTACCAGGACGCGCCCGTGCGCAAGGGGCTTGAAGATATGCGGCGCGGCCGGGTTGTCAGCCATGAGGAGGTTGTAAACCGGCTCAAGAGGACTGGGCGCGCACGCCGATGATTCGAGCATATCAATGATTCGAGCATATCAATGATCGAATGGACGGAACAGGCAACTCAGCAACTGGATCAGGCTCACGATTACATCGCGCTATCCAACAGCAAAGAGGTTGCCGCCCAGATCACCATGCATATCGCCAGCAGTGTTCAACAACTCGCTTCATTCCCCATGTCAGGAAGGCCGGGCCGGGTACCCGGTACTCGTGAGTTGGTCATTTCGAATTCCCCTTTTGTTGTCGCTTATCGCATCGACAAAGAACCCATCGTGATCCTCGCCATCTACCACCGCGCGCAGCAATGGCCGGAGGTATTCTGAGCCCAGAGAAGCGGCAATGCTCCGACCAAGACTGAGCCACAGCCGCACTTCTTGGCAGTTGAACTATTCATCTTCAGAAGCGCACTTCCTCTCGGTTTGCGGGGTGCGCTTTTCCATTCGTACATGTCCTTGTGAGGGTCACTGCGGTAATCTAGCCCCAATTCCTTATCGCGCTACACTTGCAGCAGGATATGAAGTTTTCCCGCATACAAATCGGCATTGCGGTGGGCGCGGGCGTGCTCGTTCTCCTGATCTTTTTTGGCTATCTGATGTGGCTGAACGGGCAGGGCCCGGTGCTCTCCCGCTCGGAAGACCGCGATCCCCTTTCCGGGACTCCAAATTCCATCTCATTGAACCCCTTGCGTGACCGTTCAACCGAGCGCTTGGCGGCGAAATACCTTGATGCCATGCGCGACGGACACTGCCGTGAGCAGTTGGCCACATGGGGGAAGGACTATCGCAAGAAGTACGCCGCCTTCATCTGCGACTCCGAGGCACAACACCCGCTGATTTCCTGGAAAGTAGTGGACTGGGAAGATGCACCACCGCTTCGCATCCTGCACTATCGTGGCAAGCGCCAGAACGCTTCCGGCCAGCCGGGAACCTACAAGGAGCTGTTCTCGGTCACGCTTGAGAACAAGGATGGTGAGTGGGTGATCACGAAGTACGACGCAATGTATTGAGTTAATCCGGAGCGCGAGCACTCAATCGCCGGCAACGCTCACACTGCGCGGTTTCCAGGTCAGATAAAGAAATATCAGAACTTGCGCCGTCAACGCCGCACAACCGTCCAACATAACATCGCTGATTGCGCCGGTTCGTGAAGGCAAAAACGTCTGATGCCATTCGTCCATGCTCGCGACCAGTGCGGACATAAAGAAAGCAATCGTAGCCCAACGCAGCGCCCATCGCGGAGCCCACGGCAAATGCAGTGTTGCACGCCAGGCGCGAAACAGGAAGAAACTTAAGGTAAAGTAGCCCACAAAATGGCCGGATTTTCTGATGTAGTGATGCCACACTTGGAAGCGGGCCAGATCTAGACCAATGAGGAAGTGGAGTATTGGATACAGAAATCGGCCCGTGTGTTCGGACGAAAACGTGTCAGTAGACTCGATCGCGATCAGCGTCATCCACAAAAGCGCAGCAATCCAAGTCTTGAGTATCTGCTTTTGATCGGGGGTCAAGAGCGAGCTTCCCCCACGGGTTGGAAAAACATGAATCCTTTCAAAATACGGGCCTACTCGACAGCATAGTTCGGAGCTTCCCGAGTAATCATCACATCATGCACATGGCTTTCACGCAAGCCAGCCCCGCTGATGCGCACGAAGCGAGTCTTCTGCAACAATTCCGGAATGCTCCCACAGCCGCAATAACCCATCCCCGACCTCAACCCGCCCACCATCTGATGGATGGTCACTGAGACGGAGCCGCGGTAGGGGACGCGGCCTTCGATGCCTTCGGGGACCAGCTTTCCTAGGCGGTTTGATTCTTCGCCCATTGCGGTTGAGGAGTCGCCGTCGGTGTTTTGGAAATAGCGTTCGCTTGAACCTTGCGCCATCGCGCCTAGTGAGCCCATTCCGCGATAGGATTTGAAGGTTCGGCCTTGATACAGAATCAACTCACCTGGGCTTTCATCTGTTCCTGCGAAGAGTGATCCGATCATTACTGCGGCTGCGCCTGCCGCCAACGCTTTCGTGATGTCGCCTGAGTACTTGATGCCGCCGTCGGCGATCACTGGAATGTTGGCGTCTTTGGTGGCGCGATAAGCCTCGGCAATGGCTGTGATTTGGGGGACGCCGGCTCCGGTTACGACTCGCGTTGTGCAGATCGATCCGGGGCCGATGCCGACCTTTACCGCGTCCGCGCCTGCCCGGGCCAGTTCGCATGCGCCATCGAAGGTTGCAACATTCCCCACGATCAGATCAACTTCGGGCAGCTTGGATTTCACTGCCTTGATGGCTTCGAGCACGCGGGTGGAGTGGCCGTGGGCGCTATCGATGGCCAGCAAATCCACTTTGCACTTTGCCAGTTCCTGGGCGCGTTCCAGAAAGTCTCCAGTGGCGCCGATGGCTGCAGCCGCGCGCAGCCTGCCATGCGAGTCCTTGGCTGCATTGGGGTATTTTAGTTTTTTCTGGATGTCCTTTACCGTGATCAGGCCCTTCAGGTTGTATTTGTCGTCGACCACCAGAAGTTTTTCCACGCGGTGCTCGTGGAGGATCTTTTCCGCGTCCTCCAGCGTGGTGCCGACCGCCACGGTAATCAGGTTTTCCTTGGTCATCACTTTGCTGATGGGAATGTCGAAGCGGGTTTCGAAGCGCAGGTCGCGGTTGGTAAGAATGCCGACCAGCTTTCCGTTCTTGGTGATGGGCACGCCGGAAATCTTGAACTGCCGCATGACATCGAGCGCGTCGGAGACTTTCGCGTCTGGTGACATGGTGACCGGATCGACGATCATGCCACTCTCCGAGCGTTTCACCTTGTCCACTTCGTTGGCTTGCTGCTCGATGGTCAGGTTGCGATGAATGATCCCGATCCCGCCCTGCTGGGCCACGGCGATAGCCATGTGCGATTCGGTGACCGTGTCCATGGCCGCGCTGATGATCGGAATATTCAGGCGGATATTGCGCGTGAGCTGCGTCTGGGTATTGGTCTGGTTTGGAACCACATCAGAGCGGGCGGGCAGCAGCAACACGTCGTCGAAAGTGAGCGCCTCAGGAACCGGAAAATGAATCATATTTTGTCTCGGGAAACGATTAACCTCTATTCTAGAGACGGGGAGCGGTTGAGGCAAATTGGGGCCAGCTATTTATTAGACTGATCGGTACTGGGCAGGCAGCTGTGACGGGCCAAGACGCTTATTCCAATTGACGTCGTTCGGATGGTTCGGCGTTTGCTCGTATGTGGTTCTCCATCATTTGAACGAGTCCTTCACGCCGGATGAGATGCGCTCTAACTGTGAGCCTAGTGCCGATAATTCGTTGTAGCGACTTGCGAAACTCGCGCACACTTTCTGGTCTCCGGTCGACCAACTTGAATCCCTCGTAGGCTATTAGATCAGCGGGTTGCAGCAACGCGCAATTCTGCCAATCCATGGGAGCCATGGTCAAGAGATCGTCACGGTTTGGAAATTTAGGGCTGTCCTTTGTGGAGTCAAATGCGCTTTGGCCAGCACTGTTGAACTTACCGTGCTCATAGACTACGGCGACTTTCTCCCCGGCTAGCTGTGGAGATCGGTGGATCGTATCCAGGACGAGTTTCAAACATGTCATCATGCATAAGCGGTAAGCGGCCCATTCCCACTTGTCCTGCGGATGATCTCTATCCCATTCTGGCGAGGCCGAAATTAAGTCCTTGAACCAGAGGCCGCAGGTTATCGCGACAGGCTTGAACCGTCCGATAATATCAATCAATTTCTTTGCGAATTGAATTTGGCGCTCAATGGTCCAGCCGTTTTTTTCTCGGTATTCGCCTTGTAGGTTAGCCAGATCGGAGGCGTGATAGCGCGAGATCGGCGGCAGTCCCATTCTTGCCGATCTGCGGTTTTCGAGCGCAACGCGTTTAGACCATTGGTTTTCTAATCGTCGCCATAGTTGTTCGTGACACAGCCATCCACCAACGCACATAGTGCGCTGGTTAAAGCTCTCGTCCATGTAAGCTGTCAACATGCCGGCAGCGGCATTGCCCCCACTTTTCGAAAGGAACGGCAAAAATGGCGCACTCAGCCATTGCGTTCTTTTTGGGAGACGTCGCCTAAATTAGCTCTACTCTTCGGAGGTCGTCCTCGCCAATCGTGTCCGATTCAAAAGTCGTTCTTCCATGAGCAAGTAGCTCATTCCCTCCCCTTTCGATGTCTTCGTCGGGGAAGCCGGCAGCGCCCAATTTGGCCAGAACATCACCAGCAGTAAATCCGTTTTGCGTGGCGGAATGGCACCCGACCCTCGATACCCACACGACGGCATGATGCAACAACGTGTAGTTATTCGGCGGCGCGTAGGTCAACGGCACGGTTATGTGAATCGTGGTCATGCCACGATTATAGGATTGTTCAGCTTATTGCGAAACTATTTATCGCTAATGCCGGTTCGTACGAGGTGCTGCCGCTTTTTTGGTTACAAAGACCGCCGCACTGGGTACTGTGGGCCGTGGTACGATCTCGCTGAAAGGTGGAGCACCGCAAAATGAGGATGCCGACTGAAATCGAGATGTTAACCAAACGGCTTGAACGGGTCGAGAACGAGAACCGAATGTTCAAGGCGATTGTGTTCTTGATCGTCTTGGTCGCCGCTCTCATTGTCTCTACGGGGGCACAGAAGGCACCCCGTGTCGTCGAAGCGGAAAAAATCGTCCTTCGCGACAGTCAAGGCCGCGCACGATTGACCATCGGAACACCCGCGGCCGCGGGCGTTGCGATAGATATGGATCCGGACGATCCCGCAATTTGGCTGACAGATGAGAAAGGTACAGACCGCGCAGCGCTGACTGCCGACGGCTTGCGATTCGCAAACGTTCACGGACAGCCGCTTGTTGAAATCAAGAGCGACCCAAGACCTGGCAGGTCCGGGCTGCGATTTTACGGCACAGATGGAAAAATTTCTTGGTCAGCTCCGTGAGGATTGGGGACTGGCCCAGCCTTCCTTGCTGATTTTACTCGCCCTGTAATGACGCGCAGTGGACTTCGTTTGCGGCAGATTGGATTCCAACTTTAGGCCAGAAGGACCGGGGCAGAGGGGGCTGGCCCGGGCTTTCTTTCTGATCTTACTCACGAGGGTGCCCTGCCCTTGTCTCTCCGGTTTGTGGAGAGACAGGGCGGGGATTTTTGTTCTCCGACGGCTGAAATGCCCCAGCCTTCGGACGGAACGCGAAAGGCCGGGCCACCCGTCACCCGTCCGTCGTCTCCCACTTCTCGCAAAGAGCGCGAGAAATGGGGAACCCGAGATCGCGGTAAGGAATGAACTGCCGGCTACCTCAGGGGCTGAAGTCCGCATTTTTGTTGGCCTGATCGGCACGACTGAACAGGCGGCTGAAAAATGCTGTTTGATGGAGAAACGTCGAACCCCAGCGGCTAAAGCCGGACCCATTTTCAGCGACTTACGGTATGCCTGAAGGCATACCCTGATACGAATCCCGCGTTTTTCCGCAGCCTGTTGAAGCCATGCCCTTCCCACGGACCTCACGGGATTTCTGGTCAAACGAGTATGATCGCTCCTGCGAATGCATTTCGAGATTCCGGGCCGGGAGGCTGAGTACGCATGATCCGCCGCTGCGACAACCGCGACTTTGAGCTGATTTGGGCCATCATCAACGACGGCGCACGGGCGTACAAAGGAATCATCCCTGCAGATCGCTGGACGGAACCGTACATGTCCAGGGAGAAACTGCAGCACGAAGTCGAGGAAGGTGTTGTGTTCTGGGGCTACGAGGCGGCCGGAATGCTGGTAGCCGTAATGGGGTTGCAGCAGGTACAGGTCGTGACCCTTATCCGGCACGCCTATGTTCGCAGCAGCAGCCAGAAGCGAGGGTTTGGAGGGCATCTGCTGTCCCATTTGCGTGGGCTGGTGAGCGGTCCGGTGTTGATCGGCACGTGGGCGGATGCGGTCTGGGCGATCCGCTTTTACGAAAAATACGGCTTTCAACTAGTTGGCCCCCAGGAGAAGGACCGGCTGCTCAAGAAATATTGGAGCATACCCGAACGCCAGATTGAAACCTCCGTGGTTCTGGTGGAAGCGAAGTGGCGGGAAACTCAGTCACGAACGGTAATGCTTCCGTGACTAAGAAAATCCCTCTGTTCGGTGCCGTCGTTGGTCAGCTTTCGCAAGGAACACGAAAGAATGCGCATCCGTTGGCCGGCGCCATCGTCACCCACTTTTCGCAAAGAACGCGAAAAATGGGGCATCCGACGATTGTCATGCTCAAGCGACGCATCCTACCGCCGGCATGGTTGGTGGGGTAGGGATTCCTCGCTGCGCTTGGAATGACGGGGAAAATGAGGGCGATTCTTCTCCATCCGTCCAGGCCGACCAGCAAGTACAGAGCGTACAAAGAGGCATGGGATCTGCTGCGCTAAGCCGGCGGGGGATTTGTTTTTTGCCTCGGAGCGGCGTATATTGGTGCTTGGAAACTGTTGTGTAGTACCAGATTTTGGCGGAGCACACCAGTGGGCGCAAGCCCACTTTTTAGTTTACGGCGCTTCCCGAACTTCCCAACAGCCCGATAACTTATTTGGTTTCATGGGATTTGAGCTCGATCAGGTGCGCGAGATTGTGGAGCGGGTCGCCACTACCAGCGGGTTGGAAGTGGTTGAAGTGGAATTGCGCGGAGCGGGTAAGGCGCGCATGCTCCGCATTGTGATTGACAAGATTCACGGGCCCGCCGCTAGTGGAACTGGCAAGCTTGGCGGCGTGACCCACGAGGATTGCGCGAATTTGAGCCGGGAGGTTGGCACCATCCTCGATGTGGAGGACGTGATTCCTGGCAACTCGTATGTGCTGGAGGTTTCCTCTCCGGGGCTCGATCGCAAGCTGTTGCGTCCCGCCGATTACGAACGCTTCATGGGCAGCAAAGTG
>DATNNO010000145.1:0-4690 GCA_035601775.1 Terriglobales bacterium | reverse complement strand
CCAGCGTACCAGTTTGGAGCGAACTTTCTGGCTCCCAAACCGCCCAGCGGTGCGGGAATGCCGGGGTCGGCGCTCGCGCTGATGAAGTACGGAATCGAGCACAATCCCGACCAGTGGCGGCTGTACTACAACCTGGGATTTCTGTACTACACCGAGTTGAAGGACTACGCCAAGGCGGCGGATGCATTTGCGCAAGGGGCGAAGCTTCCAGTAACCAACCCATTCATGTCCATCCTGGCGGCGCGGATGGCGCAGCATGCGGGCGAATTCGACACCGCGCGCATGTTGTGGTTCACGACCTACCAGAGCACCAAAGAGGCACAGATCCGCCAGAACGCGGTCGACCACTTGCTCGCCTTGCAAGTGGATGAAGACGTGACGCGGCTGGAGCACGTGGTCGAAAAGTACCGCGAGCAAACTGGACGATTACCGGCCAGCATGGGCGATCTGGAGCGCGCGGGGTTTATCCATGGCGCGCCTGCTGATCCGAAGGGGCGGCCGTACACGCTGATGCCGGATGGGCGGATTGAAGTGCAGGATCCAAAAAGCATTTATTTCATCACCAAGGGCCTTCCACCGGGCGCGACGCCACCACAACCGCCGAGGCAGACCGCGACGGGATCGAAGTAGGCGCTCTTAGCTCTTAGCATTTAGCATTCAGCTAAAAGCCGAAAGCTAAGAGATAACCGCCGCTTCTCCATTTGTTAGCATGCAGGCGTGTCCTCAAGTTTCCCCCAACAATTGTGGCGAGCGTTACGCAGCTGGTGGCACGAGCAGGCGAAAGAGAAGGGCGCTGCGAACGCGCCTTCCCTGCTGGTCCGGAAACTGTGGAGCTTTGTGCGCGAGTCGACGCCCGAGCGGCGGCGGCAGCGCTATGGCGATATGGAGTACGACTGGGAGCATCGCGTCAACACGACCAGCGGCACCGTGAGCTGGCGCGCGCGGCTGCTGGGATTGTTTCATTCCCCTTATCAGCCGACGGAACCGGCTGTGTTTCAGGAGATGATGGTGAGCCTGCCTATCGAGTTCGAGCAATTCACCTTCATCGATCTCGGTTCCGGCAAGGGACGGACGCTGCTGATGGCTTCGGAGTATCCGTTTATGAGGATTGTGGGAGTGGAGTTGATTGCGGAACTGCACCGCGCGGCGCAACAGAACATACGCGAGTATCGGAGTCCCACGCAGCGCTGCGCGCAGATCGAATCCGTGATGGCGGACGCGCGCGATTTCGGATTTCCAAACGATCCCCTGCTGCTCTACCTCTTCAACCCGCTGCCGGAGCACGCATTGTCCGACGTTGTGCAGCAGATCGAGAGGTCGCTGGCACAAGCCCCGCGCCCGGTGTGGATCGTCTATCACAATCCGTTGCTGGAAAACACCCTTGGCGCGTCGGACTTTCTGGAAAAAGCGGGCGGGACATCGCAATATTCGTTGTACAGGACGACGTCCCGGACGGTCGAGCGGCGCTAACGCATCCACGGATTGGGGACATATTCAAACTTGACCAATGCATCCCGGTAATCGAGTTTGAGTTTCAGCAGGTTGAGCATCGCGAATCCAAGCGTTCCGGAGACTTCGGTTCCCACATCGCGACTGATGTTAGAAAGATCGAACGCTACCATATCCTCATTTGTCTGTCGCAAGGAACCGAATTCGAGCACCACTGTGCCGGTCTCGTAAACCTTCTTGACTGAACCGCTCAAACCCTTAATTATCGTGTCGGAATCGCCGTGAACCTTGGTCACTTCTCGGGCGGCATCCGGTGTAATCATGTTGTTCCAGGCTCCCGAGTCAATGAGGAACAGCTTACCTGGAGCGTGGTTGATCTTGGTTGGCACGAGCAACATGTGACTGAAGCGGAAGACACGCGCGTAGGAGCTCATCTCAGGACCGATATAGCGATCAAAATGCTTGGGGACCGGCGCGGGGTTCGCGCCGTTGCCGGTTCCGCCAGCGGGATTAGGATCGGATTCCGAACCGGAGTCATCTTCGTCAGTCGCGAGAGAGGGCTTGACCTGCGGCTCTCCCGGCCTTTCCGGAAGTTGGCTCAGTCGCAGCTTCCTCCCGGGAAAATCGATCTCGATCAGGAAGCGTTGGAATACATCCGCGCCGATAAGCCCCTCTTCGTCCGTTACCGAGCGCTTGTCGATAACATCCACTGGGCAGTTGCGGAACTCCAGACTGCCGATGCGGATCGAGCCGGCGTAGGCGGCATAGCCTTTGGCATCGCCTTTGTCGCCAACGCCACCGATGCGGACGTCCGCCAATCGCTGGACCCCGGCGCGGGCCGCCAATTTGCGGTTCACGGTGATTCCGCCAGCGCCAGTATCCAGCAGGAGCTTGGACTTCTGCCCATTGATTGTGACCGGCAGGCCGAAGCCACGCAGGTGGCTCGCATCCCGCAGAAGCGGCAGCAGTTCGGTTTCTGTGGCTGTGACGTCGGAGACTAACCGGCAAGCACCACGCGGTGTAGCCTGCCGCGCTCTGAGCACTTCGAGGTACTCACTCAAATTGCGCCGGGTGTTGGCATCGTCGCTAGTCGGCTGCGACAGATAGGATTCCAGGGACTTGATGCGGTCGGCACGCGAAAGAGTGCTCATCCATTCTTTCTGGATGTCCTGATCGCTTGGATCAAGTTCGTGGGCACGCAGAATGAGCCTGTGCTCCCAGGCATACATGGCAACAGCAGAAGAGACCTGGGCTAGACCGAGGAAGGCTCGCGCCGGAGCTTGTCCGGAGTTGATCATCTCGACGAAGATCTTCTCTGCCTCACTAATCTTGCCTTGGCGGAAAAGTAGTTCGCCTTGCGCGACCTTGAGGCCAGAATCTGAAGGTTTCGCGTGCAGCCCCTTTTCCAGTGTTTCGGCAGCATCGCGAACTTTGTCCTGCCGCAAATAGCAGCGAACGATTCCGGTGTAGGCTTCCGCCGATTGAGTATCGGATTTCAGCGCTTCGTTGTACTTCGCGATTGCTTGATCGAAGGAGCCCTTCCGAAAGTCGTCCCCAGCCTCTTTGAAAGCTGCCGCCGGTTCATTCTGTGTACTTGCGCTTTGCGCGTGCGCGCTGGGTTTTGTCTCCTGCGAAGCAACTGGCAGGGCAGAGGCGAAAAACGCGACCGACAAAAACCGGCGAATTCCAGCCTGGCGCATCATAGAATTCGAGAGTCTGCCATGTCCACGAGTCTTACTCAAGCACTAAAAAAGCACTAGAACCTAATGACGGCTGGCTCAACATTCATACATGTTTCACTGCGGCCCGTAGTCCGTCGCAGTAGAATCGGAAAAGGGGAAAACCATCGTTGAATTGCCGCTTCTCTCTTCGTCTGTTACTGCTGGTCGCGATCGCGATCCCCGCGCAAGGCGAGGATATCCGCCAATTAGCCCGCTCAGTCGACGACCACTACAACCACCTCCGCAGCCTGCAAGCTGACTTCACTGAAATCTACCGCGCCGAGGGCGCGGAGCGAGTGGAATCGGGCACCCTGTGGTTGAAAAAGCCGCGCAAGATGCGATGGGAATACCGTTCTCCGAAAGAGAAGCTGTTTATCAGCGACGGCCAGGCTGTGTGGTTCTACCTGCCAGCGGAGCGGCAACTCAGGAAAACGACTCTCAAGAAGCTGGACGATTTGCGGTCGCCACTGGCATTTTTGCTCGGTAAGACCAAGCTGGAGAATGAATTACGGGGACTTTCGAAGGTTGTGGATCAATCCCCTCTGAGCCCGGAGAACACCCTGTTACGAGGGGTTCCGCAGGCGATGGTAGGGCAGGCCAACGAAGTGCAACTGGAGATCACACCCTCCGATCAGATTGTCCGCATCGTATTACTGGAGGCGGACGGGGCAACGACGGAGTTCCGCTTTGCGGGCTGGAAAGAGAATCTGGAGTTGAGCAACAGCCGGTTTCAGTTCACTCCTCCGCCGGGGGTAGAGACGGTGGAAGGACAATTGGGACCCTAGTTACGGGCGTTGATCGGACGTGCTGGTGGAGCGCCGGACGTCCCCGCCCGGCCACCATTACTGCTGGACGGGCGAGACGCCCGTTGCTCCACTATATAGCTAGTCATGCGGCGTTTTGATCGGTTACTTGCGTACCACCCAGATGGACAGGTTGCGGTAAGCGCTTTGGGAACAGAATGTTACACTTGGCTGAGACGCCTCGATAGCAGACGCTCAAAACAGAAACTCAGAATCAGACGATAGCGAATGGCACAATTCCTGGTCAAAGTCGCCGACGAACAGGGCCATCTGCGGCAGCAGGTGGAGCATGGATATTCCGAAGCGGAGGTCCATGACCGGTTCACGCAGCAGGGATACCTAGTCTACTGGGTCAAGCCCCGGACCCTGCTCAACGCGGGCGGAGGGCAGTTCGGGCGGCGCGGCAGGCTGCGGCAGTCCACATTTCTGATTTTCAATCAGCAGTTTCTGACGCTGATTAAGGCGGGACTGCCGATTCTGACGGCGCTGGATCTTTTGATCAAGCGGCAGCGCGACAAGTCTCTGTTACAGTTGCTCGAAAACGTACGCGCGCGCGTCAGAGGCGGCGAGTTGCTGTCAGATGCGTTTGCCGCCCAGCAAGTGTTTCCGAAGATGTACACGACCACGCTGCTGGCGGGCGAAAAAAGCGGCAACATGGAAGAAGTGCTCGGCCGCTACATCACTTATCAGCGGATGGTACAGACTTTTCGTAAGAAG